>JBBPIM010000006.1:0-82996 GCA_038040325.1 Candidatus Mayfieldus profundus
GGTCGCCGCCGGGCACCTGGATGTCGCAGAACATCCGCGCCACCGCGTTCTCCTCCTCCGGCCGCCAGGGGATGAGCGCGAAGGTCTCCGGGTCCGGCATCGCGATCATGTCGGACTCCTCGATCGGGTTGAAGCCGGTGATCGAGGACCCGTCGAAGCCCATCCCGCCCTCGAAGGCGTCGTCGAGCTCCTGGGCGTTGATGGAGAAGCTCTTCAGCTGCCCGAGCACGTCGGTGAACCAGAGCCGCACGAAGCGCACATTGCTGTCCTTGACGATCCCAAGCACGTCATCGGCGGTCTTTGGCTGGTCGGCCATTGCTGGAGCTCCTTTTCGTAGGTCTGGTGAGAGCCGCCGTGCGGCGGCGCCGGAGGCGGCGAAGCGCGAAACATACAGCCGGTGGGGCCTCGGCCCCGAGCCGGCTGCGGGTGAACCGGTCAGCCGGCCCGCACGTATTCCCCCATAACCGCCGCCGGGCAGGCTGACGAGCAAGCAAAGGCGGCGAAAATGGCTTATGCTTACTGACCGTAAGTAACGGGCTAAAAGTGAAGTAAAGGGCGGATAAGGGCTCTGTAAAGCCAAAAACGCCCGTCGAGCAGGAGCAGGAGCAGCAATTGACAGTCAAGACCGAAGTAAGCCGATTCCAGATTCACGACGAGCTCACCGCCCCCGATGAGAGCGCGCCGATCCTGAAGAGCATTCAGGCGGCCGGTGGTGCGGTGGCGAAGTTCGTCGGCGTGCTCGCCGGATCGCCGGCGGTCCTGCGCGCCTACACCCGCATGCGCTCCGAGCTGCGCGGAGGGGTCCTCCCCCTCGCCACGCGCGAGCGGATCGCCCTGGCCGTCGCGGAGACCCGCGACGACACCTACAGCATCGCCCAGCACGCGAGGTTGGCCCGTGCGGCCGGCCTCGGCCTCGATGAGGTCTCGCGTGCCCGCAGCTGGACCTCCGCAGACCCGCGCGAGGCGGCGCTGCTGGAGTTTCTCAAGGCCACCCTCGACAGCGACGGCTACCCGCCCGTTCACCTCCACGAGGAGGCCAGGGAGGTTGGCTGGACCGACGAGGAAATCCTCGAGGCGGTCGCCCACCTGGCGCTCAACGAGTTCCAGAGCCTGATCGCCAGCGCCGCGGCGCTGCCGAAGGACCAGACGACCCCCCGGGTGCTGCCTTCGGCGGCCTAGTTGTAGTTCCTGACCACGTTGTTCATGGGGGGTGGCAACCGTTTTGCTCCCTATCTGACGGCAATCGTTTGCCGCCCCACATGGGGTGGGGCGTCACGCGCACCAGTGGCGCGGGAATGGACAGGATTGTCGCGCCCTCGGTCACCCGACCCCGGATGCGCGGTTCGGGGAGATCCAGGAGAACAACGTGGTTGGTAGTTACACCTAGTCCGCCGGGGCGGCCCCGCTAAGGGGCTCTGCGATCGCTGCCCGCGCGGGCGACTGCGTAGCGAATCGTGTCCGAGTTGGTGAACCCGATCGCCTTGGCGGTCGCCCCGGTGAGGTCGAACGAGTAGCCCTTCGCGTAGGGGCCGCGGTCGATGACCGGGGCGACGATCGAGCGGCCGTGGTAGGCGAAGGTCACCTTGGTGCCACAGGGAAGCGACTTGTGGGCGACGCCGATCGTGTCGCGGCGCAGCGTCTTGCCGCATGCGGTGGAGTTGCCGTAGAAGCCGGGGCCGTACCAGGTCGCGCCGGCCTTGCTCATTGAGGCCCGCAGGGCGCGGCTGGTGGTCTTGTCCACCACCCCGGTGGACCCCAGGCCGGCCTCGGACTGGAACTGCTTCACCGCGCCCTCGGTGGGCCCTTCGAAGACGGTGCTCAGGCGCACGCCGCTGGCGTAGCTCTTGGACTTGACGATCCCGTTGAGGACCTTGACGTCGTTGCCCTCCATGCCGACGCTGAGCTCTCGGGTGCCGAACCGGGCGGCGTCGCCGATCGTCGAGGCGCCGCCCGTGGAGGTTCCGCCGGCGGTGGCGTGGGCCGAGGCAGCAGCGACAGCGAGCGTGAACAGAGCGCCCAACAGTGCCCAGAGCGCCATACGGTCCGGGCGCGGCTCAGCCGTGCGCGTCTCCCGTCTTCTGTTGTAACCCGCCCTGCCCGGACGGGGCATGCCTTCGTTCATCGTCTCTTTCTGGACGCTTACGGGGTTAGCTGACGGGCTCGCGCTGAAAGAGCTGCGCTACGCGGCAGATGCCTGCGATTCGCCCCAGTGTTTGGGTCCCCCGATCCCCGCGATATGTGGCGGGGACTCAGCGGTGGTTGGTCGCGGCATGCTAGCAAAGGCCCGGGCGGCCGCTAGGCACTTTTCGGTACCCCGTTACAAATGCCACGACGGGCTTCCCGACGCCGATTCCGGGCGCCGCGGAATATCCTCCTCGCGCGATGGCGACGGCGGTGGTCACCGGCGCGGGACGCGGCCTCGGCCGCGCGATCGCCGCCGAGCTGGCCGGCAAGGGACTCACCGTTCACGTCACCGACGTCGACGCGGCCGCCGCCTCCGAGGCGGCGGAGGCGATCGGCGACGGCGCCTTCTCCTCGGTCCTCGACGTGCGCGACGAGGCTGCCTGCCGCGAGCTTGCGGCGGCGACGGTCGAGCGCAGCGGCTCGCTCGACGTCTGGGTGAACAACGCCGGGATCCTGTTCCCCGGGCTGGCCTGGGAGCAGGCCGAGGCGACCCGGCGCACGATGCTCGACATCAACGCGGTGGGGACGATGAACGGGACCGTGGCGGCGCTGGAGCAGATGCTGTCTACCGGCCGCGGCCATGTGATCAACGTGATCTCGCTTGCCGGATTGGTCGCGGCGCCCGGAGAGGTCGCCTATGCGGCCAGCAAGCATGCCGCGATCGCGTTCACGATCGGGACCCTGTTCGACCTGCGCCGCTCGGGGATCAAGGGCATCGAGCTGTCGGCCGTCTGCCCGGACGGGATCTGGACCCCGATGCTCCAGGACAAGCTCGACGACCCCGACGCCGCGGGCTCGTTCTCCGGGCACCTGATGACGCCGGAAAAGGTCGCCGCCCACGTCGGCAAGCTGATCGACCGCCCCCGCGTGGTGCTGACGATCCCGCGCTGGCGCGGCGCGATGCTGAGGTTCTTCGACGCCTTCCCGGGCTTGGCGCTGCGGCTGATTCCGCTGCTGATCCGAGACGCCGAGCGGCGGCAGCGCCGCTACAAGAAGCGGATCGAGTCCGGGCGCTGGCCCAAGGCCGCTCGACGCAAGAGCCGCTCCAAATAGAAGGAGCCCCGAGGGGCTCCTTCCTTAGCGGGCCTGTAAGCCGGATCCTGTCGGAGGCGACCATCTATCTCGCCTTGCGGCGGGGCCGCTACGCGGCCCTGCGGCCTACCTGGACCTACCCGGGCCGGGTCACGGGTCCTGTTTGGCCTTGCTCCGGGCGGGGTTTGCCTGGCCGCCGCGTCACCGCGGCGCCGGTGCGCTCTTACCGCACCCTTTCACCTTTGCCTGTGCGCGACTCACGTGTGGCCGCGCCATCGGCCGTGTGTTTCTGTGGCACTTTCCCGCGGGTTTCCCCGGGTGGGCGTTACCCACCGCCTCGCCCTGTGGAGTCCGGACTTTCCTCGGGGGGTTTTCTCTCCCCCCGCGATCGCCCAGCCCGCACACCCAATGGTAGAGCCGAAACGGCCCAGTTCAAGCACGGAGATATTCGCCGCCGCTGAGGGTCAGCTCAGATCGCTGCCGCAGTCATCGCAGCCGCCGGCGGGCCGCATGCGGCCGCCGCAGACGGGGCATTCGGCAGGGCCGCCGGCCGCGAGGTCCTCCCAGGCGCCGAGGATCACGTCCTCGAGCGTCGACCCGCCCGGCTCGAACAGCCTCATTGCCGAACGCTCCGTCGTGGCGTCAATCGTGGGCGCGGGCGAATGGGTAGCTGTCGCCGATGCGCTCACGAAACTGTCCTGAAGACTCCCACCACCTTGCCGAGCACTTTCGCGTCGGCGCTGGTGATCGGCTTGTGGGCCTTGTTGGCTGGCTGGAGCCGGACGTGATCCTTCTCGCGGAAGAAGCGCTTAACCGTTGCCTCCTCGCCGAGCAGGGCAACGACGATCTCGCCGTTGGTTGCTTCGTCGGCCGGGCGCACGACCACGTAGTCGCCCTCGAGGATCCCCGCGTCCTTCATGCTGTCGCCGCGGACGCGGACGATGTAATCGCCGTCCTCGCCGCCGATCATGTCCGGCACCTCGAGGTACTCCTCGATGTTCTCCTCGGCGAGGATCGGCTCACCGGCGGCGACCTGGCCGACCAGCGGCAGCCCGCTCGGCTTGATCGCCTTCTTGGCGCGATCCACGAGCACCTCGATGGCGCGCGGCTTGGACGGGTCGCGCCGCAGCAGGCCCGACTTCTCGAGGTTGGTGAGGTGCGCATGCACGGTTGACGAGGAGTGAAGGCCGACGGCCTTGCCGATCTCCCGCACCGTGGGCGGGTAGCCGTACTTTCCGGCGTAGCGGCGGATGTAGTCGAAGATCTCCTTCTGGCGTTTGGTCAGGTCCACGTTCGCTCCTTACCGCCGGCTCAAGAGGGGCCGGGACGTTGACTCGCTCGAACACATGTTCGTAGAGTAGCGCCCCCCGCGGATGCTTTCAAGGGGTGACTAGAATCAGCCGCCCCGCGCCTGTGGCGGAACTGGTAGACGCGCAAGGTTGAGGGCCTTGTGGGCCTCACGGCCCGTGGAGGTTCGACTCCTCTCAGGCGCATGCCTCGCCGGGCGGAGCGCATTGCGCGCGCCCGGCGGGCTACTGGCTCTGCGTGTCCCTGCCGGGGCCGCCCGAGAGCGTGTCGGTCCCGGGCCCCCCGATCAAGGTGTCAGCGCCTTTACCGCCCTTGAGCTTGTCCTTGCCTCCGCCCCCGAGCAGCTTGTCAGCGCCCTTGCCGCCCTTCAGGGTGTCCTTTCCTCCCCCGCCCTTTAGGGTGTCGGCGCCGCCCTGGCCGAACAGCTTGTCCTTGCCGCCACCGCCGTTGACGGTGTCCTTGCCACCCTTGGCACAGACCAGGTCGTTGCCACCCTTGCTTCTGATCGTGTCCTTGGCGTTGGTGCCGACGATCACGTCGCGCTTCGATGTGCCATTGAGCTTGCGGGCGAGCCCAGGCCTCGGGGACACCGTTGCCGTCTTGCCCTGGCACTTCGGTGGCGGCACGGCTGCAGCCGCCGGCAGCTCGGCCTCTATGGCAAAGCGGGCAACGGAAGCATCGTTGCCGGAGCCCAGGTAGAGCGTTGATCCCTCAGGCCCAAGCACGATCGCCTGCGGGTTGTCGATGCCGGACTGGTTGCCGCCATTCGGGGGGAAGCCGGTCGAGGTTGCGCTCGGTATCAGGGCGCAGGCACCCGAGCCACTTGGCGCCGGTCCAGACTGAATCTCGCCTCCGAGGCAGCCCACATAAGAGACGGCGCCGGTGGTGAGGTCGCGGCTGAAGCGCGCCACGGCGTCGTCGGGCGGGGCGGTGACGTAAACCGACCCCCCGTCGCCGCTGACCACGACCCGCCGCGGCTTGTCCAGTCCCGAGTTCTCCCCCTGGGCGCTTGCGCTGCCGAGAAGGGCACAGGCGGGTGAGCTCTCGGTCGCCCCGCTGATGCAGCCCGCGTAGGCGAAGGTGTCAGTCGCGGGGTCAAGGTTGAACGTGGTCAGCGAATCGCCGTTCTGCGTCGGAGAGTAGAGGGACTCACCGTTCGCGCTGATTGCCACCGACCATGGCTCGTCAAGGCCGGAGTTGGTGCCGTTGGAGGTGGCGCTGCCGATCGCGGTGCACGCGTCCGAGCCGCCCCCGGAGGCCGGGCCGCTCTGTGTCTCGCCGGTGATGCAGCTGGTGATCGGACCCACACCGCCATTCACCGGATTGCGGATCAATCCGCTGATCGCATCATCGAACCGGGCTGCCACAAAGAAAGTCTCGCCGTCGGAGCTGATCGCCGCTCCTTGCGGGCCGTCGAGGCCAGTGTTTCCCCCGCCCGGTGGGGTGGTCGATACCGCGCCGCAGGCGCCCGAGCCATCGGGCCCGACGGTGTCGTCGTAGGTGATGCAATCGAGGTAGTCCAAAGCGCCGGTCGCCGGGTTGCGGTCGAAGCGGGCGACGGCGTCGTCCCCGAACGAAACGCTGTACACGAACTCCCCGTCCGAGCTCACCAGCACCGATTGGAGAGAGTCGAGGCCCGACGCGGTCCCGGAAGTCTGGGGGAAGTCAACCTCGGAGCAGGCACCGGAGCCCGGCGTGGGGCCGCTCTCGTCTTCGCCGGTGATGCAGCCCTGATAGGAGATGGCACCGGTCGCCGGGTCGCGGACAAAGTGGGAGACGGCGTCGTCGAACTGCGATGCGGCGTAGACCGATGTACCGTCCGGGCTCACAACGACCGACTCCAGGCCGTCGAGGCCCGAGTTGGTACCGTCGGGGAGGGCGGAGTTGATCGCGGTGCAGAAGTCGTCGTTCGAGGTCGGTTCACCGGTGATGCATTCCACGTAGGTGAGGGAACCGGTCGCCGGGTCGCGGTTGAAGCGGGCGATCGCGTCGTCGCCCTGCGAGACCGAGTAAAGCGATTTCCCGTCCGAGCTCACCGCCACCGCTCGCACGTTGTCGAAGCCGGTGTCGACACCGCTCGAGGCAACGTTCCCGATCAATGCGCATGCCCCGGTACCGGCTGGACCTGACTCGGTCTCGGCGCTGAGGCAGCCCTGGTAGGAAAGGTCGCCGACCGCGCCGGAGGTGGAGGTCGCCGCCAACAGCCCCGCCACCGCCACCAACGAGGCGAGGATCAGCGGTCTATGTCTCAAGCGTGCCGTCAGGATTCTCCCCGTCTCCTCCCCGCGCGCCCAGCCTATACGCCGTCGCCCAGCCGATCAAACTCAACCCACCTGGTCGAGCAGGGCCAGCCAAACGTCCGAGAGCGGCTCCGGCCGGGTGCTGTCGATGCCGCGGACCGAGCGCTCCAGCCCCAGCGAGTGTCCGCTGCCTGCGCCGAGAAGCGTCAGTAGCGGGTCGTTACTGAGGGACTCCGCGGAAGCCCGGTTCAGCTCGGCCGCCACCCGTACCTCCCCGCTGCGAAGCTGCGAAACGCGTTCGAACTGCCCCGGCACGACGCTGAACACGACCTGGTCGAGCGCCGGCCCGAGCCCCAGCCGGCTCCCCCACCAACTCCTGTAGCGGGCAACCGCGATGTCCTGCGCCTTTCTGGTGACCAGCTCGAAGGGACCGCTGCCGGCCCGTTCCGCGCGGGCGAGTCGACGCACGCCCCCCCGGCGCGGGCCCAGCGCGGACGGCGAAACCAGGCCGAGTCGCGGGTCCTGGAGCCGCTGCGGCAGGTCGCGCAGAGGGCGCGCGAATATCAGCCGCGCCAGGTCCGGACGCGGGGCATCTGCGGCGGCCAGTCCGGGCAACAGCGCCAGGCCCTGCGGCGAGGCGCGCCAGCGCTCGGCATTTGCGAGCACCGCGCTGGCGTTGAACGGCGTGCCGTCCTGGAACAGCACCCTGGGCCGCAATCGGAAGCTCCAGACGCGGAAGTCCCCCGAGTGGCGCCAGCCGAGGGCGAGCCCGTGCCGCGCAGTGGCCGACCCGTACGGCCCGCGGAGAACCGCCACGAGCGGCTCGAAGACCTGCACGGTGACCGCGCGGTCGGTGGTCGCCGTTGCGGCCAGCGGGTCGAGGCTCGCCGGGGCTTCCGGGATCGCGTAGCGCAGCGCCCCGCCCCCACCGGCCACCCTCGGCTCATCTCCCGAAAAGCGGGTCGCGCCTTCACCCCCGCATCCGGGCGCGACCAGCGCCGCGGCCACCAGCGCCGCGGCCAGCGCACCGCGGAGCGATCTCCTCACCGGACCTACCTCAGATCTTCAGTAGGACGATGGTGTTGAGGGCGAAGAGGATCGCGAAGAAGACCGTCGCCCGGTCGAGGTTCTTCTCGACCATCGAGCCACCGCCGAAGGAGCTGCCGCCGCCGCCGATCCCGAAGGCGCCGGAGAGCCCGGTGTCCTTGCCCGAGTGCAGGAGCACGAGGAAGATCAGGACGACCGAGATGATTACCTGGACCACTGCCAGCACCGTGTACACGGCGGATGATTCTAGGGATCTTGGTCCAGCTCGCGCAGGGTCTCCACCGCCTCGCGGCGCAGCTCTGCGTCCTGGCGGCGAAAATCCTCGTCGGAGAGCTTGCCGGCGGCGTGGTCGAGCTGGGCGTCGCGGATCTCGCGGTACTTGGCCTCCTTGCGGGCCTCGAGGTCGGCGATCCGCGGGTCCTCCCCCTCCCGGTCCCCGGCCGATCGCCGCAGCGGCACGGTGACGAACGCGACCACCAGGACGAGCAGAACGGCGCCGATCAGGACCTCCATCGTGTTCGCAGCGTAGGAGCCTCAGGCCCGCGACGGCTGCTGCCCCAGCCGCGCCTTGTAGGCGGCGGCAAGCGCGCGGCGCCCTGCGCCCGGCGTGGGCCAGATCGCGATCAGCGCCCCGGCGAGGGCGATCAGCGCCCCGATCCACATCCAGGTGACCATCGGATTGACGATCACCCGGAAGGTGGCCGGCGGCGGGTCCTCGGCGTAGCTCTGGGCAACCTGGCGGATGAAGCTCGCCTGAAGGGCGAGCAGGCCGGGGGCCGCGCGGCGCATCGCGGCGGTGTCACCACCGACCCGATCGGCCACCCGCTCGGCGACCCGCCGAAAGCTGCGCTGGGCGATCGTCGCCTCGCGGTTGACCCGGGTGAGGTTCGGCTGGATCGCCGTCCAGAAGTCCTTCGACAGCCCCGCCTTCATCCCCACCTCGCTGGTCGCCTCCCCGTTGAAGAAGCTGCGGATCGGCCCGTCGGCCTGGCCGCTGGGTCGGAAGTAATTGCGGGTCGGGCCGAGCACCGCGAAGTTCCGGCCGTCGCGCCTTACGTCGAGCACCGCGCCAAACGCGATCCGCTCATTGCTGACGTCAACCGTCGGCCTCTCGTAGGTCACGTCGTAGCCACCCACCTGCGCCGACTGGCCCGGACGCAGGCTGATGTCGCGGTTGGTCTGGAAGCTGGAGGAGGCGGCGATCCCGACCAGCACCAAGGCAATCCCGACGTGGACGATGTAGCCGCCGTAGCGGCGGCGGTTGCGGCTCGCCACCGCGACCAGTGCCGCGGGCAGCGATCCCCCCGAAAGGGCGCGCCGCGCCGAGGCGCCGCGCCAGAACTCCCCGCCGAGGGCGGCCAGCGAGAACGAGGCAAACACGAACAGCAGCAGCGCCAGGGGCCGCTCACCCGCGTCGCTGAGCGCGAAGGCCAGCACGCCGACGGTCAGTGCGATCGCCGCCGGGACGAGGAAGATGTGACGCGCCGAGGCCCAGCTGAGCCGCCGCCAGGCGAGCAGCGGCCCGATCCCCGTGAACAGCACCAGCAGGATCGCGATCGGGGTCGTGTAGCGGTCGAACCAGGGCGCCGCCAGCGAAGCGCGCTCGCCGGTGAACAGCTCGGCGATCAGCGGGAAGAAGGTGCCCCAGAAGATCACCGCGCAGAGCGCCACCAGCAGCAGGTTGTTGACCAGGAACACGGCCTCCCGCGAGGCCAGCGAGTCGATGCGCTTGGTCGAGCGAAGGTCGTCGAGACGGGAGATGATCAGCAGGGTCGAGCCGAAGACCACGACCGCGATCAGGGCCAGGATCGGCGCCCCGACGGTGGAGTCGCCGAAGGCGTGGATCGACTGCAGCACCCCGGAGCGGACCAGGAACGTCCCCAGCAGGGCGAGCGAGAAGGTGGCGACGATCAGCGAGACGTTCCAGGCCTTCAGCATCCCGCGCTTCTCCTGCACCATGATCGAGTGCAGGAACGCGGTGCCCAGCAGCCAGGGCATCAGCGAGGCGTTCTCCACCGGGTCCCAGGCCCAGTAGCCGCCCCATCCCAGCTCGGTGTAGGACCAGCGGGCGCCGAGCAGGACTCCGATCGACAGGAACGTCCAGGCGATCAGCGCAAAGCGGCGGGTGGAGCGAATCCAGCTCGCGTCGAGGCGGCGGGTGACCAGGGCGCCTATCGCGAACGCGAAGGGGATCGTGAAGAAGACGTAGCCCGAGTACAGCATCGGGGGGTGGATCATCATGCTCGGGTGGCGCAGCAGCGGGTTCAGCCCGACCCCTTCGGCGGGCGCGGGGCTGAGCGCCGCGAACGGGAAGGCGTCGCTGCCGGCGAACAGCATCAGCCCGACGAAGAAGGCGCCGATGCCCATCAGCACCGCGGTCGCGTAGGGCGCGATCTCACGGTGGCGGTTGCGGGTCGCGAAAAGCACCGCGCTGGAGGCAATCGAAAGCACCCAGGCCCAGAGCAGCAGCGAGCCGGCCTGGCTCGACCACATCGCGGTCAGCTTGTAGAAGGTCGGCGTGGTGGTCGAGGAGTGGTCGGCCACCAACCGGAACGAGAAGTCGTCGCGCAGGAAAGCCAGCTCGACCACCAGAACGCAGACGGTGAGCAGCGCGCAGAGGGCGTAGACGGCGCGGCGCGAGGAATCGACCCAGCGGCGGTCACCGTTGCGGCCCGCCAGCGCGGCGGCGCCCGCGTAGAGGGCGGTCAGCAGGGCCAGCGCCAGGGCGGCGCGTCCGAGCTCGATCACGCTAGCTGGCGCGCTCCTCGGTGAACTTGGAGGGGCACTTGGTGACCAGCGTGTCGCGCTCGCCGACGAAGGTTCCGCCGGCGACGCTGCCGGTGAGGATGATCTCGCGGCCGTCGCGGAACGGGTCCGGCACGGTGCCGCTGTAGCTGACTGGGATGCTCTTCGACGGGTCGTCGCGGTCGGCGACCCGGAAGCGCAGCGTCTCCTGGTCGCGGCGGATCGACCCCGGCACCACCTTGCCGGTGAGGTTGTATGAGCCGCCCGGGCTTGCGGTCAGCAGCTCGGAGGGCTGTCGCGCCTCGGTGGATGCGCTGAACGACGTGTAGACGAGGGCGGCGGCCAGCAGCACCGCGGCCCCCAGTGCCGCCACGAGGCGAATCTTGCGTTTGCGCCGGGGCTCCATTGCCAAAGCGCGCCCGCCTGCGCGAGCGCAGGCTGATTATGGCAAGGGGCCGAGGCTCGCTCCCTTGCTATGAATGCCGGGATGGCGGGCGACCAACCGGTACTTCTGATCACCGGCGCGAGTGGCGGGATCGGCGCCGCGACCGCGCACGCCGCCGCCGGCTCGCACCGGCTCGTACTCGCAGGCCGGCGGCTGGAGCCGCTGCAGGAGCTTGCCGCCGAGCTGGGCGGCGACGAGCGCGCCCTGGCGGTGAGCTGCGACGTTGCGGAGTGGGACCAGGTCGAGGCGATGCGCGACGCCGCGCTGCAGCAGTTCGGCCGAATCGACGCGGTATTCGCCAACGCCGGTTTCGGCGCCCAGCGCGGATTCCTCGAGGAATCGCCGGAGCAGTGGCGCTCGATGATCCTGACCAACGTCTACGGGGTGGCGCTGACCATCCGCGCCACCCTGCCCCACCTGCTGGAGCGCGGCGACGGCCACTACCTGATCACCAGCTCGGTGGCCGGGCGCCGGGCGCTGCCCGGCTCGATGTACTCGGCCACCAAGTGGGCGGTCACCGCGATCGGCGAGGCGCTGCGCCAGGAGCTGCGCCAGATGCACGAGAACGACGGCATCCGCGTCACCCTGATCGAACCAGGCATGGTGGACACCGCGTTCTTCGACAAGGGCACCCCGGACTGGGCGCTCGACGACGAGGACATCGCCCGCGCGGTGATCTACGCGCTCTCCCAGCCGCCCAAGGTGGATGTCAACGAGATCCTGATCCGCCCCGCTCGCCAGCCTCTCTAGGGCTGCCGAGCAGCGCGCGGACCACTCGCCAATATGCGCGCAGCATCGCGCCGACGAGCCTGGAGCGCCCGGTCCGCCCAAAGAACGGGGAGTCGAGGTCGGGCGTCAGCCAGGCCGCGAAGTCGGCGGCCGAGACCTGCCGTCGCCGCTGGACCTGGCGGCGGCTGCGCAGCGCCCATGGCAGTCGACGGAGGCCGTCGAGGTCGGCGAGCAGCTTCTGCCATCCCCAGCCGCCGGCGACCGAAACCGGGATCAGCGCCAGCTCAGTGAGCAGCAGCGCCGGCGCGAGCAGAACCAGCAGCGGCGCCGGATAGACCCTCGTCAGGAAAGCCCAGCGGTTGCGCTCCAGCCAGCGCATCTTCGCGGCGCTTGCCTCGAACTCGTACTCGTGGTCGACCACGGCGCCGGGCTCCAGTCCGATCGCCCCGCCCTCCAGGCGCAGCCGCATCGAGAGGTCGACGTCCTCGTGGTAGAGGAAGTAGCGGTCGGGGAAGCCGCCGAGGCGGTCGAATGTGTCCAGCGGCAGCGCCAGGCAGGCTCCCGAGGCGGACGGCACCTCGTGCGGCACGAGGTCGGCGGGCAGCGGCCTGCCGTGCTCACCGGCCCAGGCGAAGCCGGTGAAGTGGACCGGGTTGCCCGAGGTGTTGACCGTCCGCCCGCCGTCGCAGGCGACCAGCCCCATCCAGGCGGCCCAGCCGCGACCCTCCACCCAGGGTCGCCGGATCGCCTCGGCGAACCCGTCCAGCGGCGTCGCATCGGGGTTGAGGAACACCAGCAGCTCGCCGGCCGCGGCCTCGGCGCCCGCGTTGGCAGCCGCGGCAAAGCCGGTGTTGGCGCCCATCTCGACCAGCTCCGCCCCCGGCGCCAGCTCCGCGACCAGCTCCCTGGTGCCGTCCTGCGAGCCGTTGTCGGCGACGATCAGCTCGTCGTCCTCGCGCAACTGCTCGACCAGCGGCGGCAGCGTACGCGCGAGCTCGTCGCGGTGGTTGAAGGTGACGATGACGACGGAGAGGCGCGGGCCGGTCACGCGGCGGGAGGGTAGCTGCAAGCGGACGACGGGACTTGAACCCGCTACCTCGAGCTTGGGAAGCTCGCGCTCTACCAGGTGAGCTACGTCCGCGCTATCGCTGATTCTACGACCGGCGCGGCAGCAGCGAGGCGGCCCGTACCAGCGCCCGCTCCAACCTCGAGCCGCGTCCCGGCAGCAGCCCCAGGTCCCGCATGATCTCGGCGCCGTCGTAGTAGCTGACCAGGTGCGCTATGCGCCCCTCGCCATCGATAGTTGCGACGTCGACGCCGGCGCTGGTGACCCGGCGACCGGTCGCCTTGAGTCCATCCAGCTCGCCGCTGTGGGTCATCGAGGCTGTCCACTCGCCGGCGGTGAAGTCCTCGCCGTGGGCGGCCCTCACCAGCTCGAAGCGCAAGTCCGAGAACGCTGCCTGGACGTCGGCAGCGTGGCGCCGGATCGCGTCGCTGCCCTCCGCGACCGCCCCGGCCCCGCGGTCGTCGTAGACGCCGTCGGGGGCGAAGAACGCCGCCACCGCCCCGGGATCGTGCGAGTTCCAGGCATCGAGGTAGGCGTGCATGAGCTGTTCGCGGTCGGTCTTCTGCTCACGGCGGGTGTTTTCACGGCTGGCAGTGGCCACGGGTGGATCTTCGCACGCCGGGCCGCCCCGCGGGCCTCTCTAACCTTGATCCGGTGAGCGCCCGCTCCTTCGCCGTCTTCTGTGCCGTGCTCGCAGTGGTCGGCCTGCTCGGCTTCGGCCTGCTCAGCAAGGGCGGCGCCAGCGTAGACGTGGGCGATCCGGTGCCGGAAGGGCCCCTCCCCCGCCTCGACGGCAACGGCACCGGCACGGTCGCCGACTACCGCGGGCGCTGGGTGCTGGTCAACTTCTGGGCCTCCTGGTGCGACCCGTGTCGCGAGGAGTCGCCGGCGCTGCAGCGCTTTCACCAACGTCACCGTGACCAGCACTTCACGGTGCTGGGCATCGACACGCGCGACCTCAGCGTCGACGGCCGCGCCTTCGTCGAACGCTACGGCCTCACCTATCCGCAGCTGCGCGACGGCGACGGCGAGCGCGCCCGCGACTTCGGCACCACCGGCGTGCCCGAGTCGTTCCTGGTCGACCCGCAGGGCCGTCTGGCGCTGCTGCGCCGCGGGCCGGTCGACGAGCGGTACCTCGAGCGCTACGTGGCACCGCTGCTGGAGGGCGAGCGTGCGCAGGGCTAGCGCGCTGATCCTCGCGCTGGCCGCAACCCTTGCCCTGGCGGTGTCGTCCACCCCCGCGCAGGAGCGCGCGTCGCTGACCGACATCGAGGACGAGGTGATGTGCCCGATCTGCGGCACCCTGCTGGAGCTCTCCGAGGCCCCGCAGGCAGCGCGGGAGCGGGTATTCATCCGCAGGCTGATCGCCGAGGGGCGGACCAAGGAGCAGATCAAGGACGCGCTGGTAGCCGATTACGGGTCGGAAGTGCTGGCCTCCCCCGAGGGCTCGGGGTTCGACCTCGCCGCCTACCTGGTGCCGATCGCAGCCTTCATCGTCGCCGCGGCTGCCGTGCTGGTCGCCGTGACGCGCTGGCGGCGCCGAACGACCCCTGCGGCCGCCGACGCGGCCGCTCCATCGGGCGAGGACGCCGAGCGCCTAGAGTCCGACCTGGCCCGTTACGACCTCTAGCGACGGTGGTGCTAGAGAAGGCTGGAAACGATCTCGGCGATGCGGTCGGCGGCCCTGCCGTCCCACATCGGCGGCGGGCCGGAGGGCTTCGCGACATCGCCCAGCAGGCCGGGGATCTCCGCGATTCGATCCGGATCGAGGCCAAGCAGCGTGTTCGTCCCGGCGCGAATCGTCACCGGCCGCTCGGTGTTGTCGCGCAGCGTGAAGCACGGGACGCCCAGGAAGGTGGTCTCCTCCTGGATCCCCCCCGAGTCGGTCAGCACGGCCCCGGCGTCTGCTTCCAGCGAGAGGAACTCGAGGTAGCCGACCGGCTCAGTCACCCAGTCCGGCGGAGAGTCGAGACCCTTGCGTGTGCGCGGGTGGGCGGGGAAGACGACCGGCATCTTCTCCGCGACCTCGGAAAGCCGCTCGACCGCGCTGGCAAGCAGCGGCCCGTCGACCAGCGCCGGCCGGTGCAGGGTGACGAGCAGGTAGCTGCCCGCCTCGAGACCGCGCTCCTTCGCGGCGTTCAGCGATCGAAAGCGGTCTTCGAGCGCCACCAGAGTGTCGATCATCGTGTTGCCGACGAAGTGCATGCGCTCATCGGCAACTCCCTCCGCGCGCAGGTTCTCGACGGCCTCGTCGCAGTGCAGGAAGAGGTGGTCGGAGAGCTGATCGGTGACCATGCGGTTGATCTCCTCCGGCATCGTGCGATCGAAGCTCCGCAGTCCGGATTCGACATGGGCCAGCGGGATCAGCGCCTTGGCAGCGACCAACGATGCCGCCAGCGTCGAGTTGACGTCGCCGGGCACGATCATCAGGTCGGGACGCTGCTGCTCGACGATCGGCTCGAGCCGCTCCATGACGCGGGCGGTCTGTTCGGCGTGGGTGCCAGAGCCGACCTCGAGCACGTGGTCGGGCCCGGGCAGGCCGCCCAGCTCGTCGAAGAAGATCTTTGACATCTCCTGGTCGTAATGCTGGCCGGTGTGGACCAGCGAGTGCCCAGCGTCGGGAAGGCGCTCACGCAGGCGCGCGATGACGGGAGCCATCTTCACGAAGTTCGGGCGCGTGCCGACGATGTATGCGATCCGCAAGGCGCGCGGAGGATAGCTTCGGCTCAGGAGGCGCCCGAGCGCGATGAGGCACCCGCGTCGCCCGAGAGCGCCGCGGCGGCGTCGGTCCCGAGCCGAACGCTGTAGTTGGTCCCCCGGTCCTCGGGATAGATCTGTGTCGTGTTGGCCAACACGAGGCCCGGTACGCCGGTCTGCAACGGGGGGATCTTCTCGGGATATCCGACGGTCACGACTGGCTGAGCGGCCGGCTCGCGGAACACCCAGAGCCGCCGGATCCAGTCGCGCGAGAACTCGGGGTTGACCTTGCGCAGACCGGGTTCGTAGAGATCCAGCAGCTCCTCGTGATCCAGCTCGAGCACCGGGTCGCCGCGATCGACGTAGTTGGCGACGTAGAGGAAGCGTCGCCCGCCGTAGTGCTCGGGACCGATGAAGTTCGTCTGCTCGATGAGGCCGACGAACGGGATCGAGCGATCAGCCACATTGGTCCAGTAAAAGGGCGAGAACCGGCGGTCCAACTCGATCAGCACGCAGAGCGCCGTGTGGTACTCGATCGACCGCAGGCGGCCGAGGTACTCGTCGCCGACGCGCGCCGCCAGGCCCGGGTCGAGGAGGCGGTCGAAGACGTCGTTGGGAACCGTCGCCAGCACGGCGTCATAGCTCTCCTCCCCGCCCACCTCGAACTCGCGCGGGTCGTGGCCCCCGCGAAACGAGTCCGCCGGCGCCCAGGTGAGCTTGAAGCGCCCGCCATCCCCGGCGATCCGCTGAGCCGGCCTGTCGATCAGGACGCGCCCGCCTCGCCCTCCGATCTCCGCCTCGAGGCGCTCGAGCAACGGCTGCCAGCCGCCACGCGGGTATCCCAGCACCTCCTCGCGGGCCTCGCGGCCCTTGATCTGGCGGCGCAGGTTCAGCTTGCTCCAGATCCACGCCATCGAGATCTCGTCTGCCCGGTCCCCGAATTTGCCCCGCAGCATCGGCCCCCAGACCTTCTCCCATGCCTCCGTGCCCATGTTTCGGGTGATCCAGTCGCGCGCGGTCAGCTGCTCGTAATGCTCCAGGCCGGCGCGGCCGCGCTGCAGCCGCAACGCGGCGACTCCCATCCGCAGACGCGAACGCAGCGAGAGGGGGTTGAAGCGCAGCAGGTCCAGGGGGGTGGTGAACGGGTGGCTCCGCCCCTCCGCGAAGATCGCCACGCTCGAGGGGATCCACTCGATCGCATCCTCCATCCCCAACTCGTCGTAGAGCGCCGCGATGTGGCGGTCGGTTGTGAACAGGTGGTGGTAGTAACGCTCCAGCAGATGCCCCTCCCCCACGTCAAGCGTCGCGACCTGCCCGCCCAACCCCGGCCAGCGCTCGTACACGTCGACTTCGTGCCCGCCGCCCGCCAAGCGGTACGCCGCGACCAGCCCCGTCGCCCCTGCCCCGAGAACCGCGACCCTCACGCTCGGCGCGCTTCCAGCTGCGGCCGTCCCGCCCGGATCCATCCGCCGTAGCGGAGCAGCAGCAGCGCGAGGCCGGCGACCGTGACCGGGACGAACAGCACGAAGCGCAGCATGATCAGGAACGAGACCGCCTCCGATCCGCTCGCGCCGACCGCCTTGACCGCGAACAGCACCGCTGCGTCGAAGGTGCCGACGTAGCCGGGTCCCGACGGGATCGCGACGAAGACATTGGTCAGGGCAGTGACGTAGACCACCTCCAAGGCGCTGATCTCGACGCCGGCAGCGCTCGCCACCGCCGCGTAGACCCCGGACTCCATCAGCCAGATGCCGACGGTGATCCCGACCATCGCCACGCCGTGGCGCCCGCGCAGGTCGCGGGTGGCGCGGGTCATCGGCGCGATGAACTCGATCAGGCGGCGAACCGGTGGGTGATTCCGAAGCAGGTACCCGGCCAGCACAGCCGTGCACCCGAGCAGGATCAGGGCCCCGGCGAAGACGAGGCGTCCCCCTCCCGGCGTCGATGCCCCCAGAAGGGCCAGGCTCAGCATCAGCAGCAATCCCACCGCGGCCGCGTCGAGCACGCGCGCTGCGACCAGGGTCCCGATCACGTTTCGCATGCCGGTCTGGGCGCGGGGCGCCATCAGATAGACGCCCATCACGTCCCCTCCGCGAGCGGGAAGGACGTTGTTGCCCATGTAGCTCACGGCGGTGAGTCCGTAGGCATCGCTGCGGCTCGGGGCGGCGCCGCTGTGGTGCAGCAGCCACCACCAACGCTCCCCGCGGACGAGGGTGATCAGCAGGTAGACGACGACCCCGGCCGCCAGGGCGCTAAGGCCCGCCGCCGTCGAGGGCAGCTCGGGTGCCTGCTGCCGGGAGGCCCACCAGACGACGGCGGCGATCGAGATCACCGAGATCACCAGGCCGACGAGCTGCACGCGCCATCCGCCTTTCAGCTGCGCGAGCGTGCCGTTCTCGTCCCCGTCCGGGGGTGCTCCAGTCACGAGAGGGACAAGCTAGCGCGGCGTTTCCTCTACGTGGCCACCTGGTCGTTGTGGAACGACATCCGGATCCTGCTGCCAACCGTGCCCCAGGTGATCGGGCACCGCAACCGCTGAGCCGTATCCCTACATCCGCTCCGGCGCGCTGATCCCGAGCAGGCCCAGCGTGCGCGCGATCGTACGCTTGGTGAGCACGCAGAGCGCCAGGCGCGAGCCCTCGACGCCCTCCCCCTCGGCCCCCACGACCTTGCAGTCGCGATAGAAGGCGTGAAAGTCGGCGGCGACCGTCCCCGCATAGGCGCAGAGACGGTGGGGCGCTCTGCGCTCCGCTGCCTCCGAGACCTCGTCGGACAGCTCCAGCAGTCGCTTGATCAGGGTGCGTTCGGCGGGCTCCAGCGCGGCCGTCACCCCACGCTGGTCGGCGGCCAGTGCCCGCTCCTCGGCCCCCTCCCCCGCCTTGCGCAGGATGCTCGCGATCCGCGCGTGTGCGTACTGCACGTAATACACCGGGTTCTCGTTCGACTCGCGCCGGGCCAGCTCCAGGTCGAGGTCGACCGTCGTGTCGTGGCTGCGCTGCAGCATGAAGAAGCGGGTCGCGTCGGCCCCGATGTCTGACACCAGCTCGTCGAGGGTGACGAAGTCGCCGCGGCGCTTTGACATCTGCGCCCGCTCTCCCCCCTCGACGATGTGAACGAACTGGATGATCTGGGCTTCGAAGGAATCGGGCTCGTAGCCCAGCGCCGCGATTGCCGCCCGCATCCTCGGCAAGTAGCCGTGATGGTCGGCGCCGAGGACGTCGAGCAGCCGCTCGAAGCCACGCTGCAGCTTGTCGAGGTGGTAGGCGATATCGGTGGCGAAGTAGGTCGGCTCCCCGCCCTTGCGGAGCAGCACCCGGTCCTTGTCGTCGCCGAACTGCGTCGTGCGCAGCCAGGTAGCGCCCTCGCTCTGGTAGACGTGGCCGGCCGCCTGGAGCTTCTCGATCGCCGCCCCGACCATTTCCCTGTCGTGAAGCGAGCGCTCCGAGAACCATTCGTCGAAGCTGACGCCGAAGCGTTCCAGCGAGGAGCGAATCGCCTCGAGCATCAGGGAGACCGCGCGCTCCTCGACGACAGCGGTGTCCGATGCGTCGACACCTTCGCCGGCCAGGCGCCCGGCCAGGTCCTTGACGTACTGGCCCTCGTAGCCGTCCTCGGGCGGGTCCGCGCCCGACATCGCCGCGGCCACCGAGGCCGCGAAGCGGTCGATCTGGCCTCCGGTGTCGTTGACGTAGTACTCGCGGCTCACCTCGTGGCCGATCGCCTCGAGCGTTCGCGCGACCGCATCGCCGTAGGCGGCGTGGCGGCCGCCGGCGGCGGTCACGGGCCCAGTCGGATTCGCCGAGACGAACTCGACGAGCACTCGCTGCGGAGACTCGACTGCCGCGATTCCCATGCTCCCGCCGGCCTCGACCAGGTCGGCTACCGCGCCTCTGAACCAGCCGTCGGCGAGGAAGAAATTGACGAACCCGGGCCCGGCGACCTCGATGCGCTCAGCCCCGGCGCCCAGCCGCTCCGCGATCTCGGCGCGGAGCCGTTCGGCGACGTCCCGCGGGGCCTCGCCGAGAGGGGCCGCCAGAAGCATCGCGGCGTTCGAGGAGTAGTCGCCGAGGTCAGGCTTGGGCGGCCGTTCGAGAGTGGCTTCCTGGGCAGGCCCGTCTCCGTCGGGAATCAATGACCGCGCCGCTTCGTCGAGCGCGGCGCGCAGCTCGGCGATGGGATCTGCGGCGGGCACTCCCTAATCGTATGGATCAACGATCGTGCGGCCCGGCGAGCCGGCGGCGATCGATCCTAGAAGCGGTAGGCGCGCACGAACGAGGTCCGCAGGACCCGCCCGCCCGGCAGTTTGCTTGCCGCCGCCCAGCGCCGGCCGGGCCGGAAGCGCGCCATGAAGCTGAAGTAGCCGCGCCGGTTGGTTCGCACCGTGCGCAGATGCTGGAGGCGCCCGCGAACCACGGTTCCGCGCCCGGGGTGAACTTCGCGGACCGGTTCCTTGACGCTCACCTCGACGGTGCGCTTTCCGCGCCTCGGCCGCGCGTTGCCCCAGATCCGGACCCGCCGGGCGCCCACCCGCCGCACGAGGAACGTCATCGCAAAGGCATCGTAGGAGGGCTTCGCGGCCCCGTTGTGGACGCGCAGGCCGGTCGTAAAGGAAATCGCGGAGCTCGGGGGGTCGTCGTTCAGCAGGTACTGTGCGGAGGACCGCACCCAGCGGTAGCCGTAAAGCAGGTACTCGGCGATCGCCATGTACTTCACCTGTGTGGCACGACTCACTCCCTCACGCCCGGTCGGAACGCCGTACTCGGTGACGTAGACGGGGAGCACCCTGCTGGTCGCCCCGGCGCGGGCCGACCTGCTCAGGGCCTGCCGCAGCCGGGCCAGGTTGCCCACCATGAGGAGATTGCGCGACTTGGCGAAGGGAGGGTCGTAGGGGTCATAGGGGTGGTGCCCCCATCCGCTGGCCTCGATCGGGGCGCAACCGCCGACAGGCTGGTAGTTCTGGTCGAGGCAGAAGACATCCCGCAGAAACGCCAGCGGGCTGGTCGAGTCCACGCCCGGGCCGGGCGAGGTTTCGCCGATCAGCACCCGATCGCCCCCGTGGCCCGAGGCGGCGAAGCCGGCCTTGGCGGCGAGGAACAGCTGCCGGTACAGCCGGCCGGATTGCGACACGCCGTTTGAGAACTGGGGCCGCAGGAACAGACTCAGGTTCGGCTCGTTCCAGACCGCCCAGGAAAGGACGCGGGGCAATGGGACCGATTCGCCCCCGAACGCGGGAAGGAAGCAGTTCTCGCGGCCGTTGTGCGGATCGCAGAAGCCGCTGTAGCGGAGGCCGACCGCGGTGACGAACGACTGGAACTCGTCCGGGAGCGGGTCCTCCAGGGCGCTTGAACCGGAGGCGCTTGCCCAATTCGGAATCGGCGAGGACGGAACCAGCATCACCTTCATGCCGCGCGCAGAGGCGGCGGTGACGAAATGGTCGACAGCGCCCCAAAGAGGGTCGCGGTAGGCGGACGGATTGCGGGGGTCGAAGCCCTCCGGCCTCTCGCCGGCCTCCGGGCTCGGCGCCAGCTGCCGCCAGGGAAGCAGCATCCGCACCACATCGACCCCCTGCCTCGAGAGCCGCTGGAGGAGCTGTGCGCGCTTACCGATCGACAGTCCGAGCGCACTGGTTCCGGGATCGAAGATCAGCGACTGCGTCGGCGAGGCCGAGGCAGTGCAGGGGCTGACAGCGACGACCAGAAGCGACGCCGCCAGCACCCCCACGATGCCCCCGCCACGCCTGCAGTGGACGCTCGATACCCAAATGTTCATCTTCATAGATGCAGGGAGATAGCGTAGGCTAGGCGCTAGAAATCATGGATGCGACGATTACGCGACGCTGGAGGCGGAGGTGGAATGTTCTGGCTCTGTTCGTCGCTGCCGGTTTTATCCTTGCTTTGAGCCTCTCCCTTGCTGAGATCGGAGTGGCTGACTCGGATCAGGGGTCGGCGACGGCCGTTCCCAGTCAGTCAACGGCGAAATGCAAGGGTCAGACGGCGACGATCGGGCCTGGGACTTTGGGCGCAGGCGGTCCAAGTGGCCCGAGCGGTCCAAGTGGCCCGAGCGGTCCAAGTGGCCCGAGCGGTCCAAGTGGTCGGAGCAGGTCAACCGCGCAAGCGGGCCTCGCCCGCAGTCTCACAGGGACCTCGGGGCGAGACGTGATCGTCGGGACCTCGGCCAGGGACAGGATCAACGCCCGGGGAGGCAACGACCTGGTTTGCGCCAGGGGCGGCAAGGACAAGGTCAAGGGCGGCTCCGGCAAGGACAAGCTCTTCGGTCAGGGCGGAGCCGACAAGCTTCTTGGCGGCCGGGGCAGGGACAAGCTGAAGGGCGGCGCCGGCAACGACACCCTGATCGGCGGACCGGGCTTCGACAGACTGGCCGGCGGAGCCGGCACGGACATCACCAAGCCGTAGGCGCCGCCGGGATCAGTAGTGGTATCGCTCGCCGGCGAGGATCTTGGCGGCCCGAAACAGCTGCTCGAGCACGACCACGCGCGCGATTTGATGCGGCAGCGTCGCCGGGCCCAGCGAGATCCGCTGGTCGGCCGCCTCGAGAGCCTCGGCCGGCAGCCCCTGGGGCCCGCCGACCAGCAGCCATAGGTCGCGCGCTTCGAGCCGCCGCTCGTCGAGCCAGCGGCTCCAATCGAGCGAGTCGAGCGGCTCGCCGGCGCGGTCGAGCGCCACCACCCGCCCATCGCCGGGCAGCTTCGCCACCAGGTCGGCGTCGTCCCGCGCCTCGACCACGGTGACCGGCTGGTAGCGACCGAGCAGCTTGCGGTAATGGGCGTCGGCTTCGCGGAAGGGATCCTGGGCCCGCCCCACCGTCAGCAGCGTTGTCTTCACCGCCGCTGCTCGCGCTCGAACTCGACCGCGGCCCCGATCCGCTCCATCGTGTCCGGATGGGTGCCGAACAGCCACTGCATCACGGCGGGGGGCGACGGGTCGCCCAGGTTGGTCAGCGCGAGGCGCTTTTGCAGTCCGATCAGGCCCTGGGGGTCGCCGGTCAGCTGCAGCGCGAAGGTGTCGGCCCGGGCCTCGACGCGGCGCGAGAGCTGGTTGCCGGCGACCCCAAGCCCGAACACGACGAGCGCCATGGTCAGCGCCAGCGCCGGCAGCGCCGCCGGCGAGCGTGGGTCGTCACCGCTGCGCCGCGCCAGCGCCTCGCTGCCGAGCTGGACCAGCAGGACGCCGAGCGGCGCCACCAGGGCAACCCAGCCGATCCCGCGCCAGATGTCGTCGCCCTTCACGTGCCCCAGCTCGTGGGCAATCAGCGAGCTGAGCTCGTCGCGGTCCAGCTCGCGCAGTGCGTTGTCGTAGATCACCACCCGCTTGGTCGGGCCGAGCCCGTTGACGTAGGCGTTCAGCGCGGTCGAGCGGCGGCTGGCATCGACCCGGTACACGTCCCCGACCTCGACCCCGGCCCGCTCCCCGAGCCTGACCACCTCCGAACGCGTCCCGCCCGGAGGCAGCTCCTCGAAGCGGTTGAACAGCGGCGCCAGCACGACCGGCGCCAGCCAGGTGAAGACGACCGCGAGCGCGACCACGGCAACACTGCCTCCGATCCACCAGCGGCGGCCGAGCCGGCGCATCATCGCCACCGCCAGGGCGCCGCCGATGCCGGCCAGCGCCGCCCCGAGCGCCCCCGACTTGGCGACGTCTCCGAGCCAGGGCCCAATGCCCTGCGTCGCGAGCCCGACGTCACGGGCGCGCTCGTGGGCCGCGATCCCGGTCGGCAGCGCGGCCACCGCGAGCGTCAGCGAGATCCCCGCCCCCACTGTCGCCCCGCCAAGCAGCGGTCGCCGAGCGGCGAGGTGGAGCCCGCGGCGCAGAGGCTCGGGCCGCCAGACCGCGAGCACGACCAGCACCGCACCCTCGACCGCAAGCGTCCCGATGCCGAGCAGGCGCTGAGTGTCGCGGTAGTCGTGCGCACGGTCGAGCTGTGACTGCGAGAAGTAGGCGCGCTCGGACACCGACGCGGGCTCGACGACCTCTCCACGCGGCCGCAGCAGCCAGACGGCCGCCTCGGCGACGATCACGGCAGCGACCGCGGCGGCGCCGATCCGCACCGCAGCGGGTCGCCCCGCCAGCGGGCGTGGACGGCGGGAGGGTGCCGCGACTGCCATCGCCCCTACGATAGACGGCCGTTTTCGCCGGGCCGGGACCCGGGGACCCCGTCGTGGGACATCCATGCGCGCAGCGGTGATCAGCGACATCCACGCCAACCTGCCCGCCCTCGAGGCGGTGCTGAAGGCGATCGACGACACCGACACAGACGAGATCTGGTGCCTCGGCGACGTGGTCGGCTACGGCGCCCAGCCCGACGGCTGCGCGGAGCTGGTCAAGCAACGCTGCGACACCTGCCTGGTCGGGAACCACGACCTGGCGGTGCTCGGCGAGCTCGACGTGTCCTCGTTCTCCTCAGCGGCGGCGGCGGCGGTGACCTGGACCCAGGAGACCGCGGAGCAGGCGACGATGGACTTCCTGCGCGACCTGGAGCCGGCCGGAGAACGAAGCGGCGTGGCGCTGTTTCACGCTTCCCCACGCGACCCGGTCTGGGAGTACGTGCTGTCGATCGAGCAGGCCGAGCACAACCTCGAGGTGCAGCCGCAGCGGGTCGCCCTGATCGGCCACTCGCACGTGGCGCTGTTCTTCTCCGGTCCCGAGCCCGGAGGCGCCGGTGGCGTGCGCGGCGTGCAGGCCGACGACGGCGCCACGCTCGACATCGCCGAGGGGCGCTGGCTGATCAACCCCGGCAGCGTCGGCCAGCCGCGCGACGGCGATTCGCGCGCCGCCTGGCTGGAGCTGGACACGGGCGAGTGGACCGCGCGCTACCGCCGCGCCGAGTACGACATCGACCTTGCCGCAGGGCCGATCGCCGAGTCGGACCTGCCGCGCCACCTCGCCGACCGCCTCTACCTCGGTCAGTAGGCATGAGACTCGCTTCGCGTAGGCTCACGGAAATGGCCCGGCTCACGCTTTCGGTAGTCGCTCTCTGCTTCGGCGCCGTCTCCGCTGTGGCGCTCGTCTCGTGCGGGGGAGGAGGCAGCGACGAGGGCCTGCTGCCGGGCGAGACGGCATCCGAGATAGTCGCCAACCTCGACACGGTGCAGTCGCTGGCGGACAGCGGCGACTGTATGGGCGCCGCGTCTGCCGCGCGCGAGGTGCAGACGCAGATCAACGAACTCGACACCTCGGGCGCCAGGGTGGACCCGCAGCTTCAGGAGCAGCTTTCAAAGGGTGCGGCACTGCTGATCAGCGTCGCCGAGGACCCGAACGGGTGCACCGCGACCACCATCGAGGAGACGCAGACCACCGAGCCGACCACGACCGAGGAAACCGAGACGACCACCACCACCGAGCAAACCGAGACGACCACGGAGAACACCGAGCCGACCACCACGACCACGACTCAGCCCACGACGACGACTCCCACGACTCCCACAACCCCCACCGGCGGCACCGGGACCGGCCGCGCCGGCTCGAAGCGGAGCAAGTGATGGCCGCCGGAATGCTTTCAGAGCGCTATGAGATCGGCGACCGGCTCGGCTCGGGCGGAATGTCGAGCGTCTACAAGGCCACCGACCGCATCCTCGAGCGCACCGTGGCGGTCAAGATCCTCGCCGAGCACCTCTCCGACGACGAGCGGTTCGTCGCCCGCTTCCGGCGCGAGGCGCTGGCGGTCGCGCAGCTGATCCACCCCAACATCGTGCAGGTCTACGACACCGGCGTCGACGAGGACCGCCACTACATCGTCATGGAGTACGTCGAGGGACGCTCAGGCGCCCAGCTGCTGCAGCGCAAGGGGTATCTCGACCCGGAGACCACCGTGACGATCGGGTCACAGTCCTGCGCCGGGCTCGACTATGCACACCGGCGCGGGATCATCCACCGCGACGTCAAGCCCGGCAACCTGATGATCGTCGGCGGGCCCGCCGAGCCGGTGCCGAGCGGGGACGGCGGCGAGATGACGATCAAGCTGACCGACTTCGGCATCGCCCGGGCCGCCGAGCAGACCCGGATCACCCAGGTCGGCTCGGTGGTCGGCACGGCGGCCTACCTTGCGCCCGAGCAGGTGCGGGGCGAGGAGGCGACGCCGGCCTCCGACGTCTATGCGCTGGGGGTCGTGCTCTATCAGTTCCTCACCGGCCGCCTGCCCTTCGAGGGCTCTTCGCTGGCCGAGCTGGCCGTGCGCCAGCAGAACGAGCGTCCGCTGGCACCGCGCACCTACAACGACGAGGTGCCGGAGACGCTCAGCTCGGCCGTGCTGCGCGCGCTCGAGGGAGACACCGAACGCCGGTTCCTCACCGCCGAGCAGCTTTCCGACGGGCTACGGCGCGGACTCGCGGGCGAGGACGTCACCCTGCCCTTGGAGCAGGGGACGCCGACCCGGCCGCTCCTCGAGGAGGACGCGGCCACCCGCCAGCTCGAGCGGACCGAGCAGCGTCGCGCGCCCGAGCCGCGGGCCGCGCCTACACCCCCGCGCCGCGCCCGGCCGCCGCAACCGCTCGGGCCGGCCGAGCGGCGCCGGCCCTCGGCCTTCGTGCGGATGATGCGTGGAATCGGGGCACTGGTGGCGCTGCTGCTGATCGCCGCCGCGGTCGCGGCGGGGGTGATCCTGCTGACCGGCGACTCGACCGGGGTGAAGCTGAAGGAAGTCGGCGGGGACACGGTGGACCGGGTCGCGGACGAGCTGCGCCAGCTCGTCCAGGACAACACCCGCTAGGCGCCGCTACTCGCGCTCGGAGTCCCGGCCAGGGCCACCACGCAGCCGGTCCCGGCCAGGGCCACCACGCAGCCGGTCCCGGCCCTTTCCCCCGCGCAGCACATCGCGACCCTTCCCGCCGCGCAGCACATCGCGGCCGCCGCCGCCCAGCAGCCGGTCCCTGCCATTCCCGCCCCTCAACCTGTCCTTGCCGCCGGCGCCGCAGATGATGTCTGCGCCGCCCAGGCCGAGGACCGTGTCTGCGCCGCCGAGCGTTGCGATCACGTCGGCATCGGGAGTCCCGCGCACGGTGTCGCCGAAGTCAGTCCCCCAGACGGTCGGTCGCAGGCCCCTGCAGGTAGTCGCGATCTCGCGTGAGAAGACCAGCAGCTTGTCCTGGTCGAAGGCCGTGGCGTAGAGGTTGCGGGCGTCGGACGAGATCGCCAGCCCGTAGTCCGGCGCGCCGTCCACCCCACCGGTGCCCATCGCCTCGAGGTCGACGGGGGAGAGCCGGCCGGTATCGGGGTTTCGATTGAAGGCGGCGAGGGCCGCGTCCCCGTGTCCGGTCGCATACACGTGACGCCCGTCGGGCGAGACCGTCACCGCATGGGAGCCGCGCAGGCCGTCCACTCCGCCGGAGCCGTCCATCGACGCGCCGATGAACGACAGCCCGCCGCCATCCGGATCGCGGGAGAAGGCGGCTATCGCGTTGTCGCCGTAGGACGTCGCGTAGACGTGGCGGCCGTCCGGCGCGGTGGCCACTCCGAAGGCATCGTCCAGCCCGTCGACCCCGTTCACCCCATCCTTCTTCGCCCCGACGAAGCTGAGCAGGCCGGTGCCCGGATTGCGGGAGAACACGGCAACGGCGTCGTCTCCGTCGGAGGTGACATAGACGTTGTGGCCGTCCGGGGACAGGGCCACGTTCTCGGGCCGATCGAGCCCGTCGACTCCCTTCTCGCCGTCGCGCTGAATCCCGAGGAAGGCGAGCGTTCCGGTCTGCGGGTCACGTGAGAACGAGGCCAGGCTGTCGTCGATCAGCGCCGTGACATAGACGTTCCGGCCGTTGGGCGAGAGCGCCACTGAGTCCGCCTGGTCGAGCCCGTCGATGCCGTTGACCGCATCCTCCTCGAAGTCGACCGGGTCGAGCGCGCCGGTGCCGGGATCGCGGGCGAGAGCGACAAGGGTGTCGCTGGTAAAGCCAGTCGCGTACACGGCGCGGCCGTCCGGCGAGACCGCCACCCCCTCGGCGCCGGCCAGGTTGCCGTTGGCGGTCTCCTCCTCGACCCAGCTCAACGCGCCGTTGTGCGGGTCGCGGCCAAACACAGCGAGAGCGTCGTCGAAGAAGCCCGCCACGTAGACGTTGCGGCCGTCGGGCGACACCGCCACCGCGACCGGACCGTCGATCCCGTAGGCGTCGACCTCGTCGGTCCGGCTCTGCAGGAAGCCGAGCTGTCCCGGCGCTGCCTGCGCGATGCCGGCCGCGGCGGCGATCAGCAGCACCGCGCCGAATGTCGCAATCACTTGCCTACTGCTGGCGCGCCTACCCTGGCGTCGCCCGCCCCTACTCATGGGCCAAATGCTACGCCTCCCAGGGCGGTCTACCCCCCAGTACCGCCTCGCCGTAGGCGTCGAAGCCTCCCGCAGCGATCGCCTCGCGGGCGCCGCTTGCGAGCCGCTCCAGATAGGCGAGGTTGTGCAGAGCGAGCAGCCGCACAGCGGTCAGCTCCTCCGATCGCGAGAGATAGTTGAGGTAGTCGCGGTCGTGGGATGCGCAGGCCGGACAGGAGCAGCCCTCCACAAGTGGGCGCCGGTCGCCGGCGAATTGCGGCTTGCGAACGTCGAGGCGCCAACGGCGCTGGGGCTCCGGCGCCAGGGCCACCCCGTGCCGGGCGAGGCGGGTCGGCACGGCGCAGTCGAAGACGTCGATGCCACGGGCGATGCCGGCGATCAGGTCGTCCACCTCCCCCACCCCGAGCAGGTGCTTCGGCGCCTCCTCCGGGAGGTGCGCAACAGTCATGTCGAGCACCCCGCGCATCTCCTCCTTGTCGCGACCCAGGGTTCCCCCGATCGCCAACCCGTCGACCGCGGCCGCCGAGACCCGCTCGGCCGAAGCCTGCCGGAGGTCCTGGTACACACCGCCCTGCACGATCCCGAACAGCGCCTGGCCGGGCGGCCCGTTCGCCTCGTGCCAGGCCAGACAGCGGTCGAGCCAGCGGTGCGTGCGCTCGGTCGAGCGCGCGGTGTATTCGCGGTCGGCGTTGTATGGAGTGCACTCGTCGAAAGCAAGCGCGAGGTCCGAGCCGAGCGCGGCCTGCACCTGCATCGAAACCTCGGGCGAGATGAAGTGCTCCGAGCCGTCCAGGTAGGAGCGGAAGCGCACGCCCTCCTCCTCGATCCCGAGCACGGCTCCCTGCGCGCTGGGGCGCCGCCCCGTCCCCTTGATCTCGTCGGCGACGTTGCCGTGCGCGAGCGAGAAGACCTGAAAGCCCCCGGAGTCGGTGATCACCGCCCGCTCCCAGCCCATGAAGGCGTGCAGGCCGCCCGCCTCGGCGATCCGCTCGGGGCCGGGCGAGAGCAGCAGGTGGAACGTGTTGCCCAGCACCAGCTCATAACCGAGCTCCGCGACCTCGGCCGAGCTGAGGCCGCGGACGGTGGCCTTGGTCGCCAGCGGGATGAACGCCGGTGTCCGCACGACACCATGCCCGGTATGCAAAGCGCCCGCTCGGGCCGACCCGTCGCGGGCGCTTATCTCAAACTTCAGCCGCTCGGGGTCTTCACGCACCCCGGCAGCGTACGGTCTACTTCGTCGGTTCCGGAGCCCTCGACCGAGCGGCGCGAAGTCTGATCTACACTGCTATGCGGACGGCGCTATAAAACCTGAGTTACGGGATGTCAAGTTTAGCCAGGGGTTTGCCGGTCATCGCGCCTGGCTGCGGCATGCCCAGCAGGCTCAGCGCGGTGGGCGCGACGTCGGCGAGGATGCCGCCATCGCGCAGCTCCAGGCCGGACACGGTGACGACCAGCGGCACCAGGTTGAGCGAGTGGGCGGTGTTGGGGGAGCCGTCGGGCTCCAGCATGTTGTCGGCGTTGCCGTGGTCGGCGGTGACGATGCAGGCGCCGCCCGCATCGTGGACGGCCGCCACAACCTCGCCCAGACAGCCGTCGACCGCCTCCACGGCGGCGACCGCGGCCGGGATATCCCCCGTGTGGCCGACCATGTCGGGGTTCGCGAAGTTGATGATCCCGAAGCGGTAGCCGCCGGCCCGCCAGCGCTCGCAGAAGGCCGCGGCAGCGGCGTTGGCGCTCATCTCCGGCTTGTGGTCGTAGGTGGGGACGTCGCGCGGCGAGTCGACCAGGCAGCGCTCCTCCCCCTCCCACTCGTTTTCGCGCCCGCCGTTGAAGAAGTAGGTCACGTGGGCGTACTTCTCGGTCTCGGCGACATGCAGCTGGGCATCTCCCGCCTCGGCAATCACCTCCGCCAGAGTTGTCTCGGGCACCGCCGGCTGATAGGCAACCGGGTAGGGCCAGCCCTCGCGGTATTCGGTCATCGTGGTCAGGTCAAGGAGGGGGCTGCTGCTGCGATCGAACTCCGCGAACTCGGGATCGGCGAGGGCGACGGTGAGCTGGCGGGCCCTGTCCGGCCGGAAGTTGATGAAGATCGCGACGTCGCCGGCCTGCCCACCGTCGTAGTCGCCGACCACCGTCGGCCTCACGAACTCGTCGGTCTCACCGCGCTCATAGGAGGCGGCGATCGCCTCGTCGGCGCTCGCGGCTCGCAGCCCCTCGCCGTGGACGATCGCGTCATAGGCGAGCTTGGTGCGCTCCCATCGACGGTCGCGGTCCATCGCGTAGTAGCGCCCGCAGACCGTGGCGACACGGCCGGTATGGCGCAGCCAGCGCTCGAGTTCACCCAGGTAGCCGCGCCCGGACCTGGGCAGAGTGTCGCGGCCGTCGGTGAAGGCGTGAAAGACGACGTCCGGCACCCCTTCTGTGCCGGCCAGCTCGATGCAGGCCTCCAAGTGCTCCCAGCCGGAGTGGACGCCTCCGTCGGAGACGAGCCCCAGCAGGTGCAGCCGCCCGCGGGGCGAGTTTCGGGCGCGCTCACAGGCAGCCTTCAGGGCTTCGTTCTCGAAGAAGCTGCCGTCGGCGATCGCGTCGTCGATGCGGGCCAGGTCCTGCTTGATGACCGCGCCTGCGCCGAGGTTGAGGTGCCCCACCTCCGAGTTGCCCATCTGCCCGTCGGGCAGGCCGACATCGCGCCCGCAGGCCGAGAGCTGCGTGTGTGGGTAGGCCGCCCACAGCTCGTCGAAGGTGGGGGTGTTTGCCTGCTCGATCGCGTTGCCGGGCCCGGGCGGGGCCAGGCCCCAGCCGTCGAGGATGACCAGGGCAAGGCTCGGAACGGGCGTGCCCTTCGGGCCGGGAGGAAGCGTCACGTGCCCAGCCACGAGCAGCGAGGAGCGAGGAGCGAGCGGCGGTTCTTCACCCTGCCGCCTGCACTATCTCCACGAAGTCACCCGGGTCCAGGCTCGCGCCGCCCACCAATGCGCCGTCGATGTCCCGCCGGGACATCAGCTCGACCGCGTTGTCGGGCTTGACCGAGCCGCCGTAGAGGATTCGAAGGCGCTCGGCAGCCTCGCCGTCGCGCGCACGCACGAGATTGCGGATGAACAGGATCGCCTCCTCGGCTTGTTCGGGGGTGGCGGTGCGCCCCGTGCCGATCGCCCAAACGGGCTCATAGGCGATCACGACCTGGTCCAGCTCTGCTGAGGAAACCTCGGCCAGGTCGGTGATCACCTGGCGCGAGAGAACGGCCTCGGTGTCGTGGTGGTCGCGCTCGGACTCCGTCTCGCCGACGCAGAGGATCGGCTCCAGACCGGCCGCGAGCGCGGCGGGGACCTTTCGCGCGAGCGCCTCGTCGGTCTCGTTGAAGTGCTGGCGCCGCTCGGAGTGGCCGAGGATCACCGCGTCGACGCCGATCTCGCGCAGCATCGGCGCCGACACCTCGCCGGTGAAGGCTCCGCTCTGCTCCTCGTGCATGTTCTGTGCCGCCACCCGCACGCGGCTCTGCGCACACTGCTCGACCGTCGCCTTCAGGGCCAGGAACGACGGGCATAGCACCACCTCGGGGCCGAACTCGGGGACCTGGGGCAGGAAGGCGCAGATGAAGGCCTCCGCCTCCTCGATCGTCTTGTTCATCTTCCAGTTGGCGGCCACATAGGGCGCCCGGTCAGCCATCGGTCTCCCCCACATCCATCAGCGCCTCCACCCCGGGCAGCTCCTTGCCCTCGAGCAGCGCCAGCGAGGCTCCCCCGCCGGTCGAGAGCCAGTCCACGCGGGCGTCGAGCCCGAACTGGCGCAGCGCCGCGACCGAGTCGCCGCCGCCGACCACGGTCGTGCCGGGCGCGTTCGCCACCGCCTCGGCCACCGACCTGGTGCCGGCCGCGAACGGGTCCAGCTCGAAGGCGCCCATCGGGCCGTTCCACAGCACCGTGCCCGCCCCGGCGATCGAGGCGGCGTAGCGGTGGGCGGTGGCTGGCCCGATGTCGAGCCCCATCCAGCCGTCGGGAACGTCGGTCCCCTCGGACTCGCGCCGCTGGGCGGCCTTGTCGAAGCGGTCGGCCAGCACGAGGTCGGTGGGCAGCACCAGTCGGCACCTCGACCCCTCGGCCTGGCGAAGCGCCTTGCGCGCCAGCTCCACCCCCTCCTCCTCGACCAGCGAGTCGCCCGTCGGCCGCCCCTCCGCCCGGAAGAAGCTGAAGCACATCGCGCCGCCGACCAGGATCTCATCGGCGATCTCGAGGAAGCGGTCGATCACCCCGACTTTGTCGCTGACCTTGGCGCCGCCCAGCACGACCACCAGCGGCTCCCGCGGGTCCTCAACCACCGCGGTCAGCTCGCGCACCTCGCGCTCCAGCAGCAGGCCGGCGTAGGCGGGAAGGTGGCGGGCGACGCCCACGGTCGTCGCGTGGGCGCGGTGCGCCGCGCCGAAGGCGTCGTCCACATAGAGGCTCGCCAGCGCCGCCAGAGCGGCGGCGAGCTGGGGATCGTTGCTGGTCTCGCCGGGCTCGAAGCGGCTGTTCTCGAGCAGCATCACTCCGCCCGCCGGCAGGCCGTCGGCCATGGCGCTGGCTCGCTCGCCGACCACCTCCGGTGCCTGCTCGACCTCGGCACCCAGCAACTCGCCGAGCCGTCCCCCGACCGGCTCCATGGACAGCTCGGGGTCCGGCCCCCCGGGGCGGCCCAGGTGCGACACCAGGACCAGTGCGGCATCGCGCTCGCGCAGCAGCTCGATCGTCGGCAGCGCGGCGCGGATCCGCATGTCGTCGGCGACCTCGCCGCCCTCGAGCGGGACGTTGAAGTCGACCCGCACCAGGACCCGCCGCCCGCCGACCTCGGCGTCACGCACAGTCGCCTTGGTGAAGCGTCCCCGGGCCGGGGCCGTCACCTCGTCGCCGCTGGCGCCCACGGGCCGGGGCGCTCAGCCGGCGCCCGCCGCCACCGGCTGCAGGACCTTCTCGGCCAGCTCGACGCAGCGGTTGGAGTAGCCCCACTCGTTGTCGTACCAGGAGACGGCCTTCAGCATCCTGCCCTCGATCACCATCGTCTGGCCGGCGTCGAAGATCGAGGAGTGCGGGTCGCCGACGATGTCGGTGGAGACGATCGGGTCCTCGGTATAGGCGAGGATGCCCTCCAGGGGCCCCTCTGACGCCGCCTTGACGGCCTCGTTGACCTCCTCGGGGGTCGTCTCCCTCGAAACGGTGCAGACCAGGTCGACGACGGAACCCGTGGCCACGGGGGCGCGCACCGCGATGCCATTCAGCTTGCCTTCGAGCTCGGGCATCACCAGGCCGATCGCCTTCGCGGCGCCGGTGGAGGTCGGGATCAGGTTGATCGCCGCAGCCCGGGCGCGCCGCAGGTCGCTGTGCGGAAGGTCCTGCAGGCGCTGGTCGGCCGTGTAGGCGTGGATCGTGGTCATCAGTCCGTGCTCGATGCCGACCGCCTCGTGGATCACCTTGGCCAGCGGGGCGAGACAGTTGGTGGTGCAGGAGGCGTTGGAGATGATGTGGTGCTCATCGGGGTCGTAGGCATCGTCGAAGTTGACCCCCAGCGCCACCGTGACATCCGGGTCCTTCGCGGGCGCCGAAATGATCACCTTCTGGGCGCCGGCCTCGAGATGCTTGGCAGCGTCGTCGCGCCCCGTGAAGAGACCGGTCGACTCGATCACCACCTCCACGCCGAGGTCGGCCCAGGGCAGCGCGGCGGGATCGCGCTCGGAGAGCACCTTGATCTCGTTCTCGTCGGCGCCGATCGAGCCGTCACCAACCTTCACCTCGCCCGGAAAGCGGCCCAGGATCGAGTCGTACTTGAGCAGGTGGGCCAGCGTCTCGGCGTCGGTGAGATCGTTCACGGCCACGAACTCGAGGTCCGAGCCGGCGGCATACGCGGCGCGGAAGAGGTTGCGCCCGATGCGCCCGAAGCCGTTGATCCCAACCTTGACTGGCATCTACCTAAATCTTATTCGCCGCCGACCGTGACCTCGATGCTGTGGCCGTCGGGGTCGGTGAGGAAGGCCGAGTAGGAGCCGGACCCCGTGCGCGTGACCTCACCGGGGCCGTTCACGCCCTCGCCGCCGGCGCGGGTCCCGCTCTCCCAGGCAGCCTTCACCGCGGCGAGGCCGGGGGCCGAGAAGCTGAGCAGGCCGAACCCCGGCTTCACGTCGCCGCCGGCGGAAATGAAGAAGACCGGCTTGGCGATCCCCCAGCCGATCATGCCGTCCTGGTCGAAGTGACGGCGCCAGCCGAGCGGCCCCAGCAGCGAGTCGTAGAACGCGGCGCTGCGTTCGAGGTCCGAGACACCGAGGACGACGTGGTGGAGCACGCGGGCAACCTATCGGCACGAGCCGATTTGTGGCGCAGTGCTAGCCGTTTTTCGGAGTCCAGCGGAACTTCCAGACCGAGACGAGCAGGGCTGCGACCCCCCACGCGGCGACCACGGCCAGCTGCCCCCACTCGAAGCCCGCACCCACCGAGTGCGGGTCGAACGCGGTGAAGAAGGCCTCGAAGAAGTGGCGAATCGGGAACAGGTCGGCGAATTGGAGGACCCCCTCGGGGATCTCGCTCTGCGGAATGAAGACTCCCGAGAGGAAGTAGAGCGGCAGCACGGTTGCGTTGGTGATCGGTGCCGCCGCGTCCTCGGAGGGGATCACGATCGTGATCGCGATCCCCATGCAGCAGAACGCAGCCGCCCCGATCATCAGGGTGACCAGCACCGCCGGTGCCCGCTCGAAGGGGATCTCGACGCCGTACAGAATCCGGCCGATCACCGTCAGCAGCACCAGCATGATCACCGAGACGACGATCGAGTTGCCGATCCGCCCGGCGAAGAACACCCAGCTCGGCATCGGCGTTCCCCGCCCCCGCTTGAGGTTGCCGTTCTCGCGCGCGACGACAAGCGAGAAGGCAAGGCTCACCATCGCGGCGGAGACCACCGCAAGGGTGATGATCGCCGGCACGTAGTAGGTCGTGGTCTTGACGGTGATGCCGTTGATCTCGGTGTCGTCGTTGCCGAAGATCGTCGCGAAGATCACCAGGAAGATCACCGGCAAGGAGACGGTGAAAAAGAGCGACGCCGGGTTGCGCCAGAAAGCCTTCTGGTCGTAGCGGAACTGGTGAGCCGCGAGCGCGATGCCGCTCATCCCGCCTCCTGCTCGGTCAACTCGAGATAGATCTCCTCGAGGCTCGGCCGCCCCACCTCCAGGCCGGTCAGCTTGACGTCGCGTTGGATCGCCCACGCGGTCAGATCGTGGAGCACCCGCACCGGCTCGGCGGTCCTCAAGATCACGAATCCGTCCGATTCCTCGGCGGTCGGGACGGGCAGGTCGGCGGGCGGCACACCCTCGGGCAATCGGAAGCGAACCTCCGTGTCGGCGCCGGTGTGCTTGCCGAGCTCGTCGGGAGCGCCCACCGCCACGATCTGCCCGCGGACGATGATCGCGGCGCGGTCGGCGAGGAACTGCGCCTCGTCCATGTAGTGCGTGGTGAGGAAGATGGTCTTGCCGAGCTGGCGCAGGTTGGAGATGACCCGCCAGGCCTGGCGCCGCGCCGAGGGGTCGAACCCGGTCGTCGGCTCGTCGAGGAACAGCAGCTCGGGATCGCCGATCAGCGCCAGGCCGACCTCCAGCCGCCGCTGCTGGCCGCCAGACAGGTTCTTGGCCCGCTCGTCTGCCTTGGCGCCGAGGCCGACCAGATCGATCACCTCGTCGACCGAGCGTGGCGAGCGGTAGTAGCCGGCGTAGAGCTGCAGCGACTCCCGGGCCGTCAGGTACTCGTCGGGCTTGGACTGCTGCAGCACGAAGCCGACCCGCTCGCGCCAGGCCGCATCGGCCCGGGCCGGGTCCTCCCCGAGCACGCTGACCTCGCCCGAGTCGCGCGTGCGAAACCCTTCCAGCACCTCGACGGTGCTGGTCTTGCCGGCCCCGTTGGGGCCCAGGAAGGCGAAGATCTCGCCCCTGGAAATCTCGAGGTCGATGCCGCGCACGGCCTCGAAGTCGCCGTACGACTTGTGCAGCCCCTGCACGCTGATCACAGCCTCTGGCACGGGGTGGATTCTAGGTTTCCCGGTCCAGCTCGACGTCGCGGTGCTTGAGGCGGACCGCCACGTCGTCCCGTCCCTGCAGCCGCTTGGCGATCCGGTCGGCCACGGTGATCGAGCGGTGGCGGCCGCCGGTGCAGCCGATCGCGATCGTGAGGTGGCTCTTGCCCTCGGCGACGTATGCCGGGATGAGGAAATCCAGCAGCGGCATCAGGCGACCGTAGAACTCGCCGGCCTGGGTCCCCGCTTCGACGTACTCGACAACCTCCGGGTCCAGGCCGGTCAGCGGCCGCAGCTCGTCGACGTAATGGGGATTGGGCAGGAATCGCACATCGAGGGTCAGGTCCGCCTCGCGGGGCGGGCCGTTCTTGAAGCCGAAGGTGAGCAGGGTCAGGGCCATGCGCTGGTCTTCGTCGGCGCCCAGCATCTCCTCGGCGATGCGCCGCCGCAGCGTCGCGCCGCTCGATCCGGTGGTGTCCATCACCACGTCGGCGCGCTCCCGCAGCTGAGCCAGCAGCTCGCGCTCGGCCCGGATCCCGTCCACGACCTGCCCGTCGGGCGCAAGGGGGTGGCGGCGGCGGGTCTCCTTGTAGCGATCGACGAGCGTCTGCTCGTCGGCCTCGAGGAACAGCACGCGCGGCGCCAGCCCGTCGCCGCTCAAGTCCTCCAGCACGTGCAGCAGGTCGTCGAAGTACTCGCCTCCGCGCACGTCGGAGACCACGGCGGCACGCTGCACGCCGCTGCCCTCGTGGCGGAACAGCTCGCCGAGGGAGCCGATCATCCGCGGCGGAAGGTTGTCCACGCAGAAGTAGCCGCCGTCCTCGAAGGCAGCGATCGCCTCCGACTTGCCGGCACCCGAGTGGCCGGTGATCACCACCATCGTGACCTGCTTGTCGCCACCCGCTTTCTCGTTGGCCATCAGCTTGCGCCCCAGAGGTTCACAGGTCAGCCGGTCCGATTCAGCTGCTCGTGGATCTCGCGCGCCACTTTGCCCGGCATCCCCGGCACCGCCTCCAGCTCCTCCCGCGAGGCGGCCATGAAGCGCTCGGGAGAGCCGAAGTGCTGCAGCAGCGCCCGCTTGCGAACCGGGCCCACGCCGCGCAGCTCGTCGAACACGGAGCCGGTCATCGCGTGGTCGCGGCGCCCGCGGTGGTGCTCGATCGCGAAGCGGTGCGCCTCGTCGCGGACCCGCTGCAGCAGCTTCGAGGCCTCGGAGTCCGCGGGAAGATCGAGCGGCGCCGAGCTGCCGGGGAGGAACACCTCCTCGGCTCGCTTGGCGAGGCCAATCACCGTCGCCCCGCGCTCGGTGAACGGGCGCAGGGCACGCAGCCCGGCCGACAGCTGGCCCTTGCCGCCGTCGATCACGACCAGCGAGGGCAGCGAGGCGAAGCTCTCGTCGCGCTCGGCGTCGTGCGGGGAGAGGTCGGCCTGCTGCGTGTAGCGGTTGAGGCGCCGAGCCAGCACCTCCTCCATGGCCGCAAAGTCGTCCGGACCGCCGTTTTCGTTCCTCGTTGCTCGTTGCTCGTTCCTCGTTGCTCGTTCCTCGTTCCTCGTTCCTCGTATTTTGAAGCGGCGGTAGTGCGCCTTCTTGGTGGCGCCACCCTCGAACACCACCATCGAGGCAACGGTGTGGTCGGGCCCGAGGTTGGAGATGTCGAATCCCTCGATCCGAACCGGAAGGTCCTCCATTCCCAGCGCCTCGCGCAGCGACGAGAGCGACTCGACCCGGCGCTGCCGGCGATGCTCGCGACGCAGCCGGTCCTGGTCCAGCGCCAGCTTCGCGTTGCGCTCGGCAAGCTCCCGCAGGCGCCGCTTGTCCCCCCGCTCGGCGACGCGTACCTCGACCGGAGCGCCGCGCCGCTCGCTGAGCGCCTCGGCGAGCAGCGGCGCGCGCTCGCGCAGGTACGGGCCGACGACGATCAGGCGCGGAGCGGCGGGGGCGGCCGCGTAGTACTGGCCGATGAACTCCTCCGCCACCTCGTTCAGCTCGCGCTCGCCCTGGTTGTCGAGGTAGAAGCTCTGGCGCTCGGCGAGGATCCCGTCGCGCACCTGGAACACCTGGGCGTTGGCGTCGGTGCCCTCGGCCGCAACCCCGATCAGGTCGGCGGTCCCCACGGCCGACCCGGACACGCGCTGGCGCTCGAACAGCGAGCGGACGGCGGCGAGCCGGTCGCGATGGACCGCCGCGCGCTCGAACTGCCTCGCCCCGGCCGCCTCCTCCATCTTTGCCTGCTCGCTTCGCTCGACCTGGTTGTAACGGCCGGAGAGGAAGTCGATGATCGCGTCGATGTTGCGCCGGTACTCGTCGCGATCCACGTAGCCGACGCAGGGCGCCCCACAGCGCTTGATGTAGTAGTCGAGGCAGGGGCTTCCCGAGCGGCGGCCCGGCTCCGGGCCCTCGCAGGTCCGGTACTGGAACAGCTTGCCGAGCAGGTCGAGGGTCTCACGCACCCGCTTGGCGCTGGAGAAGGGGCCAAAATAGGCCCGGCCGGGCCGATGCTTCTCGCGCGTGAAGTACACCCGCGGGTACTCCTCGTCGAGGCTGATGCCCACGTAGGGGTACGACTTGTCGTCGCGCAGGCGGATGTTGAAGAGGGGGCGGTGTCGCTTGATGAAGCTCTGCTCGGCCAGCAGCGCCTCCGCCTCGGTCGAGGTTGCAAGGCATTCGATCGAAGCCACTCGCCGCGTCAGCTGGCTGTCGGCGCCCGAGAAGTGCGAGTTCACGCGCTTGCGGATCGAGCGCGCCTTGCCCACGTAGAGCACCGCGCCGCCACGGTCGCGGAACAGGTAGACGCCCGGCGAGTCGGGCAGGCTGCGCCGCTGCTCAGCGAGCGCGCGATCGCGGTCTGTTGCTTCTTCGGCCATCAGGTCAAAGGGTAGGCTCCTGGCCACACGGCCAGTCCATCCAAGGCTCAGAAACGGAGACCAGATGACCACCGAGACGCTCAGCCCACCCGAGCTGGAGACGATGCAGCTCGAGATCGACGGCCAGATCGGGACGCTCACTCTCAACCGTCCCGACGCTCTCAACGCGATGAGCCCGGAGATGATCGGCGAGTTCACGGTGGCCTTCGCATGGCTCGCCGACCGCGCCCCGCTGCGCGCTCTGATCATCACCGGCGCCGGAAGGGCGTTCTCGTCCGGAGGCGACGTCACCTGGTTCGAAAAGGGCGTGCAATCGGATGACTTCGACCTGCCGGCCGACGTGCGCCGCGGCGCCGAGGTGCTGCACCAGGCGATCGTCGACATGCAGCGCATCCCCTATCCGGTGATCGCAGCCGTCAACGGCCCGGCCGCCGGCGCCGGCTTCTCGATGGCACTCGCCAGCGACATCCGGATCGCCGCCGAGAGTGCGTTCTTCGCCTGCGCCTACGGGCGCATCGGCGCCTCGCCGGACGGCGGCATGACCTACTTCCTGCCGCGGGTCGTGGGCCCGAGCCGGGCGCTGGAGATCCTGCTCAACGACCCCAACATGACCGCCCAGGACGCGCTTGCCGAGCGCCTCGTCTCCGAGGTGGTCCCGGACGGCGAGCTGATGGAGCGGGCGCGGGAGAAGGCCGAGAAGCTCGCCGCAAAGGCCCCGCACTACGTGCGGATGGCGAAGCTGCTGTGCGGGCAGAGCATTCAGAACAGCCTCACCGAGCACCTCCAGCTCGAGCGCCACGGGATCGCCGACAGCATGGCCACCGAGGACCTGCACGCAGGCGTCACGGCCTTCTTCGGAGGCGAGAAGCCCGAGTTCAGCGGCCGCTGACCGTCGGACCCGACGGTCGCGGCGGTAGAGTTCGCGGCAGGCTTACGACCATGAAAGGACCTCGGATGAAGAAGGCAACCGCTCTGTTCCTTGTGCTGTCCGCACTCGCCCTCGCCGCCTGCGGCGGCGGCGGCGATGACACGACCGCGGCGACCGGCGGGGAGACGACTGCTGCCCAGGGCGGCGGTGGTGGCGGCGGAGGCGGTGGCGGCGAGACGCTGAAGCTCTCGGCCGACCCCAGCGGCGCCTTCAAGTACAACACCGACCAGCTCAGCGCCAAGGCCGGCCCGGTGACGATCGACTTCGACAACCCGGCTGCGGTGTCCCACGACGTCACCATCGAGAAGGACGGCAGCGAGGTCGCCGCCTCGGACCTGGTGGCGGCTGGGAGCACCTCGGTGACGGCTCAGCTGAAGCCGGGCGAGTACACCTACTACTGCAGCGTGCCGGGGCATCGCGAAGGCGGCATGGAAGGCACCCTGACCGTCAAGTAGTCCCAGCGTCCGCGACGCTTTGTTGAGGCGGCCGCCCTCCGGGGCCGGCCGTTGCGGCGGCCGGCCCGACCGTTCTGGCCCGGCTCAACAGTTGAAGCGGCGCCATTTTCACCCTCTCCGCGGGCGGAAATGGCGACAGTTCCGATTTACTCCGGTAGGGCGCGGCCGACGCTGTCGGCGACGCAGCAGGGCTTGTCCGCGCCCTCGACCTCGAGCGTGAAGCGGGTGACGACCTGCCACCAGCCGTCGCCCACGTCCTCGACCTCGACGATCTCGGCCTTGGCGCGAACCTTGCTTCCGGCCGGCACGGGCGCCGGGAAGCGCACCTTGTTCCAGCCGTAGTTGACGCCGAGCTTGAAGCCGCTGGACTGGATCAGGTCCTGGCGAAAGCCGTCGATCAGCGAGAGCGTGAGGTTGCCGTGGGCAATGGTGCCGCCGAACGGGCTCTCCTCCTTTGCGCGCTCGACGTCCACGTGGATCCACTGATGGTCGCCGGAGAGGTCGGCGAAGGCGTTGATGTCTTCCTGGGTGACCTCGCGCCAGTCGCCCGGCCCCACCTCCTTGCCGAGAAGCTCCTTGACGCCCTCGATGCCCTTGATTTCCGCCAGTGCCACGGCCGCGGAGCCTACTCGACCAACCGCACCTCGAACGGCGGGCTGATCAGCGCTCCGGCGCCGTCGAGCAGGGCGAGGATGCGGGCGACGTAGGCGACAGTCTCGGGGTATGGCGGGATGCAGCGGCAACCCGCCACCGCCCCCTCACCTGCGTTGTAGGCGGCCAGCGCCAGGCGCACCGAGCCGAGGCTGCGTAGCAGGTCCGACATCAGGTGGGCTTGGGCGTCGATCGCGGCCTCGGGGTCGAAGGGGTTCCGCAATCCGTAGGACGCCGCCGTCGAGGGCATGAACTGGGCGATCCCCTGGGCGCCTGCGAACGATACGGCGCCCGGGTCGAACCCGGACTCCGCCATCAGCTGGGCGGCGAGCAGCGCCGCGGACACATTCCAACGGGCGGCAGATCGCAGCAGCGGCCCCCGGAACCGGACGGGCACGAACTCCGGCAGTCCCCCGGCGCCGTCGGCACGGGGGTCCGCCGCGCTGCCGCCGGGACCGGCCAGCTCGCCCGCGGCCGAGCACGGCGGCGGCCCGGCGATGTAGCCGAAGTGCCATGCCTCCCAGGAGTAACGGCGCAGGAAGCCGAAGCGCCGAGCGTTGGCGGCCAGCCAGGCGTAGGCGCCGGGCGGCCCGAGGTCGAGCTCGGTAGCGCAGCGGTGCAGCGACTGGCCCGGGGGCGCGACCCAGGTGGGATCGGGATGCGCGGCGAACAGCTCGGCCTGCTCGGCATCGGAGCGAAAGCCCGAGGTGACGGTCAGCACCAGCCCCGCACGCGAGGCGGCAGCCGCCATGCGGTCGAAGGCGGCGGCGACGTCGGGGCGCATCGGCTTTCCCTGCCGATAGGCGAGCGGGCCCGAGTAGCCGCCGCCACTCGCATAGGCGGGCAGGTCCGCCGCACCACCGGCTGGCGCAGTCGCCTCGGCCACCGCGTAGACGACCACCGGCTCGCGGCGCTCGCTTCCGGCCCTGTGCTCGTCGCCGGCCTCGAGCTCCCCGACCAGGGTGACGCGGGCGCGCAGCGGTGGAAAGGCCTCGGCGTCGGGGAAGCGGATCCGCACCCGTTGAGGATCTGCGCCGTTCGCGTCCGCCGCCCGCAGCGCCGCGGAGCGGGCGCGCCGGAGGTACTCCGCCCGGCCGATGCGGGCCGGGTTGACCGACCCGTCGGGGAGGCGTGCGGGGGCGGTGACCCGGGGCAGGTCGTCACGCATCGAACGAGCAGCCGAAAGCGCCGCCAGGTCGGCGGCACGCTGGAGGCGCCCCTTGCCGGTCAGCGCGCCGGCGATCGAGACCACGGCCAGGACGCCGATCATCAGGATCGCGATCGCGCCGACGACCGCCGGCAGCGCCTGGCCCCCCGCACCCAGCAGCAGGCGCGACCAGCGGCGCAGGCGCGGCTCCTCCGGGCCACCGACACGCACCCCGGCCAGGGCCCGCCGCGCCGCCGCCCAACCCGGCCCACGCGAGGCGACCCGCACGCACACTCCGCGGTGGTGCAGGTCGCGCACCGCCAGCGACACCAGCGCGCGATCGCGGGGGAGCTCGGCCCGCAGCAGGGCACCACGGACGCACAGGCCCCGGTGCGCAAGCGCCTCCTGCCAGAGGTTCGGGGCTACGTGCAACACGCAGGCACCGGATCGCGGCAGCAGCTCCACCGCCGCCGCGGCCCGGTCGAGGACCTCGGGACAGACTGGCAGCCCAAGCTGGCAGACAAGGCCGCGCGCCACCGCGTCTCCTGCCGCGGTCCCCGCCAGCCGTTCCTCCAGCTCGCGCGCGGCCGGCGAGGCCAGCAGGGTGGCGCGCCGCGCCCGCGCCGGCAGGCCGACCTCGATCAGGAGGGTCGGGCGCTCGCCTTCCGCCGCCGCCACCGCGATCGCCGCGGCCAGAGCGTCGCCGCCCCGGGCCCCGCCCACCGACGTGACCAGCAGCGAGCTCGGCGTCGAAGCCGCTGCCACCTGCCGGGCGTCGCTCATCGCGCCCTCCGCACCCACGCAGAGGAGCTCACGGCGAGCTTCTCGGACAGCGCCGGAACAGGCGAGGGCGTACGCAGCCGCACCGTTACCCGCCCGCCCCTGATCTCGACCGAGGCGCGCTCGCGCGCCCATCCGGGCAGCGCGTCGCGCACCGCCTGCTCGGGCTGGGCCCGGGAGGCGAGCGCGATCGCCCCCGCCTCGGCGGCGCCGTCGGCCAGGGTCAGGGCAAGCCCCGCCGCCAGCAGCTGCAGCGCCAGCAGCGCTGCCAACAGCAGGGCCGGAAGCCCGGCGACCAGCTCGACCGAGGCCTGGCCGCGCTCAGCGTGCAGCCGCATCGGACGTTCCCAGCGAGGAGCGCGCGTCGACGCTCAGCGGCGGAAGCACGGACAGAAGCTCCGGCACCCTGACCCGCACGCGCACGCCGTCCCCGTCGCGCACCGAGGCGCCCTGTCGCAGCGCCGGCGGCAGCGCCCGCAGCGCCGCTCCCCCGGCCTCCCCGCCCACGTGAGCAGCTCGGGCGCCGGCCCGCGCCGCGATGCCGGCGGACCACAGCGAGGCGCCGGCCAGCGCGACCTGCGCCGCCACCAGCAGCGCCAGCCCGAGCATCGGTATCACCGCGATCAGCTCGACCGAGGCGGAGCCGCGTTGCCTGACCGGGGCTTCGCTGGGGCGGGCGGACTGAACTCGGAGCAGCATGCGCCGACGCTCGCAGGTGGCGGGGCGTGGATGACACGCGAAATCGAAAGATTCCGCGACTAACGACTCGCGATCAGTCGTGCATTAGCTGGTGCAGCGCCTCGACGATAAGGCGTGGCTCCTCGGCAACCTGCAGGTAGGAGAACCGCAGCACCTGGTAGCCCAAGAGGCGCAGTTGCAGGTCGCGGGCGTGATCGTCTTCGAAGGCTTGGCGGCCGCGGTGGTAACGGTAGCCGTCGGTCTCGACGATCAATGCCTGCTCGCGCCAGAAGAAATCCACTACGAACGGCCCGACCTTCGCGTTGACCTCCGGGGTGGGAAAGCGGTGGCGGCGGCAGAGACGCAGGAAGCGGTGCTCGAGCTCGCTTCGAGTGCGGTCGAGGTCCTGGTCTTCTTCAAGGGGAAGCCCCAGAACCGCTGCCTGGCGCGTCGCTTGACGAAGGGTGACCGCATCGACGTGGCGGCCCAGGTCGGCCAGGGTACGGATCGGGCTTGTGAGGGGGATGTTCCGGCGGCGGGTCACCAACGTCAGGTTGAGGGTGCGCGAGCGGTGGAGATGGATGCCCTGGCGCTTGGCGCGACTTCCCGCGTCCGGGACGGTCACGTGGATGGGGCCGGGCACCGCCGGCAGCAGCCCCCATAAGGCTGCTGCCGAGCGGTGACTGAGGACGGCGCCTCTTCCGCAGGCCAGCACGGCGGCCATCCATCTGCCCTCCTGGCTCACGCCTCCGTGTCCGATCGCGTATACGCCGCGGTGGAGCCGGTGGAGCGTTCCCGCTCGTACACGTCGAAGCACGGCGTACCTGTCGAGACCGGCGGATTCGAGCTGCTGGACGGAAACTACCCCGTGCTGCCGAGTCGCGATCTGGGCAGCTAACTGGCCGGGTGCGGCGCGTTTGTTGCGCATAGCGCAACTAAGTCGCCGCGGAGGGCGGTTCGCCCCCTGCCGCGAGCCTAGTTCGCCCCCGGCTGCGACGCTAGTACGTGTTGGCCTCGATCCAGATCCGCCAGATCGCCGCAACAGAGGCGCCCAGCAGGACGATCCAGGCCAGGGTGCCTCCGCCGGAGTTGAAGAACTCGTCGGTGCCGGCGATCAGCAGCGCGATCAGGCCCAGCGCCCCGAACAGGATCGCCCGACGGCCGTCGCTGAGGGTCGCCATGGTGAGCTGGTTCTGGCGGTAGAGCGTGTAGGCGAAGGCGGCCAGCGCCGCCAGAAAGCCCATCGTGAGCGCGGTCAGCACGGTATTGGCGGCGTTTCCCCCGCCCGGCACGAAGGCGACACCGAGCGCCAGCACCAAAATGATCAGCACGTTGCGAACGTGCTTAAGGCCGCGCATGGACGGGATTGTAGGCCGCCTACTTCTGGGTCATCACGATGATGCCGAACACCACCGAGCCGATCGTGGCCGCCAGCGCCATCCCGGCGATGACCGCGGCCACGGCGGCCGCTGCGGGGCGCTCGTCGCGGCTCAGGTCGGCGAAGCGGGTGGCGCCGTAGATCGCGAGCGAGAAGACGATCGTCACGCCGACGCCCGCGACCAGCGCGTAGACGACGGTCTCGAGCAGCTCCTTGGTCTCGACGACGGTTGCGAGCATCGTCTAGGTCGCCGCCATCGGCGCGCCCCGCTGGGCACGGCGCACGAACATCGCGGCGACCAGCGACATCGCCATCAGCGAAACCAGGATCGGGCCCAGCGCGCCGGTGCCGAAAATGCGCGTGAAGCCGTATGTGGCGGCGCCGATCGAGGCAGCCGCCGGAAAGGTCAGCACCCAGGCCATCATGATGTTGCCGGCGACTCCCCAGCGCACCGCGGAGAACCGCTTACCGGCTCCGGCCCCCATCACGCCACCCGCGATCACCTGGGTGGTCGAGAGCGGAAAGCCGAAGTGGGAGGAGGCGAGGATCACTGCCGCACCCGCCCCCTGTGTCGAGAATCCCTGCGCGGGGTCCATCTTGATTATCCGCGTGCCCATCGTGCGGATGATCCGCCAGCCGCCGCCGTAGGTGCCCAGTGCGATCGCGCTGGCGGCCGAGACCACCACCCAGAACGGCACGTCGGCGTCGGGGCCGATGTTGCCGTTGACGACCAGCGCCAGCGTGATCACGCCCATCGTCTTCTGGGCGTCGTTGGTGCCATGCGCAAGTGCCAGCATCCCTCCCGAGATCAGCTGCCCGGCCCTGAACCCGCGGTTGACCGGCCCGGGCCGCAGCCGGCCGACGATCCGATAGGTGAAGGTGATCGCCAGCAGGGCGACGACGAACGCGAGGATCGGCGCGACCAGCGCCGGGATCAGCACCTTGCCGAAGATGCCGTCGCTGATCACCGCGCTGGTGCCGACCGCGGCGACGGTGGAGCCGACGATGCCCCCGATCAGCGCGTGCGAGCTCGAGGACGGCAATGCGAAGTACCAGGTGATCAGGTTCCAGGCGATCGCGCCGATCAGGCCCGCGAAGATGACCGTCGTGGAGTCGATCACCTCCGGATTGACGACGTCCTTGGCGACCGTCGCGGCGACCTCGAGCGAGATGAACGCCCCCGCGAAGTTGAGCAGCGCCGCGAAGGCGACAGCCAGCCGCGGCGAGGCCGCCCTGGTCGAGATCGCGGTGGCGACGACGTTGGCCGTGTCGTGAAAGCCGTTGGTGAAGTCGAAGGCGAGCGCGGTGCCGACGACGATCACGAGGACGACATCAGACGACATGTCGGCTGCTCCGCTGCGCGTCCGCTGCCGCCATGGCCAGCGAACTCACGAGTTCTTGATGACGATGCCTTCGATGATCTGCGCTGCGGTCTCGGTCGCGTCGATGGCGTTCTCCAGCACCGCGAACATGTCCTTCCATCGGATCACCACCATCGGGTCGATGCCGTTGGAGAACAGCGACGCGACGGCGTCGCGGGAGATCCGGTCGCCCTCGTTCTCGAGGCGGTGGATCTCGATCCAGTACTTGTCGAGGTCCTTGAAGCTGGGCAGGTTGTCGAGGCCTTCGGCGAGCTGCTCACACGAAGCCACGAGTACCTTGGTCAGCGCCTGCGCCTGCTCCATCGGCGCCTCGATCTTGTAGAGCCCGAGGAAGTCGGCCGCCTCCTCGGTGTAGTCAACGATGTCGTCCATCTGGGTCGCAAGGCCGTAGATGTCCTCGCGGTCGATCGGGGTGACGAACGTGGAGTTGAGCCGCCGGACGATGTCATGGGTGATGCGGTCGCCCTCCTGTTCGGCCTTGAGGATGTCTCGCGACAGGCCGCTGTCATCGGGCCATTCGTGCATCATCCTGTCGAGCAGCCTCGCCGCGCGGAGTGTGTTCTGGCCGGCCTCGTTGAAGAGGTCGAAAAAGGTGCGATCGCGCGGTATGAGGGAGATACGCGCCACGGCGCGGCCAAACTAGCAGAGGGTCTAGTCGCCGCCGCCGGCGCGGTGCTCGGCGGCCCGGGCGGCGTGGCGCTCGCGCAGCTCGGCCTGCACGTCTCTGACCTTGCCATCGCCCGCCGTGCGACGCGCCCACCGCCCGGCCTCGTCGAGGGTCCAGGCGTTGGCATTGTCGGCCAGGCATCGCTCCAGCACGTCGAGCAGCTCGGCGCGCAGCGCCGGGTCCTCGACCGGCGCCGCGAGCTCGACGCGGTGGTCGAGGTTGCGTGGCATCAGGTCGGCCGAGCCCATGTAGACGTGGGTCTCGCCTTCGCGCTCGAAGGCGAAGATCCGCGAGTGCTCGAGGAAGCGGCTGACGATCGAGACCACCTCGACGTTCTCCGAAATACCGGGGACGCCGGGGCGCAGGCAGCAGATCCCGCGCACGTTGAGGTCGATCCGAACACCCGCCTGGGAGGCCTCATAGAACGCCCGGATGCAGCGGGCGTCGACCAGGGCGTTGATCTTCATCGCGATCCGCGCCCGCCCCCCGGCTCTGGCGGTCTGCGCTGTGCTCTCGATCTCCCCGATGATGCGCTGGCGCATCGTGGTCGGCGAGACCAGCACCTTGCGGTAGTCGGTCGGTCGTCCGTAGCCGGTGATGAAGTTGAACACCTCGGCGACGTCGGAGCCGATATCGGCGTCTGAGGTAAACAGGCCGAGGTCGGTGTAGAGGCGTGCCGTGATCGGGTTGTAGTTGCCGGTCCCGATGTGGACGTAGTGGCGCACCCGGTCACCCTCGCGGCGGGCGATCAGGATCGACTTCACATGCGTCTTCAGCCCCGGGATCCCGTAGACCACGTGAACTCCGGCCTGCTCCAGCGACTTCGCCCACTGGATGTTCGCTGCCTCGTCGAAGCGCGCCTTCAGCTCCACCATGCAGACCGCCTGCTTGCCTCGCTCCGAAGCCCTGATCAGGGCCGGGACGAGGGGCGAGTCGTCGCTGGTCCGGTACACGGTCTGCTTGATCGCCAGCACGTCGGGGTCGGCCACCGCCTGTTCGACGAAGCGCTCGACCGACGTGGAGAAGGAGTCGTAGGGGTGATGGACCAGGACGTCGCCCTGGCGGATCGTCGCGAACATGTCGACGCCCTCGTCGTCGTCGCCCTGGAGGCGCGGCTGGGTAACCGGGGTCCAGGGCTCGTAGCGAAGCTCGGTGTGGCCCTGCACCTTCGCCAGATCCATCAGGTCGGCCAGGTCGAGCAGCCCGGGCGTCGCGTAAACCTCGCGCTCCTCGATCCGCAGCGCCTCGACCAGCTGGTCGCGCAGCTTCGGGTTCATCCCCTCGGCGATCTCGATGCGCAGCACCTCACCGAAGCGGCGGGCACGCAGCTCGTCCTGAACCGCCTGCAGCAGGTCGTCGGCCTCGTCGGAGACGTCGAAGTCCGTGTCTCGCGTGACCCGGAAGAAGGAGTGGTCGAGAACCTCCGTGCCCGGGAAGAGCGCGTCGAGGTGATTGGCGATTACGTCCTCGAGCGCCACGAAGGTTGCGCCGTCCCCCAGCACCAGGAAGCGTCCCAGCAGCTCCTTCGGGACCTTGACACGGGCGATGATCTCCGACTCCGACTCGGGGTCGCGCAACAGCACCGCGAGGCTCAGCGAGAGGTTGGAGATATAGGGGAAGGGCCGGCCGAGTCCGATCACCAGCGGGGTCAGCGTCGGGAACACCTGCTCTTCGAAGCGCGCCTTGATCTCGCGGCGCTCGCTCTCGGAGGCGGAGTCGGTCGAGAGGATGCGGATCCCGTGCTCGGCCAGGGCCGGTCGCAGCGTCCCCTCGAAGCAATCCTGGAGGCGGCGGTCCAGCTCCAGCACGCGGGCGCGGATGGCGTCGATCTGCTCGGAAGGGCTGAGCCCGTCCGGCCCGCGCGCGTCGATCCCCGCTGCGACCTGGTCGGTCAGCCCGGCGACCCGCACCATGAAGAACTCGTCGAGGTTGGAGGAGTAGATCGCGCAGAACTTGAGCCGCTCCAGCAGCGGCACGTTGGCATCCTCGGCCAGCTCCAGGACCCGCTCGTTGAAGTCGAGCCAGGAGAGCTCGCGGTTGAAGTACAGGGAGGGGTCCTCGAGGTCCGGCGCAGCGGACTCGGGTGCGGAAACGGCTCCTGGTGGCGTCTTCTGAGCTTCCTCGAGCATGTCGTCGCCTGCCTCGGGTGGCACAGGCATCGTAGCCTCCGCCCGGTATCAGGCTGGGCGGAGCGACCCGGGCCGCCTGCGGAGCTTCGCAGCAGGACCTCAGGCGCCGGTTAAGAGGCGGAGAACGCCTCTGCCTGGTCCCCGTCGGCACGGGCCCTTTCGAGCCCGACCGCCGCCTTGCGATCCTCGCGCACCTCGTTGAGATGCTCCTCGACCTCACGCTCGAGCTTTGCCCAGGTCCCTTTGCTGACCTCGGCTTGCCAGAAGTCGCGAAAGCGCTCGAACAGCAGGGCGCGGCGGGCGCGCAGATGGACGGCAAGCAGCTCCAGCCCTCGATACGAAGTGCGGTGCGGCGCGCGGGCCACCAGCGCCGGGTCGAGGTCGTCGGCCTCTCCCGCTCGTAGCAGGACGTCGCGGGCGTCGGCCGCACGAAGCTCCTCGATCTGGGCCTGAACCCGGGGCATCATCACGTCGCAGTCGTGGATCTCGCCCAGCAGATCCTGAAGGTCACGGGCCCGGCGTCGCGCCGCGTCGGCGCGCTGCCCGAAGCAGAAGCCGGTCACCTCCAGCACGTAGCGAAGGCGCTTGGCGGCAATACGCATGTCGTGCTGGGCTTTGGCCGCGTCGGGATCGAGTGCGTCGGGCGCGAAGGAGCGCAGCTCCTCGACCCTGGTGTGGATGATCCGCGCTGCATTGCGGTCCAGCGGCCCGGCGGGGTCGAGCATCTTCACGGCCCGCGCCTTCAAGCCGCCTTCTCCCGCGCCGCGGAGACCAGCTCTCCGACCCGTTCGCGGAGCTCGATCAGCCTCTCCTGCTCGACGAAGGGGACGAGCCGGTCGTTGGCCAGCGCCTGCTCCTCCCGCAACCGCTCGACGAGGACGCCGACACCGTGGCGGTCGCCGGCGACCAGCTCTTCGGAGAAGGCCTCCAACGCGGCGATCGACACATCGCGGTCGCGGCGCTCGCCGAGCGCATCTGCGATCGCCTTGACCGCCTCGAGCGCTGCCCGGAAGCGCTTGCGAGGAAAGCAGGGCTTGAAGACCTCCAACGCGGCCCGCAGCCGCCGGCTCGCGACCCGCATGTCATGGACAGCTTCGATGTCGTCGGTATCCAGCACTCCATGGGAGTGCTCCAGCAGCTCGTCGGCGCGCACCTCGACCACGCGCGCGGCTGCGAGGGCGAACGGCTCCTCGCAGTGCAGGTCCTTCACCTCGCGGGGCTTCGCCATCGAGCAAAGGCTATGCCAGACGGGAGGCTTTGTCAGGCGGCGAGCTTCTCGGGGGATGAGCCGTTCAGGGTGCCGTTGAGGAGGTCGAGGATGACCCCCTCCCGCAGCCCGCCCTTGCCGATCTGCAGCGGCTGGCCCAGCAGCTGCGACATCTTCTCCAGCAGCAGCACGCCGGTGGGCAGGATGCGCACGCGCTGCGGATCCAGCTCGAACTTGCGGGCCACATCCTCGATCGGGTCGGTTGCCAGCACGCGCACCGCACGCTCGAGAGTCTCGTATTCGAGCACCGCGCCGACCAGGCGCCGCAGCGAGGTGGCGCTGCCTCCCACCGCGACCGCCTGCTCCGGCTCCTCGATTTCCACCTCCTCGAAGAAGTCGTTGATCGCGTCGCGAACCTCGCGCAGCTCGGCGGCCGAGGGGGGGTCGCCCTCCAGCAGCTCCTCGGCGAGCATCCCCGAGCCGATCTGAAACGAACGCACCTCCTCGGCCCCGCCGCTCACCGTCCCGAGCACGATCTCGCTGGAGCCGCCCCCGACGTCAACCACGCCGATCTTGCCCTCGACCGGGTGGCCGAGCGCCTTCGTTGCGCCGATGAACGAGAGCCGCCCCTCCTCCTCGTCGCTGAGCACCTCCACCTCAACACCGGCCACCTCGGCAATCGCGTTCACCACCTCGTCGCGGTTGCGGGCCACGCGGATGGCCGCGGTCGCGACAGGCTTGATCACCTCTGCACCAAGCTCCTCGGCGAGGCGCACCTGTGTCGCCACCACCTCGGCGACCTCCTGGATCTTGGGCTGGACGATCGACCCGTCCTCGGTGGTCGACTTGCCGATCCGCGTGTAGGCCCGCTGCTCCATCACCTTGCGCAGCTGGCCTTCCGAGGGCTCGGCGACGAGCACGCGCGTCGTGTTGGAGCCGATGTCGATCGCGGCGTAGAGCATTCGGCGAGGGCCACCCATCTTGGCAGCCGTCGAAGACGGTGGCCGCTACGGAGCCTTTATGGGTGTCACCTCGCCCGGATGCGAGGCATCCTCGAACTCCCGGAAGAGCCCGGTCACCACGAAAGCGACCTGTTCGCCGATGTCGACGGCGTTGTCGCCCATCCGCTCCAGCGCCCGCGCTGCAAGCATCATCGTCATCGCCCACTCGCGGCGGTCGGCGTCATCGCCTATTGCCAGGGCAAGCTGGAAGCACTCGCGGTTGAGGTTGTCGACGACGTCGTCCTGGCGGACGAGGTCGCGGGCAAGGTCGACATCGCGGTTTTCGAACGACCGCTTTGCCTGGTTGACCTGAGTGCGCACTTGCCTCCCCATCACCACGATCCGCTTCACCATCTCCTCGTCGGCGGGCGGCTCGTGACCGGCGAGCGGAATCATCTTGCAGACGTTCACGCACTGGTCCCCCATGCGCTCGATGTTCTTGAGCACGTGCAGCAGCGCCGAGATCAGCCGCAGGTCGGTGGCGACCGGCGACTGGGTGGCGAGCAGGGTGATCAGCGACTGGTGGACCTCCAGATAGCGGCCGTCGATGCGGTCGTCGTCGGCGATCACCAGGCCGGCCAGCTCGACGTCGGCATGCTCGGCGGCCTCCAGCGTGCGGTCGAGGGCGATCACCACCATGTCGAGGCCCTCGAGCGCGCCTGCCTCCAGCCTCCCGAGCTCCTCCTGGTAGTGCACGCGTACTCCCTCGGCCATCAGCCGACCTTCCCGGATACGTAGTCCTCGGTCCGCTTGTCGGACGGGTTGGTGAAGATCTTCTCGGTCTCGTCGTACTCGACCAAGCGCCCCTGGCGGGCCTCGTCCTGATCCAGCTCGACGATCAGGAACGCGGTGCGGTCCGACACGCGCGCTGCCTGCTGCATGTTGTGGGTGACGATCACGATCGAGAAGTTCTCCTTCAGCTCCATCATCAGGTCCTCGATCCGCCCGGTTGAGATCGGGTCCAGCGCCGAGCAGGGCTCGTCCATCAGGATCACGTCCGGGTCGACCGCGAGACAGCGGGCGATGCAGAGCCGCTGCTGCTGGCCGCCCGACATCCCGTAGGCGTTCTCGTCGAGCCGGTTCTTCACCTCGTCCCAGAGCGCCGCCCGCCGCAATGCCTCCTCGACCCGCTCGTCGACGTCCTTCATGCCGAGGATCTTGGGCCCGAAGGCGACGTTCTCCCTGATCGACTTCGGAAAAGGGTTCGGCTTCTGGAACACCATGCCGATGCGCTTGCGAACCTCGACCGGATCGACCTCGGGCGCATAGAGATTTTGGCCGTGGTAGAGAACCTCCCCCTTGAGGCTGGCGGTGGGGATCAGGTCGTTCATCCGGTTAAAGGAGCGGATCAGGGTGCTCTTGCCGCACCCCGAGGGACCGATCAGAGCGGTGATCTCGTTGCGGCAGACGTCCATGGTCACATCCATCACCGCCGGCTTGCCGGCGTAGGCAACGGTTACGTCGCGCAACTCGAAGACCGACTCGCGTGGCTTGGCACGCTCGGCCTCGTCGCGATGTCGGACTGTGGTCTGGATCTCGGCGGCCGGCTGGGCGTAGCCGGCGGTACCGGGGTTGTCCCCGTGGCGCCCGCTCGCCTGCTCCTGCTGCCGTTCCTCTTCAGTCACTCTGTCCACCATAGATCACCATTTCTGTTCGTAGCGGTTGCGAAGCCAGATGGCCACTGCGTTCATCAGCAGCAGCACACCCATCAGCACCAGGATCGCCGCCGCCGCCAGTTCCTTGAACTCCGGTTGGGGCTGAGAGATCCAGTTGAAGGCCTGCAGCGGCAGCACCGTGAAGGCCGAGTCGAGCCCGGTCGGGTCGAAGGCGATGAAGATCGGCGCTCCGACCAGGATCAGCGGCGCGGTCTCGCCGATCGCGCGCGAGAGCGCCAGGATCACCCCGGTGGCGATGCCGGGAATCGCGGCCGGCAGCACCTGCTTCCAGATCGTCTGCCACTGGGTCGCGCCGAGCGCCATCGAGCCCTCGCGGATCGAGGGCGGCACGGCGCGAATCGCCTCGCGCGCGGCGATGATCACAACCGGCAAAACCAGCAGGGCGAGGGTCAGGCCGCCGGCCAGCACGACCCTGCCCATTCCGAACGGCCCGCGCACCAGAAACGCGAGCCCGAGGATGCCGTAGATGATCGAGGGAACCGCAGCGAGGTTCTGGATATTCACCTCGATGAAGAGGTTGTACCAACGGGTGTTGTCCGCGTACTCCTCCAGATAAATGGCGGTGGCGACGCCGATCGGGATGATGAAGGCGGCGCAGACACCCATCAGCCAGAGGGTGCCCAGCAGCGCCGCGCGGATGCCCGCGTTCTCGGGGAACGAGGAGCCGTAATTCTGGATGAAGTCCCAGTTGAGGCTGCCGGCCCCCTTGACCGCAACCTGGATCAGCAGCGCCGCAAGCGTGATGACTGCGATCGCCAGGCAGGACAGCATCGCGACTCGGAACAGCCGGTCCTTGACCCGCTGGCTGCGGGGGCCGTGCTTTAGGTTCATGACCGCCTGCTCGCCGGCGGCGACGGTCTCGGGAGTGCTCATTCGTACACCTGCCGGTACTTACGCACGAAGCGAATCGCGATCGCATTGAAGATCAGGGTGAGGAAGAACAGCGTCGTGCCCGCCGCGAATATCGTCTGGTACTCCGTGCTGCCGGTCGGCAGGTCGCCCTTGCCGGTGGCGGCGATGAAGGCTGCGATCGTCTCGAACGGCTCCGTGGGATTGATACCCGAATTCGGCTGCTGACCGGCGGCGATCAGCACGATCATCGTCTCGCCGATCGCGCGCGAGATGCCGAGCACGCAGGCGGCGACGATGCCCGACAGGGCTGCCGGGAAGACCACACGCGTTGAGACCTGGAGCTTGGAGGCGCCCATCCCGAAGGCGCCCTCGCGCAGACCCTGGGGCACCGCGGACATCGCGTCCTCGGAGATCGAGGCAATCGTCGGCAGGATCATGATCGCCATCACTATCGATGCGGCGAGGGCGTTGAAGATCTGCACGTCGAGGCCGAGGAAGGCCTGCAGGATCTCGGGGGTGACCAAGGTCAGGGCGAAGAACCCGAAGATGATCGTCGGCACCCCGACCAGGACCTCCAGCACCGGCTTGAAGACCCGGCGCACCCGAGGCGAGGCGTACTCGGAGAGGTAGATCGCTGAGCCAAGCCCGAGCGGTATCGCGAGCAGGCAGGCGATCCCCGTGATCAGGAAGGTGCCGTTGATCAATTGCCAGATCCCATACTGCGACGGGCTGAACAGCGGCGCCCACTCTCCATCGAAAAGGAAGCGGTCGATGCCTACCTCGCCGAAGAAGGAGATGGTCTCGCGCAGCAGCGCCACCAGAATCCCGATTGTGGTCAGGACCGAGATCGCGGCGGCGCCGAACAGCCCCGCGCGGATCGCCTTCTCGCCCCAACGACGGCTGGTGGCGCCGAGGGACGGAGCCCCCGGCGCCACCGCGCCAACGCTTCTGGTTCCTGCTTCCAACGGAACCTAGCCGGCCCCTACCCTGCGACCTTGCCAAATGTGGCATCCGCCTTGCTCGCCTGGCCCGAGGTCATCGGCACGAGCTGAGCTGTATCCGCGATCGTGTCGTAGTTGTCCAGGTAGTACTGGACGAACGCCTTGACCTCGGGCTTGCTCTTCAGCGCCTCACCGCTCGGGTAGATGAACAGCGGCCGGGAGAGCGGCTTGTACTCGCCCGACTGCACCGTCTCTACGCTCGGAGCGACACAGCCGCCACCACCGTCTACCGCGACCAGGTTCAGCTTGTCCGAGTTCTGCTCGTAGTAGGAGAACCCGAAGTACGCGAGCCCGTCCTTGTCGCCAGCGACACCCTCGACCAGGACATTGTCGTCCTCGGACGGCTGGTAATCGCTGCGGCTGGCGCCCTCCTCACCGTTGATCTCCTCGGTGAAGAAGTCGAACGTGCCGGAGTCGGTCCCGGCGCCGTAGAGGCTCACCGATGCATCCGGCAGCGCCTGCCCGGTGTCCGGGTCCTTGCCGAGCTGGCTGTAGTTGTCGACCTTCGAGCCCTTGTTCCAGAGCTGCTTCAGCTGCTCGGTGCTCAGGCACTTGATCTCGAGATCCGGATTGGTGACGACCGATAGACCGTCGTTTGCGACCTGGACCTCCTCGTAGGAGATCCCGTTCTTCCTGCAGATCGCGATCTCCTCGGGCTCGATCGGCCGCGAGGCGTCTGAAATGTCGGTCTCGCCGGCGCAGAACTTCTCGAATCCGCCGCCCGTGCCGGACTCGCCGACCGTGATCTTGATGTCTGGGTTTTCCCCCTGGAAGCCTTCGGCTGCCGCCTGGGTCAGGGGGAATACGGTGCTCGAGCCATCGATGTTGATCGTGCCCGAGAGGTTCCCGCCGCCGCCAGTGGTGTCGCCGCCACCATCGCCGCACGCGGCGACTCCGAGGACGAGCACAGCGGAGGAAGCGAGGACCATCAACCACTTTGAGGGACTCACGAATTCTCCTTTGTCGATCTTCCGAGTCATTCCGCGGCAGCCTCGCAGCGTGTGGGATGCACCTTGTTACGCGCCTGTAGCGGCGATGTAAAAAGGATGTAAACGTCAGGATTCGGGGGAGAAGCGGTAGCCGATCCCATTGTGCGTGTGGATCAGCCTCAGCTCGGGCAGGGCGCTTCCCAGCTTCGCCCGCAACCTGCTCACGTATACGTCAAGCGAGCGATCCGAGCGCCGCGGCGCTCGGCCCCAGACCCCCTCGTAGAGCTCCTCGCGGCTCATGATCCGCTCCGCGTTGGAGGCCAGCTCGGTGAGGACCTGCAGCTCACGAACTGTGAGCCTGAGCGGGCGGCCGTCAACCAGCGCGGCGTGTTCGTCGGGACGGATCTCCAGCCGTCCCGCGCGGTAGCGCTGTGCCCGGTCTTGCTCTGCGCGCATGCCCGCCAAGCTTCGACGGAGGCCGCCCGCAGGCGGTTACGCCGCTGTGAATTTGCGGTGAACGCGATGTGAAAACCGCGAGCCCCGGCGACGCGAACGCCGTTCGTAGGAAGCGCAGCGGCTGTGGGCGTACTTGCCCGACCAGGCCCGCACACTGCGATCGCCGGACTTGACCTGGCGACCGCAGACCGGGCATGTGCCGAGCGCCTCGGCACGGGTGCCGAGCTGGTCCATTGCCTGTCGTATCGCACGCTCGATCATGGGACCGAGCGTAGGAGTTACTCCTCAAGGCGGTGTATTCCTCCTGTGAAGTGCAGTTAAAGGCGGCGACTCAGCCAGCCGAGGACATCTCGGAGTCCTGTTGCTCGGCCGCTGGCTCGGCCTCGTCGGTGGGTGCGGGCGGCAACGGCGCCTCCTGGGCCTCGGGCGCCTGCGGCTCGGGGTCGAAGCGGTAGCCGATGCCGAAGTGGGTGTGAATGTAGCGCCAGCCGGGGGAGCCCTTCTCGAGCTTCTGGCGAAGCTTGCGGACGAACACGTCGACCGAGCGGTCGCCGTGCGCCATCGCGTAGCCCCAGACACGCTGGTAGATCGATTCGCGCTCGAGCACGTTGCCCTTCGCCTCGGCGAGCAGCTGCAGCAGCTCGAACTCTCGTCGGGTGAGGTCGAGGCTCTGACCGCTGACGAAGGCCTGGAACTGGTCCGCGCGAATCTCCAGCTCCCCGACCACCATCGGCCCCACGTCGGTCTGGACCCGGCTGCGACGGCGGCGGCGCACCACTGCTTCGACCCGTGCGATCACCTCCTCGGGGTGGCATGGCTTGCTGACCCAATCGTCCGCCCCGAGCCGCAGCCCCCGCACCCGCTGGGCCACCGAGGACTTGCCGGTGCAGACGACCACCCCGAGGTCGGGCAGCATCCCGCAGATGCGCTCGAGGTAATCCCAGCCATCGGAGCCGAGCACGGAGAGGTCGAGGACGAGAGCGTTGAGCTTCATCGCCACCAGCTCGTCAGGCGGCACAGGGGTGGACAGCACCCGGTGCTGCCAGCCCGCCGACTCGAGGCGCTTTGAGAGCACGGTCACGAAGCCGCTGTCGGTGTCGATCACGGCTAGCCTTGTTGTCTCTGGCTGTGTGGTCATGGGCGGCGCCGGGTTGGACGGACAGGGGCGCTGCTTGCTTGCATCGCGGCCGATTTTAGGGGGTGACCGCGGCGGCAACCCCGGCAAAAGCCCTGCGTTCACAGGTCGTTCACACGGAAGTTGGGAATTTCTCCCGCGAAGGCGATTTCCTGCTTCTCGGGATCTTCACCACTGCAGCCCGGCGGGTGGGGAGACTGCCATCACTCACGAGATTCCTCTCTCGTTGCACGCGGCCCATTCCCTGCCCCGGGCCGCGCGCTTTTTTTGTAGGCGGACCGCAGCGCCGGGGGCGGCTCAGCGCACCTTGGCGAGCCGCAGATACCGCCGCAGCCGTTGCCGGCTGCCCGCCACCGAGCGCGATGCGACGGCGACGAAGCGCACCCGGCCGGCCCGCACTCCGTAGACGAATTGCGTCCCGCCGCGACCCGTGCCGCCCTTCCACAGTCCGCCGCCGAGGGCCGCGGCTCGGCCACGCAGGCGTCCGGCAGCCTCGCCGCCTGCCACCCCGTTCGCCTCGTGCGTGTGCCCGGTGCTGACCACCAGGCCCACCTTGCCGCGCCTGGTGAACACAGCGACCACCTTGGCCTTGCGGTTCCTGCGGCCGCGGATGCAATAGCGCCAAGCGCGCGAACGCCGGATCGGCTGGCCGGCGCGCTTCAGCAGCCGCCTCGGCCCGTAGCCCAGATGGGCCTTGGAAAGGCCGCGGGGGGTGAAGTGCGCGTGCGCATAGCGGCAGCGCACCGGGGGGACACCAACCGCGCGCTCCCACGTCTGCAGGTAAGCCTCCGAGCCGCGGGCCATGTCCTTGACGATCCGCCTGCCGGCGATCATCCGCAGGTCCTCGATCCAGTCCGGGTACAGCCCGTAGTGCGCGACACCGTCGCTGTTGATGTCGAACACCCGCTGCCCGCTGGTCTGGCGCTGCAGGGTCACCCCGCCGTCGAATGACTTGAACGGGTAGCGGACCGGGTTCGGCGCGCCGCGCGGCCCGCCCTGCGCCCCAAAGCCGTTCATGTCGGCGCCGTAGCCGAAGCCGAAGAAGTAGCGGCGGCTCCGCTTCGGCCTGATGTCCCTCCAGGCCTCGACGAAGTCGTCGGAGGACCCTGCGTACGGGGCGACGAAGCCACCGCGCTTGTAGATGCGCGGGATCACGTCGGGTGTGCTCCAGCTGTGACTGGAGACGACGCCGGAGTAGCGGGCGGCGTCTATCAGCGACATCACCTGCTTGCGCGCCAGCACCCCGAGGTGGTCGGGGTCGACGATCATCTTCTTCGCGATCATGCGCCGGATCAGGTGCTCGCCGAGCGAGGTGAGGCCGCGCGTGTTGCACTGCGGCCCGGTCGGATAAACCGGGGCAAAGCCGGATGGCAGGAACGTCTCGAGGCCGCTGGAGACCAAATCGTCGTCGTTGTGGGTGTAAGTCCCGATCTGCTCCTTGTCGGATTCGTCCGGGGGGCCGTCGCAGGGCTGCAGCTGCCAGTACTTGCCGGTCTCGTACCTGTTGGCGCTGTTGACGGCCACGCCCGTACTGCCGTAGTCGCCGGCGACCCCGGCGAGCGCGTTGTCGAACTTGTTGATGATCTCCATGTCGCGCACGCCGAGCCGGTAGACCTCGTCCAAGCCGTTGTTGATGCCGGCACGGTCACAGAGTGGCGCGTCGTTGTAGACCCGGCAGCCAAACGGCTCGGAGACCTCGATGCCGAGCACCACGGCGAGCTTGCCGGAGTTGATCACGCGGCGGGCTTGGAAGGGATTGGTGACGATCCGGAACCAGCCCTTGCCGGGGCCTCCGTACTGGGCGTCGATGTAGTCCTCGAGGTCGTGGATGTCCTGCGCCTGCAGCCGCACCGATGTCATCTCGTCACAGGAGTTCCGCTTCAGGGGGTAGAGCTCGCAGAGGACCTTGTTCTCCACGAACAGGTTCACGAAGACGCGCTGGCCACCCCGCCAGGCCCGCTCCAGCCACTTGTAGTAGCTCTGCTCGTGGGTCAACGAGGCGTGGTGGGGCCAGTCCTTGAAAGTGGGCCAGCCGACCGGGTCGTGGCAGCGGGCCGGGTTGCCGTAGAGGACGTTCTCCAGCACCGCGGCGCAGCCGTTCGGCTGGTGGTCGGCGCAGTCGACCAGCGCGTAGGGGGCGCCATAGCGATGCCAGGGACGCCCGCAATGGACGCTCCCGCCGAGGAACTCGAAGGCCATCATGTGCATGTGGGCGTCGACGAACCCGCGCGTCTCGCCGTAGCGGGGCTTGCGGCGCAGCGGCTTGCCGACGGCGTTCGTGTCGACCTCGGGGTAGACGGGACAACCCTCGGTGCGCTGGAAGGAGAACGCCGCGGAATCGCCTGCGCTCGCGGCATCAGCGAGGGTCAGCTCCCCGCCGCTTGCCACGGCGAGAGCCTTCCCGTCCTTCAGCGAGACGACCCTGAACGCGCCCGGGCCGGCATTGTCGACCCGCCAGTCGGCCGCCTCGCTGGCGCCTGGCGCGGACTCGACCGAGCTCTGCGGGCCGAGCGGCACGACGGGCGAGCCGACGGCGAGGAAGTCAGCCTGGCGACCGAAGAACAGGTAGCTGCCGAGGTCGGTGGCCTGCATCCGGAACGGCTCCGCCCCGCTCACGTTGCCGGCAGAGGCGGAATACCCGCCGGCCCCGTCCTTGGCGACGAAGCGGCCCAGCGACTGCGAGCGCAGGCCGTAGCACCCGCCCGCCAGCGCGTAGCGCGGACTTGCCTTCTTGGCGCTCGAGCGCTGGGTCTGCGCGACGGCCGGCACCACCGCGATCAGGGCCAGGGCGAGCGCCAGGGCCGCCCCAATCAATCCGTTGCGGCCATGCGTAGCCGCTGCCCCGAGCGCCATACGCACGGATCATATGAGCGCGGACGCCCTGGTGCGCCGGCTCTACCCGGTCGCCGCGAGGAACTCGAAGAGCAGCTCCGTGAACCGATCCGGCACCTGGATGTGGGGCGCGTGGCCGATTCCGTCCCAGCGGATGATCCTGGCCGCGGGAATCAGCTCGCGGAAGCGGTCCTCGTGGCTCTCCGGCATCCAATCGCGATCCTCGGAGCCGCGCAGGATCCAGACCGGGCAGGTGATCCGCGAGTAGCGATCGACGTCGGCGACCGGCTCTCGGGGGTCGCCGTGGCCGATCAGGTCGATGAAGCCGCGTGCCTGCTCTCGGGGACGGTCGATGGCGTGGCCCGCCTCGCGCTGCACCATCGCGTCGTCGACCTCGCGCTCGCCCGCGTACTCGCGCAGGGCCCGGCGGGCCTGCCACTCGACCACCCGCGGCGCCAGCGTCACCATCAGCCGTCGCGTCAGCCGGTGACGGGCGGCGCGCATCGCCGCCGGCGGCCGCGGCCGGCCGAGAGCAGTCGGCGCCGACAACAGCAGGCCCCTGACCCGCTGCGGCTGCTGCCAGGCGATCCGCAGCAGCGGCGACCCGCCCATCGAGTGGCCGATCCCGGCGAAGCTCTCGATCCCCAGCTCGTCGGCCAGCTCGAGCACCGTCTCGGTCTGGTCGGCGACGGTCAGCGGCCGCCGCTGCCCGCGCAGCTCGGTGTAGCCGTTGCCGAGCGTGTCCGGCGCGACTCCCCTCACGCCGGGCGGCAGCTGCCCCAGAAACGGCTCCCAGGTGCGCGCCGAGCTGGTGATGCCGTGCAGGAACAGTGCGGCGGAGCGGTCGCCGGGCCGCTCGAAGACGCGGGCGCGGGCCGACGGAACCTCGACGAACCTCTCCTCGGGGGCGGCGTGCACCCCCGTCGCACTTGGCTCCACGCCAGAGAGACTAGAAGGTCGCGCTGCGCACGCCGGTGGCGATCAGCAGCAGGCAGCCGACCCCGACCATGAGCCTGTAGATCACGAAGGGCGTGTAGCTGTGGGTGCGGACGAAGCGGAGCAGCCCGGCGATTGCAAGGAAGCCCGAGCCGGCCGAGGCGATCATGCCGACGATCATCGGCCCGGCCACTCCGTCGGGCAGCCCGTCGTGCACGGCTTTGGCCGCGGAGAACACGGTCGCGCCGGCGACGACCGGGATCAGCATCAGGAACGAGGTGCGGGCGGCGCTGTCGCGATCCAGACCGAGGTAGCGACCGGCGGTGATCGTGATCCCCGAGCGGGAGGTCCCCGGCGCCAGCGCCACGGCCTGGGCCAGCCCGATGTATAGGCCGTCGCGAACCCGCAAGCGCTCGATCGAGCGACGCTGGGGGCGGGAATCCGCGTGAAGCAGAAGCAGCCCGAAGGCGATGAGCAGGACCGAGATCGACCATGGATTGCCCAGCTCGTCCTCGATAACGCTCTCCCCGAGGCCCCCGAAAATCACCGCCGGGATGGTGCCCACCGCGATCGCGACCGCGATCCGCTGCTCGCTGCCGTCGATCGCCCGCGCCCGTACGGCGCGCACGAACGACGCGACGAGCCGCACCACGTCGGCACGAAAGTAGGCGACGGCCGCGACCAGGGTGCCGGCGTGCAGGGCGACGTCGAATGTCTTGTTGAAGTCCGGGTTGTCCAGCAGGAAGCGGTAGTCCTGCAGCCAGGGCACCAGGATCAGGTGGCCCGACGAGGAAATCGGCAGGAACTCGGTGAGCCCCTGCACGATCCCGAGAAGCAGCGCTTCCAGGGTGGACATCCGCGGGATCGTAGAGACCGAACGCGAAATGCCGTGCGTGGCGTGCGTTAGAGTCCGCTACGTGAGACGCCTGCGGATCGCAATCGCCTTTGGCGCCGTGCCGGCCCTCCTGCTAGCGCTCGCCCCGGCCGCGATGGCCGACGACGGCGTCGGCCTCGCCGGCCGCGTCACCGACAAGCAGATAACCCTGTTCTGCTTCGGGGTTATCGCCTTCTTCCCGCTGCTGGTGATCACCCTCTCGATCATCCAGGGCAAGCTAGACGCCCGCAAAGATCGTCGCCGTTACGACCTCGAACGCCTGAGCTAGGCGGCCAACGCCCCTTGCCCGCTGCGTGACGTGCGTCACGCTTAGTCAATGACTGTAGAAATGCGAAAACGCACAAACCACAAGCCTTGGCACGGAGGTCCCCCCGATCACGTGTATGACAGATTTCTGTCCGGACGGATCTTCAGGGTGGTGCTTGCCGCTTGCGACGGCGAAGTGCCCAACGGAGATGATCGGAGGCCCTGGTTGGTTGCCCCAGGAGCTACACCCCCAAAGAGAGGGACCGTTGCTGATCCCTTGAAAGATGAGGCGGACCTAAGGGCGCTACCCCCGAACCAGGAAGCTGAGCGACTTGGCACAGCAGCGGGTCTAACAACCCGGTTGACAACTCAGCTACTTGGGACACCGCCGCAATTCACGAGGGAACACCCCGATCATCTGCTTTGGCTAGGTCCGCGACGTATCCTGAAGATGGACGTGGACGGATTCCTGTCTCCCATCTAGACGGTGTTGAGGAGTAACACCGCTATTTGCGAAGGAAAAACTTGGCCGAGCGAAAGCGACAGACACAGAAAACGCCGAAAGGTAAGGAAATCCCGATCCCCACTCGACGGGAATTCCTCGATGTTGTGGAGCGCGTTAGCGGTGGGCGAGTAGGTCGTAAACGCCCTGCCGGGAAAGACCAGCCTCCCGAGCAATCTCGCTGAGGGAGACGCCCGCCTCTCTCGCAGCTTCGCAGTAGCGCCTTAGATCGTCAGTCGCCTTCTGTCGTGCCTCGGCTGCCTCGGCTCGCCGCTTCGCAGCTCGCCGGATGCCCTTGACTGCTGCCGTAGCGTCGCTCATTCGCCTGCCTTTCCCACAAGCTGGCGGAACATCGAGCGCGGGTTATGGCGCTCATTGTGGCGCCAGGCGTACTCGTCAAGATAGGACTGAAGCCACGTATCCGAGACATGCTTGTAAGCACCGCGCATCCCGGTCTTGAGGTTGCCAAAGAACCCTTCGATGGTGTTCGTATGCACGTCGCCACGGACGTACAGGCCGGCTGAGTGATTGATAACCCGGTGGTCTAGGAACTCGCCTCTCAGCGGCTTATACGCCTGCCAGTCGTCCGTGAAGATGAAGGCTGACGGATTGACGTGGGTTCGCACTTCTCTACTAAGCGCGGGACCGCGCCGCGAGGGGATGATGCGCAAGCGGACGCGCCCGCCGCGCTCGACCATCCCGAGAACGGTCGCCTTAGCTTCGCGGAAGGCGGCAACTTCCTTGTTGCCGTGCAGCTTGCGGCGGGGTTTCCCGCCCCAAGAGGTTTCGTCAATCTCCACGTCTCCGCCAAGCTGCTCGGCAGCCTCGTCGTTCATCAACTCGTTTCGGATCTTGTTGAGCATTCGCCACGCGGTTCGGTAGGAGACGCCTAGCTCGCGCTCTAGATGCTTCGCAGAGAGGCCCGTGCGGGTGCTGGCGACCAGATACATCGCGTAGTACCAAAGGTGCAGCGAGGTCGAGGACTTGGCGAAGATCGTCCCTGCGGTGGGATGGACGTGATGCCCGCAGCCGGTGCAGGTCCACGACTGGCGCCCCTGCTTCGTGGCGTACCGCTTGAACACGCGCTCCCGCTCGCACTTGGGGCAATCGGCATGCTCGCCGTCCTCGGAGTAGCGGATGCGCCACAGATGCTCTAGGCAGGCCGCATCATCGGGGAACTCGCGCATGAACTCGGTCAGCGAGAGCTGCGAGTCAGACGAGTTGGCCCTGATCGGATCGTGTCGGTTTGCGGGAGGCATGGTGTAAAGATACTTGACAGATCGGACGTTGTCAAGTCAATTGACAGAAAGGCGGCGACTTGGCGCCTCAGTACCATCCCCGCTACTCGGTTAGGAAGGAGAGCAAATGGCCTCTGTCCACGATGTAGCGGCCTACATTCTCAAGCAGCACCAGGGGGCGATGTCCACTTGGAAGCTTCAGAAGCTCGTCTATTACTCGCAGGCATGGCATCTGGCCTGGGATGAAGAACCCCTGTTCTCCGAGCCGATTGAGGCGTGGGCCAATGGACCAGTTGTAAGGAAGCTCTACAACGTTCATCGTGGTCGCTTCCAGATCGGGACGTGGCCGAGGGGAAATGCGGACAAGCTGACGAAGGACGAGCGCGAGACGATTGACGCGGTGCTGAGCTTCTACGGCGATAAGACTGGGCATTGGCTCAGCGAGCTAACGCACTCTGAGCCACCGTGGCGTGAAGCGCGAAGGGGCTTGGACCGCCACCAGCGCGGGGAGCGGCGCATCAAGCGCGGCGATATGGCCGACTACTACGGCCAGCTTGTTGTAACCGCTTAGTCTCTAGGCCGTCATGGCGGCTAAACAGCCGCATCACGCGGCAAATCCGAAGGTCGTCAAGCAGCCTGCCCGGGGCGTTCCAGACCCCGATGACGTGGTGAAGGACAAGCCTATTTCCTGGGGCTTTTACTTCGTCGATCTCGGCGGCAAATGGAGTTGGCGAGACCTTGATCCCGAGCATGCCGAGGAACTTCACCGGGAATTGTCGGCTCTGGAGGGCAAGACCCTTCACGAACTTGGTCGCCAGAAGAAGGTCAAGGAAATTCCCGTGGCCCATATGAGGCTGGCAGCGAGACAACGGCTGAAGCAGACAGGCCGTGAAGAGGCCGACACTCTCTACGAGCTTCGGCTGCCGCACAAGTGGCGCGTCTGGGGCCTTGTTGAGCAAGCCGTGTTCTACCTGCTCTGGTGGGACGAGTTCGAGACCGCGTGCGGTCATCCGCCTAAAGACGTGAAGCGTCAGTAGGCCAAACCAAATTCGGGCAGCGGCCCCGACACCCTCAAGCGAATAGGCCGAGGATTTCGCCCCCTTGGCGGCTTACCGCTTTCGCTCTAGCTCCTCGACGCGGTTTTCTAGCCGGTCGATCAGCTTGGCGAGTTCCTCGATGGCCTCCGTTAGCACCGTGGCCTGATCCGAAGGACCAGGCGCTCGCAGTCTCCCCAAGATGTTTCGGAACCCTCGTTTTGGCGGACATGTAGCCGACCCTAGCTTGTCGGGCCTACGACGCCCAACAGCTTGTCGCACTGGGCACAGATCAGCACTGTGACGTTCTGCGGCTCGGCATCAAGCGACGTGGTGTAGGTCGAAAGAGGCTGTTCGCAATGCGGGCACTTCGGTGGCATTGGCGCACTCCTTTGGTTGGGGAACCCATAGGGAATCAGGTGCCCTTTCGCCCCACGCCTGAGAATTGCGAAATCCCCGCATCTAGCGAACGTCTGGAGGCCCTGAAAATCCGTGCTTCTACAGTCAATGACCAAGCGTGACGTGCGTCACGCAAGTGAGGCCATCTACTGAATTTGGAGTAGTAGCCATCTCCACGCCCCCGACCAACCATCGAGCGGCAACGCTCGCGCGGGCGTCAGCAGCAAGCAGCACTGGCAGAGCAACAGGAGGTTTCGGTGAAGCTCCAACACAGGGCGGCCGCCCTGGCGGTCGCAATGACAGCCACGCTTTCCGCGATTCCGTTCGCCGGCGGCTCCGCCCTGCCCGCGCCCGAGACCGCGCAGGCGTTCATCCCCGAGCATGTGCAGCGGCTCGTCTCCGGGCCCCGGTTCGTACTGCCGATGCGCGCCCACCCCAGCTACGGCGACGGGCTCGACTCCGGCCGCGGCCACGAGGGACAGGACATGTTCGCCCCGGCCGGCACGCCGCTGGTCGCGATCGGCGACGCGGTTGTGTTGGAGACCGGCAGCGACGGCGGGCGGGGAAACTACGTCTCGATCCACAGCGCCGCCACCGGGCGCACCTACAACTACTTCCACATGCTCGGTCCGGCGCTGGTCCGCGAGGGCCAGAAGGTTCGGGCAGGCCTGAAGCTGGGCGAACTGGGCTGCACCGGCTCGTGCTGGGGCGACCACCTGCACTTCGAGGTGCGCGAGGGGCGCGACCCCTACGGCCCGGTGATCGACCCGCTGCCGATCCTGAAGCGGCTCAGGCCAGCCTGAAGCCGCTGAGAAGCCGCTTCTCGGTCTCGCCCTGTACCTCGGCGACGACCTCGACCCGCCCCTCCAGCGGGGTCCCGCGCAGCTTGGTCGCGAGCAGGTCGTCCACCTGGAAGATCCCAGCCGAGTTGTTCATCTCGATCTCGACGCGAACCGGCAGCTGCTCCCCGGCCGAGATGCGGATCTCGTCGATCGCCGCCGCGGAGATCGAGTGGATGCCCTCCTGGCCGGCCTCGATCGGCAGGCGGGAGCGGCCCTGTGCCATGTCGAGAGCGTCGGCGACCCGCACCACCCCCGCCTCCAGCGTGTAGGGGGCGCCGCGGCGGCGATGGCCGATGATCGCGTGCAGGATCTCGCTGGTCACCACACTGCGGGCAGGCTCCCTGTAGATGCCGTCGAGCAGCCGCTCGAGCGCCCCCTGCGCCAGAAACAGGCTGTAGGCCTCGTGGTCGGCGCGGTGGATCGACATCCCGATGTCATGTAGAAGCGCCCCGCCCGCCACCACCACCTCGGCGTCGCGCTGGCCCATGCCATGGTCGGAGACCATCGCCGGCTCGTCGCCCGCCTTGGCCAGCAGGCGAAGCAGCCGCAGGGCGACGTTGAGCACCACCTGCACGTGGACCCAGGAGTGGTCTGACATGCCGAGACGCTCGGCGTGGATCTGCGCCATGTACCACCAGGCCCGCACCTGCTCGTCGGAGTTGACGGCCTCGAGGAAATCCTCGAGCTTGCGGTTGCCGCGGGTCGGGACCCGCACCCGCGCCTCCTCGACAGCCTCGGCCGGCGGCTTGCGTGGCGGACCGCCCGCCTGCGGAGCGGGTACCTGCTCCTCGCTCATGAACCGCTCCCCGCGCCCGCCAGCTCCCTGGCGCGGGCCAGAGCCAGCCCCTCCCGCATCCCACCGCGGGCGATGCGCAGCTCAGTGTCGAGCCGCTTACCTATCGATTCCAGGATCAGCAGCGCGGCCGGAACCAGGCGCACCCGCTCCGGTGCCAGGTCCAGCTCCCGGGCCACGTCGGCGGACGGCGAGGCCAGCAGCCTGCGCAGAGTGCGCTCGACGGTGACCCGGTCCAGGGTCTCGCCGCAAAGACGCCGCAGCGAGGCAGCGCCCCCGCTCACCGCGAGCGCTGACTCGCAGCCGGGCGGATCGAGGCCGTCGAGCATGGACCCGGCCAGCGACCGCCCGTGCATCATCTGCTCGTCGCTCGGCGGGTCCGAAGTCAACGCCTCCTCGGTCAGCAGCCGCGAGCCCAGCGCCCGGGACGCCCACCACGACGGCGCCTCGCCGACGCTACCGACAGCGAGCTCGGTGGAACCGCCGCCGACGTCCGCCACCGCCACCGCCCCGGCCACCTGCACGCTCGCGGTCGCACCGAGGAAGGCCAGCTCGGCCTCCTCACGCTCGCTCAGCACGCGAGGCTCGCCGGCTCCGGCGCGGCTGCAGGCAAGCTGCAGCTCCTCGTCCACCCCCGCCGCTCGCAGCGCGGCGGTGCCGGCAACGAGCAGCTCTTCGGCGCCCGCGTCGCGAGCGTGCCGGGCCTCGGACTCGATCAGTGAGGCGAGTTGCGCCGACGAAGCGGGACCCTCGGACCCCGGCGCTGCGAAGTGGCGGCGCTCGACCAGCGGCCGCAGCTGCCCCTGCTCCACCTCGACGACCAGCAGCCGTGTCGTGTTGGTGCCGATGTCGATCACCGCGATGACCACTGCGGCCATCCTCTCAGATGCGAAGCGACGCTCCGAAACGCGTGGTTTTGCCGCCGCCGCCGGGTCTACTGTGCGCCTCGAAATCGCTGCCGGAACCCAGCTCGGCATGTCGACCTGCCCCAACACCGGACTCTCGATTCCTGAATGCGCCTGTGCACACTGCCTGCGGCGGCAGCTGGAGGAGTTCGCGCCGGAGCTGATGCGGGTGCGGCGCACCCGCCCCCACGATCCGCTGCGGATCGAGGAGGTGCGCTCCCAAAACGTCCTGCCGCCGGTCTCCGAGCGCCTCAAGCGTCCGCGCCTCTAGCGCTGTCTCACTCTCCGATCACCTTGATCACCAGGCGCTTCGGCCGGCGCCCGTCGAACTCGGCGTAGAAGACCTGCTGCCAGGGGCCGAGGTCGAGCTTGCCCCCGGTGACCGGCAGAATCGCCTGATGGTGCACGAGCAGGTTCTTCAGGTGGGCGTCGCCGTTGTCCTCACCGCCGCGGTGGTGCCTGTAGTCGCCACCCTCGGGCAGCAGCTGCTCGGCGACGTCGTTCGAGGGCTCCTTCCAGCTCGGTGGCGCGAGCTTGTCCAGCCACTCCAGCGCGTCCTCTTGGATCCCGGGCTCGTCATCGTTGACCCAGACGCCGGCGGTGATGTGCATCGCCGAGACCAGCACCATCCCCTCCGTAACGCCGGCGCCGTCGACCGCGGACTGCACGTCCTCGGTGATACGGATCCACTCGCGGCGCTGCTCTGTGGTGAAGGTCCTGTAGACGGTGTTCGACTTCATTGGGCGCTCCAATCCGTTTGGTTGCTCGGGGTTGGGCCCGAAGCCCGAGCGACGAGCAACTAGCATCGAATCTGTGGAGGGGCTTCTATCGATCGAGCGCCGCGACGGCGTTGCGCTGGTGACGCTGCAGCGCCCCGACAAGCGCAACGCACTCTCGATCGACCTGAGGGTGGAGCTGGCCGAGGCCTTCGCCCGGCTGGGAGAGGACGGGGGCGTGGGCTGCATCGTCCTAACCGGCGCCGGGCCCGCCTTTTGCGCGGGGATGGACGTGAACCAGTTCGGTGGCGACCGCGACCACAAGCGGCGCCTGGTGGAGACCTCGACCGGAGCCTTCGAGGCGGTCGGATCGTGCCCACGCCCAGTCGTGGCCGCGGTCAACGGCCCCGCGCTGGCGGGCGGCTTCGCGCTGGCGCTGCTCTGCGACATCCGGATCGCGGCCAGGTCGGCGACCTTCGGCTTTCCGGAGCTGCCCCGGGGGATCCCGCCCTCCTACGCCTCGGCGAGGGCCGCGATGGGGTCCGCGACCGCGGCGGAGGTGGCGCTGACCGGGCGGGTGTTCGACGCGGATGAGGCATTGCGCCTCGGCGCGGTCAACAAAGTCGTCTCCGACGAGCGGGCGCTGGAGCGCTCGCTCGAGGTCGCGAGCGGGATCGCCTCCGCCCCGCGCCGTGCGACCCTGGAGACGAAACGCCGGATCCTCGTCGATCGCGAACGCGAGTTCGGCTCCCTGTTCGCCGAGGAGGCCCGCGTGTTCCGCGAGACCCTCTTGGGGTCGGATCCGGACGAGGCCGCCTAGCGCTGTACCGCGGGTCCTGTCACGGCGCCCGCGGGTCACATCGGCGAAGTCCGGTCAGGCTCCGCAGATCGGCCAGGGACTGGAGCCGCTCTGGGCGTAGAGAAGAGCCGCGCGGTAATCCTGTTCCGCCTCCGGGGCCGCCGCAGGGTCGCCGGAGCCGCCGACCGAGGCCCAAGTGCCGTAGTCGAACTGGTACTTGCCGCGGTAGCTGCCGTCCGACGAGACCGAGGTCGGGTCACCGCCGGACTCGCAGGCGGCGATCGCCTCCAGGGTGGAAAGCGAGACGCCGCCGGGCAGGTTGGCGAAGGCGTTGCGATGCTGCTCGGCGCGGATCTTGCGTACCTGCAAGTCGATCGTCGCGTGCAGGCGCTTGACCGGTCGCTTCAGCACCTTGATCGTCACGGGCTGCTTCTGCGCAGGGCCCGGTAGGGCACCCCGCTCGGTGCCGGTTGCTGCCACGGGCAGGCTGACGCCCACGATCAGGGCGAGCGCGGCGGGATAACGCCATTTCCTCGACACGGAAGAACCACCTCCGTTCGTCAGTCAGTGCCCAGTCGGGAGCGCCGTCGGCGCACCTCGGCCGCGTCAGCCCTTCAACCCCCTGCTCAGGGACGGGACGAAAAAGCGACTAGCCGGACGTCTTGCCCCGGCGGATATCTCATTGGGCGCGTGCGCCTGCCGGGGCCTTGTTCCGTGCGAAGGCGGCAGGGTGGCAAGGGCTCCCCATCGCTTGTGTGACTCTCGTCACAGGAGCAATGGGAACGAGGCAAATGTCACACACTCAGGCAGGGTGAGGCGCGAGATGGCGTGGACGGTGAAAATCGTCCTGCACCCCGGATGCGCTGCCCGCCCGCCGGCCGGTCAGGCGGCGAAGACCTTGTCGCGCCCGGCGGCCTTGGCCTGGTAGAGCACGGCGTCGGCGCGGGCAAGCAGCGCTTCGGCGCTCTCCTCGCGATCCCAGATGCAGACGCCCGCGGAGGTGGTGCTGCCGCCCGGCACGGCGGCCCTCAGGCGCTCCAGGATCGCCTTGGCGCTGGCCAGGTCGGTGGCCGGCATCGCCAGCGCGAACTCCTCGCCGCCGTAACGGGCGAGGACGTCGGTCGAGCGCAGCATCTCGCTCCAGGTGCCGGCGGCCTGTTTGAGGTAGCGATCGCCCGCCTGGTGACCGTGCGCGTCGTTGTACTCCTTGAAGCGATCCAGGTCGAGCATCGCGACGCACAGCGCATGCCCGCGCCGCGTGGAGCGTGCAAGCTCGCGGCCCAGCTCCGCGTCCCAGGCGCGGCGGTTGAGCAGGCCGGTGAGGTCGTCGGTGCGGGCGGCCTTCTCGAGGCGCCCCAGCAGCTCGCCGCGCTCGATCGCGAGCGCCGCCTCCAGCGCCAACAGGCGGATCGTCTGCTCGGTCTCGGCCTCGACCTCCTCGTGGGCGTCCTGCCAGTACACGGCCAGCACCCCCACCGCCACCTCCTCCCGAAGGATCGGCTGCCAGTAGGCGGTGCCAGGCACGAGGTCCGGCGCCAGCTCCTGGCTCGGCGGCTGCTCCTCGCCGACTTTGGAATGCGAATGCGCCCCGGTGAAGGCCTGGACCGCCCCGGAGTCGGGAGTGACGAACGGCAGCCGCCGCCCCTCGACCGGAGCGCCCGCGGCCGCGGTGGCGACCAGCTCGCTGCCACTGGAAGTCGGTCGCCACAGAACCGCAGCGGTGGCGCACGCGGTTTCGACAGCCGCCGAGCAGATCGTCCTGCCGACCTCGCCGGGATCGCTCTGGATCGCCAGCTGGTGGGCCACCTCGCCGACCGCCTCGAGGTTGCCAGCGCGGGCGGCGGAGGCGGCCTTCTCCTCGCGCAGGTGACGCGCCAGGGTGTCCACCAGGGATCCGCACACCGCGACGCTGCCGATCGTCAGCAGGCCGCGCGCCACCGGCGTTGTGTCCGGCAGCACCGCCAGCACCCAGGCGTAGGCGCCCGCCATCACCGCCAGGTGAACAGCGCCCCAGGCGCGGCCGAAGAAGAAGAACGCGAAGACGCCAACCCAGATGTACCAGAACGTGTAGAAGCCGCTGGGGTCGTTTCCGTAGTAGACCGCGCGCGTGACGACCAGGGTCCCCGCCAGCACCGCGAACTGCAAGCTCCAGGCGGGGAGATGGCGACGGGCAGCGAAGAGGACCCCGGCGCCGGCATAGGCCAGGGCGACGTTGGTCCACAGAGCGCCGTCGTCGAACTCGGCCGGATGCGGCAGCAGCAGCGATAGCGCACCGATCGTCGCGCCGGCGAAGAACAGGCCCGCCATCACCAGGCCCATCGAGCTCGGATCCTCGACCGGCGTCGCGAAACGCAGCGCTGAAAGTGCCTGCGGTTGGTGTTTCCCCTGGCGTGTCATTTCATCGGACTACTGCGTGGAGGATCGGCTGGACGGCTCGGCACCGGATCCATAGTTATCCACACTTCAGGGCTCCGATGCAGGACATGCGAATTTACGTCGTCGCAGAGCGGTTCACATCCCCATTAGTCGAACTCCAGGCTGGACATCCGTCCGATGCGCCGCCGCCGCCTGGCAATGCCCTTGCAGTTCTGGACTGGGGACATTACATTGATAATTGTCAATTGAGTTGCTATACCTCAGTGCATCGCCACTGAATTGGAACTGGCCCCCAAGCAGAAGCGCCCCGCCGGCGAGCCGTGCTGCGAGCCGGTCGCCTACCCCGACATCGAGCGGGCGCATGCCGAGCGCCTGGCGGCCGTCGCAAAGGCGCTCGGCGACCCGATCCGGATGCAGCTGGTCGATGTGCTGCGCAAGCACGCCGGGAAGGTGTGCGTCTGCGAGCTGGTGCCGCTGTTCGACCTTTCCCAGCCCACCGTGTCGCACCACCTGAAAGTGTTGCGCGAGGCCGGAATCGCGGGGTCCGAGCGGCGTGGCCTCTGGGCCTACTACTACGTCAACCCGAATGCACTGGAGGAGCTGTCCGCATGGCTGTCCTGAGACCCCATCTCGCCCTGACCGTGACCGACGTGGAGCGCTCGCTTCCCTTCTACCGTGCCCTGTTCGGAGTGGAGCCGAGCAAGGTGCGGGCGGGCTACGCGAAGTTCGAGGTACCCGACCCCGCACTCAACTTCACCCTTAATCAGGGTGATCGCCGCGACGGGCTCGGCGCCTTCAACCACGCCGGGATCCAGGTCGGGTCGACCGACGACGTGCTGCGGGCGAGGGCGCGGCTGGTCGAGGCCGGGCTCGCCACCTTCGACGAGATGGACACCACCTGCTGCTACGCCAAGCAGGACAAGATCTGGGTGCGCGACCCCGACGGCGCCCCCTGGGAGGTCTTCGTGACCCACGAGGACGTCGAAGGCGGCGCGGCCGAGGCCGAGCAAGCCGCCTGCTGCTGAGCCGGGCCGAGTGGCGACCGAGGTCCACATCCACGACCCTCAGGCGCTCTACGAACAATGGGAGCGCAGCCAGTGGAACCCGTGGGACGTCGACCTGGCTGCCGACGGCGAGAACTGGCAGGGGATGGACGAAGGCGACCGCGGCCTCATCCTCTGGGCGCTCTCGTCGCTGCTGGTGGCCGAGGAGCGGATCGCGACCAAGTTCTCCTCGCTGGTGATGGCCTACGACAGCGAGGAGGAGGAGAGCTTCCTCGCCACCCAGCAGGTGGACGAGATCCGCCACCTGCAGTTCTACAACCGCTTCCAGAACGAGGCGGTCGCCGACCCCGCGACGATCGCCGCCCACGTGACACGCGCCCGCGAGCAGCTCAGCGACTCCTTCCGACGGATCTTCGACGCGGCCCTGGTCGGCGCGCACGAGCGGCTCGCCGCCGACCCGCGGGATCGCGCCGCAAAGGTCGACTTCGTGACCACCTACCACATGGTGATCGAGGGCACGCTCGGGGTCACCGCCTTTCACTTCATCAGCGACTACCTGCGCCGCGAGGGCCTATTGCCGGGATTCGTTGACGGCTACAGCCACATCGCCGAGGACGAGCGGCGTCACATCGGATACGGCGTCTGGTTCCTGCGCGAGGCCGTGGACGGCGATCCCGGGTTGGGCGATGACATTCGCCGCACCCTGCGCGAAATGCTGCCGGCGGTGGCCGAGTCGCTCACCCCTCCCGACCGCGAGGGGACCGACTGGGAGGCGCTTGGCGCCAGCGCCGAGGAAGTGCGCGATTTCGCGCTCGGCGGACTGCGTCGCCGTTTGGCGATCGTCGGCGTGCCGCTCGAGAGCCTTTAGGCGCCGGCGGCTCTGTAGCCGACGCCCGATTCGGCCGATAAGGGATGTCGAGGCGCATCCGGTGAAACACGCAACCCCTGACATTGCTCCGGTGGGGGGAACTTCGGAGGAGCTGCACGACGAGCGGGCACTGGTGGGCTGGGCGGTCTTCCCCGACGACGGGAGCGACGTCGCGACCCTGATGCGCGCCGCCGACCAGCGTCTCCACGAGCGCAAGCGCGGGCTGCGGCAGATCGCCTGAGCGGAGCTCCTCGAGGTCAGCGCGGCTTGCCCGAATCCTCCAGAACGGCCATCGCCGCGTTGCGCCCGTTGAGCGCGATCACCGAGCCCGCGGGGTGGGTTGCGGCGCCGCAGAGGTAGAGCCCCTCGACCGGCGTGCGGTGGTCGAGGCGGCGGTCCCACATTTGATCGGGCAGCGCCTCGCCCTGGAAGATCTGGCCGCCCGTGAGGCCGATCCGCTTCTCGATGTCGGGCGGCGCCAGCAGCTCGCGGTGGGCGATGCACTCGTGGATGTCGGGTGCGTGGACGGCGATCGCGTCGAGAATCCGGTCGGCGACCTCCTCGCGGCGCGAGTCCCAGTCGCCCTCCGCCAGTTCGTAGGGCCCGTAGTGGCAGAAGGCGCTCATCGTGTGCGCCCCGGGCGGCGCTACCGAAGGGTCGTAGGCGGTCTGGAAATACAGCTCGGCGAACCCGATCCGGGGCTCGCCTTGCTTGCAGGCCTCAAACGCCTCCTGGGCCGCTTCGAGGCCCGGAGTGATCGTCACCATTGCCCGGCTCGGGTCGAGCCCATTGGCGGCCGGAAAGGCGGGGAGCCTGTGCAGCGCCGCGTTCATCTTGATCACCGACGAGCGAACCCGCCAGTCCTCCAGCCGCTCGCGGAAACCTCCCGGTAGGGGCGCCGGCCCGAGCATCTCCAGCGCCCGCTTGGGGTCGGCATTGCAGACGACGGTCGGCGCGCGGATCAGCTCACCGCTGTCCACCTCCACCCCGTCCCCCGGCGCGATCCGCGCCACAGGAACGCCGGCGGCAATGGTCGCACCGGCATCCAGCGCCGCCTCTGCCAGCGCGAACGAGATCCGGCCCATCCCTCCCTCGACATAGCCCCATACCGAACCGTGCCCCAGCAGGTCACCCTGGTGATGCATCAGCTTCACCGAAGCGGTGCCGGGATCGCGCGGCCCCGCCCAAGAGCCGATGATGCCCTGGCCGAACAAGGCGTGCTTCAGTCGCTCATCGGCCACGTGGCGGTCCAGGGTCTCGGCGATCGGCTCCTCGAAGACCACCGAGATCAGCTCCGGGTCGCCTCCCAGCGCCTGCTCGATCTGCTCGCGGCTCGGGGAGGAGCCGAGCCAGCTGTCGCCGAGCGGGCCGTGGCGCAGCGCCCGCCGGATGCGGTCGAAGAGGTCCTCGTAGGCGAGCAACCCCTCGATGTCGCGCTCGGCGAAGCCGTTCTCTCGCATGTGCGCAACCGTGCGCTCGTCGTCGAGGAACTCGGCGAACGAGGTTCCATCGGGGAACGGGCACCAGAGGTTGGGGTCGGCGGGGACGACCCGGTAGCCGCGCCGCCCCAGCTCCAGCTCGCGCACGACCAGCTCGTCGAGCAGGCCGACGACGTAGGCGCAGGGGCTGACCAGGTAGCGCGGGTCCTCGAACGGCTGCTCGAGCGTGCAGGCACCCCCCAATTGGTCGCGCCGCTCCAGCACCAGGACGGACCTGCCGGCACGGGCCAGGTAGGCGGCGGCGGTCAGCCCGTTGTGGCCTGCACCGACGACGACGACGTCCCAGTCGCGGGCGGCCAGCTCGGAGAGCGGAGCAGGCAGGCCGACCTTGCCAAGCGCTGCGTGTACGTCGGGGCGGCCCATCCGCTTCACGCTAGCGCCCATGCGGGCCTGTCAATGGAGTTAGCCGGACGACTTTCGAACCCCGACTTTCTGACACTGCTTCGCGGGTTAGGCGGCAGCCACGGCTTCTGACGCCTGAAAGCGTCGACTTCAGCTCTTTGTCCATCGCGGTAGTCGGGGTCAACGGAAGGCCGGACTCGGGTCAGCCACCGCCCAAACCCACTCTAGGCCTAGCTGCGTGCGCGATCGGCCCTGCGGCTGCGAGACTCCCGCCGCCTTTGACCGAGGCAGCCACAACTCCTTCCGTCGATGACGGTGCCGAGCGCGACAGCGCTCGCTCGATCTTCATCCGATTCCTGAAGTTCGGAGCCCTCGCCTGGGGCGGGCCGGCTGCCCAGATCGCGATGATCAAGGGGGAGTGCGTCGACCAGGAAGGGTGGGTCTCCGAGGAGACCTTCAAGAAGACGCTCGCCGTCTACCAGGTCCTTCCGGGGCCTGAGGCACACGAGCTCTGCGTCTACTTCGGGCGGATGCGCGGAGGTAGGCTCGGCGGCTTTCTCGCCGGACTGGGATTCATGTTGCCCGGCTTCATCCTGATGCTCGGCCTCTCGATCCTCTACGTCGAGGCTGACCTCTCCTCGCATCTGGACGATTTTTTTTACGGGCTCAAGGCTGCCGTCGGGGCCCTTGTCGCGCGAGCACTGGTTCGCCTCGGCCGCGCGTTCATTACCGATGTGCCGCTCGGCCTGATCGCAATCGCCGGCTTCGCGCTTACATTGTTCGCGTCGGTCAGCTTCGCGCTCGTCCTGCTCGGCGCCAGTCTCGCCTACGAGCTCTGGAGGAACGCATTCCGGTGGGGCCGCCAAGCCCACTCGTTCTCACCCTTGTCGGTCGCCCTCGCCGTGGTCGTGGGGGCAATCACGCTCTCGTTGACCGCGGAAATCTTCCTCGAGGGCCTGAAGGCAGGGCTCTTGACCTTCGGCGGCGCCTATACGGTCATTCCATTCCTCCAGGAGAGCGCCGTCGATAGCCATCACTGGCTCACCGACAGCCAATTTGTCGATGGCCTTGCCATGGGTGGCGTCCTGCCGGCGCCGCTGATCATCTTCTCGACCTTTGTCGGCTACATCGCCGGCGGCCTGAGCGGAGCGCTCGTGATGACCCTCGGCATCTTCATTCCCGCCTTCGTCTTCCCCATCTTCTTTCATCGCTACCTGGTCGCGATCGCCGAGAACGAGCGCATCCGGCCCTTCCTGCTCGGCGTCGCCGCCGGAGTGATCGGCCTCATCGCCGCGGTCACGATCCAGATCCTCGACGCCAGCGTCGTCGACTTGCCGACGGCGCTGTTGGCAATCGGGGCCTTCCTCGTCCTCAACCGCTACCACTCCAAATTGACCGTGCTCTACGTCGTGCTCGGCTGCGGCGTGATCGGGGCGCTGCTCCAGCTGACCGTCATCTAGGCGCAGTGGGCGAACCAAGACGCTGCTTCGCTCCGCTTTGGCCGCAGCTGATAGCTGCTCAAGCAAGCAAGTAGGCGATGGAGCTAGCCGGACGACTCTCGAACCACAGGTTCGTCAAGCGGCTCGTCGAGCTCTCGCGTTCCCACGGCGGAGCCGCGGAGCAGCAGCACGCCCAAGACCAGCAAGAGTAGGAAGCTGAGGCCGAGCACGTATTGCGAGAGCGGGGTAAGCAGGGCAACGCCGAGCGCCAAACTGGCAATCGCGAGCCAGCGGGGCAGCAGGGCCCTGGCCCGCAGCGCCGCCGTGCCCGTTGCGAGCGTAAGCAGCCCGATCCCGACTCCGGCCGCGTTGTACCCGAGAACGTACGAGGTATCGAACAGCGCCTGCGCCAGCGACTCGGTCAGCTCCCCGTCTCCGGCCCTGAGCGCGGCCGCCATATTGATCGTTTCCGCGCCCACCCCTGCTGCCAGGCCGAGAAGTGTCCCGCCGAAAGCGATGTTGGCGAGAAGCTCATCTCCTTCGAGCTCGATCAGCACGCAACGAAAGGCGCTCGCGAAGACGACGAAGATCGCGATCGAGATCAGAGTCAGCAGCGCCCCGGCCACGATCCGCCCCGACAAATCGCCGTAGAAGTCCAGCAGCTCCGGGCCGGACGCGCCCGCGTCCGGCTGCTCGAACCCCCAGAGCGCATTCGCCACCATGAATAGGACCGCCGTCCCGACCGCGCTCAGGCCGGCCCAGCGGTGGATGCGCGGAAGTCCTCCGAGCGACCGAAATAACATCCGAGTACATACCCAACCAGATGGAGACCGGGAGCGCAACCGGTTTCGCAGGGCCAGGTCTACCGGCCCGATCCGCCCGTTCGTTCCACAGCCGCGACAAGCGACCTAACGCGGCAAGCAAGCAACCAGGGATGGAGCTAGCCGGACGACTTTCGAACCCGGCGTTCGTCCGAATCCTCAGGTCGCTTGCACGCTAGCCCTCGCCGAATCGCGTCGCTGTCAGATCAGGCGCGCGCTAGGCAGTATCAGCCCGCATCGAGAGCATGACGCTGGCGATCAGGGTCCAGACGCCGAGCAGAAGGAACCCAAAAAAGCCGAGGGGCGTGATCGCGATGATTCCGATCACGACCGCTGCCCAGCCGAGCCATTTCGGCAGCGCGCCCGTCTTCAGCGTCGCGATCCCCGTGCCGAGCAGGAACGCCCCGGTACCGACGGCGACCGTGAAGAACATGTCCGAGCCGAGCGCGTTGAGCGTCTGAACGACAACCGGCTCGACGTCGTCGACCACGTCGGCCGCCGCGAAGTTCAGACCCGCGAGGATCGTCAGGCCGACGGTGAAAACGATCCCGCCGGCAAAGCTGAGCGCCGAGGATCCCCCGCTCTCACCCTGAGCGCGACGCAGCAGCCCCGCGACCGTGGTTGAGAAGACGAGGAAGAAGAACGCCCCGAGGCCAAGCAGGCCGCTTCCGATCCCCAGGCCGGTGTCATGGTCGCTGTAGTAGGAGACGACTTCGTCCAGGGACGCATCCGTCCCCGGGGTCTCGCCGCCGCTGACGCCAGCGGCAACGATCAATGCCACCGCGGCGACGCCGCTCAGTGGTACGAGCTTTGCGCTCATTGCTCCTCCTCGATCTCGCTTGGGGCCCGCAATCAACTCGGCAAGCCTATGCCCCGACGCGGCGGCGAAGCAAGCAACCAAGCAGTGGAGACGCCCGGACTCGAACCGGGGTGCTCGGTCGCGTAACGAACGGCTTCTACAGGCATAGCCGGCGCTTAAGTCTCGCTTCCCACGTCCGCGCCGGCAGGCGATAGCGGGAAGCAAAGCCTCCTGAATTGTCCCCCGGCGGTGGAGGCAAGCCACCGAAGTAAGCCCGCTTCTGAAGCCGGTGCCCCTCCCCACGGGCGAGGGAGGACCGACTCTCACTGCTTAGCTACTAACTAAGCGGCGAGGGCGAACTCATGACGGTCCGCACGTATTGGTTTTTCCCGGTGTTTAGCGAGGCCTCCGGGAACCTCGACCTGCAACCGTTCGCACGGATCGACCAAGTCGAAACCTGTCGTCCCCGTGCTATGTACGACACCAATTGTAGAGGCAGTCGGGCCGTGCGGCCGGTGAGTCAGAGTGCGTCAAGCACTTCCCGGGCGGCGCGCTCCCCGGAGCGCACCGCGCCGTCCATGTAGCCGTTCCAGTACGTGGAGGTCTCGGTGCCCGCCCAGTGGACGCGGCGGAAGGGGCGACGCAGCGCATCGCCGTAGGCGAGCAATGCGCCCAGTGCGGGGATCGCCACGGGGCAGCCGCGGGTCCACTTTTCGCTGCGCCAGGCGGTCTCGAAGTACTCGCGGGGGGATGCGGCCTCCGGGCCGAAGAAGTCGACGAAGTTAGCGAGCACGGCGGCGCGGCGGTCCGGCTTGGCCAGGCGAGCGAAGTTGCGTGCGTTGTCGCCTCCGACGAAGCCGAAGACGATCCCGGGCCCGCCGTCGGGCGGTGAGTCGTCGAACGTCGCGTTGACCGGGCCGCCGGTCGCGACAGCCGTGCCGGTCAGTCCCTTGTCGCGCCAGAAAGCGCGGTCGTAGACGGCCGTGACCTTGGTCAGGTTTCCCTGCGGCAGGCGCTTGGTGAGCGCTCTGCGGTCGGGCGGCAGCCGCGGGTGGTAGTGGCTGCGCCCGGCCAGCGCCGGCGGAACGGCGACGATCACCCGCCTCGCGGTCACGTCGAGGCGGTCCGAGTGAACCTCGACGCGGTGGCCCTCCTGGACGATGCGGCGGACCGGCGAGCCGAGCACGATCCGCCTGCTCAGCTGCCGGGCAAGTCGCTTGCAGATGCGCTGCGCCCCTCCGTGGAAGCGGAACATCTGGGCGCCGTCGCGGGTGTTGAAGTTTCGCTCGAACGTCCCAGGGTTGGTCTCGTTGCCGGATGCGGCGATGTAGAAGAGAACGAAGAGCAGCGAGAGCTCGTCTGGCTCGGCGCCGAAGATCGGGCGTGTCGCGGCCGGGACCAGCTCGCGGAACTGCGGTGTAAGGCTGTGGCCGTCGATCCAGCTCTTCAGCGTCTGGGCGTCGTACTCGGCGGCCTTTGCCGCCTCCCAGGGAGCGTCGACCGGGACCTCGGTCGACATCTGGTCGAGCTGGGCGACGACGAGCGCGAGATCGGGCAGGATCACCGGGTCGGGTGGAGCCGTTCCGGTGGGCCCGGTGTCGCTGTAGGTGAAGCGCGTCCCACCCGAGACGTAGACGTTCTCGCCCTCGTTGTAGGTGGGAAATGTCTCCACCCCCATTCTCTTGGCGAGCGCGAGGATGTGATCCTGGGTCGGGCCGGCGAAGGTCGCGCCCCGCTCGGAGATCTCCCCTCCCTGGACGCGGTAGTTGAGTGCCCGGCCACCGACTCGATGCCTGGCCTCGAGCACGATCACCGAGCGTCCCTGCTTGGCGACTTCCCGCGCCGCCGTAAGGCCCGCGAAGCCGGCCCCGATCACGACCACATCGGCGTGGCGCGAGCGGCGCCGACGGCGCCTCGCTTCGGCGGTGGCGGCCCCGGGCAAGCCGCCCAGGACGATCCCCGCCCCCGCAGCGGCCCCGGTGCCGAGCAGGCGCCGGCGGGTGATCGTCTTGGATCGGTCTCCGTCAGAGCGGTCTGGGATAGTCATCGTCCTCGCCCCCGAGATCATCGCGCCGGGAGCGCTTGAGGGCAACCGACAACCGGCCCATCGGCCGGCTCAGACCGTGACGTGCCGCTTGAACTCGTCCAGGAAGTCGCCCGGGAATCCGGGCACCTGGTCGAGATCGTCGACCGAGGAGTACCCGCCCATCCGCTCGCGGTAGGCAAGCACGCGCGTCGCCTGGGTGACCGAGAGCCCCTCCTCGCGGAGCTCCTCGAAGCTTGCCGCATTCAGCCTGAGGCGGCCCTTGGGATCGCGGCTCTCGGCGGGGGTCTCGGGCTTTGCCTCGGGAGCTTCCTTTGCAGGCTCCTCGCGCGCCTCGACATGCTCCTCCCTGTCGTCGGGCTCCGGCTCCGGCTTAGCGTGCGCCTCGGGCTCGGCCACGACCCAGTCCGGCGGCGTCGGCTCGTCGGATTCAGACGGCTCCGTGCCGGGGAGATCCGGCGGCGGAATCTCCACCTGCTCTGCCTCCGCTGCCTCGGCCGCCGCCAGCTCCGCGGCGGCCGCGCGCCCCTCTGCCTCTCGGGCGCGCTTCTCGGCCTCGCCGACGCTGTCCAGCACCTGCCGTAGGCGGCGCTCCCGCTCCGCCTCCTCGGCCTTGAGACGAGCCAGACGCTCGGCCGTCGAAGCGCGGCGCTCGGCCTCCTCGGCTCGTGCCTCGATGTCGCGCAGGCGCTCGTAGGCGTCGCCGATCGCCTGGTCGCGCGCCTCGCGCTCGAGCTTCAACTGTTGTTCGGACGCCTGCAGCTCGGCGGTCAGGTCCTCCAGGGCCGATTCGGCGGTGAGCTTGCTCCGCGCCGCCTCGGCAGTGGCCTCGGAGGTCATTCTCTCGATCCGCTCCTGGACTCGCTTCTCGGCGTCGGCGCGAGCCTTCTCCTCGACCTCGCGGCGCACCCGCTCGGCCTCGGCGGTGACCCGCTCCTCGGCCTCGCGGCGCGCCTTCTGGATGGCTGCCTCGGCCTCGGCCTTAGCGTGCTTCTCTGCTTCCTCGGCCTCGGCTTTCGCGCGTTCCTCTGCCTCCGCGGCCTGGGCCTTCGTACGTTCTGCCTCCTCGGCCTGAGCCTTCACGCGTTCCTCGGCCTCCTCGGCCTGAGCCTTGGCGCGTGCCGCCGCCTCGTCGGCCTGACCCTTGGCGCGTTCTTCTGCATCCCGGCGTGCCTTCTGGATGGCTACTGCCGTCTCGGCCTTCGCGCGTTTCTCTGCCTCCTCGGCCTCGAGCTTCGCGCGTTCCTCCGCCTGCTCGGCCTGAACCCTCGCCCGTTGTGCCTCCTCGGCCTGGGCCTTCGACCGTTCCTCGGCCTCCTCGGCCTGGGCCTTCGCGCGTGTCGCCGCCTCCTCGGCCTGGGCCGTTGCGCGGGTCTCTGCCTCCTGGCGCGCCCGCGCGGCCTCCTCGCGAACCCGTCGCTCGGCGTCGGCTCTCGCCTTCTCCTCAGCTTCGCTGCGAGCCTTCTCGGCCTCGGCCCTGATCCGCTCCTCGGCCTCGCTCTGGGCCTTCGCCGCACGCTCCTCTGCATCGCGCTGGAGGCGCTCCGCCTCCTTCAGCCGGCGCTCCGCCTCGCCGCGGATCCGCTCCTCCTCACGGCGGATCTCCTCGACCTTGGCCCGAACCTTTTGCTCCGCTTCGATCGCGGCGCGGTCTGCCGTACCGCGCAGCAGCGCGTCGCCGGCGGGCGGCTCGGGGGTTGGCGCAGGTGGTTCGGGGGTCGGGGCAGGCGGCGTGGGTTCCGGGGCCGGAGGTGGCTCGGGGGTTGGGGAAGGCGGTTCCGGGGTCGGCATTGGCGGCTCGGGGGTTGGGGCCGGCGGCTCGGGCTTGGCGGTTGGAGGCTCCGGTTCGGGCTTGGCGGGCTCGGGGCGCCAGGTCGACGGTTCCGAAGCGGGTGGCGCCTCCGAGGACGACGGCTTGGGCCGCAGCGCCGGTGGCACGAAGTCGGATTCGGAAACGGGCTCGGGGCGCGTGGGCAGGCTCGGTTTCGGCTCAGGGGCCTTCTCGACGGGCTTGGGCGGGGGGCCCTCCTGCTCGCCGCTTCCCTGCGGCGCGAGGCGGATCGGGCGGCGTTTGGCGGCTTTCTCCTTCTCCCCCTCCGCAAGTGCAGCGGCCTTCATCTCCGCCGCCTTTGCCGCGGCCTCGTCGGCCTCCTCCCGCTTGGAGCGCCGGCCGCGGAACAGGCGCAGGATCGGGCTTCGCTCCGAGGGCGACTCCTTCTCGGACTCGGCCGCCGGCTCGGGCTTCGCGGGGGGCTTCTGCTCCGCGGGGGGCTCGGCTTTGGTTGCGGGTGCGGACTTCGCGACGGGCGCAGGCTTGCTCGGGGGCGGGGGCTTTGCGGCCTGATCCGCCTCGTCGTCCTTGGAGCGCCGGCCGCGGAACCGGCGCAGGATCGGGCTTCGCTCCGAGAGCGACTCCTTCTCGGACTCGGCCCCCGCCTCGGGCTTTGGCTTCGAGGCGGGCCCCGGCTTGGCCCCTGGCTCGGGCTTGGCCCCTGGCTCGGACTCGGCCCCGGCCTGGGGCTGTGGCGCCCCCGGGGGCTTCGGAGCGACTGCGGGCTTCGGGGC
>JBBPIM010000006.1:83096-90885 GCA_038040325.1 Candidatus Mayfieldus profundus
CGGCCTGGGGCTGTGGCGCCCCCGGGGGCTTCGGAGCGACTGCGGGCTTCGGGGCAGGCTTGCGCGCTTCGGCTTCATCCGCGCTTACGGACTGGCGGGCCTTCTCGATCTTGGCGGCCGCCTCGGCGCTCTTGCGTTCCAGCTTTGCTTCCTGCTCGGCGGCCTTCTCCCGCTTGCGCCGCTCGCGGCGCGACTCGGTCGGCTCGGCCTTGGGCTCCTGCGCGCTCGCAGCAGGCTGTTGCTGCGGCGCGGTTGGCTTCTGCACCGCGGTTTGTTTCTCAGCTTCCTTCTTGCGCTTGCGCTCCTCCTCGAGCTGGCGTTTCTCCTCCTCTCGGAGCTTGCGCTGCTCCTCCTTGTCGGCCCGCCTGGCCTGGCGCTCGGCCCGCTTGGCCTTGCGCCGCTCGGCGCGGCTCGGCCCCTTCTCTTTGCCCTGCGACTCCGCCGGCTTGGCCGGCACGAGGGATGGGGACTTGGCCCCGGCCCCCGCCCCTGCGGCAGCGGTCGCAGCACCTGCCGCAGCGGCTGCCGGGACCGTCGACGGCGGAGCCGAAGAGCTTGCCTCGGTGCCGGTCGCCTGGTTTGGCTTGTCCTTCGGCTTTGCCGGAAGTCCCTGCTCGGGGGTGGCCTTCGAGCGGCCACGGCCCAGCACGCGCAGTATCGGGCTGCGGGACGCAAGCGATTCCTCGGCCTCCCGCTTGGCGCGCTTCTCCGCCTCCTTCTTCTGCTTCTCCGCCTCCTTCTCGCGTGTCCCCGCCTCCTTGTCGCGGACCTTTGCCTCCTTCTCGCGCTGCTTGGCCGCCTTGTCCGGGTCGGTTGCCGGTTTCTGCACCGGCTTCTCCGCCTTCGCCCCCTCTCCCCGGCGCTGCATCACCATCACCACCAGCAACAGGGCGAGGATCGCCGCCAGCATGCCGACCACGAAGAACTGGGTGTTGTCCTCGATGAAATCGCGCGCCCGGTCGGTGAAGCTCTTCTCATCGTTGTCGCTCGTCTTTGCCGGAGCGGGCTTGGACCGCTGAGCCGATTGGCCACCCCCGGAGCCTCCTCCGCCCTGTGCCGCGGCAATGGAAGCGGACATCAGCAGGATCAGTGCCACGAGGGCCGCCAAAAAAGCCGATCTGCGCCGCATGCGGGCGAATCCTTGCATGGACAAGGGTTTCTGCAAGGCGACCGTGCGCCCTTCTCGCGGTCGCAGGCTTGCTCGCCTGCGATGGGCACGACGGGGGCTCATCGCATCCGACCCTTGAACTCGCGTTCCACCTCGCGCCGCACATCGCGCTCGGCGATCTCGCGGCGGCGATCACGCCCCTCCTTGCCGCGGGCGAGCGCCAGCTCGACCTTGGCATACGGCCCCTTGAAGTAGATGCGGGTGGGAATCAGGGTCAGGCCCCGCAGCTGGGTCTTGCCGATCAGGCGCTCTATCTCATGGCGGTGCAGGAGCAGCTTGCGTGGCCGCTCGGGGTCGTGGTTCTCGTCGCTGGCCGGCGCATACGGCGAGATGTGCAGGTTGCGCAGCCACACCTCCCCTTTCTCGACCACTGCGTAGGCGTCGCCGAGTTGCGCCTTGCCATCGCGCAGCGACTTCACCTCGCTGCCTTGCAGCTGGATACCGGCCTCGAACTTCTCCACCAGCTCGAACTTGTGCCGGGCCTTGCGGTTGGTCGCCACGTCGCCGGATGCGAGTGCCCGCTTTCCCTTCGGCTTCGCCATCCTTACCCGTCCGCCGGCTCGAGATCAACCCGGCCCCGGGCCGCCTCGATGCGCCCGGCCCGCACCGCAATCGGGTCGCCCATCCGCACCGCCCGCCCGGTCTTCGTGCCCACCATCGCCGTCTGAGTCTCGTTCAGCTCGAAGCGCTCTCCCCGCAGCCGCCGCGCCGGCGCGAAACCCTCGTAGGCATCGCCCAGCTCGCCGGCGAAGCGCACGAAGACACCGGCGCCGACCACACCCGACACCTCGCCCTCGAATTCCGTGTCCCATCCGCGCTCGAACAGCTCGCGGTCGAGCAGAAATGCGGCGCAGACGTCGTCGGCGTCGCGCTCGATCCTCGCCGCGCCGCGCTCCCGCTCGGAGCAGTGCCAGCCCGCCTCCCGTGTCTGCTCCGCGGCCGGACCCTCCTCCCCCTCTCCGATCACCGCGAGCAGCGAACGGTGGGCGATCAGGTCGGGGTAACGGCGGATCGGCGAGGTGAAGTGACAGTAGGCGGAGCTGCCCAGTCCGGCGTGGCCGAGATTGCGGTCGCTGTATTGGGCCTGTTTCAGGGCGCGGAGCACAAGCGATGTATACGCCTCGCGCCCGTGGCCGCGCCGCGCCGCCTCGGCGGCAACCAGACGGCTGGACTCTCCCGCCAGCTCCCCCGCCTGGCGCGCAGAGAGGTTCTCGGGAAGGGCGGGCGTCGGGATCTCCAGTGCCGCCAGCTGCTCGACCAGGAACTCGATTCGCTGCGGCTCCGGCTGCTCGTGGACGCGATACAGGGCCGGCACGCGCTTTCGCTCCAGCACCGCCGCGACCTGCTCGTTGGTGAGGATCATCAGCTGCTCGATCAGCCGGTGCGCCTCGGTCTGCTCGACCGCCCGCGCGCCGACCACGTTGCCCCCCTCGTCGAAGCCGAACTCCGGCTCGGAAGAGCTGACTTCGAGCGCCGCGCCGGGCCGCCGCTCGGCGAGCGCCGCCGCCGCCGAGCGGGCGATGTCCAGCGGCTCCGCGACCTTTGCCGGTGGGGCGGCTCGCCCGGCGAAGAACTCGTCGAGCTGGTCGTAGCTGAGGCGCGCGTCGGAGCGGATGCGGCTTCGGTAGAAGCCCGCCGACGTCGCTCTGCCCGATGCATCGAGCTCGATCTCCGCGGTCACCGCGAGCCGCTCCTCGCCGGGTGCCAGCGAGCATGCTTCGGCGCTCAGCGAGGGCGGCAGCATCGGCTCCACAATGCCGGGGACGTAGACGCTGTTGCCGCGCCGGAGGGCCTCCACGTCGAGCCCGTCACCCGGTCGCACGTGGGCCGCAACGTCGGCGATGTGGATCCACAGGCGCACCCCGTCTCCCTCGCGCACCGCCGACACGGCGTCGTCGAAGTCGCGTGCCGTGGCGGGGTCCACGGTGAAGGTGGCGAGCCCGGTCAGGTCGCGGCGCGGTCCCGGCTGCTGCGCGGCGCGCGACGCTGCCTCGACGGCCTCGTGTTCGAGCGCGTGGGGAAATCCCCGCCCCAGCCCCCGCTCCCACAGCAGCGCCTCGACCACGTCGCGGGCCCGCCCGGGAGAGCCCAGCTCGCGCACGACGCGGGCCCTCCCGGGGCCGAACTCGACCAGCGCCATCTGCCCGGTGTTGCGCCTGGCGCCGCGGTCCAGGGCGACCTGCGGCCCCGGCTCGAACAGCGGCTCGGCGACGAGGAAGCGGCCGCGTCGCGCCACGGTCGCCACGTGGCGCCCGGACGCGGCACCTCGCCGGCGCCGCCCGCTCAATTGGCGTCGATCTCGCCGGCCAGCACCTCGAGCGCCCGATCAAGGCCCTCGTCGCGCTCCGTGCCGGGCCGGTCCTCGGCGTGGACTTCGGGCTCGATGCCCTTCGGCGCCAGTGAGATCCCGTCGGCGGTGAAGTAGCGGCCGATGGTCAGATCCAGCGCACCGCCGTTGGAGAGGTCGAATACCTGCTGAAACACGCCCTTGCCGAAGGAGCGCGTCCCGACCGTCTTCGCGAGATCGTTGTCGGCCAGGGCCGAGGCGAGGATCTCTGCGGCCGAAGCGGTGTCGCGGTTGATCAGCACGACCATCGGACCGGGCGGAAGGTTGTCGCCGAGCGCTCGGTACACCGTCGTCCCCTGATTGCGGGAGACGGTCTTCACCACGACCTCGTCCTTCGGCAAGAAGATGCTGGAGGTGAGGATCGCCTCGCGCAACAGGCCCCCGCCGTTGCCACGCAGGTCGAGGACGATCCCCTCGGCGCCGCGCCTGCGCATGTGCCTGGCCGCCTTGCGCAGCGACACGTGCGAGCCCTCCGTGAAGCCGGCCAGGTGCACGTAGCCGAGCTCCAGGCCTTCGAAGCGGCGCAGCCGTCGCTCGACCACGGGGACCGTGACCACTTCGCGCACCAGCTTCACCTGCCATCTCCGCCCGGTGGAGGGCCGCAGCACCCCCAGCGTCACGCTGGTGCCGGGCGGGCCCTTGATCCTGGTGGTGGTCTTCTTGGAATCGTCGCCGGCGATCGAATGGCCGTAAACCGACACGACCAGGTCGCCGGCCCTGAGCCCGGCCCTCGCGGCAGGCGCACCCTTGAACACGTGGGCCACCCGCAGTCCCCGCGGCACCTCGCGCACGCTCATCCCCACACCCGAGAAGCGACCCTCCGTCGCCTCCTCGAAGCGGATCAGCGCCTCGGGGTCGAAGTAGTGTGAGAAGCGGTCCCGATTGCGGCGGCGCAGCTCCGCGACCATGCCCGCGATCGAGGCGTCGTTGAGGTCGGGTCGCTGCACGCTGCGGAAGTAGTTGTCCTCGATCGCCTCCGCGGCCTCTCCGGTGAGCGTGGTGGTGTCGTCGACGAACGCGTCGCGCAGGGGCGGCGGCAGATCGCCGGGGTGGCCGCCCAGCCAGATGCCAAGGCAGAGCGTGGCGAGCACCAGCGCCGCGGTGACGGCCGCGCTGGCGACCCTCACCGGCGGCTCACACTCGCAGGAAGCGGCGCAGCGTCACGCCGCTGCCAATCGCCGAGACGGCGATCGCGGCGGCGAAGAGAATCGAGATCAAAAGCGTGAAGGACATGCTGTCCTGGGCCGCGACAAGCGCGAAGCTGTCGGACAGCGGATCGACGATTGTGACCTTGCCGAGCCACAGGATCAGTATGGCGACCAGGCTCCCGGCGAAGCCCACCACGACGCCCTCGATCATGAACGGCCAGCGGATGAACCAGCGCGTCGCACCGACCAGCCTCATCACCTCGACCTCGCGCCGCCGCGCGTAAACCGAGAGCCGGATCGTGTTGCCGACCAGCATCAGCGAGGCGACCACGAGCAGCGCGGTGATCACCGTGAGGACCAGCTTCAGGGCCCCGGTGACCTGCTCGATCTTCCCCGCCTCCTCGCGAGAGTCCTTGACGGTGTCGATGATCGGGCTGATCGGCTGCGGCGTTCCGCTCGAGTCCGGCGGCGTCAGCGCCTGGCGCACCGACTCCAGGTTGGCGGCGTCGTCCGGCTTGACGTTGAACGACGCGGGCAGCGGGTTGGTGTTGAGCTCCCGCAGCACGTTGGGATCCTTGAGCCGCTCCTCGAGTATCGCCAGCGCCTCCGCCTTGGTGACGTAGTCGATCGACTTGACGTGGGGAATCCCCTCGATCTCCTGGCGCAGTGAGTCCGTCTCCGCCCGGGTGGCGTCGTCATAGAGGAAGACCTTTAGCTCGAGCTGGTCGCGAACCTCCTCGCTCTTGCCCTGGGTCGTCTGGAAGACGGGGATCAGCACGCCGAGCAGGATCACGGTGACGATCGTCGTCACCACCGCGGCCATGCTCGGCGCCGCGTTGCGGCGCAGCGCCCGGAAAGCCTCCAGGATGAAGAACCAGAGCCGGCTCATCTAGAGCCCCTCGGGCTCGCCGTTGGTGTGGCCCTCGGGCCCGACGCCCATCTCGGCGCGCATCCGCATCCCAAAGTCGCTGGTGGACTCCTCGGTGTAGCCGCCCCCGGTCTCGTCGCGGATGATGCGCCCCTCGTAGAGCTCGATCACGCGGCGGCGCATCTTGTCCACCATCTCGCGGTCGTGGGTGACCACGAGGACCGTGGTGCCGGTGCGGTTGATCCGGTACAGCAGCTGCATGATCCCGATCGAGGTGACCGGGTCGAGATTTCCGCTCGGCTCGTCGGCCAGCAGCAGCGGGGGATGGTTGACGAAGGCGCGCGCGATCGAGACGCGCTGCTGTTCGCCGCCGGAGAGCTGGTCGGGATAGTTGTGGACCTTGGTCGAGAGGCCGACCAATCGCAGCGTCTGGGGGACCTTCTCGCGAATCTCGGCGCGGCCGGCGCCGATCACCTGCAGGGCGTAGGCGACGTTGTCGTAGACGGTGCGGTTGGGCAGCAGCTTGAAGTCCTGAAAGACGGTGCCGACGTTGCGGCGCAGGTAGGGGATCTTGCTCTCCGGAAGGGCGCCGATGTTTCGCCCGGCGATTCGCACCTCACCCTCGGTGGGGTCGAGCTCGCGGATCAGCAGCTTGATCAGCGTCGACTTTCCGCACCCGGTGGGACCGACCAGGAAGAGGAACTCGCCGCGGCCGACCGCCAGCGAGATCCGCTCCAGCGCCAGGTGCCCGCCGGGGTAGACCTTGGTGACGTCCTTGAGCTCGACGATCGGAGCGCCGCCGCGGCGCGGCGCCGCCTCGGGTTGCTCGCGGTGTCGTCTGCGAAGTAGTGCCATTCGAGAGCCAGCTCCCGGGTTCGCCGCGCCCAAGGCGGGCGACCCGTGAAATGAGGTCAACAGCGTAGGGAGGCCGGGGTTGCGGTCTCGCAGGAACCCGTGCAGGCGCTAGCCCCACTCCCCGCCGTGGATCGGCGGGTGCGAGACGATCGGCTTCAGCAGCAGCGCCTCGCGGGCGCGGTCGGCGATACCCGAGGCGGTGAGGCCGAAGTGCTCCATGCAGGCCTCGGCGGTGCCCGAGACTCCGAACTCGTCGCCCATCCCGAGCGCGAAGACCGGAACCGGGTGCTCCTCGGCGGCGATGTGGCGGATCGCATCGGCGAGGCCGCCGACGACGCGGTGCTCCTCCGCGGTCACCCCGACGCCGGTCTTGGCCAGCGACTCGACAACCGCCTCGGAGTCGATCGGCTTGATGATCGAGACGTTGACGACCTCGGCCTCGACCCCGTCCTCGCGGGCAAGGCTCTCGGCCGCTTCCAGCCCCCGCCAGACCATGTGCCCGCAGACGAAGATCGAGATGTCCTTGCCCTCGCGCAGCACGTCCACGCCGCTGCCTAGCGTCTCGGGGATCCCGTCGTAGACGATCGGGGTCGAGGGGCGGCCGAAGCGCATGTACATCGGGGCGTCGAAGCGCTCGTAGGACTCGATCACCGCCGTGTAGGCCTGGTTGTAGTCGGCCGGGACGACGACCTGCATGCGCGGCATCGCCCGCATCAGCGCGATGTCCTCGATCATCTGGTGCGAGGCGCCGTCCTCGCCGAGCGAGACGCCGCCGTGGCTGGCGCCGATTCGGACCTTGAGCTCGTTGTGGGCAATCCCGAGCCGCACCTGGTCGTAGGAGCGCGAGGTGGCGAAGATCGCAAAGGTCGAAGCGTACGGAACCTTGCCGGTGACAGCGAGGCCGCAGCTCATCGACATCATGTTGGCCTCCGCCGCGCCGCAGTTGAAGAAGCGCTCGGGGAACTTCTTTCCGAACTTGATCGACTGGGTGGAGACGGCGAGGTCGGCGTCCAGCGCGACGACATCCTCGTGCCTCTCCCCCAGCTCGACCAGCGCGTCGCCGTAGGCCTGGCGGGTCGCGATCGGCTCGGTCTTGGCCTCGGCGGGCATCAGGCCCCTTCCTCTCCGCCGGAAGAGCTCGCCGCCGCCTCCAGCGCCTCGGTCTGCTCCTTCAGCTTCGCCTCGAGCTCCTCGAGTGCCTCGGTCGCCTGCTCCTGGCTGGGCGGCTTGCCGTGGAAGCCGAAGCGGTCCTCCATGAACGACACGCCGCGCCCCTTCTTGGTTTGGCAGACGATGGCGGCCGGGCGGCCCAGGGTACGGCTGCGCTCCAGCGCCTCGACGATCGCCGCCATGTCGTGGCCGTCGATCTCGATCGAGTCCCAGCCGAAGGCCTCGAACTTGGC
>JBBPIM010000007.1:0-85046 GCA_038040325.1 Candidatus Mayfieldus profundus
GCGCCAGCCCTACGACATGTACGAGGTGATCCGCGAGATCGTCGACGACGGCGAGTGGTTCGACATCAAGCCGAAGTTCGCCAAGACGCTGATCACCTGCTTCGCCCGCTTCGGCGGCCAGCCGGCCGGGATCGTCGCCAACCAGCCCAAGCAATTGGCCGGCATCCTGGAGAACGACTCCGCCGACAAGGCGGCGCGGTTCATCAACCTCTGCGACGCCTTCAACATCCCGCTCGTCTTCCTCCAGGACGTGCCCGGGTTCATGGTCGGCTCAAAGGTCGAGCACGCCGGGATCATTCGCCACGGGGCGAAGATGCTCTACGCGGTCAGCCGCGCCACGGTGCCGAAGATCACCGTCGTCGTCCGCAAGGCCTACGGCGCCGGCTACTACGTGATGTGCGGCAAGGCCTACGAGCCGGACCTGATCGTCGCCTGGCCGGGCGCCGAGATCTCGGTCATGGGCCCCGAAGGCGCCGTCAACATCATCGGACGCTCGGTGATCGAGGCCGCCGACGATCCCGATGCCAAGCGCGAGGAGATGATCGCCGAGGTGAAGAAGATCATCGACCCCTACATCGCCGCCGGCAATGCGCTGATCGACGACGTCATCGACCCGCGCGAGACCCGCCCGACGATCATCAACGGGCTGCGGATGGCGAAGGACAAGCGCGTCGAGCGGCCGTGGCGCAAGCACGGGGTGATGCCCGTATGACTCGCTACTCGCTACTCGCTACTCGCTGCTCGGATGCGCCGTCGATAGGCCCTGAGCAGGCCGTTGACAAGCTGGCCGACTCTTGCGGCGCGCGCCCGGAAGGAGTCGTCGGTCATCAGCGAGCGAGCGAAGCCGCGCTCGATCCAGTGTTGGAGCTCGTAGGCCGAGCCGCGAGCGATGAGGAGAAGTCGCTTCTGATCAGCGAGGGAGCCGCGCCCCTCCGCCTCGGCGACATTGGCGGCTATCGAGTCCGCGGAACGGATCATCTGAACGCCGAGGGTCCACTGGTCCAGCGGCGGCCAGCCAGTCACGACGTGACGCAGGTCGTCAGCAAGCTCGACCGCGAGCCTGTACGCGAGAAGGTCCTCGAATCCCGCCACACGAGTTCAAGCCAAGACGCCCCTCATCTCTTCCCCCGAGGAACGAGGAACGCGGAGCGAGGAACGAGAAGCGCAGCTTCTTCGCTAGCGCCGGGACTGTCCGGGTCTCCGAAGCTCGCCGGGACGGATACTTGCAGTAAGGGCAGTTGCCGCCAGAAGGAAGGGCGCCCCGACCGCAAAAACGAATCCGTACCAGGCAACGGCGCCAGCGACATCAAGCGCATCGGCGGTAATCGATCCGACGAGGGCGCCTCCGATCGTCAGCAGCCAACCGAGCACATAGCGGATTCGCGGACCCAGGTGCATGGGCTTAGCTTACGCCTGTCACTCGGTAGTACAGAGCGTCACGGACTCCCAAATCCCGGCACAGCTGGGCGGCTAGGAAGGTCAGCGTCCCCCCAAGGACAGCGCCCCCTGCGAGAACCGGACCGGCCTGCGCGAGAAGGTCGGCCAGATCGCGGATCGTGCCGGACGTCGGGGCGATCGGAGCTTCCATATAGGGATAGAGGCCCCGGAGCCCCACGCCTCTTCCCCCGAGGAACGAGGAACGAGCAACGAGGAACGTGAGCAAGTTCGAAGACCCAGTAATCCTCAGTTGCAGTATTTCCGGCGCGATCGCCAACCGCGACCAGTGCCCGGCGATCCCCTACACGCCCGAGGAGTATGCCGCCGAGGCGCGCCGGATCGTCGACGAGGGTGGCTCGCAGATCCACATCCACGCCAGAACGCCGGACGGCACGCCCTCCTACGAGGTGGAGGACTTCCGCGCGATCACCGAGGCGATCCTGGCCGAGGTCGACGACGTGATCGTCAACTACTCGACCGGCGCGATCGGGATCCCGATCGAAAAGCGGATCGAGTACCTGCGCGAGCTGCGCCCCGACGTGGCGGCGCTGAACATGAGCTCGATGAACTACGCCAAGTACTCGAAGCGCCGCAAGGACTTCGTCTTCAAGGCGGTCTTCGAGAACAGCTTCGACACCATCATCGAGTTCCTCACCGCGATGCGCGAGATCGGTGTCAAGCCCGAGCACGAGTGCTTCGACGCCGGCCACATCGCCAACCTCGACCCGCTGATCGACATGGGCCTGCTGGAGCAGCCGCTGAACGTGTCCCTGGTGATCGGCGTCAACGGGGGCATCCGGCCCAATGCCCGCAACGTGGCCTTCATGTCGGAGCAGGTCCCCGGCGGCGCCGAGGGCCCCAACAACTGGCAGGTGATCGGGATATCGCGTGACCAGTGGAGGCTGATCGGCGCCGCGCTGGCGCTGGGAGGCAACGTGCGCGCGGGGCTGGAGGACAACCTCTACCTGCCCGACGGGGAGATGGCCAAGTCAAACGGCGAGCTGATCGCCAAGGCACGCCAGATGGCCGAGGACATGGGCCGCCGCGCCGCCACCGCCGCCGAGGCGCGCCAGATGCTCGGCCTGCGCGAGAAGGCGCAGGTGCCCGGGTGAGCGAGCTGCCGCTCTCCGACGTCAAGGTCCTCGACCTGACCCGGCTGCTGCCGGGCGGCTTCTGCTCCCTGCTGCTGGCCGACTTCGGCGCCGACGTTCTCAAGGTCGAGGACACCGGCGGCGGCGACTACGTGCGCTGGGCGCCTCCCTACTACGGCGACGAGGAGCACCAGGAACTCGGAACCCGCTCGGCGCTGTACCTGGCGCTGAACCGCGGCAAGCGCTCGATCCGGCTGAATCTCAAAGAGGAGGCCGGGCGAGAGGCGCTGCTGAAGCTGGTCGGCCAGTACGACGTGGTGCTGGAGAGCTTCCGGCCGGGGGTGCTGGACCGTCTCGGCGTCGGCTACGAGCAGATGCGCGAGGCCAACCCGGGGATCATCTACTGCGCGATCACCGGCTACGGCCAGACCGGCACCCACACCGCGAGGGCCGGTCACGACATGAATTACCTCGGCCTCACCGGGCTGCTGGGGATGACCGGTGAGCGGGGCGGGCGCCCGATCCAGGCCGCGGGTCAGATCGCCGACATCGGCGGCGGGGCGCTGATGGCCGCCTTCGGGGTGATGGCGGCGCTGCACGAGCGCCGGCGCTCCGGCGAGGGCCAGCTCGTCGACGTCTCGATGACGGACGGCGCGCTGTCGTGGTTGGCGATGGAGGCGGGCCGGTATTTCTGCGACGGGACGGTGACGCGCCGCGGCGAGCACCAGCTCGCCGGCGCGCTCATCTGTTACTACCCCTATGAGGCCTCCGACGGTTGGGTGACCTGCGGTGCCCTGGAGCCGAAGTTCTGGGCCGCCTTCTGCAACGGGGTCGAGCGTCCCGATTTGATCGAGAAGCAGTTCGAGGCGCCGGGATCGGAAGCGTGGGGGCAGGTCGCGGAGATCTTCCGCTCCCGCAGCCGCGAGGAGTGGCGGGCGTTCAACGACCAGCACGACGCGATGATCGAGCCGGTCCTAGACCTCGACGAGGCGCTCGACTCGGAGCTGGTCAAGGCGCGCGAGATGGTCGTCGAGCTGGAGCAGCCCCACCTCGGGGCGGTGCGGCAGCTGGGCATTCCGATCAAGCTCGGCCGCACGCCGGGCAGGGTGGAGCAGCCCGCGCCGGCCCTTGGCGAGCACACCGACGACGTGCTTCGCGAGGCGGGATACAGCGACGAGCAGATCGCCGAGATGAAGGAGGCGGGCGCCGCGGCCGGACCGACGGCCGGCTCGGAGACGGCGTTCATGGCATGAGCCGAGCAACGAGCAACGAGCAACCAGCAACCAGCGGCACCGCGCCAGGAAACGGCGAAAAGAAGCTCCTGCGTATGAAGGAACTCGCGGAGGCATCTGGTGTCCCGGCGGCGACGATCAAGCACTACCTGCGCGAGGGCCTGCTCCCCGAGCCGGTGAAGACGAGCCGCAACATGGCCTATTACCCGCCCGAGTTCGCGGAGCGGATCCGCCTCATCAAGCAGCTCCAGGAGGAGCGCTTCATGCCGCTCAAGGTGATCAAGTCGATGCTCGACGACGACCCAGAGCGCGCTCGTGCAATGGTCGATCTGGAGGACCGCATCCTCGAGCGTGCGCTGGCCGGCGAGCGGACCCGCACCAGCGCCGCCGAGGTGCGCGAGCGCTACGACGTTCCCAAGGAAGTGCTCGACCGTCTCGAAGAGATCGAGGTGCTGAGCCCCAACAGCCGCGGCTACACCCCGTCCGATGTGAAGATCATCGAGGCGATCAGCCGCTTCCGCGCCGGCGGCTACCAGGAGGAGATTGGCTTCACCGTGTACGACACGCTGCGCTACAAGCGCGCCCTCCAGGATCTGGTCACCGACGAGGTGCAGGTGCTGATGGACCGGCTCGCCGGCAAGATGGACCCCGAGCGGGCGATCAAGCTGATCGAGGACGGGTCGCAGCCGCTCAAGGACCTGATCGCGGCCATGCACACCAAGTTGCTCGTTGCCGAGCTGGAGCGCCAGCGAACCCGCCGTAGCTAGGCTCTCGGCGATGGCTTCGCGACTTGTCGCGGGGGTGCGCGGGAGCCCGGCGCTGCTCTGCCTGGCCGTGGCGGTCGTCGTCTCGGCGGTGATCCTGCTCAGGCTCCAGACGAACCTGACCTTCGTCACTGACGACTGGGAGCTGCTGGTGAATCGGCCCGGGTCGAGCATCGGGGTCTTCCTCGATCCGTACCACGAGCACATCGTCATCGCCACTGCGGTGGTCTACAAGCTCTTGCTCGCAACATTTGGCATGGACTCGGCATTGCCGTTCTACGTGGTCTCGACGTTCGCATTCCTGCTCAGCGGCGTCCTGCTGTTCGTTTACCTGCGCCCGCGCATCGGCGATTGGCCGGCGCTGCTGGCCGCGCTGCTGATCCTCTTTCTCGGCGACGCCTTCGAGGATCTGCTGTGGCCGTTTCAGATCGGCTACTTCGGCTCGGTGGCCGCCGGCCTGGGCATGCTGATCGCCCTCGATCGCGACGACAAGCAGGGTGATCTATACGCCTGTGGGCTGCTCGCGGTCTCGATGAGCTTTTCCAGCGTCGGGCTCATTTTCGCGGTCGGGGCGCTCGTCGACTTGGCGCTGAGCCGAAGGCCGAGAGCCGAACGCGCCTACGTCGCGCTCCTGCCGCTGGCCCTCTATGCGCTTTGGTGGCTCGGTTGGGGTCACAACGCCGACAGCCACCTGAGCTTGCACAACCTGGCCAACATGCCCGAGTACTTCATCAACGCAGCGGCGGCGGGTATCACCGGGCTGCTCGGACTGGCTACTGGCGACGGCTCCGAGCCGGACCAACCCGGGTTGGTGTGGGGACAAATCCTGCTCGTCGCCGGCATCGCACTGGGGGCGTTCCGGCTGTCAAGGGGGGGCCGCGTATCCCGGGATCTCGTCATCGTCCTCGCGATCGGCCTCACCTTCTGGGTTCTGGCCGGCCTCAACAGTGATCCGGGCCGGGCTCCGACCTCGAGTCGCTACATCTACCCGTCAGCCATCTTCCTGCTGCTGATCATGGGCGAGGCGCTGCGCGGGCGTCGGTTCGGAAGAGCGTCGATCGTTGCGGCGGGTGCGGTCACCGTCGCAGCGATTATGGGCGGCCTCTCGCTGCTTCATACCGAGTACAGGGAGAGGTGGAGGCCCGCCAGCGATTACCTTCGTGCATCCCTCGCCGCCGTCGAGATCGGCCGGGACAGCGTGGTCCCGACGTTTGTCGTGAGCTTCGCCCAGTCCGTGAACACTTCCCCCGAGATTTACCTCGCCGCGGTGGACGACTACGGCTCTCCGGCGTTCAGCGAGAGCGAGCTCGTGACCAAAGCAGAGGACTACAGGGCAGCGGCAGACGGGACTCTCGCCTCGGCACTCGGGCTTTCCTTGGCCGCGCCTTCGGGCCAGGAAGCCGGAGGGTGCCAAACCGTGCAGGCCTCGCCGGGCGGCTTTACGGATTTGACCCTGTCGCCAGGCGAATTCACGCTGACAAACGAGGCTGGGGCCGACATTCAGGTATTGCTCGGGCGCTTCTCCGACGGCCTCCCGGTTGATCTCGGGCCTTTGCTGGCGGGATCCGGCGCCTCGCTCACCATTCCGGCGGATCGGTCGATCCAACCGTGGCGCCTGGGACTGGTCGGAGAGGGCCCCGTCAACGTCTGCTGACGGAACGGCCCAGGTTGGAGGGATCACTGCCGGACCGTCCTGCCGGCTGGGTAGCTTGCCCAACGGTTGGCCAGGTCGCTTCCACAACCCAGAGGCGGGACTACCGTTGCGCTCGTCATGTTGGCGGTGCTGATCGTGCTGGCGGGTTCGATCGAGGGTGCGCGAGCAGGCAAGATTCGAGTCTGTGTGGAAACGGTGGGCACCGACAATCGCCCCAAGGCGACGATGCGCCTCATCGAACAGGAGGGGGAGTGCCTTGGATCCGAGCGGCTGCTGAGTTGGAACACCAATGGCCCGCGCGGGCGCAAGGGCGCGACCGGAGCGACCGGACCGCCAGGGGTCGCCGGCAGCACGGGACCGACCGGACCGGAGGGACCGACGGGGGCCGAGGGACCAACGGGACCGCAGGGGCCCACCGGGCCCGAGGGGCCGAGCGGACCGGAGGGACCGACGGGGGCCGAGGGACCGACGGGGGCCGAGGGACCGACTGGGGCTGACGGACCGACTGGGGCTGACGGACCGACGGGCCCCACGGGCGAAACGGGGCAGACCGGCGCCACCGGAGAGCCCACGGGACCAACTGGCGTGACGGGATCGACCGGCGCCACCGGCGCCACCGGCTGACTACCGCTCAGCCGGAGCTGCGCAACTCCGCCAGGCCCTGCTCACGCGATACCACCGGCTCGTAGCCCAGTTCGCGCCGCGCTTTGGAGATGTCGATCGTGCACTCCTGGGTCAGCACCCAGTAGGTGAAGCGCGTGAGCGGCGGGTCGCCAGGTAGCGGCAGCAGCCGCCAGGCGGGCTCCGAGACCGTCGCCAGCGCCCCCGCCAGCAATCTCGGCATCTTGCGGTCGGGGGCCTCCACGCCCTGTGTCTCCAGCAGCGCCGATACGAACTCGCGGAAGACCACCGGCTCGCCGTCGGTGACGAAGTAGGGCTCCCCGGGCGCGCCCATCTCGGCGGCGAGCATCAAGCCCTCGACCACGTTCTCGACGTGGGTCGTGTCGGTGACGTTCGTGCCGCCGCCGACCCAGGCGAAGCGACCCTTCTCGACCATCTCGACCATCTGCGGCAGCAGCGTCGTGTCGCCGGCACCCCACACGAAGCGCGGGCGCAGCACCACCGTCTCGAAGCCGTTGCGGTTGGCGTCGCGGACGGCCTGCTCGGCCTTCGCCTTGGTGGCCGGATAGGGAGCCTTGGAGTCGGGTCGCAGCGGCGCTGTCTCATCCACCCCCACCAGGGGCTCGCCCGCCATCAGCGCCGCCTCGGTTCCGCAGTGCACGAAGCGCCGCACACCCGCCCGCGCGCAGCCCTCCAGCGCGTTGCGGGTGCCCTCCACATTGCCGCGCTCGAACTCCTCCCAGGGCCCGGAGTCGGCCACGTGGGCGGCGAGGTGAAAAGCGACCTCGCAGCCGTTCGCCCCGGCCGCGATCGAGTCTGGATCGGCCAGCTCGCCCCGGGCAGGCTCGGCGCCCAGCTCCGCCACTACCGCCTCCGAGCGCTCGGACCGCGCCAGCGCCCGCACCGACCATCCCTCGCCGGTGAGGCGGCGGATCAGCCGCCCCCCGATGAACCCCGAGCCGCCGGTCACGAATGCCGAGCGCGCCATCGCGGCGATCCTAATCGGCGCACGCTCCGGGGGCGGCCGTTAGGGTGGCGGCGATGCTCGGGGCACGGGGAAGACGTGGCTTGGTACTGATCGCCGCGCTTGCTTTGGTTGCCGCGTCCGCGCCGGCCACGGCGAACGGAAAGGCGCCGCGGGTGACCATCCGCACCACCTCGCACGGCATCCCGCACATCCTCGCCGACAGCTGGAAGGGCCTCGGCTACGGCTACGGGTTCGCCTTCGCCAAGCAGAACCTCTGCACGATCGCCGACTCCTACGTCACCGTCAACGCCGACCGGTCGCGATTCTTCGGGCCCAACGGTAGCTGGGTGTTCCGGGGCAACGGCTTTCGCTTCAACAACCTCGACAGCGACTTCTTCTTCCAGAAGCTGATCGACGAGAAGGTCGCCGACAAGCTGCTCGCGCTGCCGCCGCCGAAGGGGCCGAAGGCGGCGATCAAGAAGATCGCCAAGGGCTACGCCGCCGGCTACAACCGCTATCTGCGGCGCGTCGGCGTCGCGAACCTCCCCGACCCCCGCTGCCGGGGGGAGGAGTGGGTGCGCCCGATCGGCGTCGACGACGTCTACCGGCGCTTCTACGCGCTCGGGCTGCTGGCCAGCCAGGGTGTGGCGATCGACGGCATCGCTGCCGCGGCGCCGCCGTCCCCGCGCGACGATGCGGCATCGCGCGAGGCCCCGGTCGCCGATGCGGCCACCCTGCGGAAGCTGGACCAGCGGCTGCACCCCGACATCGGCTCCAACGCATACGGGCTGGGCAGGGAGGCGACCCGAACCGGCGGCGGGATGCTGCTCGGCAACCCGCACTTTCCCTGGGAGGGCTCGGAGCGCTTCTTCCAATCGCAGCTGACGATCCCGGGCAAGATCAACGTCTCCGGGGCAAGCCTGTTCGGCGTGCCGCTGATCAACATCGGCCACACCCGCAGGTTGGCCTGGAGCCACACCGTCTCCACCGCCTATCGCTTCACGCCCGTGCAGGAGACGCTGGTCCCCGGTTCACCCACCACCTACCTGGTCGACGGCCAGCCACGCCAGATGGAGCGCCGCACGGTGACCGTGAAGGTGAAGGGCGACAGCGGCTCGCTCTCGAACCGCAGCCACACCTTCTACTCGACGATCCACGGCCCGGTGATCACCTCGCTGGTGGGCCTGCCGGCATTCCCCTGGACGCCGCTGCAGGCCACCGCCATGCACGACGCCAACGCCGACAACTTCCGCTACCTCAACCACTTCTTCGACGTAAACCGGGCCAAGACCGTCGCCAAGCTGCACCAGATCCTGATCACCGACCAGGGGGTCCCTGGGTCAACACGATCGCCGCCGACTCGACCGGCCAGGCCTACTACGCCGACATCTCGGTCGTGCCCAACGTCAGCAACGCAAAGGCTGCCGACTGCAACACCCCGACCGGTGTCGCCACCTTCTCGGCGCTCGGGCTGCCGGTGCTGGACGGCTCGCGCTCGGAGTGCGACTGGGGCACCGACCCCGACGCGGTGATCCCGGGGATCTTCGGGCCCGGCAACCTTCCGCACCTGTTCCGGACCGACTACGTCCACAACGGCAACGACAGCTACTGGCTCGGCAACCCGGCCCAGCCGCTCGAGGGCTTCGCCCGCATCATCGGCGCGGAGCCTGCGCACGCGCATCGGCCTGATCATGGCCCAGCAGCGGCTGGCCGGAACCGATGGGTTGAAGGGCCGCGGGTTCTCCCTGCGCCAGCTAAAACGGGTCGCGTTCGGCAACCGTCAGTACGCGGGGGAGCTGTTCCGCGACCAGCTCGCGTCGCTCTGCGAGAGCAACCCGACGCTTTTCGGATCCAGCGGGCCGGTCAACGTCAGCGGCGCCTGCCCGGTCCTGCGCAACTGGGACCTGCACGACAACCTCGACTCCAAGGGCGCGGTGCTGTTCCGCCGCTTCGCCACCAGGGTCCTGGCCGGCACGGTCCCGACCCAGCCTCCCCAAAACGTCTTCACGACTCCCTTCGACGCCTCCGACCCGGTCAACACGCCGCGCGGCCTCAACACCTTCAACCCGGCGGTCCAGCAGGCCTTCGCCGACGCGGTCACCGATCTGCGCAGCGCCGGAATCCCGCTCGACGCGCCCCTGGGCGACTTCCAGTTCGAGCAGCGCGGAGGGGAGAGGATCCCGATCCACGGCGGCCCGGGCACGGTCGGAGTCTTCAACGCGATCAATGTCCCCTGGGTCGCCGGCAAGGGCTATCCGGACGTACCGCACGGCTCCAGCTTCGTGATGGCAGCGAGCCTGCGGGGCCGCTGCCCGAAGGTGCGCACGATCCTCACCTACTCGCAGTCCGAGAACCCGCAGTCCCCCTACTTCGCCGACCAGACACGGATGTTCTCCCACAAGAAGTGGGTCAGGGACCGCTTCTGCCCAAAGCAGATCAAGCGCGACCCGAGGCTGCGCGTGAAGCGCTTCGGGGGCGGGGCGCGCGCCGAGCGCCGCGGGTTCTGAGCCGCCGGTCGATCGAGGCGGGCTGTCTGAGCACGATATTGCGATGGTCCGCCGGGTCCTGGTCTAAGCTGCCGCCCGGTGAAAACGCAGCAGGAGATGTGGATTCGCAGGGGTGGCGCAATCGCCGCGGCGGTCGTCGTGGTGGTCATCGCCTACCTTCTGATCAGCGGCGGCGACGACAACGGCTCCGGCACTGGGGAACCGGAGTCGGCCGATGCCACCGGGATTCAGCAGTTCGCCGCGGACGCCGGCCATCCCGTCTACTGGGCGGGCCCGACCGGGGCTGAGAGCTTCGAGTGGACCGAGCTGGCCGACGGGCGTGTCTACATTCGCTACCTGACCGGTGGCGCTGCGGCCGGAGACCCGCGGCCGCTGTACCTGACCGTGGCGACGTATCCGGTCGGGGACGGGGTTAAGGCGGTCAAGAGCGCGGCCAAGTCCGCCGGCAACACAACGATCCAGGTCCCAGGCGGCGGCACCGCCCTGGTCTCCAAGGGCTCGACAAGCGTGTACCTCGCATATCCCGGCTCGGAGTATCAGATCGAGGTTTTCGATCCTGATCCCGCCCGGGCGCGGCAGGTCGCGAAGTCGGGCCGGATACAACCCGTTTCCTGAGCCCCCCATGAGCCTGCTGGTGGCCTGGGTCGTCTTCCCGGCGGTGCTCACATTGCTGGCGACCGGCTGCGGGCTGCTGCTTCGGACCGTCTCCGGCTGGAAGATCCCGGCACCCCTCGTCCCCGCCGCAGGCCTGGCGCTGATCGTCGTGGTCACGGGCTTCCTGACCATGTCGGATGCGACCGCCGAGCTCTCGGTTCCGGTGTCGCTCGGCCTCGCCGTCGCCGGCTTCGGCCTGGTGCCGGAGTGGCGGATGCCGGACCTGCGCGCCTCGGAGGCCCTGGCGGCCGTGGGTGTGTTCGCGGTCTTCGCCGCCCCTGTCGTCCTCTCCGGAGAGGCGACCTTCGCGGGCTACATCAAGCTCGACGACACCGCCACCTGGATGGCCTTCACCGACCGGGTGATGGAGCACGGCCGCAGCGCCTCGGGCCTGCCGCCCTCGACCTACGAGGCGGTGATCGCCGTCAATCTCCCCGAGGGGTATCCGATCGGCACCTTCCTGCCCCTCGGTGTGGGGCGGACCCTGGTCGGCCAGGACGTTGCCTGGCTGGTGCAGCCGTACATGGCGCTGATGGCCGCAATGCTCGCTCTGGTGCTGGCCTGGCTCGCCAGGCCCCTGATCTCCTCGCCGTGGCTGAGGGGGGTCGCGGCCTTCCTCGCCGCGCAACCCGCGCTGCTGTTCGCCTACACGCTCTGGGGAGGTGTCAAGGAAGTCGCCGCCGCCCTGCTGATCGCCCTGCTGGCGGCGAGCGTGCCCACCAGGGCAGCCGACTGGTCGTCATGGCGACGCCTGCTGGTCACTGCTGTCGCCGGCGCGGCGCTGCTGGGAGTGCTGGGAGCGGGTGGCGCGGTCTGGCTGCTGACGATCCTGGTCCCCGCCGGCCTTCTGGCGGCGAGGGCTCGCTTCTGGGAGCTGTTGCCTTCCGGCGCGATCCTGGCCGGGCTTCTGCTCATCCTCAGCATTCCGGTTCTCTACGCCTCGGGAACCCTCTTCTCGCCCACCCAGGGGCCGCTGGTGAACGAGAGCGAGCTCGGCAACCTGCTTGGGCCCCTCAACGGCTTTCAGGTCGTCGGGATCTGGCCAGCGGGAGATTTCCGGCTCGATCCCGGAGAGGGCCTGCTCGCCGACCTGCTGATCGCCCTCGCGATCGCGGTCGCATTGATCGCCGCCTACGCGGCGTTTCGCGCGCGAGCCTGGGCACTGGTTCTCTACGCCGTCGGCACGGCCGCAGGGTGCCTTGCGATCGTCCTCGTGGCCTCACCGTGGGTCGATGCCAAGGCGCTCGCCTCGGCGTCGCCGGCCGTCCTGCTGCCCGCCGTCGCGGGGGCCGCATACCTGTGGGGAACCGAGGCGCGTGCCTTCGGAGTGGTGGCCCTGGTCGCGATCGGCGCCGGGGTGATCTGGTCCAACGTGCTCGGCTACCGCAACGTCAACCTGGCGCCCCGCGATCAGCTCGCCGAGCTGGAGAGGATCGGGGAGGAGATCGCCGGCGAGGGTCCGACCCTGACCACCGACTCCGAGGTGTACGGCGGCCGCCATTTCCTCAGGAAGGGCGACCCCGAGACCACTACCGACCTGCGTCGCAGCACGATTCCGCTCGTCGATGGCGGCCTGCCCGACGAAGTGCCGGACCTCGACATGGACCAAGTGCAGCCCGATGCGCTGCTTGCCTACCGGACGCTGGTGCTGCGGCGGTCGCCGTCGCGAAGCCGCCCCCCCGGGCCGTACAGGCTGATCGACAGCGGCCGTTTCTACGACGTCTGGCAGCGGCCGGTCGGAACAGAGGGCTCCGTGCTTCGCCATCTCGGTCTCGGCGACGGCGCCGGGCCGGCGGCGGTGCCTAGCTGCCAGGAGCTGGCGGACATGGCCCGCCTCGCCCGCGACAACGGACCCGCGGCGCGCCTGGCCGCGGCAGCGCCACGAAATGCCACCGTCATCGGCCCCGAGGACACTCAGCATCCACCGTCATGGGAGGGTGAAAATCTAGGCGCACTGTTCCTTCGCGACTCCGGGCAGCTCAGCGCCGAGTTCTCAGTCCCCTACCCGGGCACCTACCGGTTGTGGCTTGGAGGTTCGGTGCGTGGAGCGATCGAGGGGTTCGTCGATGGTGAAGAGGTGGGCTCCGTCGAGGAACAGCTCGCGAACACCGGTGAGTACACGGATCTGGGCGAGATCGCACTCACCCCGGGTGAACATCAACTCGAGCTTTCCTACGACGACAAGCCGTTGAGCCCGGGAAGCGACACACCGGCAGAGCTTCCCTACCCGACCGGGCCGTTTGCCGTCGGCATCGCTTCCGACGATCCCGGCGTCACCTATTTCACGCCTGACCAGGCACGGCGTCTGTGCGCGAGGCGGTGGGATTGGGTGGAGGTAAGCGAGTAGTTGGTAGCCGAATGAACCGCGGGTTGCAGATTGACTTGTACGGTCGGCATGTGGTAGGAATAGCGTAGGTGGGTGTGGTCCCGCCGGGCTGCTTACTTGATCCAAACTCTTACGAGACACAACGCCGGCCGGGGGGCATTGGTCAGCACAGCGGGGATATGCACCGGCAACGGGTTGCTCACGCTGTGGAAACGGTCGAACCGTAAGGTCAACGGCCGATGATCGACCTTTCCAGGATCCGCTCACTGTTGGTGACGGCGCTGGCAATGACGGCGCTGCTTGCGATTGTTGGCGACAGCGCGTTTGCGGTCACCGCCTCGGAGAAGAAGTGCCGAAAGGCCGTCAAGAAGGCCTACGTCCAGGGCGGGACCTCCAAGAAGAAGGCGAAGCGCGCGGCCAAGCTGGCCTGCATCCAGGGAGGCGGCACGCAGGGCGCAGCAGCACCTGGCACCCAAGGCCCCACCGGTGCGACCGGTGTGGCGGGCCAGGACGGCACCGACGGCACCGACGGCACGGACGGCGCGACGGGCCCGACCGGTCCGTCCGGCGGCCCGGTGGGCCCCCAGGGCCCGACCGGCGAAACGGGTGCTACGGGCGCGACCGGCGCCTCCGGGACTGACGGAACAAACGGGACCGACGGAGCGACCGGAGCTACGGGCGCCGGAGCTACCGGCGCGACCGGCGCCACGGGCGCCACCGGAGTGGCGATTGGTCTCTTCGGTTCGACGGGCGCAACCGGCCAGACCGGCCAGACCGGCGCGACCGGCGTAACAGGAGACACAGGAACTCCCGGCACGCAGGGCCCGACCGGCGCCACGGGGGCCACCGGCGCGACCGGCGCGACCGGCGCCTCCGGGGCCGACGGGACCAACGGGACCAACGGGGCGACCGGCCAGACCGGCCAGACCGGCGCGACCGGCCAGACCGGCGCGACCGGCGCCTCCGGGACCGACGGAACGAATGGGACCAACGGGGCGACCGGCCAGACCGGCCAGACCGGCGCGACCGGCGTAACAGGAGACACAGGAACTCCCGGCACGCAGGGCCCGACCGGCGCCACGGGGGCCACCGGCGCGACCGGCGCGACCGGCGCCTCCGGGGCCGACGGGACCAACGGGACCAACGGGGCGACCGGCCAGACCGGCCAGACCGGCGCGACCGGCCAGACCGGCGTGACCGGCGTGACCGGCGCCTCCGGGACCGACGGAACGAATGGGACCAACGGGGCGACCGGACAGACCGGCGAAACCGGCGCAACAGGCCAAACCGGCGTAACCGGAGTTGGCGTCGCTGGCCTACAGGGCCCGACAGGCGCCACGGGAGCCACGGGCGCGACCGGCCAAACCGGCGAAACCGGCCAGACCGGCCAGACCGGCGCGACCGGCCAGACCGGCGAAACCGGCGCAACAGGCCAAACCGGCGTAACCGGAGTTGGCGTCGCTGGCCTACAGGGCCCGACAGGCGCCACGGGAGCCACGGGCGCGACCGGCCAAACCGGCCAGACCGGCCAGACCGGCCAGACCGGCGCGACCGGCCAGACCGGCCAGACCGGCGAAACCGGCGCAACGGGCGTAACCGGAGTTGGCGTCCCTGGCCTACAGGGCCCGACAGGCGCCACGGGAGCCACCGGTGCGACCGGCGTAACCGGCAACGGAACCAACGGCGCGACCGGCGTTACCGGAGCCGGGCCGGCCGGGCCGACCGGCGCCACCGGCCAGACTGGCCAGACCGGCGTGACCGGCGCGGGCGCGACCGGCCAGACCGGCCAGACCGGCCTGACTGGCGCAGGCGCGGCCGGCTATTTGCGGGTAACGGGTACCGCCAGCGCGACCGACAGCACTTCGCCGAAGAGCTCCGTAGCCGACTGCACGGGTGGCAGAAAGGTTGTCGGCGGTGGATACACCATCACTACCATCGGAGACGCCGGAACCATCACTCCCATCACCAGCATGGCGAGCGACGACGACACGTGGACGGTCACGGGTGATGAAGACGGCAGCTTCAACGACAACTGGTCGATCCAGGCATTCGCGGTTTGCCTAACGGCGAGCACCTAGGTAAACCCCACCCAGGTTCACGAACTGATCGCCCGCTCTGGCGCCGGGCCGAACCCTGGCAGTCGATTTGTCGAAGCTGCCCAGGGAGTGCCCCCACTACCCACTTTCGGGGTCTCCGGCTCGACAAACGTCCACAAGTAGCCCGCATGCTTGACGCAGGCACGGCAGGGCCGATGCGCTGTGCATGCCTCGGGTGGCGACCACACTCGCCCTGGCGGCCGGCTTGCTCTTGCTTGCGGCCGGCTTCGCGGTGCCGGCCGGGGCTCATATGCCCGATCGGGTGCTGACCAGCTCGCCGGCAAGCGCGCAGCGCGCCACCGCCAGCGCCGACTGGACCTCGTACCCGGTCCCTGGCGGCTATTCGGTCAAGGTCGCATCGGCCTACTACCCCGAGACCGAGATTCAGGAAGTGGTCGGTGTGCTGGGCTCCCTCGTCCACGGCAAGGAGATGAACAGCCTCTCGGTGTACGTCGCCACCCCGGACGAGATGGCCGCTATGTGCGGAACCGGGTTCATGGGCTGCTACTCCCCGTCCGCGGAGCGAATCGTCGTCTCCGGCTCCGACGAGTCGGCGGCCGGGATCCCGCGCCAGCACGTGATAGCCCACGAGTACGGCCACCACATCGCCAACCGCCAGCTCAACGGCCCATGGTGGCCGGCCCTGAACGCCGGCACCAAGCGCTGGGCCACGTATGAGCGGGTCTGCGAGGAGGCGCGGCAGCAGCGGCTCTATCCCGGTGACCAGGGGGCCCACTATTGGGAGAACCCCGGCGAGGCCTTCGCCGAGTCGTACGCGAACATGAACTTCCCCGCGCTCGGGCTGGCCTGGAACTACACGCCGCTACTGCAGCCCGACCCCGTGTCGCTGCAGAAGATCAGGGCCGACGTCACTCGGCCCTGGACCGGTCGCCGGACCACGAAGTGGCGGCGCATGTTCGGCCGTCACGGGGGGCGCGTGGTGCGCAGTGTCGCGACCCCGCTCGACGGCCGCCTCAGCGTCAGCCTGAAGAGCCCCAGGGGCTCGGACTACGACCTCTACCTGCGCACGGCCGACGGTGGCCGGGGGCGGGTTCTGGAGAGAGACTCCGCCGGTCGTTCCACCAAGCGCGTGAGCGCCCGGGTGTGCGGTGAGCGTGCGGTGCGCATCGAGGTGCGGCGCCGCAGCGGCACCGGGCCCTTCACGGTCAAGATCGCCCGTCCCTGACGCACTCCCCGCCGGAGATGCGGATTTCCCGTCCCGCTCCATGTGGGATACTGGGCCTGCCGATTGACTGGTCAGTCAGCCAGTCGTCGCGATGGGGGCGGGGAGGTCCCGGCCCCGGGGAAGGGAGCCGATGCGCGCCGCCGCTGTACAGCTCAACTCAACCGACGACAAGGCCCGCAACCTCGAGGTCGCCGAGCGCCTCGTCCGCGAGGCCGCCGCCGACGGCGCCGAATTCGTCTGCCTGCCCGAGAAGTGGACCGTGCTGGGCGGCTCCCAGGCGCTGCTCGACGGCGCCGAGCCCCTCGAGGGCCCCAGCCTCTCAGCGGCTCGCGCTTGGGCGCGCCAGCTCGGCATTCATCTGCTCGCCGGCAGCATCGCCGAGCGCGTAGAGGGCCAGGAGCGGCTCTCCAACACCTCGGTGCTGATCGGGCCCGAAGGCGAGGATCTCGCCGTCTACCGCAAGATCCACATGTTCGACGTCGAGGTGGGAGGGGTCGCCTACCGCGAGTCCGAGCACGAGCAGCCGGGGGAGGAGATTGTCACCGCCGCGGTCGACGGCGTCGAGGTCGGGTTGACCGTCTGTTACGACCTGCGCTTCCCCGAGCTGTACCGGATCCTCGCGGTGCGGGACGCGCGGCTGCTCACCGTGCCCTCCGCCTTCACGCTGGCCACCGGACGCGATCACTGGGAGGTGCTGCTGCGCGCCAGGGCGATCGAGAACCAGGCCTTCGTGATCGCCCCCAACCAGTTCGGCGAGGCGCCGCCCCACTACAACTCCTACGGCCGCTCGGCGATCGTCGACCCCTGGGGCGTGGTGCTGGCGATGGCCCCCGACGAGGAGTGCTTCGTCGCCGCCGACCTCGATCTCGAGGCGCAGGAGCGGATTCGCGACTCGCTGCCCTCCCTCGCCAACCGCCGGCCCCAGGCCTATCTGTGGAACGAGGAGGTGCACGCCTGATGGCCCAGGCCCCCCCGATCGACAAGCGCCGCCAGATCCTTGACGCAGCCGTGCGGGTCTTCGCCCGCCAGGGCTTTCACTCGACCCGCGTCGCCGACATCGCCGACGAGGCGGGGGTCGCCTACGGGCTCGTCTACCACTACTTCAAGTCCAAGGACGAGGTGCTGAACGAGCTGTTCAGCGAGCGCTGGTCGCTGATGCTGGCGGCGATCGAGGAGACCGAGGACAACGGCGCGACGCCGCGGGAGCGCCTCGACACGGTTGCCGCCTTCATCGTCGACTCCTACCGCCACGACCCGGAGCTGATGAAGGTGATCATCGTCGAGGTCACGCGGGCGGCCAACTCGTTCGGACGGACCCACCTGGCCGAGATCCGCAACGCCTACGACCTGATCGCCAGGATCGTCGAGGAGGGACAGGCCCAGGGGGCCTTCCGCTCCGACGTCGACCCGGTGTTCGCCTCGATGTACTTCTACGGTGCGATCGAACAGCTTCTCTCCGGCTGGATCTTCGACCTGATCCCCTCCGGCGAGGAGGACTTCGAGCGCGCCAAGGCCCTGGTCGTGGAGACGATCTGCTCCGGCTTGGAGCCCAGATAGTCCATGTGGGAGGGGCTTGGCACCACCCGCCGCCAGGACCGGGTCCTGCACGGGGCCGCGAAGGCGCTCAACGTCGTCGTTGGGATCATCGCGCTGCCGATCTGGCTGATCGCCCAGCGCATCTCCGGGCCGCTGCGCCGCTGGCTGGACCGCGGTGCGGCGGGAGCCGATGAATTGCCCGTCCCGCCCCCGCGCGAACGCTCGATGAGCGCGCTGATGGGCGACCTCGAGGCGATTCCCAGCCACCTGCACTCGACGCCCTGGGCTGAGCCCCGCAAGGGCCTCGCAGACATGGCGACCTTCGTGCTCACCCAGCATCAGGAGACCGCCAACGTCGGCTACGCGTATCCGCGCCAGTTTCACCAGGAGGTCGTCGAGGGGGCCGACGGGGTTCGCATCGCCGCCACGGTCGCCCTGCACGACACGCCCCGCCCAGGGCTGATCGTTGTCCACGGGCTCTTCACGACCCGCCGCTTCGACTACGTGCGCCAGATCGCCGTCCGCGCCTTCTACGAATGGGGCTTCAACGTCGCCGCCGTGGACCTGCGCAGCTTCGGTCTCACCGGTCTCATGAACGAAGCTCCCTCGTCCGGCGGCTGGAAGGAGGGCGAGGACCTGATTGCCGTCGGCCGGCACCTGAAGGGGCTCGGCTGCACGACAGTGGGCGCGCTGGGGATCTCGCTGGGCGCCTCCTCGGTGCTGGGGGCCTGCCATCCCGAGGGCGCCGATGAGGCGCTCGACGGAGGCATTCTCGCGGTCTCGCCGCCGGCCGACGTCGGCGATGCCACCGAGCGGCTCTCGCGCAAGGTCCCGCTCAAGCACCCCGCCCACGCGCTCAACTACGGCTTTCGGGCGATGCTGCTTTCGCGCGTGCGTGGCTCGCGCTGGCCCGACGACGTTACGCGGCTCGACGAAGCGCTGGACCGCGTCAGCTCCGCCTACTACGAGATCGACACAGAGGAGCTGCGGCGCCGCTCATCCGCGGTCAACCACATCGCCGATGCCCGGGTCCCGGTTCTCGTCCTGCACCCCGAGGACGACCACATCATCCCGGTGCGGCATGCGCACGCTCTGGCCGAGGCGGCCGCGGACAACGACCTGGTGCGGGTCTGGGTGCTGCCCGGTGGAGGCCACGGCGCGCTCGACGCCGTGGACGGGATCTGGACCTACGCGGTCTACCGCAGCTTCTTCCAGCGCTGGGCGGTCTATGCCGACCGAGGTGACGGCAAGGTGGTTTACTCCCCGGCCCCGGACGGGAAGGTTGAGATAGGTGGATAACGACATCGTCAGGAGGCTGATCTGGAGCGGGCTGCTGGCCGCCACCGGCGCGCTGGCCAGCATCGCTGCCGCGCGGGCCTCCTCGATCATCTATCGCCGCATGTTCGACGAGGACCCGCCCGACTGAGCCGAGCACCCGTGGCCGATCCTTACACGCCCCCGCCGCCCCCGCGCTCCGACAAGTCCGTCGGCGAGCTGGTCTCCGACGTCACCGAGCAGACCTCGACCCTGATCCGCGAGGAGATCGAGCTCGCCAAGGCCGAGGTCAGCGAAAAGGTCAACCAGATCCTGCGCGGCTCGGTGGTGGGGATCGCGGCCGGCATCTTCCTCTTGCTGGCGCTGATCCTGATCATGGACGGAATCGCCTGGCTGCTCAACGACCTCGTCTTCGACAACTTCTGGGCCGGATTCTTCGTTGAGGCCGCGATCTTCATCGTGGTCGCCGCCGTCGCCGGGCTGATTGCCTATCGCTCATTCCAGGCCGGCGCCCCGCCGGTGCCCGAACAGGCGATCGAGGAGGCGAAGGAGACCCGCGCGGCCCTGGAGAGGGAGTGGTGAGCAGCGACCCGCTGCATCCCGAGCCCTCCCGCGCCGGCAGCCCCGCACGTCCCTCCCCCGCCGGGGCGCCGGGCCGATCCCCGGAGGAGATCCGCCGCAACATCGTGCGGGCGCGCGAGGAGCTCTCGACCTCGGTGGTCGCGCTGCGCTCGCGCGTCAACGAGCTCACCGACTGGCGCCGCCAGATCCGCGAGCACCGCACCGAGCTGATCGCCGGCGCCGCCGTCGCGGGCTTCGTGATCGGCGGCATCATCGCCCTGCGCCGCCGCCGCTAACTCGCTACTCGCTGCTCGCTACTCGTCCCTGGTCCGAGGAGCGAGGAGCGAGGAGCGAATTAACGGTCAGGTCCAGCGTGCGCGCGCATCCCGCGCAAGACGCACGGCCGGCGGGAAGAGTCCCCACGCACTGAGTCCCGCTGCGGCGAACAGCGGACCAAGCGCCGGAATGACGAAACGCGCGTCATAGGCGTGGGTGGCGATCGGGAAGACCAGCAGCGCGAAGGCGGTCGCGGTGAGGAGCAGCCCCGGCCTGCGAGAGCCCCGCGGCGCCGCCCATGGCGCGGCGGCGGCCAGCAGCAGGACGATGACCATGAAGGGTCCCTGCACGCGGGTCGCGCGCTCCCAGTCCTCGAGGCTGTTGATGTCTCCCCAGTGGTAGACGTCCCCAGGGTAGTAGACCTGGCGCCAGAACTCGACGAAGTCGTTGCGGTCGTCCAGGTCGGCGTCGTGGAGCAGGAACAACATGAACTGGTTGTATGAGAGATCGCCGTCCGATGGATGCTCCGGGTCGACGATCCGGATCAGGTCCTGCCAGACGGCGTCGAGATAGTCGCCCGGCTGCCCGCGGACCGCGGCGATCGAGAAATCTCCCAGCTTCTCGTTCGCATCGGGATCGGGCGAAACTTGATACGGCGGCCCGAACAGCTTCTGGGCCGGCGAGTCGCCGATATACACGTACCACTCGACATTGCGGCCCTGGCGCTGATCGGGAGGTGTGGGATCGCACAGGCCCTCGGTGCCCGAGGGCGGTGTGAACCGCGTGCAGTCCGCGAATGGCGCCACTCGGCCGTAGAGGTTCCAGTTGCCGTTCGAGGTCAGGCCGGACAGGCCGGTTTCGGCGTGGCGCCAGCCGATGTACCCGCCGATCACCGCGAGCGACGCCATCAACGCCGCTGCCGCACGCAGCGCTTCGTTCCGCGTGACGCGCCCGACCGCGAACAGCAGCCACAGCGAGAAGACCGGTATCAGGACCATGCCGGCACCGCGGACCGTCACGCTCAGGCCCAGGCACGCGCCTACGAGAACCGCCCACCATGCCGAGCCCTGGGAGGTCCGGACGGCCGCATACAGCGCCAGCGCGATCAGGAATGTGAAGAGCGCCTCGCTGAGGATCGAGTGCTCGAGGAAGATCTGCATTCCTCCCAGCGCCACAATTGCCATCCCCAGCAGCGCGACCAGCCGCGGCGCGCCGCAGCGCCGCACGGTCAGGTAGAGGAGCACGGCGGTCGCGAGGCCCATCGCGTGCTGCGCGAGGACCACGAGCAGCATGTGCGGCGTCAGCCAATGGAGCGGGATCAGGAACAGCCCATAGCCGACGACGCGCAGGGGATCCGAGAACCCGCCGGAAGCGGCGTCCTGAATGTAGATGCCGGTGTCGGAGTAGTTGACCATCGCCGGGTGCCAGCGCACGGTCAAATAGACGCGCAGCACGACGCCGATCAGCAGGACGGCGGCGATCACGGGGCCCGCGGGGTCGCGCCAGACGGCGCCGGCCGCCTGGCCCGCCCGGGTGGTCAACGCGGCCAATCGGCGAGCGGGCATCCCGCGCGCAGTATCGCGCTCGGGCCAGATGGGCGAGCCTCGTGCCCCAGGCGTCTGCGTCCGGGCGGCTGGATACCTTCGGCCGCGATGCCGGAGGGTGCTCCCGCACGGTCGCTGTCGGCCGGGCTGATCGCCAAGGCGGTGCTGGTAACCGCCGCGGTGATCGCCGGCCTATTCCTGCTCTACCAGCTCAGCCAGGTGATCGGGCTGGTGCTGATCGCCGTCTTCTTCGCGCTGGCGATCGCGCCCCCCGTCAACTGGCTCGACAACCGGGGCACCCCGCGCTGGCTGGCGATCATTCTCGTCTACTTGGCGATCGCCGGCGCGATCTTCGGCATCGGCCTGCTGGTCGTGCCGCCGATGGTGAACGGGGTGGAGGCCCTCTCCAACGACCTGCCCGGCTATGTCGATGACCTGCGCAAGAACGACACCTTCCGCGATTACGACGACAAGTACGACATCACCGGCAAGCTGACCCAGCAGGCCGAGGACCTGCCGACGAAGCTGGGCGACGCGGCGGGCACGCTGCGCGACGTCACGGTTGGGGTCTTCTCGCGTTTCGTGCAGCTGTTCTCGATTCTCGTCATCACCTTCTTCCTGCTGATGGACGGGCCGCGGATACTCGAGTTCTTCTACCGGCAGTTACCGGCGCAACGCGAGGCGCGCATGCGGACCGTCGCCAATGACATCGGGGACGCCGTGTCCGGCTACGTGTTCGGTGCCTTCGTGATCGCGACGCTGTCCGGCCTGATGACCTACGTGACGCTGACCATCATCAACGTACCGTTCGCCGTACCGCTCGCCGTTCTGGTCGGCTTTTTCGGGCTGATCCCGCTGGTCGGGGCGACGATCGGCGGGATCCTGGTCGGGATAGTGGTGGCCTTCGTCAGCTTCCCGGGCGGGCTGATCGCCTGGGTGATCGTGCTGGTCGTCTACCAACAGATCGAGAACAACCTGTTCCAGCCCTACATCTACGGCCAGACGCTGCAGGTCCACCCGCTGGCGGTGATCGTCGCGGTGCTGATCGGCGCTTCGCTGCTGGGGATCCTCGGCGCTCTGCTTGCGATCCCCGGCGCCGCCGTGGTCCAGGCCATCGTGCGCGACTGGTGGCGCTTCGGCCACGGCGAGGAGGCGACCCGTGCGGTGGCCGGCGCGGATTCGCCCGGTCCCAGCGGAGCGCCCGGCCCGGCCTAGGTGTAGTTCCTGACCACGTTGTTCATGGGGGGTGGCAACCGTTTTGCTCCCTATCTGACGGCAATCGTTTGCCGCCCCACATGGGGTGGGGCGTCACGCGCACCAGTGGCGCGGGAATGGACAGGATTTTCGCGCCCTCGGTCACCCGACCCCGGATGCGCGGTTCAGGGAGATCCAGGAGAACAACGTGGTTGGTAGTTACACCTAGGCCAGCGCCGACTCGGGCACGCTGCCGACCCCGATCATGCCCGGGCCGACGTGGCTGCCGCATACCGGGCCGACCTCGGAGACGAATACCGGGTCATTCCCGAAGATCTCGCGGCAGTCGGCGGCCAGCGTCTCGGCCGTGCCGGGGTCCTGGATGTGTTGGACCACCCACGCATCGGCACCGGACTCGTGGCGCTGGCGGGCGTAGTCGCGCATCCGCTCCAGCGACCGCTTGCGGGTTCGCACACGCTCCACCGGAGTGATCTCCTCCTCGAGGGTGAGGATCGGCTTGATCTGCAGGGTCGAGCCGATCCAGGCCCGCGCCAACCCGATCCGCCCCCCGCGCCGCAGGAACTCCAGCGTGTCCAACGCGAACCACATCTTCATCTCTTCGCGTGCTTGCAGGGTCTCGCGCGCGGCCTCCGCGGCGCCTGCTCCCGCGTCCGCGGCTCGGGCCGCCGCGAGAACGCATAGGCCCATGCCGCCTGCGGTGGTGCGCGAGTCGACCACCTCGATGCGCTCGCCGCCCTTGCCCTCGGCGGCCAAACGGTCGCGCGCCTGCCCCGCCGCCTCGACCGTTCCCGAGATGCCCGCGGAGATGTGAATCGAGACGATCTCCTTGCCGCTGGACAGCAGCGGCTCGTAGATGTCGACGAAATCGCCGACCGAGGGCTGCGATGTCGTCACTCGCTCCGCTGACCCGCGCAGACGCTCGTAGAACGCAGCGTAATCGGAGATCTCCGCTTCGGGTTCGAGCTGGCCCTCGACCCCGACATAGAGGCTGATCCGGTGGATTCCTCGTGCCTCGACGAGCTCGTCGGGCAGGTAGGGCGTCGTGTCGCAGACGACCTCGGTGCGGCGGTCGGACGTCACCGGGGCGGTTCTATCACCTGAGGGCGCAGCGGGATCGGCCGTTGCGGCCAATCCGGCCTCCCGCGACTGGCCGAACGGGCGCTGAACGGCGCCCGAATAGGATCCCGGCATGGCCAAGACACTCGTCTCCGGAGGGTCGGGCTTCATCGGATCCCACCTTGTCCGGGCCCTCGCCAAGCGGGGCGACGAGCTGCGCCTGCTTGCCCGTCGCAAGTCCAATCTCGAGCACCTCGACGACGTCGAGTTCGAACGGGTTGCGGGCGACATCACCGACCGCCGGGCAGTGCGGAGGGCGATGGAAGGCGTGAGCCACGTCTTCCACGTGGCCGGCTCGACCTCGATGCGCCATGTCGACCAGAAGCGGGTCTTCGAGGTGAACGTGGGGGGCACCCGCAACGTGATGGAGGAGGCGCTCGCGGCCGGGGTCGAGAGGGTCGTGCACACCTCCTCGGCCGGAGCGGTCGGTCCGGCCAAGCCCGGCGGGACCGCCGACGAGACACAGGCGTTCACCGCCGGGCATCTCGGGATTGCCTACATCAACGCCAAGCACGAGGCCGAGGTGGAGGCGTTGCGCGTTGCCGCCCACGGGCTGCCGTTGATCGTCGTCAACCCGACCTTCGTCCTGGGCCCCGACGACCCAAGCGGCACCTCGAATGGGCTGGTCAAGCGGGTGCTGCTGCGCCAGATCCCTTTCTACGTCGAGGGCGGGCTCAACATCGTCGACGTCCGCGACGTGGCCAAGGGCCACCTGCTCGCCGAGAAGAAGGGCGAGGTCGGCGAGCGCTACATCCTCGGCGGGCGCAATTTCACCCTCGACCGCCTGTTCGCCGACATCGGCCGCATCTCCGGCGTGCCGCCGCCGCCATTGAAGGTGCCGCTGGGGCCGACCCTGGTCGCGATCGCCGCCGCGAAGCGGGTCGGCTTTCCCGTGGCCGTCACACCGGATGAGGTGCGCTCGGGCTCGCAGTGGTGGACCTACCGCTGCACCAAGGCGAAAAAGGAGCTCGGCTTCAAGCCCCGGCCGCACGAGGAGACGCTTGAGGACACCGTGCACTGGCAGGTCGAGCGACTCGGCGACCGGGTCGGGCGCGCGCCCCGCACCGACATCGCGCTGCGCACCGTCGGGCGCTTCCTCCAGCTCGGCGAACGGGTCGGGCTGCGATGAGCGAAGAGGCGCCCCCGGCGGCTGAGGAGCGCTCTGACGCCGCGAAGCGGGTGCTGTACCGCTGCCGCACCCCCACGAACTTCCTCTGTCCGTGCGGGGCGGTCGCCCGGAGGCTCGCCAAGCACGGCGTCGAGCACCGCACCGAGCGGGTCCCCTACCGTCGCAAGGACCGTCCCGAGATCCTCGAGCTGACCCGCCAGCAGCGCGTGCCCGTGCTGGTCGACGGCGACGAGGTGATCCACGACTCGAAGCGAATCAACCAGTACCTCGAATGGAAGTACGGGAAAGCCGACGGCTGACGCTTTACAATGTAAAGCCGCGATGACGGATACGCCACAGGCAACGATCAAACTCACCGACAAGGCGGCGGAGAAGGTCAAGGAGCTTCTCGCCGGTCAGGAGGACGCCTCAGAGCAGGCCCTGCGCGTCGCCGTGCGCGGCGGTGGCTGCTCGGGCTTTCAGTACGCGCTGGCCTTCGACAAGATCTCCGATGACGATCACGTCCTCGAGGACCGCGGCGTCTCGGTGATCGTCGACAAGACGAGCATGCAGTTCGTGTTCGGCTCCGAGGTCGACTACGTGGAGAGCCTGCAGGGTGCCGGCTTCCAGGTCAACAACCCGTATGTCGTCGCAGCCTGCGGCTGCGGCTCCTCATTCCAGGTTCGCGAGGACGCGGCCGAGCAGGCCGCGGTCTAGCCGCCCTTTTAGTTCTGGTCGATCTGTAGCGGGGGTGCCTGACCCGGCTCGGGCTGCGGGGCCGCCGTGGCGTCCGACTGCTCGACGCCGAGCTGCTCGGCCAGCTCGCCGGACTCGAACATCTCCTCGACGATGTCGGCGCCGCCGACCAGCTCGCCGTTCACGTAGAGCTGCGGGAAGGTGCGCCAGTCGGAGATCTCGCCTGTCACCTCGCGCAGCGGCTCCAGCGCCTGCAGCACGTCGATCGCTCCGTACTCGACGCCGAGCGAGTCCAGCACCTGGACGACGCGCATCGAGAACCCGCAGCGAGGCATCTCCGGGTTGCCCTTCATGAACAGCAGCACGTCGTTGGAGGCGATCAGCTGCTCGATCTGTTCCTTGAGCTCGGGACTTGTCATGCCTCGATCTTACGGAACCGACGTGCTCAGCGAGAGAGCGTGGATCGAACCGTCGTCGAAGCGCTCCTGCACCGCCGCCTTGACCAGCCGGTGCTGGTCGATGCGGCTCAGGCCCTCGAACTGAGGGGCGCTGACGGTGGCGCGCAGGTGGTCGCCGCCGCCGGTCTCGTCCACGACCTCGACTGTGGCGCCGGGCAGCGCTGTCTCGATCATCGCCCTGATCTCGTCAAGGTCTGCCATCGGCGCGGATTGTAGGCTGGCGGGCCGTGTCCGATCGCGACCTCGCACTCGATCGATCGCGTCGGGCGCTTCCGTTGCTCGATCTCGAGACGACCGACGGCAGATATCCGCTCAGCCGCCTGAGCTGGTTGCCGGCGGTGGGGCTGAGCGCGGTCTTCACCGCACTGCTGCTCGCCTGGGACCCGCAGGTGCAGGACCTCGCCGCCCAGTCCTTCAGAACCGAGCTGTTCGAGCGCAACGGGTTCGCGATCTGGAACGGGAGCTGGTACGGAGGCCACTACACGCTCACCTACAGCGTGCTTTTTCCTCCCCTCGCGGCGCTGCTTGGCGCGCGCATCGTCGGCGCCATATCGGTGGTCGCCTCCACCTACCTGTTCGACCGGCTGGTCCGCCGGCGCTGGGGCGAGCAGGCAAGGTGGGCGACCCTTTGGTACGGGGTGGGCGCCGTCACGTTGCTTGCCAGCGGTCAGCTGACCTTTGCGCTGGGCGTCGCCGTGGGCCTGCTCGCGCTGTACCTGTTTCAGCTTCGGCTCGGCAGGTGGGCGGTGCTCGCCTCGCTCGGGTGCGCACTGGCCAGCCCTGTTGCCGCAGTGTTCCTCGCCGGCATCCTGCTTGCCGTCTGCGCCGGCGGGAGCTTCCCGCGCCGTCCGGTCGCGATCGCCATGGCCGCCGTTGCCGTCGGTGTGGTCGGATTGCTCAACTGGGCCTTCCCCGACAGCGGCCGCTTCCCGTTCGTCTTCTCATCGTTCATCGCGGTGCCGCTGTGGTGCGCGGGCGCGCTGCTGCTCACCCGCAACCTTGCCGGGGAGCGCCAGTTCCGCGCGGTCGTCTGGGCCTATCTGGCCGGGGCGGCCTTGATCTGGCTGGTCCCGAACCCGCTGGGAGGCAATGCGATCCGGCTCGGCACCGCCTTCGGCGGACCCGTGCTGGCGGCGATCCTGCTGGCGCACCGGCCGCGCGTTCATCCCGTCGCGGTTGCGATCGTCCTCGTTGGCAGCCTCTACTGGCAGGTGCTGGGGGGTGTGCGGGCGGTCGTGCAGAGCAGGAACGACCCCTCCACCCACGCCGGCTACTACCACCCGGTCCGAAGCTGGCTGCGCGCCCACGGCGCCAGCCGGACACGCATCGAGGTCGTGCCCACGGCCAATCACTGGGAGGCCGCCTACCTGGCGCCCAACTTCCCTATCGCCCGCGGCTGGCTGAGACAACTCGACACCACGCGCGACGAGATCTTCTACGACGGCCACCTGTCGAGCAGGCTGTACCGTGGCTGGCTGCGCAGCAACGGCGTCCGCTATGTCGCCCTGTCCGACGCCTCGCTGGACTACTCGGGGGTCAGGGAGCGCTCGCTGATCCTGCGTGATCCCGGCTACCTGCGCCTCCGCTGGTCGTCACCCCATTGGCGGGTCTATGAGGTCAGCAACCCGAGTCCGCTCGTCATCTCCAACGGCCCCGGCTGGGCGCGGCTGGTCTCGGTCGGCTCCGATTCCTTCACCGTGCAGGTGCTGCGCCCGGGATCGTTCACGGCTCGCATTCGCTACACGCCCTACTGGTCCGTCAGCGCGGCCGGCGCGTGCGTCGAGCAGGCGGGCGACTGGACGCGGATGCGGGCGACTCGGCCCGGCACTTTCAGGGTCGCGATCCGCGTAACCCCCGGAAACATCCTCGGCCTCAGCGACGGCCGCGACCGCTGCTGAGCGGTCAGCCCGTGACCGGGTCGGTGTCCCGGGCGGCCTCGAGCATCTCCTCCACGCGCACGAACTTGACTCGGGGACGGCCGTGTGGCTCCCCGCGGCCGACCTCGGCGGCGTCGATCGCCTGCCAGTCCTCGAAGGTGACGAAGCGGACCCCGCGCTCGCTGAGCAGGTTGACGATCGCGTCCGGGTCGGGCGCCTCGGGATCCAGCAGCTTGCCCTTGCCGACGTCCTCGAGCAGGTGGGCGACGGTCTCGTGCGAGTCCTTCTTGTTGGTCCCGATCACGCCGCTGGGCCCGCGCTTGATCCAGCCGGCGGCGTAGTGGCCAAGCCGGTGGCCGGCGTCATGGGTGTCGAGCACGCGGCCGCGCTCGTTGAGGATCGTGCCGCGCTTCTCGTCGAAGGGCAGGCCGTCGATCGCCAGCCCGGTGTACCCGACCGAGCGCAGCACCAGGCCGCACTCCAGGTCCTCGCGCTCGCCGGTGTCCTGGGCGCGCAGGCGACCGTCCTCGTCGACCAGCTCGTTGCGGCCGACGATCAGCTTCTCGACCCTGCCGTCCCCCTGGATCTCGACCGGGGAGCGGAAGAAGCGCAGGATGATCTTGCGAGGCTTGCCCTCCGGCTCGCGCTGCGAGAACTCGGTGAAGATCTCGACGTTCTTGCGCGTCGTGATGTCGGCCTCGTCGGATTCGAGGAAGGCCTTGCTGGCGGGGTCCAGCTCGACGTCCGCTGGATCGACGAAGACGTCGGCGTCGCTCATCTCGCCCAGCTCGCGCAGCTCGGGGTTGGTGAAGGACGCCTGGGCGGGGCCACGGCGCCCGAGCACGACGATCTCGCGCACGTTGCTCTTCGCGAGCGCTTCGATCGCGTGGTCGGCCGTGTCTGTTCCCCGCAGCTCCTCCTCGGTGAGGGCGAGCATGCGGGCGACGTCGGTGGCGACGTTGCCGTTGCCGATCACCAGGGCGCGCTCGTGCGAGAGGTCGAACTCGAGGTCGCAGTAGTCGGGGTGGGCGTTGTACCAGCCGACTAGGGCGGTGGCCGCGTGGCTGCCGGGCAGTTCTTCGCCGGGGATGCCGAGGTGGCGGTCGGTCTCGGCGCCGACCGTGTACACGATCGCGTGGTAGTGGCGCTCGAGGTCGTCGACGTGGATGTCATGGCCGAGCTTGACGTTGCCGAAGAAGCGAAAGCCCTCCCGCGCCGCGGTCTTGTCGTAGACGCGGGTCACCGACTTGATCTTGGGGTGGTCGGGGGCGACGCCGCCGCGGACCAGCCCGTAGGGGGTGGGGAGGCGGTCGTAGAGGTCGACCTCGGCGGTCGTCCCCTCGTCCTTGAGGATGTGCTCGCAGGCGTAAAAGCCGGCCGGGCCGGCGCCGACCACGGCGACGCGCAGGGGGCTTTTGGGGGTTCCGACGTTGCTCATGAACTCCGGGAGGATAGGGAAGGGACTTCGTCGCTCGTTGCTCGTTGTTCGTCGCTCGGGCTAGGCGGCGAGGCGCTCTGAGCCGGGCGGCGGCGGGCCCGCGGTTCCGCCGCGCTCGCGCTCGGTGCGGATCACCAGCTCGAAGGTGACGTCGTTGCGCCCCCGCCTGATGCGGCGGGGCAGGAAGCGCCGGGTGTGGCGCGAGGTTCGCGTGATCGCCTCGAAGGCCGCCTGGTGCCCGGGCGTCCAGCCGATGCCGAAAACGTCGTGCACGCGCGGCGGCAGCGTGCCCTTGATGATCAGGTTGTTGACCTTGATCCCCGGCTCCATGCGGCGCGGCACCGGCTGCTCGAAGGCGACCACAGGCGCCACCTGCCGGGCGTGCTCGGTCGCCCTCAGGCCAACGCTCTGCATCCGCTCGCGCCACCAGGGGCGGAATTGGGCGTATGTCGCGGGCGCCGCGTCGCGCGGCATCCCGAACAGCTCGCCGAACAGCAAATAGTCCTGCCACAGGTCCTCGCGCTCTTCGTCGCTGAGGCGGCGGACCATCGTCTCGTACATCACCCGGCCCGAGTCGGCGATGCAGGCCAGCGTCCACAGCATCGATTCCGGGTCGAAGGCCGAGTAGGGCGTGCCCGCGGGCAGGTTGCCGGCGGACTCGGGGAGCTCACCCTTGACGCGCTGGTGCAGCCGCCGCACCGCGGCGAGCGCCTCGTCCGCCTCGGCCTTGGTGCCGAGCATGATCGTCTCCTGGACGATCCCGGTGTGGGCGAGGCGCCGGAATGGGTAGTCGCCGGCCGAGGTGCTGACCATGGTCCCGGTGTAGGTGAGGGGGTCGAGCGCCCCGATCAGCAGCGCCCGCTGGCCGTAGAGCAGGCCGACCGCCCGCTCGCCGTGGACGCGGCGAAGCGCGGAGCGTCCCGGCGGGAAGTAGTGCTCACTCGTGGCAACCATGCGCCTAAATCGTGGCGCGTCAGGCGGGCGACCAATCAAACAGCGGTCGAACCGCATCGTTTTGCACCCATAGCCGGCATAAAGGCGCGTTCGTCGTGGTCGGGCCGCGCGACTAGCGACCGGTGACCAGCGATTCGGTCGGTGTCGCCGCCGCGGCCTGGCCGTCGAGTGCGTCCAAGGTCCTCGCCACTGACATCGCGACGCAGGTGAAGATGGGAGTGTCGCGCAGCGTGTAGGAGCTGGACTCGGTCGGGCGCAGCTCCTGCACCAGGTCGAGGAAATCGCCCGGCTCGTCGGCCTCGAAGGAGACCACGAACTCCTGGTCGTCGAGCCCGAACGAGTAGGCGGTGTTGATGATGATCTGCGGGTAGCGGCGGCCGACCTCGATGTGTCCGCGCATGATCCGCTGGCGCTCTTCCTCGGGCAGCCCGTACCACTCGCGCTTCTTGTCGAACGGGTAGACGAAGAGGTACTTGCGATCCGAGGTGCAGATCTCGGTTCGGGCCGACTCCTCGGAGTAGGGCGACGGCTTGGTCATCGCCAGGTAGGAGTGGGGGATCGTCGACCACTTCGCCAGCCCGCTCTGGCCCAGCACGACGTGAAAGGTGTGGAGGTCCTCCAGAACCGGGCTCTGGCTGAGCAGCAGCAGGTCGGCGTCGCCCCGAGTTCCTATGGTTGAGTAGGCGCGCAGCGAGCGGTCGACCGCGAGGTCCTCGCAGGCGGCGAGGAATTCGCGCTTGTCGGCAGCACGCAGCTCGTCGTCCCGGCGGCGCCAGGCCGGATCGATCTTGAAGAAGGTGAACTTGGCAAAGGTCCGATCGGCCAAGGTGGTCCAGTATAGGTTTCGCCGCCCGACCCTCTGGGCGTGCGCTATCGCGGTCGCAGGCCTGGCGGCGGCCCCGTCCGCCCGCGCCGACCCCCCGGTTCACGTGACGATCGCCCTGCTGCCGAACGGAACCGGCGTCGATCAGGTCGGACGGGTGCCCGGGATGTCTCCCGGCATCCTCAGTGCCGGCCTCGGGACCGTGCCTCCCGACCAGACCTACCTCGACATCACCCAGGGCAACCGAATCTTCAACTCGCTTTATGACCGCGAGCTGCCGCTGGTGAACACGCTCGGCTTCCGGGTGCCGCGCTGGCGGGAGGTCCTCGATCGCGCCGAGTCGGCGCCGGCCGACATCGTCCCCGGGCTGTTGAGATCGATGCTGCAGAGCAGCTACCGGGCCCGCGGGCGGGCGACGATGGCCGCGGCCAAGGATCTCGTCCTGCCAGCGCTGCTCGCCGCCGACCGTGAGGGGACCGTGCTGCGGGTCCGCTCCGACTGCGCGATCCGGTCTTGCCCGGTTGCCGTCGCTGTGGCCAACGCGCAGACCTCGCAGCTCGCGCGCTCGGTGCGTGCGCTGCGCGGCGACGACCTGCTAATCGCCCTCGAGCGCCCGCCGCCCCCCGAGGACCATCAATTGACGATCGGAATTGCCGGTCGCGGCTTCGACGGCAACCTGACCTCCGACAGCACGCGGATGGGCGGCTACGTCCTCTCCACCGACATCGCCCCGACGATCCTCGAGCGGCTAGGGGTGGGGGTGCCGTCGGAGATGACCGGCGAGCCAATACGCGCCGAAGGGTCGCCCGACGCGGCCGACGTGGCCTCGCTCGAGGACCGTCTCAGCGGGATCGGCGACCGGCGCGCCCCCGTGATCGGCATCAGCCTCCTGGTCTGGCTCGCGCTCGCCGGGCTTGTTGCCGCTGCGACGCGGGGCAGGCTCGGCCGCCTCGCCGTCCAGCTGCTTACTCTTTCCTGCGTCTACCTGCCTAGCGTGCTGCTGCTCACCGCGGGACTCGAGCCGAGCGAGAGTGTCGAGCGGCTGATCGTCATGCTCGGAGCGCCGCTGCTCGCGGCGGTAACGCTGCTCGCGCTGCGCGGCTACCGCGCGCTGGCGGTCGCTTGCGGGGTGACGACTCTCGCCTATGCCGTCGATGTGATCGCCGGCTCGCCTCTTACGTCGCTGTCGCTGATGGGTCCCAACCCAGGACAAGGAGTGCGCTTCTTCGGGATCGGCAACGAGCTGGAGGCGACCTTGACGCCTCTGATCCTGGTCGGCACCGGGGCGGCGATAACCGCCTTGCGACCGGACCTGCCACCGCGCCGCTGCGCGGCGGTCTTCCTCGCCGTGGCAATGGTGCTCGCGCTGGTCTTCGCCGCGGGCCGATTCGGCGCCGACGTCGGCGCCGCGATCGTTTTCCCTGCCGGTGCCGCGGCCGCAGTGGCCGCGCTGGGAGCCGGGGGGCGCACGGTGCTGCTGGTGCTGGCGCTGCCGCTCGCGGCGCTTGCGGCGCTTGCGGTCATCGACCTGCTGTTCGGTGGGGACGCGCACCTCACCCGCTCCGTCCTGGACGCCGGCGGACTGGACTCGGTCGCCGACGTTGCCGAGCGCCGCCTGCGCCTCTCGGCGCGCAGCTTCGGGCGCGCGGCGGGCTCGCCGTTCCTGCCGCTCGTGGTGCTGATCCTCGCGGTCGCGATCTGGAAGCGCGAGCTGATCCTGGGCTGGTTCGACGAAGCACCCGCCCTGCGTGCAGGTTTCCTCGGCGCTGCCGCCGCGACCCTGGTCGGCACCCTGGCCAATGACTCCGGAGCGCTGCTGTTGGAGGTCGGCACCGCGTACCTGCTGCTGATCTCCGGCTATGCCTGGGCGCAGGGCCCTCGGGAGTTGGCGCTCGGCTCGGACCCTCGCCCGAGCAACGAGCAACGAGCAACGAGTGACGGGTAATCCCCAGCCTCCTCTACCCTTTACAGCTGTGCGCATCGCCCTGGTTTCGCCCTATTCCTGGACCTATCAGGGCGGAGTCAACCGGCACGTGGAGGCGCTCGCCGAGGAGCTGATCGGCCGCGGCAACCACGTACGGGTGCTCGCTCCATGGGATCCGCCCGACCGGCGCAGCCGGTGGCTTCACGGTGCCCCGGCGGAGCAGCGTAAGCGCCCCGAATACTTGATCCCGCTCGGCCGTACTGCCGGCTTCAACGCCAACGGCGCCGTCTCCAACCTCTCGGGGTTCCCCGACGCCGTGACCACGATGCGCCGCGAGCTGCGTGACGGCGGCTACGAGGTCGTCCATATACACGAGCCGGTTGCCCCGATGATCGGCTGGGACGCGATGCTCAGCACGCAGGCCCCGATGGTCGGCACCTTCCATGCCTACTCGACCAAGGCGCTGCCCAACCACATCGCCACCCTGCTCGGCGCCCGGCGCGGCTTCAACAAGCTGTCGGCCCGCATCGCCGTCTCCAAGGCCGCCGCCTGGACCGGGCGCCGCTGGTTCGGCGGCGAGTACGCGATCGTGCCCAACGGCGTCGACGTCAACGCCGCGCCCGCCGGCCCCAAGCCGTCCAGCGAGGAGCTGCGGCTGCTGTTCGTCGGCCGCTCTGAAGAGCGCAAGGGCCTGCCGGTTCTGCTCACCGCCCTCGGCGGGCTGGTCGAGCACGTGCCCTGCCGCCTCACCGTGATCGGCGCCGAGGGCGAGGAGGTGCTCCGCTATCTCGCCGATCCCGAGCTGGCCGAGCACATCGAGACCCGCGGCCGCGTCTCCGAGAGCGAGCTGTGGTGGGCCCTTCACGAAGCCGACGTGCTCTGCGCGCCGTCGCTGTCCGGCGAGAGCTTCGGCATGGTGCTGACCGAGGCCTTTGCCGCCGGCACGCCGGTGATCGCCTCCGAGATCGCCGGCTACAGCGATGTCGTGACCGACGGCGTCGACGGCGTGCTGGTGCCGCCCGCCGACCCGCAGCGGCTGGCTGAGGAGCTGCAGCGCGCCCATCACGAGCCCGGGCGGCTGCGCGAGATGGGGGAGGCGGCCCGCCGCAGCGCCCGGCGCTACGCCTGGCCGCGGGTCGCCGACCAGGTCGCCCACGTCTACCAACGCGCAATCGAGACCCCCGCGCCCGAGACGGCGGGACAGCGCGCCGCGCGCCGCGTCGGCCTGATGCGCGCCGACGGCGGCCGACCGCGCCCGGCGCAACGCCTTCCCTCGCTTGACCCCGAGCCGGCCCGCGAGGGCGGCCGGGGGAGGCGGGCGGTGCGCCGCATCGCGCTCGGCGTCGCCGGCGCGCTCGGCATCGGCCTCACCGCGCTGGCCGCCAACAAGATCGGCGTCGACAAGGTGGTCGAGAGCATCGTCCGCTCCGACGCCGGCTGGGTGCTGATCGCCTGCGGGTTGATGGGCCTGTCGCTGTTCATGCGCGCCGCCTCCTGGGTGGCGATCGCCCGCGCCGCACTTCCCAACCGGCTGGTCCGGGGCCGAGACGTCACCTCGGCGACGATGATCGGGGTGTTGATGTCGGCGACTCTGCCGGCCCGCCTCGGCGAGCCGGCGCGGGCGATGGTCCTGGCTCGGCGAGTCGGCCGCATGCGCGAGACGTTCCCGGTGCTGCTCGGGACCCTGGTCTCGCAGACGATTCTCAACATCGTCGCCCTGCTGATGCTGGGAGCGATCATCGTCTTCACAACCGACCTCTTCCACTCGAGCTCGGAAAAGCTGTTCGCGTTCAGCTTCGTGCCCTTCGCCCTGCTGCTCGTCGTGCTGCTGGTCCCGGTGCTGGTGCGCGGCAGCGGCAACAGCCGCCTCGCCCGCATCGGCGCCGCCGTGCGCGGCGCCGTGGGCCAGGTCCGGCGCGGCCTGCGGGTGTTCCGCGAGCCGCGCAAGGGCGCCCTTGCGGCGGCCGCCCAGCTCGGCGCCTGGGCGATTCAACTCGCTTCCTGCTACGCGCTGCTGGTCGCCCTCGGCCTCGACCACCGCGCCGGGATCGGCGCCGCAGCTGCGGTGCTGTTCGCGGTCAACGTGACCGCGGTGGTGCCCCCTACCCCATCGAACATCGGAATCTTCCAGCTCGCGGTGATCAGCGTGCTGACCACCGGCTTCGGGATCGGCTCGGCGAACGCCCTTGCCTACGGCGTGATCCTTCAGGCGGTCGAGATCGCCACCGCGGTGACGCTCGGCGTCCCGGCGCTGGTCCGCGAGGGGCTGACCTGGAGCGACCTGCGGCTGCGGGCGCTTTCGGCGGCGCCGGTTCGGCTTTCGCCGAAGCCGCCCGAGCGCGATCGCGCCGGCGGCCCGGTTTCGATCTAGGCCCGCCTGCTCGGTCCCACCGCCGCACTGCTTCCTGCCACCGGCGGTTGAAGGATTTGGGGTGCTATAGGCCCCAAAAGGCTTCAGTCGTTTGTGGTGCAGCCCGCCGCGGCAGGCTCAACACGCGGGCTGCCGCCGCGCAGCAGCTTGTCCCCGCCGTTCTCCAGGGCGGCGAAGACGTCCCGGCGCGAGGCAGTCTCATCGCGGTGGCGGTAACGCGTCGTCGTCCCCTGGGCGCCATGGCAGGTGCCCGTGCGCTATCTGTACCCTCATACGCCCGTGACGCTCTCGAACGTATCCGGATTCCCCCGAATCGGCCCCAACCGCGAGCTGAAATTCGCCGCCGAGGGCCACTGGCGCGGCCAGATTTCGGCCGACGAGCTGGCCGCGACGGCGCGTGAGATCCGCCGCGCCAACTGGGCCCTGATGCAGCAGGCCGGCATCGACCTGATCCCCTCCAACGATTTCTCCCTCTACGACCAGGTGCTCGACGCGATCACGCTGGTCGGCGCCGTCCCCGAGCGCTACGGGCACGAGGGCGGCGACGTCGGCCTCGACACCTACTTCGCGATGGCGCGCGGCCGCCAGGCGGACGGCGTCGACGTCACCGCGATGGAGATGACCAAGTGGTTCGACACCAACTACCACTACATAGTCCCCGAGCTGGGCCCCGACACCCGCTTCGCCCTCTCCGGCCAGAAGCCGTTCGACGAGTACGTGGAGGGGCAGGAGACGCTCGGCATCGCCACCATCCCGGTCCTGGTCGGGCCGGTCTCCCTGCTGCTGCTCGGAAAGCCGGCCGAGGGCGTCGCCGAGGACTTCGACCGGCTCAGCCTGCTGGAGCCGCTGCTCGGCGTTTACGGCGAGGTGATCGAGCGGCTCGCCGAGCACGGCGCCGAGTGGGTGCAGCTCGACGAGCCCTGCTTCGTGGAGAGCCGCTCCGAGCGGGAGCTGGACGCGCTGCGCCTCGCCTACGAGGAGCTCTCGAAGGTCCACGAGCGCACCCGGCTTCTGGTAAAGACGTACTTCGACCACGTGGGCGACGCCTACGCGGTGCTGAGGGAGCTGCCCATCGACGGTGTGGGGCTCGATTTCGTGCAGGGTCGCGAGAACGTCGGCCTCGCCCGAGACGTGGGGCGGTTGGAGGGCAAGACGCTGTTCGCCGGCATCGTCGACGGGCGCAACGTCTGGATCAACGACCTGCACGCCAGGCTCGAGGAGCTCCGCCACCTCGAGGAGCTCGCCGACGAGGTCGTCGTATCGACCTCCTGTTCACTGCTTCACACTCCGGTCGACCTCGACGCCGAGCCCGACCTCGACGACGAGCTGCGCTCCTGGATGGCCTTCGCCAAGCAGAAGGTGGCCGAGGTCGCGGTGCTGGCCAGAGGCCTCGCGGAGGGGGCCGGCGCGATCGAGACCGAGCTGGCCGACAACGTGGAAGCGCTGGAGAGCCGCCAGGAGTCGGAGCGCACCCGAAACCCCGCGGTCCGCGAACGGGTCGCGGCCGTCGACGAGGACGCCGCTCGCCGCGCCAGCCCCTTCGCGGCGCGCCGCGACGCTCAGCGCGCCGAGCTGGAGCTGCCGCTGTTTCCGACCACAACAATCGGCTCCTACCCTCAGACCGCGGAGATCCGCGCCGCGCGGGCCGAGCTGCGCGAAGGAAAGATCGACGGCGCCGCCTACGAGGAGCGGATGCGGTCGGAGATCGAGCGCGTGATCCGCTTCCAGGAGGAGATCGGCCTCGACGTGCTGGTGCACGGGGAGCCCGAGCGCAACGACATGGTCCAGTACTTCGCCGAGCAGATGGACGGTTACGCCTTCACGCAAAACGCATGGGTGCAGTCCTACGGCTCACGCTGCGTGCGCCCGCCGATCCTGTTCGGCGACGTGTCGCGGCCGCACCCGATCACGGTCGAGTGGATCATCTACGCGCAGTCGCTCAGCGAGCGGCCGGTGAAGGGCATGCTCACCGGGCCGGTGACGATGCTGCAGTGGTCGTTCGTGCGTGACGACCAGCCGCGATCCGAGACCTGCGAGCAGCTGGCGCTGGCGATCCGTGACGAGGTCGCCGATCTTGAAGAAGCCGGAGTCCAGATCATCCAGGTGGATGAGCCGGCGATCCGCGAGGGGCTTCCCCTGCGCGAGGACCGCTGGGGCGAGTACCTGGAGTGGGCGGTGCGCTGCTTTCGCGTCGCCACCTCGGGCGTGGAGGACTCGACCCAGGTCCAGACGCACATGTGCTACTCGGACTTCGGCGACATCATGGAGCAGATCCAGGCGATGGACGCCGACGTGCTGCTGATCGAGGCGGCGCGTTCGCGCATGGAGCTGCTGCACGACTGGGAGCGCACCGGCTACGAGCAGGAGATCGGACCCGGCGTCTATGACATCCACTCGCCGCGGGTGCCCCCGGTCGAGGAGATGGCCGAGCTGCTGGAGGCGGCGGCCGGCGTGCTTCGCCCGGAGCAGATCTGGGTCAACCCGGACTGCGGGCTGAAGACCCGCGCCTGGCCGGAGACCGACGCCGCCCTGCGCAACATGGTGGACGCAGCCCGCCAGGCTCGCGAGCAGCTCGTGCCCGCGCGCTAGGTGATGCGCTCAGCCCTACCCCCCGGCCCTCCCTACCCGGTACTGCTGCAGTCGATCGGCTTCTGGAAACGGCCGCTGGCATTCATGGAGCGCTGCCGCGCCCGCTACGGCAAGCGCTTTACGGTCCGCTTCGTCGCCACGCCGCCGTTCGTGATGCTCTCCGACCCCGACGACGTAAAGGAGATCTTTACGGCATCTGCCGAGGTCCTTCACCCTGGCGAGGGCGCTCGGGTGCTCGAGCCCGTCGTCGGCACCAACTCGGTGATCCTGCTCGACGAGGGCGCCCACCTCGAGCAGCGCAAGCTGATGCTCCCCGCCTTCCATGGCGAGAAGATGCAGCGGCTGAGCGGCCTGATGGCCGAGGTCGCCGAGCGCGAGGTGGCGAGCTGGCCGCAGGACGAGGCGATCGAGCTGCATCCGCGCATGCAACGCCTGACCCTCGAGATCATCCTGCGGGCGGTGTTCGGCCTCGATCCGGGGGAACGCCTGGACACGTTGCGCGACCGCCTCGCCAGGATGCTTGCGTTCGGCGACCGGCCGATCAGCCTGGTGCCGATCCGACCCGGGCGCCTCGCCTCGGTGCTCGAACGGGTCGGGCCCTTCGCACAGTTCCTGGCGCTCCAGGAGGACGCCGATGAGATGCTGTTCGAGCTGATCGACGAGCGCCGCCGCGAGGACGGCGAGCGCGACGACATCCTCACCATGCTGCTCGAGGCCCGCCACGAGGACGGCTCCCCGATGTCCCGGCAGGAGCTGCGTGACGAGTTGATGACGCTGCTCGTCGCCGGGCACGAGACCACCGCTTCGGCGCTCGCCTGGGCATTCGAGCGCCTCGCTCGTTCCCCCGAAGTCCTTGGCCGGCTCACCGAGGAGGTGGCGGCGGAAGACGGCGACGCTTACCTGACCGCCACGATCCAGGAGACCCTGCGGCGGCGCCCGGTGCTGCCCAACGTCGCGCCGCGGCTCGTCATGGAGGAGGTCGAGGTCGGCGGCTGGACCTACCCGCCGGGCGTCTGCCTGGTCGGCAACGCCTACCTGATCCACCACGACGCCGAGATCTACCCGGACCCCTACGCCTTTCGGCCCGAGCGCTTCCTCGAGGAGTCGCCGGGCACCTACACCTGGATCCCCTTCGGCGGCGGCAGGCGCCGTTGCCTGGGCGCCAGCTTCGCGCAGCTCGAGATGCAGATCGTGCTTCGCAGCGTGATCGCCGGCCCGGGGGTGCGGGCGGCGACGAACGGGCACGAGGCGCCCAGCCGGCGCAACATCACGATCAAGCCCGCGGGCGGAGCGCGAACGATGCTCGGCGAGCGCCCCGCCGCGGATCCTCAGGCGGCCGTGGCCGCGACCGGATCGGCGCAGAACTCCTCCAGCAGCTGAACCAGGCGCTCGGGCGCTTCGAGCTGCGGGCAGTGGCCGCACTTCTCGATCACCTCGAGCCGCGAGCCGTCGACTTCGCGCAGCACGCGCTCGGCGCCGCTGGCGAAGACCATGCGGTCGCTGTCGCCCCAGACGATCAGCACCGGGCATCCGATGCGGTCGAGCCGGAACGGGTCGGCGAGCTCGGCGCGCAGGCGCCTGCCGCTGGCCAGGATCCGCGCCACGTCGCTGCTGCTTCCAACGTGACTGGTGAAGGAGGAGATCACCCGCCTGCTGACCTGGGTCGGGCGGGCGAAGGCGACCTGGCGGTAGACGCGGCCGACCGCGCCGCGGACGATCGCTTCCGGAACCGGCACCGGCGAGGCGAGGATCCCGCGGATCAGCCGCTCACCCTGGATCACCAGAAACCACCCGGCCATGTCGAACCCGGCGGGCGCGATCGGCACGATCCCGGCCAGCCCGCTCTCCTCGTGCTCGGCGGCGCGCAGTGCGGCGACGCCGCCGAGCGAGTTGCCGGCGATCACCGCTCCGCCCTCGGGGGCGAAGTGGGCCAGCGCTGCGCGCACGAAGCGGTCGTGCTGGCGCAGCACCGGCTGGTCGGGGTCGAGGCGGGCCGCGGTGCCGTAGCCCGGCAGGTCGAGCGCCACCGCGTGCCTTCCGTGGCGGCGCAGCAGGTCGAGCGCCGGGCGCCAGGTGTCGGCGCTGTCCGACCAGCCGTGCAGGAGCAGCAGCGGCGGCCCCTCCCCATCGAGCTCCAGCGCCCTGGAATCGAACCCTGCGAGGCTGAGTTTGTGCTCGAAGAGGACCCCCATTGGCCGTGCAGCCAAGCTAGCGGGGCACGAGGACGCCTTGCGCCGCTTCGCCTACCAACAATTACCGAGGCTTTAGCTTTCGATTGCTAGCGTGCGGTCTTGGCTCAAGCAACCGCCCGGCCGAACGCCGGGCAAGAAGGAGACACCATGCAGCGCAGGGAAACGCCCGAGGTCGAGGGTGTCGAAACGTATGTCTCGGTCGCCGAGGACATGGACCTGGCCGGCGACGAGTTCATTGAGTACGTGAGGGTTCGCACCCGCGCCGAGGTGGAGTGGCTGCGACTGCTCGCCGAGTGGTGCCAGGAGCAGGCCGAGCGCATCACCGCCGACCTCGACCGCGCCGTCGCCGCCCGCTGAGCCTGCGCCACTTCGGCTAAGGGACGGCGGGCCGGCCTAATTAGCTGCGGTCGCGGGGGCGACCGGCTCGGTCAGCTTCGCGAGCAGCTCGCGCACCACCACCCGGTCGTCGAAGGGGGGCCCCGCCCCGGATCGATCGAGCTTCAGGGTCGGGAGCGCGCCCCGCCCCGCCACCAGCACGAGGTCCCCCGCACCGGCTCGGCGCAGCGCCATGTCGATCGCCGCACGCCTGTCCATCGCCGCGCTGAGCGCCGCCCCACCGGCACTCCGGGCGCCGGCAAGCAGTCCCTCGACCGCGGCTTCGGGCGCTTCCCCGTAGGTGCTCGTCGTCGTTATCACGAGCTCGTCGGTCAGCCGGCGGGCGATGCGGCCCATCTGTGGCCGCTTCGGCGGATCATGCGTACCGGGGGCCGACACCACCGCGATCAGTCGCCCGCCCGGCCGGGCGCTGACGATCCGGCGGGCGGTGCGGATCACGTTGAGGAGGGCGTCATGGGTGTGGGCGAAGTCCACGACGACGTCGAAGGGCTGTCCCTGGTCGATCGGCTCGAAGCGCCCCGGAACCGGGGGCGCAGCGGAGAGCCGAACCAGGGTCGCGTCCCGGTCGAGCCCCAGCGCCCCCGCGAGCGCAAGCGCCGCAGTCACGTTGGCTGCGTTGTGGGCGCCCGGGTGCCGCGTGACCACCGTCAGGGCGCCCTCCGGCGTCCGGATCCGCGCCCTCCCGGAGCGAAGGTCCCATTCGCAGGACTCGAGCCGATAGTCGGCCTGGGGAGAGGTGCCGTAGCGAACCGCACGACCCCCCGCCTCCTCGACGGCGTCCGCCAGCTCCCGGCCGTACGCCTGGTCTGTGTTCATCACCGAGAGCGGCGACGCCAGGCCGTCGCGGAGGAAGAGGCGACGCTTGACCTCCCCGTAGCGCTCCATCGTGCCGTGCCGGTGCAGGTGCTCGCGACTGAGGTTCGTGAACACCGCCGCCTCGGGCAGAAATCCGGGACATCCCTCGAGCTGGAAGCTCGAGACCTCGCAGACGACGCAGGGCGAGTCGCCGGGGACGCTGGAGAGTGGGGGGCCGAAATCGGTGTTCCCTGCCAGCGAAGCGGTGATCGAGGCCCCCTGGAGCGCCGCGAGCACCAGCGACGCCGTGGTCGACTTGCCGTTGGTACCGGTCACGGCGATCAACGGCGCCCGCCCGAGCCGCCACCCGAGCTCGAGCTCGTCGACGACGGTGACGCCGCGGTGGGCCGCCTCCACCAGCAGCGGCGAATCGCAGGGAATGCCGGGGCTCTTGACGATGCACATGGGGCGCGGGTCCCGGGCCAGCATCTGGATGCCGTCTCCGCCGAGCTCGGAATCGACCCCGCGGGCCCTCAGCTTCGAGCGGGCCTGCTCGGTGACCGGGGATACGAATCCGTCCCAGGCCTTCACCCTTGCCGGCCCCCCGAGCCGCGCCAGCGCGGCGGCGGCCGCCAGCCCGGCCTTGCCCACGCCGGCGACGAGATAGGGGCCGGGTGGGGGCTTGGGCCGAGTCGGTCGCTCCTGAAGTGCGCCGAGCGCCGCGCTCATTCCCAGAACGGTGCGGCGAAGCCGCGGTCGGCAAGCAGCGTTCGGATCTGGATCATCGCCGAGTAGGTCGGCAGGGCGATGAGCCGCCCGTTCGCCAGGTCGATTGCCCGGTCGAACGACGAAGCGATGCCGTCCACCGACTCGATCGCGCCGGCCGGGACGCCGGCGTACTTGAGCCTCAATGCCATCTCCGGTGCGCGGCTCCCTGCGCAGACGACGCGGCCGATGCGGTCGGCGAACGGCTCGAAATCGACGTCCCAGATCCACGAGGTGTCGCGCCCGTCGGGATGGGTGTCGTTGAGGGCGATCCAGAGGTCCAACCTGCGCTCCCGTTCCAGCGCCAGGGTGCGCAGCAGCTCAGTCGCGCCAACCGGGTTCTTCATCAGCATCATCTCCACGCGGGTGCCGCCGACGCGGATCGTCTCGCCGCGCCCGAAGACCGGCGACATCGATTCCAGACCGCGGCGGATCGCCGCCTCCGGCACCCCCAACTCGACCGCCGCCGCGACCGCGGCGAGGGCGTTGTAGGCGTTGTACAGCCCGGGGAGCGGAAGCCGCAGCCTCAGCGCGCCGGCCGGAGTGCTGACCTCGAGATCGGAGCCCGACATTCCGTGCAGCGCGATCGCCGACGCGGCGACCCCGGGCGTCGGGCGCTGACGGCATTCGCAGGCCCAATGGCCGAGGTGGCCGACGAACGCACGGTCGTAGCGGTAGGCGGCGCCACAGTCTTCGCAATGCACGGCGTCGTTGATCAAGCGAGGTGTCGGCTCACCCTGCGAGCGGTCCTCGATGCCGAACAACGTCACCTCGGCCCTACCCTGCTTTTCGCCGAGCGCCGCGATCAGGGGATCGTCGGCGCAGATCACGAACCTGGGTGCCGCCGCGCGATCGACCAAATTCGCGAAGCGTTCGACCAGGTAGTCCACCTCCCCGTATGCGTCCAGCCTGTCGCGCGAGAGGTTGCCGAGGACGATCGCCCGGGGCCGTATCTCGGCCGCCATCGGCGTCAGCCAGGCTTCGTCGACCTCGAAAACCCCGATCTGGCCCGGTTCGAGCAGCGCCGTGGCGATCCCCCATTGCGCGTTGGCCCCGGCCTTGTTGTGGACCGTCCTCCAACCTGCTGCGCGCAGGATCGAGGCCAGCAGGTTCGCTGTCGTGGTCTTGCCGTTCGTTCCGCTGACCAGGATCGACCCGCCTTCGAGGCGCGATGCGAGCTGGCCGATCGCTCCCGGCTCCATCCCAAGCAGCATCCGCCCGGGGGCGGAAGTGCCACCCCCTCGGCCGCCGGCCCGGCTCACCCGCACCGCGGCGCGCGCGATGCCCAGCTTCGTGTGCGGAACCGGCCTCGGGTTCGCCGAGATGTCGGGCGGGACCGGAGGCGGAAAGCCGTCGGTGCGGTTCTCGTGCAGGGAGTCGAGCCGCTCGAACAGCGCCGCTTCGTCGAATCGAGGCGGCATCTCAGCCCGTCGATGCGGGGCTCGTCGCGAACCAGCGCGCGAGCCGCTCCTTGCTCATCAGCTGCGAGGGCTCGACCTGGCGGCTGAAGCAGTCGCGCAGATCCTGGCCGGCGTCGGGCTCGGTGGCCCAGCCGCGAAACAGCACCTCCCCGGTGCCCGGCCTGGGAAAGCGGCCCCAGGCAAACGACCAGTCGTAGTGCTCGGCGGCGCGAGCGTCGCGCCACTCCTCATAGCCGTCAAGGCTCGGCTTCGAGCCCGACAGCGCCTCGGCAACATAGAGAGCCTGCTCGAAGGCGTCGCCGATCCCCTGCGCGGTCCCCGGGTGCTTGAAGTGGCCGGCGTCGCCGACCAGCGCCCATCCCGGTCCCGCGGCGCGGCGGAAGAAGCCCTGCATCAGCGGCTCCGGGGCAACGGCCACCTCGGTCACCATGCGCGCCTCGTCCAGCAGCTCGGGGTCGATGGTCTCGGGGAACGTGCGCAGCATCTGCACGTACTTGCGCTCACGCTCGTCCTGCGTTCCGCGGGTCAGCTCGGGGGTGCCGTTGGCGATCAGCATGTGCAGGCCATCCTCGACCGGCACCCGGTTCAGCACCCGGTCGAGCTCGATCTGCATGCTGCCATAGCCGTCGTTGGGGATTCCCTCCCAATAGGCATAGGAGATGGCGATCTCGCCTCTCATCGGGCGCTCCTTGGGGATGCCGAGCAGCTTCGCCACTGCCGAGCCCCGACCGTCAGCGCCGAACACCCAGCGTGCGCCGATCCGCTCACCGTCCTCGAGGACCACACCGCGCGCCGGGTCCTCCTCGGTTCCCGAGCCGATCAGTCCCACGACCCGCCTGCCGAAGGCGCCTTTCGCTCCGGCTTTCAGGGCGACGTCGATGCCCGCCTTGTCGAGCACGATCCTGCGCGGTGCCGCTGCTCGGTCGAAACCGTCGACGGGGGTGAAGCCACCGACGATCTCGTGGCCGAGGCCCCGGAAGCGGCTCTGGTACAGGGGCAGCTCATGCTCGGAGCGAAGCCTGTCCAGCACCCCGAGCCGCTCGAGGTGCGCCAGCCCGTTCGGCCAGAGCCCGTGGGTCGAGATCGTGGTGCTCGGGAACTCGTCGCGGTCGACGAGCAGGACGTCCCATCCCCGTTTGGCGAGGTCGATTGCCAGCGCCGAGCCGGCGCAGCGCGCGCCGACGATCACCGCGTCGTGCTCCCTCATCACAGCCCCCCGTGGGGCCACTCCGGCTCCCGGCCCTCCTTGAAGGCTCGGGCGCCGATCGAGTGCGAGTCGCGGCGCATGAACATCGACAGCGTCGCCTCGGCCTCCTGTCGCAGCTGTTCCTCCAGGGTGCGGCCGACGTTTCGCACCATCGTCTCCTTGTCGGTGCGGATCGCGCCCTGGGGCAGCGCCGCGATCTCCTGCGCCAGCTCCAGCGCGCGCTCCAGTGCCTTGCCCTCGGGCACCACCTCGTTGACGAGGCCGATCCGCAAAGCTTCCTCGGCGCCCACCGGGCGGCCGGTGATGATCATCTCGGCCGCGCGCGCGTAGCCGACCGCGAGCGGCAGGCGCACCGTCATCCCGTCGCCGGCGACGATGTTCCAGCGCCGCTCCAGCGCCCCGAACACGGCGTTCTCGGAGGCGATCCGGATGTCGGCGAGCAACGCGTTCTCCAGGCCCGCCGCCACCGCCCAACCGTTGACCGCGGCGATCACCGGCTTGAACACGTCGAGCTTGCGCGTGTAGCCGCAGACCCCGGGCTCGTTGAGCAGGTGGGTGCGGAACTCGTCCCACTCGGGCTGCTCCCAGTCGGCCGCGTCCTGCAGGTCCCAGCCGGCGCAGAACGCATCGCCGGAGCCGGTGATCACCAGCACGTAGGCCTCCGGGTCGTCGCGGAAGTGCTGCCAGGCGTCGTGCAGCTCCGCGTTCATCTCGCGGCTGATCGCGTTGCGCTGCTCGGGACGGTCGTAGCGCAGGACGGTGACGTGGCCGTCCCGCTCGTAGCGCAGGTTGCGGTAGTCCGGCAAGGGTGCGGTGGCCCGAGCTAGGTGTCGCGCGTGAAGCGGCGCTTCAGGTCGCGGGCATTGAACAGCCGCGACAGGCGGCGCAGCAGGTTGCGGCGCTTCTCGGTGTACGGGTACCAGAGCAGCTCGCGCTTGCCTCCGAACCGCGTGATCACTATCGACTCCGGCCGGCAGAACTTCTTGATCCCGTGCTCGCCGTGGCGGTAGCCGATCCCCGACTCCTTCCAGCCGCCCATCGGGACGTCGGAGGTGAGGTAGTTGACCAGCACGTCGTTGACGTTGATCGCGCCGCACTCGATCCTCCGTGCGACCTGCTCGGCGTGGCGCTTGGCGCCGAACACCGAGCCGGAGAGCCCGTAGCGGGTGTCGTTGGCGAGGCGCACCGCCTCCTCCTCGTCGCGGACCTTCATCACCCCGACCACCGGGCCGAAGGTCTCGTCGCGCATCACCTTCATCGAGTGGTCGACGTCGACCAGCACGGTCGGCTCGAAGTAGTCGCCCGGGCCGTCCACCGGCTTTCCGCCCAGCAGCGCCTTGGCGCCGCTGGCGATCGCGTCGTTGACGTGGTCCTCGACGATCGCGGTCTGGTTGGGCGAGGTCATCGCGCCGACGTCCTTCTCGTAGTCGGGCCCGTCCGCGCCCTGCCGCAGCTCCCTGACCTCCTCGGTGAGCTTCTCGACGAACTCGTCGTAGACCGGCTCCTCGACGTAGATCCGCTCCACCGACATGCAGATCTGCCCGGAGTTCGCCATCCCTCCCCAGGTGGCGGCGTTGGCGGCGCGCTCGATGTTGGCGTCGCGCAGCACGACCATCGGGTCCTTGCCGCCCAGCTCGAGACTGACCGGGGTGAGGGTCTCGGCCGCGCGCGCCATCACCTTCTTGCCGGTCCGGTCCGAGCCGGTGAACTGGATGAAGTCGACCGCGTCGATCAGCGCCTGCCCGGTGTCTCCGGTCCCCTGCACGCAGTCGAGGATGTCGGGTCCGCCGATCTCGTTCTTCCAGGCGTCGATCACCTGGATCAGTCCCAGCGGAGTGAACTCGGAGGGCTTGATCACCACCGCAGCACCCGCCTGCAGCGCCGGAATCCCGTCGCCCAGCGAAAGCATCAATGGGAAGTTCCAGGGGCTGATGATCCCGACCACCGGGTGCGGCCGGTACTGGACGCGGAGCTTCTTGGCCCTCATCAGCGGGTTGTGGGCGCGGACCTTGTCGTCGCCGATGAACTTGTCCGCCTTGCTGCCGTAGAAGTTGATGGTGTCGGTGAGGTAGACCGCCTCTCCGCCGGCGTCGGCGCGCACCTTGCCGGTCTCCTCCTGCATCGTGTCGGCGATCGCGTCGTAGTTGTCGATCATCCAATCGCGCAGCTTGCCCAGCCACTCGTAGCGCCCCTTGTTGCCCAGCGCCTCCCACTCGGGCTGGTTGGCGCGCACTCGCGCCACCACCTCGCGCACGCGTTCGGGGGAGTCCTCGGCGATCTCGCGGATCACCTCGCCGGTCGCCGGGTTGCGGACCTCGAAGCTCTTTCCGCTGGGGACGCCGTTACCGCTCTCCCCGTCGGTCGCCTGCCCGGTCTTCGCCTGCGCCGTGCCGCTCTCCACTTGGCCTCTCCTTCGTTGGCTGGCTGGGTGGCCAAACTCTACTGCGCCGGGAGCTGCACGAGCCAGTAGACGGGACCCTTCAGCGAAACCAGGTAGACGTGGCCCCGGCTGTCCTCTCCGAAGGAGGAGAGCCTCGGAACCCGCAGCCCCAGGCGGCGGTTGCTGCGCACCGGATCCTCGGGGCGGAAGCTAAACAGCTCCCCGGTGCAGTAGTCGCCGTACAGATAGCGGCCGTCGAGCGTGTAGAGCGCCGGATCGCGGACCACATAGCCGCCGGTCACCGCGCAGCGTGGGTGCTGGCGGTAGGTGACCACGGGCTCGACCGGATGGCGAACGCGAAGTTTGCGCTTGAAGCGCGTATGGCCCTCGAACGCGGCCCAACCGAAGTTGGCGCCGAGCCCCTGCCCGGGCGGTACGTAGTCCACCTCCTCGAACGTGTCCTGGCCGACATCGCCGATCGCCAGCGCCCCGGTGGCCCGGTCGAATGAGAATCGCCAGGGGTTGCGAAGGCCAATCGCGTAGATCTCGTTGCGGCCCGGCCGCCCGTGGAACGGGTTGCTGCGGGGCGTCGTGTACGGGCGCCCGCCGCGGCGCCGCGGGTCGATGCGCAGGATCTTGCCGCGCAGCGTGTTTCGGTTTTGGGCGTTGTCCTTCGGATCCCCGACCAGCCCGCCGTCGCCGGCGCCCAGGTAGAGGTAACCGTCGGGGCCGAACAGCAGCAGCCCGCCGTTGTGGGTCGCGCTGAGCTGGGGGATGGCGAGCAGGTTGCGCGGCTTTCGCAGCGCCACCGCCTGGGCGCGCCGCGAGCGCCGCAGCTCCTGCACCCGGAGCGTCCCTGCGCGCCCGATGAAGGCGATGTACAGGCGCCGTGACCGCTGGTAATCGGGAGGGAAGGCGACCGACAGCAGCCCCTGCTCCGTCCCCTTGTGACGGACCCGCCCGCGGATGTCGAGGAAGGGGCGGCGCAGCTTGCGGCTACCGCGCACGGCGCGGATCACCCCCGCCTTCTCGACTACCAGCAGCAGGCCGGGAGCTCCCGGCGGCTGGGCGACGAACAGCGGCTCTCGAAACTCGCCTACCTGGCGCAGTCCGGGCCCGGGTGCAGGCGAGTCGTCGCTGCCGCCTCCGCAGCCGCCGGCCACGGCGGCGGAGAACGCCGCGAGGGCGAACGGTGCGAGGCGTCGTCCCGGCCGGGTCATTGCGAGGGCGGGCGGCAGCCTACCGCTCGCTCCGACCGCTCAGCCAGGCAGGATCCGGTACACGGGCCCGGCCAGCGAGCAGATGTAGATGCGGTTGCGCTGGTCCACTCCGAATGAGGTGGGGGAGTCGACGTTCACGCCGACCGGCCTGTCGCGGCGCGCGCCGGCGAGCTTCGGCCGCAAGCTGCGCAGCTGGCCCTCGCAGAAGTCGATGTAGAGGTAGCGGCCGCGCAGCCCGCGCAGGCGCGGGTCGCGCACGACGTAGCCGCCGATCACGGTGCAGCCGCGGCCCCGTCCGTAGGCGAGGATCGGCTTGGTGGTGCCGCCGGGGTCGCTGCTGCCGCCCGGGTAGGGCGAAAAGCCCTCGAACGCGTTCCAACCGAAGTTGGCCCCGCTCGCAGCGCCGACCGTCTCATAGTCGACCTCCTCGAAGCGGTCCTGCCCGACGTCCCCGATCACGATGTATGGGCCGTCGCTGCCGCGGTCGAAGGAGAACCGGAACGGGTTGCGCAGCCCGTAGCTGAACACCTCGTCGCGCCCGTCGCGGCCGACGAACGGGTTCGACCCGGGCAGCGAGTAGGCGGCTCCGCCGGGGGGGTTGCGCGGATCGATGCGCAGGATCTTGCCCAGCAGGCTGTCCCGGTTCTGGGCGTTGTTGGACGGGTCGCCGCCGCCCCCACCGTCGCCGGTGCTGATGTAGAGCAGGTCGCCGAGGAAGGCAAGCTGGCCGCCGTTGTGGTTGTCGTTGGCACGGTGGCGGATCTCCAGCAGCGGCCGCCGCGAGCCGCGCCGCGCCCGCGTCGCGCCGCGGCGCTTGAACTCCTCGATCCGCAGGTCGCCCTGGTTGTCGGTGAAGAAGGCGTAGAAGCGCCTGCTCTGCTTGTAGTCGGGCGGGAACGCGACTGAGAGCAGGCCCTGCTCCTGGAAGCCGTCGCCGACCAGCCCGCGGATGTCGAGGAAGGGCCGATGCAGCTTTCGGTTGCGCTTCGCGACGCGCACCGTGCCGCCCCGCTCGACCACGAACAGCAGCTTCCTGAACCCCGGCGCCCCGGTCGCGTAGACGGGCTCGTCGAAATCGCCGATCTTGCGCTTGCTCACCCGCCCCTGGGCGGACGGGGCCGCGAGCAGCGCGGCCAGCGCCGCGATCCCGCACAGCAGCAGCAGGCGGCGGTTGCCGGGGCGGCGACTCATCGAGAAGGAGAAGGGGTTTGCCACTTCAAGATCAACACGCCAGGGCCACTTACGGAGCGCCGCCGCAGATCAGCCGGCCGGATCGAGGCGGTAGACGGGGCCGTCCAGCGAGCTGACGTAGATCCGCCCCTGGTTGTCTTCGGCGAACGACGTCGGCTGCGGCACCTCGATGCCCAGCTCTCGGTCGTCCTGCGCGGTCCCGGCCACCGGGACGAAGCTGCGCAGCTGGCCGACGCAGAGATCCGCGTAGAGGTAGCGGCCGTAGAGCGAGCGCAGATTGGGGTCGCGAACCACGTAGCCCCCGATTACCGAGCAGGCGCCGTCGAGGCCGTAGGTGAGGACGGGGGGGACGTACCCGGGTGCTGTCTGGTCCTCGTTGAAGCGGGCATCCCCCTCGAACGCCGACCAGCCGAAGTTGGCGCCCGCCGCGTCACGGCGGCTCACGTAGTCGATCTCCTCGAAGCTGTCCTGCCCGACGTCGCCGATCGACAGCGCGCCCGTCTTGCGGTCGAAGGAGAAACGCCAGGGATTGCGCAGCCCGTAGGCGAAGATCTCGGGCAGCGCGCCCGGCCGATCGACGAAGGGGTTGTCGCGGGGCACGCTGTAGGCGGCTCCGCCGGACGGGCTGAGCGGGTCGATGCGAAGGATCTTGCCCAGCAGCGTCGAGAGGTCCTGGCCGCGGCGCTCCGGGTCGCCGCCGTCGCCGCCGTCGCCGAGGCCGACGTAGAGCTGTCCGTCGGAGCCGAACACGACCAGCCCGCCGTTGTGGTTGGGGTAGGGGTCCTCGACGTCGAGGATCGAGCGGGCGCTGCCCGGGTCGGCCCGGAAGGGGTCGGCGTCCGAGCGGCGGTACTCGGCCACCGTGTTGGCGCCGTCAGCGGCGGTGTAATCGACGTAGAAGAGGCCGGAGCGCTGGTAATCGGGCGCGAACGCCATCGAGAGCAGGCCCTGCTCTTCGCTGAGCGCGATCTCGCCGCTGAGGTCGAGGAAGGGGTCTGGCAGGACGCGGCCGTCGTGAACGACCCGGATCCTGCCGGTCTGCTCGACCACGTACAGGTCGCGCGCCTCTCCCGGCGGCTGGGTGACGTAGACCGGCTGGTCGAAGTCCCCGATCTCGGTCAGCTTGACACCGCCCCTGCCGTCGCCGACCGGCGGCTCCGGCCGGTCCGCCTGGCGGTCGGGGGCGGAGGGTGCCGGTGGCGCGGTCGTCGCCTCGTCGTCAGAGTCGCCGCAACCGGCCCCGACCGCGATCAGCGCGGTCGCGGCAAGCAGCGTCGCCGCGGGAGCCCTGGCTCTCATCGCCGAGGTCAGCCGGTCGCCGAGGTCAGCCGGCCGGGATAGCCTTGAGCCCGCCGCCGCTGTTTCCCGAGCCGGAGGCGCCGTTCGAGCTCGAGCCGCCTCCGCCTCCGCCCTGCCCCGGGATCACCTCGACTTCGCCGGCGTCGTTGACGCGAGTCTGGGGCGGCTCGGAGGAGATCTGGACCACGAACGATCCGGTCGGCGGGCTGCCGTCGGCGGTCACGGCCTTGGCCTTGCCGCTCAGCCCGGCGTCAACCTGGTAGTCGAGCGTGTAGCTGCCGGAGCGCACCGGCGTCACCTTCCAGACCGCCTCCACCGTATCCCCGGGCGCGAGGCTGCCGAAGCTGAACGTCTTCTCATTCGCGGTCAGGGCGCCGGCCGACGCGGTCTCGCCGACCAGCTTGGGGTACTGGTTCTCGAGCACCCAGACCGGGCGGTCGGGTGCGGCGAGATTTGGCTGCGGGTCGCGCACCGAGAAGGGCCGGATCGCGTTCTCGTCGAGCGAGATCGTGATCGCGACGCCGGGGATCGCCTTGTCGCCGGTGTTCTGCACGCCGAGCTGCAGGAACGAGGTCTCGGCGAGACGCTGGCGGGTGGGGAACTGCGAGGTCGTGATCTCGACCGGGAAGTCGCCCTCCGGCTCGTCCACGTCCTGGCGGCTGCCGCCGCCGCCGCAGGCGGACAGGCCGAGTGTCAGGAGAGCCAGCGTGCCGGCAACAAGTGCCATCGCGGCACGCTGCAGGCGGGCTAGCCGGGAATGTGGTCCGGTACCCCGCAAGGCGCCGGGAGCCTACCACGGTGGTCCGCGGTTTCCCCCCGCATTATTCGCACTTTTCGGCCCGCTGGCCAGTCGGCGCCGACTGGTGTCGGTTGGGGGTGGCGCGCGCCTGGCCTATGCCATATCCTTCGAGCGGTGACGGGAACGGGCGCGAATGACGGCTCCACCCGTCCGGAGGAGTAGATGGTCCGCACCGCCGTAGATAGGGCATTCCTACCCGCCAAATCGCTCTTTGAGCAGGTCGGGGACATGATGATCCTCACCGCGAAGACGCTCGTCTCCGCGGTGCGCCCGCCCTACCCCTACGGCGGCGAGTTCATCGGCCAGTTCCTCTTTGCGCTGCAGCTCTGCTGGTTTCCGCTGACGATCTCCACGATCGCCTTCGGCTTCGGCGCGCCGGGGCTTCAGGCCGCCAACTTCCTGTCTTTGTTCGGAGCGCTTGACCGCCTCGGCGGCTTTTTCATCCTCGCCTCGGTCCGCGAGTTCGCCCCCTTTGTGACCGCGGTGGTCGTCGCCGGCGTCGCCGGCACCGCGATCACCGCCGACCTGGGCGCGCGCAAGATCCGCGAGGAGCTCGACGCGCTGCAGGTGCTCGGCGTCGACCCGATCAAGAACCTCGTCGTGCCGCGCTTTTTGGCGCTGGTGCTGATCACCGGCCTGATGGACATCTACGCGCTGATCTTCGGCATCTCGGGCGGGGTCGGCGCCGAGCTCCTCTACCACCAGCCGCTGGGCGGCTTTTTCGCCACCCTCTTTTCCAACGCCTCGGTGACCGACCTCTGGGGCTCGGTGCTGAAGTGCACCCTGTTCGGGGCGATCATCGCCGTGGTCTGCTCCTACAAGGGGATGACCGCCTCCGGAGGCGCGGCGGGGGTGGGCCGGGCCGTAAACGAGGCGGTGGTGATCGCCTTTATGGGGGTGTTCGCCTTTAACTACGTCTTTACCCAGACGCTTTTGGCCACCCACCCCGAGCTGCAGACGATCCGCTGATGCCCGGCTGGCTGTCAGTCCCGCGCGGTTGGATGGACTCGATGGGGGAGATCGCGCGGTTTTGCGGCATGGTCATGGGCCAGGTCTACTCGGGCCGCGTCTTCAAGTTCTTCGGCGAGTCGCTGCGCCAGGCCGGCGTCCTGATCCTCGGCTCCGCAATGGTGATCTGGGGGCTGGTGTTCATCAGCGGCCTCACGTGCGGAATCGAGGGCGCCTACTTCTCCCGAAGTGTGGGTGCCCCTTCCAACGCAGGGACCTTCGCCGCCTGGTGCGACCTGCGCGAGGTGATCCCCTACGCCTTCGGCTACATGATGGCGGCCAAGGTCGGCACCGGGATCGTCGCCGAGGTCGGCGCGATGCGGATCTCCGACGAGATCGACGCGCTCGAGGTGATGGGCGTTCAGCCGGTCACCTTCCTCGCCGCGACCCGGCTGCTGGCAGCCTGGATGACGCTGCCGTTCATCTACCTGGCCGCGATCGGCGTCGGCTTCTTCGCCAGCTGGATTGCCGTGGTCCAGCAGGTGGGCGACATCTCCTCCGGCGGCTATTTCCTGATCTTCTGGATGTTCCAGAACCCGCCCGACCTGCTCTTCAGCGTGGTCAAGGCAATGGCGATGGCGACCGCCATCGTGCTGGTCGGATGCTATTACGGCTACACCGCGTCCGGGGGCCCGGTCGGGGTGGGCACGGCCACGGCGAAATCGATGGTGCTCAACATCGTCTTGGTCCACATCATCGGGATGCTCGGCACCCTGGTCTTCTGGGGCGCCAACCCGCGAGCACCGATAGGAGGTTGAGTTGACATTTGCAGACGATGAGCGAGAGGGACGCCCCGACGACGAGGTCTCCGAAGAGGAGGACGACGACTACCAGCCGGCGTCGAGCCCCGAGCTGACCGAGGAATCCGCGAAGACAGCCGAGGCGCGTGCCGACGCCCAGCAGGTGGAGGAGCATGCCGCCGAGGAAGGCGGCGACTCCTACGTGGCCGAGGACGGCGGGATGATCGGCCGCGACTTCGCGATCCCGGGCGTCGATCCGGACGACAGCAGCCCCTACCGCTGGCATACCGGCGAGAAGCGCGACCACGGCGGAGAGGACGCGATCGAGGTCATCGACCTCGTCAAGCAGTTCGGCCGCACCCGCATCCTCAACGGCCTCAACCTGGGCCTGCCGGACGATCAGATCTCGATGGTGCTCGGCCCCTCGGGCACCGGCAAGAGCGTGCTGATCAAGCACATCGTCGGGCTTCTCTACCCCGACTCGGGCGACGTGCTGGTGCACGGCGAGTCGATTCCGAACATGACCGACGACGAGCTGTTCGAGGTGCGCAAGAAGTTCGGGCTGCTATTCCAGGACGGCGCGTTGTTCGGCTCGATGAACATCTTCGACAACGTCTGCTTCCCGCTGCGCCAGCACACCGACAAGGGCGAGGACGAGATCTCGGAAGTCGTTAACCAGCGCCTGAGCGAGGTCGGGCTCGCCGAGGCGCACTTCAAGATGCCAAACGAGCTGTCGGGCGGGATGCGCAAGCGCGCCGGCTTCGCCCGGGCGCTGGTGCTCGACCCCGCGATCGTCATGTTCGACGAGCCGGACTCGGGCCTGGACCCGGTGCGCACGGCGCTGCTCTGCGAGCTGATCCGCGAGATCCACGAGGAAAACGGCGGCTGCTATCTGGTGATCAGCCACGACCTCGGCACCGCGCGCCGCATCGCCGACTTCCTCGCCGTGCTCTGGAAGGGCAAGATCGTCGAAAGCGGGCCCAAGGAAGCGCTGTTCAACTCGGAGAACGAGTTCATCTCCCAGTTCCTCAACGCAGAGGTCGAGGGCCCGCTGGCGATGGACTGAGCCCGCGGCCGAAAGGCCGCGGGTCCTGTCACGGCGGACGCGCTTCCGCGCCGTGCTCAGGAGTTGCGCGCGGTCGCGGAATCGCGCCCGCCGCACCACTCGCGGACGGGACCGCGAACTAGGCCGCCCGCTCTTCGAGCACGGTGAAGAAGCGTCCGATCTGGTTGCTCAGCGACTCCATCAGCTCGACAAGCTCCTCGGGGCGATGCGAGGACTCGCGGGTGAAGAACTCGATCGCGCCCCGCACCTCGTCCCGGCGCAGGACCGGCAGGCAGATCGCAGCGTGCAGGCCGGCCTTTGCCGCTGCGTCGGCGCGCGGGAAGTTCGAGTCCTGGAGCACGTCGGCGACCGAGGCCGCCTCCCCGCTCGCCCACACCCGCCCCGGCAGGCCGACGCCGCGCTCGAATGCGGTCGTTCGGCTGAGCTCCAGAAAGGCCGCGGCGTCGATGTCCGGCGCGCACCACAGATCGCGACAGCGCAGCACCTGGGCGTCCTCGTCGACCTCCCACCAGCCTCCGGTCTCCCAGCCCAGGCTCTCGCCGAGCGCCGCGAGCAGCTTCGGAGCCGCCTCCGCCACCGAATCCGCCTCGGCCAATGCATTTGCCACCGCGTGCTGTGCGGCCAGGTACCGCTCGTTGCGCTTGCGCGCCGAGATGTCGTGCAGAAACGCGTGAAAGGAGTGGCGGGCCCCATCGTGCAGGGCCGAGATCGTGATCTCGATCGGGATCTCATGGCCTTCGCGGTGGATCGCCACCAGCTCGAGCCGCTTGCCGAGCACCGGTCCCGCGCCGGTCTCGAGGAACTTCTGCAGGCCGTCCCAGTGGTCCGTTCGAAATCGCTCGGGGATGATCGTGTCGGCCAGCACACGCCCGACCGCCTCATCGCGGGTCCAGCCCAGGGTGACCTCGGCCTGCCTGTTCCAATCGGTGATGAAGCCTCCTGCGTCCATCGATACGAAGGCCTCGTGCGCCGTGTCGAGGATCGAGCGGGCGTCGCTCTCCAGCCCCGCCTGTTGGGCGGAAGCCTCATCGCTCGGGTCGTGGGTTCTGCCCGTCTGATCCATCTATTGGGCCCTCCTTGAATACCGCAAGCTGGAAGTTTTAGATCATGACGCGAGCGTCAAGCCTGGGCGCCGGTAGGCAATCGGCGCCTGGCGGCGTCGCCGCTCCCTAACCTTCCCCTGTGAGCTCTGCAGAGAGGTTCGGCGGGATTGCTGCCTGGGCCGCGCGGCAGGCGCGGGCGCTGCTGCTCGCGACCGCGCTGGTCGCGGCGGCGGCCGCAGTCGCCGCATCGCAGCTCGACACCGACGCCGGCACCGACACACTCGTCGACCGCGACTCGGCGAGCTTCCAGGCGACCGAGGACTTCCGCCGCAAGTTCGGCGACGACGCCGTGGTGGTGCTGATCGAGGGGGACCTGCGCCGCCTCGTCCTCACCCGGAACCTCGGCAAGCTGCTGCGGCTCGAGGGCTGTCTGTCCGGCAACGTGCCGGAGGGGGTCAAGCCGCTCGCGGGCCCCTGCACCGAGCTGGCCGAGTCGAAACCCGCCAAGGTCGTCTACGGGCCCGCCACCTTCCTCAACCAGGCGGTGCTGGGAATCGAGTCTGCGCTGGGCGGTCAAATCCAGCAGACTCAGGGGCTCGCCGCGCAGGCGGCGCGCTTCGCCGCCAAACAGGCCGCTGCGGCGGGGGCCACCAAGGCTGAGCAGCAGCAGGCGGCGAAGGGGGCCGCTGCGGCGGTCGGCCAGCAGTTCCAGGCGCGCTTGCTGCGCGTCGCCGCCAACTACGGGATCACCCGCCTGCCGCAGATCGACGATCCCCTCTTCGTCAGCCAGGTCGTCTTCGACACACGCCAGCCGCCCGGCACGCCGAAGGCCCGCTTCGCCTATCTGTTCCCCAATCGCGACTCGACGCTGATCTCGATCCGGCTGCGCCCCGACCTCACCGAGTCCGAGCGAAGCAGCTCGCTGGGCCTGATCCGCGACGCGGTCTACGACACCACACCCCGGCCGCGATGCCAGAACCGACCCTGTTTCGAGCTCGACGGAGGCCGCTACGTGGTCAGCGGCGCGCCCGTGGTGGTGGACGGGGTGGCGGGCAAGCTGCGCAGCGCCCTGCTGATCCTGTTCGCGGCGGCCCTTGTGGTGATGGCGGCGACCCTGATGCTGGTCTTCCGCTCGCGGCTGCGGCTGCTGCCACTGGCTCTGGCCCTGGCCGCCGCCGCGATCACCTTCGGGCTGCTCGGCCTGTTCGGGGGCTCGCTGACCATCGCATCCATCGCGGTTCTGCCGGTGCTGATCGGATTGGCGGTCGACTACGCGATCCAGCTCCAGGCCCGCTTCGACGAGGCGGAGGCCGGGGGCGCGAGCGGAGTCGAGGCCGCGCGGCTGGCGGCCTCGCGGGCAGCGCCGGTGGTGGGAACCGCCTGCCTCGCCACCGCCGCCGGCTTCGCCGTGCTTCTGCTCTCGCCGGTTCCGATGGTGCGAGGCTTCGGCCTGATGCTGGTTGCCGGTGTCGCGATCGCCTTCGGCCTGGCCCTGACCGTCGGCTTCGCCGCGCTTTCGCTCCGCGAACCCGAGCAGCGAGGAACGAGGAACGAGGAACGAGGAACGAGGAACGAGCGGCTCCGAGCCCGCATCTCCGACCGCGTTCAAACCTTCGGAAAGCACGCTCTTGCCGTTTCAATCGAGAGCCCCGGCCGCGTGCTGGTTGTTGCCGCGGCGCTGGCGCTGACAGGATGGGTGGCGGGCTCGCGCACGGAGATTGCCTCCGACATCCGCGAGCTGGTGCCGCAGGACCTGGCCGAAGTGCGCGACCTGAACGAGCTGCAGGACGTCACCGGCGTCTCCGGCGAGCTGGACGTGACCGTGCGCGCCGACGACGTCACCGACCCCGACCTGGTCGAGTGGATGGCCGGCTTCAGGGAGCGGGTGCTGCAGCGCCACGGCTTCCGCGGCGAGTTCCCGAGCTGCAAGGCGGCCGAGCTGTGCCCGGGGACCTCGCTGACCGACTTCTTCGGCAATCCCGGGCAGGGCCTCACCAGCGAGCGGATCAGGGCCTTGATCGAGGCGATCCCCGCCTACGACTCGCAGGCGGTCGTCACTCTCGACCGCGACACCGGTGCCCCCGGCGACACCACCAACATGTCGTTCGGGATCCGAGTGATGCCGCTCGACGAGCAGCAGGACCTGATTGAGGACATCCGCGGCCAGATCGACCCGCCCGGGGCAGGCAACGGCCCTCCGCCCGGCGCCGAAGTGCGCCTCGCCGGGCTGCCGGTGCTCGCCGCCGAGTCCAACTCGGCGCTGTCGGACAGCCGCTACTGGCTCACGCTGGCCGGCCTGCTGGCGGTGGCGCTCGCGCTGCTCGCCGTCTACCGGTCGGCCACGCGCGCGCTGGTGCCGCTGATCCCGATCGTGCTGGCGACCGGCTGGTCCTCGCTGGTGATCGCCGCCAGCGACATCCCCCTCAACCCGATGTCGGCGACGCTGGGCGCGCTGGTGATAGCGATCTCCACCGAGTTCAGCGTGATCCTCGCCTCCCGCTACCACGAGGAGCGGCGCGAGGGCCGCTCGGTCGGAGAGTCGCTGCGGCGCTCCTACTCCCGCACCGGTGCGGCGGTGCTCGCCTCGGGGCTGACGGCGATCGCCGGCTTCGGCACCCTGGTGGTGACCGTGATCCCGGGGCTCGGCGCCTATGACTTCCCGATGCTGCGCGACTTCGGTTTCGTCACCGTGGTCGACCTCGGCGTGTCTCTGCTCGGCGTGTTGCTGGTCCTGCCCGCGGTGCTGGTCTGGGCCGAGGCCGGGTTCGAGGTGCGCGGCGTCCCGCTCCCTCGCCGCCTCGCCGCCCTGCGGCGGTGAGCGGCGAACGCGAATCCGGTGCGGGGCGCGAGGGCCCTGACGGCGAGGATGCGAAGAGGATCGCCGGCCGCCGCACCCTGGGGCCGGCGCCGCGCCCGGGCAGCCGCTATTCGGTCGCCGTCGGCCTGCTGTTCCTGGTCGTGAGCGCGATCGCGCTCGTGAACACGATCACGACCCGCGAGGGCGGGGTGCTGGGGCTGGAGAAGGAGACCAAGGACCTGCCGCTTGCGGAGTTCGCGGTCCCGCTCGCGGCCGGCGGCCTGGAGGGCGACGCGAACATCGCCCAGGACGACTGCTCCAGCGGGCAGCTGCCCTGCCCCCAGGACAGCCGGCGGACCCCCGCCTGCGACGTCGACGCCGCCCAGGCGATCAGGGTATGCGACTACTTCGACCGGCCCCTGGTGATCTCGTTCTGGTTCACCCGCGGCGGCGACTGTGAGGCGCAGCAGGACGTAGTCAGCGCCGTCTCGCAGCGTTACCGTGGACGCGTGAACTTCCTCTCGATCGACGTGCGCGACAGCCGCAACACGGTTCGTGACCTGATCCGCGAGCGTGGCTGGACGATGCCGGTCGGCTACGACCACGACGGGGCAGTGTCGGACGTCTACAGGGTGGGGGGCTGTCCGACCTTCGTCTTCGCCTACCCCGGCGGGATCCTCCACGAGGCGAGCATCGGAGAGCTGGATCCGCCGGCGCTCGATAGGCGGGTCCGGGAGCTGATTCGCGCCTCGCGCGCCAAGGCCCGCACCTCTCGCTGAGATGGGCCCGCTGACGACCCCGCTCACCTGATGGCCGGCGAGGAGGAGATCGCCGGACTGCCCGCGGAGGGGGAGGCCGCCCCCGAGCGGGGCTGGGTCGCACCGGCGGTCGCCGGCGAGCTGCCGGGGCTGGGGCTTGCCTGGACCACGGTGGAGGCGAAGTCGGGGCGCAGCCCTCGCCAGGTCAAGGAACGCCTGCGCGAGCTCTCCAACCGTTTCCACGGCGGCCACGCGATCCAGATGCGCCAGCGGCCGATCCCCTGGGCCTACCGGGTGTTCTTCCGCCAGATCGGCCTCGACCCGGACCGCACCCGCACCCCGATCGAGGAGCTGGCGCTGCAGCGGATGAAGGAGGGCCACTTCAAGAGCCAGAGCCAGCTCGACGACGCGCTTACGATCGGGATCGTCGAGACGGGCGTGGCGCTGCGCGCCTTCGACGCCGAGCGGGTCGAGGGACGGCTGGGGATCCGCGCTTCGGCGCCGGGAGAGTCGCTGGAGGGCAGGCCCGGCGAGCTGCCCTCGGGGACCCTCGTGATCGCCGATGAGCGGCGCCCGCTGGCGCTGCTGTTCGGGGCCACCGCGGAGGGGCGCGGAGTTCACCCGCGAACGGGCCGCATCATGCTGGTCGCGATGCAGGTCAAGGGCGTGCCTGACATCTCCGTCGAGGAGGCCCTCTGGCTGGCCAACGCCTGCCTGACCATCTAGAATCTCCTCAATGCCGGATCTGCTCGAGCATCACGATGTGGTCGACAGCGGCAGGCTCGAAGCCCTGCTGCACGGCGACGAGCGCCCCGCACGCGTCGAGCTGCGGCGCCAGGTCGCGCGGTTGGAGTTGGAGCTCGGCGAGCTGTTCGCCTCGGCCTTCCCGCGAGGCGGGATCGAGTACAGCGTCGCTCCGGCGGGCGGCCCGCGCATGTTGGGCGTCGGCGAGCTGGAGGAAGTGCGCGACGCATTGGCGGGGCGGATCGCGGACGTTCGCGGCATCCTTGCCGACCGCGGCTATGTGGAGGAGCGTAATCGCGAGTTCCTCGAGCGGGTGATCGCCGAGCCCGAGAAGTACCACTGGGTGCGCATCTCCAACGAGGACATCGGCGAGCCGGGCTGCCGCCACTGGCACGCCCGCCCGCGGCTCGGGCTCATCGGGATGCTGATGGGCTGGTGGCGCATCAAGCTCTCCTCCGGTTGTCCGTTAGCGCAGGGGCGCGCCGCGTCCCGCACCAACTCTCCGCAGGCATTTGAGCTCCAAGTCGCGCAAGCGGCGCAAGCGCCATGGCTCCAGGCCGCCCCAGCAGCAGCACGCCGCGCAGTCTCAGGCCGAGGCCCGCAAGCCCGCTGAGCCCGCGCGCCGGCGCAGGGCGCCCGATCAGCCGCCTCCGGCTCCGTGGGGCACGTTCCCGCTCTCCGAGCTGACGATCTTCGTCGGGCTGGTGATGCTGATCGCGGGGTTCGTCGTCTCAGGCAACCAGGGCGTGGTGATGATCGCGGTCGGGGTGGCGCTCGGCTCTCTGGGCGGACTCGAGGTGTCCGTGCGCGAGCACTTCGCCGGCTACCGCTCGCACACGATCGTGCTCGCCCTCGCCGCGGGGGTTTTCACAGCCGCGGCGATCACCGTGGTGACCACCCTCGCCTTCGACTCGGTGCTGCTGGCGATTCCGGTGGCTGCAGGCGCTGTGGCCTTTGGCGCCGCATTCCTGATCCTGCGCGGCGCCTTTCGCCGCGCCTCCGACGGGCTCTCCTTCAAGGTCGGCGGGCTGCGGGGCTAGCGGCCCCGCAGCTGCGGGCGACCGCCCGCTCGGACCTAGACCAGTGCCGGCTCGTGCTCGAGCCGGCGGCCTTCCGCCTTCGCCTCCAGCTCGTTTGCGAGCAGCAGCCGCTGGCGGTCGGTCAGGGTGCCCAGCCGCTTGTTCTCCGAGAGGGCGAGGGTGAGGAGGAACTTGCGGGCCCGGGTGCGCCCCCACCGGCGCTGGCTGGTCAGCAGCTCTGCCAGGGTCATGTTCTTCAGCTCCCATGGACATTCGCGAACGATGCCGGCAGCAGTCGCATCACCTCGGCCGATCTCGCGCTTCAGGGCTGCGCGGGCAAGGCGAACCCGGTTTGCGTGTGCCAGGGCCTGCATGTGTTGGGGTGCCTGTCCCGGAATAGAGGTCTGAGCAGGGGCGATGGTTGCAGCGTCCACGAAGACTCCTCCCTTCAAGGGGATCGGGTGCCGTATCTCTCTCTCGCGCCGCCCCGTCCGTTCCGGTCGGGGGCCCCTGGGGGTGACTGGTTTCGGTGTCTCCTCCGTCCGCTCCTGCCCCGGTGCGTGCGGCGTGCGGGGCAACCTACGGGGTTGCCGGGGCGAGCGTCAACCCGGATCGACGAAGCTCGCCCCGAGACGTTCGCTAAGAGCATGCTTTTCCTGCCGCCCCGGGTCTTGTCCAGATCCGGACAAGCCGAAACTACCCACCCTGGGGTATGCCGATCGGCCTTTTCGGACCGGATCGGGTCAATCAGAAACGGGTCAGGTCGACCGCGGCAGCTCGGGGAAGTCGGCGATGACCCGCTCGAAGATTCCCAGCGCGCGGTCCAGCTGCTCGCGCTCGTGGGTCGCCATCAGGCTGGTGCGCAGCAGCGCCCCGCCGGGCGGGACGGCCGGGTGGATCGCCACGTTGGTGTACACGCCGGCGTCGAACAGCGCCTTCCAGAGCAGCACCGCCTGCCAGTCCTCGCCGACGATCACCGGCACCACAGGCGTGGTTGCCTCGCTGCCGTCGGGCAGCGTCCCGGGCTCGACCACCCGCAGTCCGAGGTCGCGAAAGCCCCGCCGCAGGTAGGCCGCGTTGGAAAGCAGCTTCTCGAACAGCTCCGGGCCCTCGGAGCGGATCACGCGCAGCGCGCCCAGCGCCGCCCCGACTGCGGCCGGTACCGCCGAGGCGGAGAAGATGAACGCGCGCGAGGCGATCCGCAGGTACTCGATCACGTCGGCGGGGCCGGCGATGAAGCCGCCGCACGAGGCGAGGCTCTTGGAGAAGGTGCCCATTCGCAGGTCCACCTCGTCCTCGAGGCCGAACAGCTCGCAGGCGCCGGCGCCGCGCGCGCCCAGCACCCCGACCCCGTGCGCCTCGTCGACCATCAGCCGGGCGCCGTAGCGGCGGCACAGCTCGGCGATCGGAGGCAGGTCGCAGAGGTCTCCCTCCATCGAGTAGACCCCGTCGACCACGACCAGCACGCCGCCGCCGTCGCCGGCCGCGCGCTCCAGCATCTTCTCCAGCTTGTCCATCCGGTTGTGGCGGAAGGGGCGCAGCTTGGCGCCCGAGAGCCGGCAGCCGTCGAGGATCGACGCGTGGTCGCCCGAGTCGCAGATCACGGTGTCGCCGGGCTCGAGGATGGTCCCGATGCAGCCCACGTTCGATTGGTAGCCGGTGGTGAACACGATCGCGTCATCGGTCCCCATCCACTCCGCCAGCTCGCGCTCCAGCTCGAGGTGCAGCGGCGTGGTGCCGTTGAGCAGCCGCGAACCCGTAACCCCGGTGCCGTAGGCCTCCAGGGCCTCGCGGGCGGCCTGCTTGACCCGCTCGTCGCCGGTCAGCCCCAGGTAGTTGTTGGAGCCGAGCATGATCGTCTCGCGCCCCTCCATCTCGACCACAGGGCCCGCCTGCGAGGTGAGCAGGCGGAAGTAGGGGAGCAGGTCGCCTTCCCTGGCCGCCTCGAGCTGCTCCAGCCGGTCGTGGCTACGAGCCTTCTCGAACACGTCGACCGCGGCACGAGTCGTTTCCGCCATGGTCAAAGAGTAAGGAACGGCCAATGCTTTGACCTTTGTCGAGGTCGTCCGACGAATGCCTTGCCGGGGTCATCCCGACGAATGAAGAGCTGCCAATGTTCTTCGTGTTCAGGGAGCGGCCAGTTCTCCGTGCTCCTTTCCGGTTAGTTTCTTCCCCCGTGCCCAAGGTCGAGATCCGACCCGTGCGCAACCGGCGCGAGCTGAAGCGGTTCGTGAAGCTCCCGTTCCGGCTGCGCCGCGACGACCCCCGGTGGGTGGCGCCGCTGATCTTCGAGCGCATGCAGTTTCTCGACCGCTCCAAGAACCCCTATTTCGAGCACGCCGAGGCCGAGTACTTCCTTGCCTGGCGCGACGGCGAGCCGGTGGGGCGAATCACGGCCCAGGTCGACCAGCGTTGGGACCAGTACCAGGGAGGCAGCGACGGGATGTTCGGCTTCATCGAGTTCGAGAACGACCCCGAGGTTGCGTCGGCGCTACTGGACGCCGCCGCCGAATGGGTCGCGGGCAAGGGCAAGGGCCGGATCCTCGGCCCGATGAACTTCACGACCAACGACGAGGTCGGCGTCTTGATCGACGGCTATGACCTGCGGCCGATGATCCTGCAGCCATGGAACCCGCCCTACTACAACGAGCTGATCGAGGGCTCCGGGCTCAGCAAGGCAATGGACCTGCTGATGTGGTTCCTGGCTCTGGGTGAGCTGAAGGAGGGGATGAAGTTCCATCCGGCGATCCACGAGGCCGCTGACCGGCTCTTCTCCGAGCACGGGATCACGATCCGCCACATGCGCAAGCGCGACCTCCGCAACGAGGTGAAGCGCTTCATGGAGGTCTACAACGACGCCTGGGGCGACAACTGGGGCTTCGTGCCGGTCACCGAGGCCGAGGTGGACTTCCAGTCCAAGAACCTCAAGCCGGTCCTGGAGGAGCGCTGGACCTTCATCGCCGAGCGCGAGGGCGAGGCGCTCGGAGCGGCGCTGACGCTGCCCGACATCAACCAGGTGACGGCGAAGATGAACGGGCGGCTGCTGCCGTTCGGCTGGCTGCGCTTCCTGCTGGGCAGGCGCAAGATCGACCTGGTGCGGGTGTTCGCGCTCGGTGTCAAGCGCGAGTACCAGCACACCGGCATCGCCGCCGCCTTCTACATCAATCACCTCGAAACCGCCTCCCCCGACGGCGTCTACGGCGGCGAGACCGGCTGGATCCTCGAGACCAACGAGCCGATGAACCGTGCGATGGAGGGGATGGGGGGCAAGGTCGTCAAGAAGTACCGGCTTTATGAGAAGGAACTTCGCTCCTAGCTCCTCGCTCCTCGTTCCTCGGCCGGAGCCCAAGCCCGAGTAGCGAGTAGCGAGGAACGAATCTCGCTACTTGCGCCAATTCAGCCCGAAACGCCCCTGAAGCCGCCTAAGCCGCCGCTAGAGTCAGCGCGGTGAGTGCGAAGCGAGCAATTCGCGAGGTAGAGGTGGAGGGACAGGTGATCGCCGAGGAGGACGGCGAGCTGATCGAAGGCGAGCCCGAGCGGCTGCCGCAGCGCATCGAGCGAAACGGCAACGTCCCGGCGCTGCGCGAGGTCCGCACCGCCGCGATCGCCGCGGCGGGCGGTGCCCTGGCGGGTGTGGCGACGGTGGCAGCGGTGCGCGCCGTGAGCGGCTCCGGCCAGCGCAGGCGCCCGGCCAAGCGCCAGCTGCGCCGCCCCGAGCGTCCCGCGAACGTCGTCGCCAGCCGCTCGTTCCTGATCGACGTCCACCTGCTCGGCAGGTGAGCCGCACCGCGCCGGTCGGCGCGGTGCGATGCAAGGGGGCGGGGCGCCCGCTCGAGGTCGAGGTCACGCCCCCCTGGCCGTACCGGCTGCCCTCCGGCGGTGGCGGCGACGGCGCCGGGTCGGTGCGACGCGGCATCTTCCTGCGGCTGCTGCACGTGGGCGGAAGGCCGGTGGTGGTGCGGGCCTGGCAGCCCGGGCGCCGCACGGTGGTGCTTCGCGCCGATGCGCTGGCGCCGGGCGGTGTCGTCTGCCCGTCGGTGGCCGGGCAGCCGCAGGCCGAAGGCCCGGCCGGCCGGGCCGAGTTGGAGCTGGCCATAGAGCGGATGCGGTTCGCGCTGGGCGTCGACGACGATCTCTCCGGCTTTGCGGCCCGCTTCAGCGATGACCCCATGCTCGGCCCCCTGATCCGCCGCCGCCCGCAGCTGCGGCCCCGGCGCCGGCCCTGGCCTTGGGAGGCGCTGGCCTGGGCGGTGACCAAGCAGCTGATCGAGGCGGTCCGGGCGGCGCAGATCCAGCGGCGCATCGTGCGCCGCTGGGGCCCCCGCGCGGGGTCCGGCCCCGCAACGCTTCGTGACGTCCCCTGCGCCGCCGTGATCGCCGGAAGGGCCCCCGCCGAGCTGCAGGCGATGGACCTCTCGGCGGGGCGGGCCGGGGCGCTGCGCCGGGTCGCCGCCGACGTTGCGGCGGGTCGCTGCGACCTCGACGACCCCGGGTCCGACCGCCGCCTGCTGCGCACCTCGAACATCGGCCCCTGGACAGCGCAATGCCTGGGGCTGCATGGGCGCGGCGACCCCGACTCGCTTCCGGCGGGAGACCTCGGCTACCTGAAGCTGGTCGGCCGCCTGGCGGGTCTCGGGCGGCGCGCCACGGTCGAGGAGGTGGAGGCGTTCTACGCGCCCTACGAGCCCTACCGGGGGTTGGCGGGCACCTTCACGCTGGCCGGCCTGCACCACATGGTCGCCCAGGGACCGCCGCTGCGCATCGCTGCCTGAGGCGCGCCAGGCGGGGCTCGGCGCGACGTCCGGGCACGCGGACGGACAGCTACCGAATTATCGACGTCCCACGCACGAATCGTGCGTAGATGCGGTCAAGCGCCCACGCCTGCCTGCCGATACATGGCCGGCATGCGAATCGGGAGAGGGAACGGATTGTCTGGAGATCGCTGGCGTGCAGTCGGAAAGTCCGACGATTCCGACTCAGGCCTGGCTGGCAACAAGGCTGCGAACGAGACCCTCGTGGTCCTCGCGGTGAGCTGATGGCCTCCGCCGGCTGGTCCACGCAGCAGCTCGCCGAGTTCCTCGACCTGATCTCGGGTTCCACCGACTCCGCCGCCGCCCGCGAGGCCGTCGTCCACCGCGCCGCCGAGGCGCTTGATGCCGAGGTGGCGGTGGTGGTGTCCGAGGCCGGTGTCGAGGCTTCGATCGGGTTCCCCAACGACGGGGTGCCGCAGGAGGAGCTGGCCGAGGTGGTGGCCGGGGTCACGGACACGATCGCGGTCGACGGGATCGGCTCATGCTCGGCTCATGCAACCCCGATCGACGAGGATCGGGAGACCTGGTTGGTGGTGGCGCGCTCGGGCACCGAGAAGTTCAGCGACGAGGAGTTGAGCATGCTGCGCGGCCTCGCCCGCGGGCTGGCGATGGCGATGCGCATGCTGCGCGGCCTCGCCAAGGAGCGGGCGCTTCGCGAGCGCAGCGAGGAGGAGACTCGCGAGCGCGAGCAGGTCGAGGCCAACTACCGCAACCTGGTTGAGCGACTGCCCGCGATCGTCTACCGCGCCGAGCCGGGCGAGCACGGCGTCTGGGACTACGTCAGCCCGCAGATCGAGACGATGCTTGGATTCACCCGCGAGGAGTGGATGGCCGACCCCGACCTTTGGGCGCGCCAGATCCATCCCGAGGACCGCGAGCGGGTGATAGCCGCCGAGGAGGAGGCGAAGGTGGGGGAGACCAATCCGCCGCCGATCGACTACCGGCTCCTCACCAAGGACGGCGAGGTGATCTGGGTTCTCGACGAGGGGATGCAGGAGCGCGACGAGTCAGGAAACGTCGTCTTGCACGGCGTGCTCTACGACATCACCGAGCGAAAGGGCGTCGAGGAGGAGCTCCAGCGCCGCGCCGGTCAGCAGGCGGCGGTCGCGAGCCTCGGCGAGCGCGCGATGAAGGGCGCGGAGCTGGACGGCCTGATGGATGCGACGGTCTCCGCGATAGCCGGCACCGACGGGATCGAGCGAAGCTGCATCTGGGAGTCCAACGAGAGCACCAACAGCCTGATGATGCAGGCCGGGGTCGGCCGCTTCGACGAGATGGAGGTCCTTCGCATCCCCACCGGGCGCGAGTCCCCGGCCGGCCTGGCGCTGGAGACCGGCCGCCCGGTGATCGTCACCGACTGGTCGGAGGAGGAGCGCTTCGAGGAGCCGATCCACCTGCGGGCCATGGGCGTCCGCAGCACCCTCTCGGTCGTGATCGGGGGAAGCAAGCGGCCGTTCGGCGTGCTGGAGGCCCACTCCGAGCAACCGGATCGCTTCAAGCCTCAGGACGTCCACTTCTCACAGTCGGCGGCCAATGTGCTTGCCGACGCGATCGAGAGGCGCGTGGCCGACGAGGCGATCCGCCATCGTGCCCTGCACGACCCGCTCACCGGCCTGCCCAATCGGCTGCGGTTCGTGGACAGGGTCGAGCACTCGCTGGGGATGGCGCAGCGGCGCGGCACCCCGCTGGCGGTCTACTTCCTCGACCTCGACCACTTCAAGCTGATCAACGACAGCCTCGGCCACCAGACCGGCGACGAGCTTCTGAAGGCGGTGGCACCCCGGTTGCGCCGCCACCTGCGCCACGGCGACACCGTCGCGCGCTTCGGCGGCGACGAGTTCGCGATCCTGGTCGAGGAGGTCTACGACGAGCGCGAGGCGACCGTGATCGCGGACCGGATCCGCGACGCCTTCGGCGATCCGTTCTCGATCCGCGGATACGACCAGTACATCAGCGCCAGCATCGGCGTCGCGGTCGGCAGGGGCTCCGAGCAGGACGCCGAGTCGCTGATCCGCGACGCGGACGCGGCGATGTATCGCGCCAAGGACCACGGGCGCGACCGCTCGGAGCTGTTCGACCAGGCGATGCGCGCCAACGCCTTCCAGCGTCTCGAGACCGAGCGTGAGCTACGCCACGCGCTGGAGCGCGACGAGTTCGTGCTGCACTACCAGCCGATCGTCGAGCTCGCCAACGGGGACATCATCGGCGTCGAGGCGCTGCTGCGCTGGGAGCATCCCAAGAAGGGAATGGTCAGCCCCGGCGAGTTCATCCCGGTCGCGGAGGAGAGCGGGCTGATCGAGCCGATCGGCCGCTGGGTGATGGAGCAGGCCTGCAAGCAGACGCTTGCCTGGCAGCAGCTGCGCCCGGATTCGAGACCGATCGACCTCTCGGTAAACCTCTCGGTCCGCCAGTTCGCGAGCCGCGACCTGCCCGAGGTGGTTGCCGACATCCTGCGGCGGACGGGGCTGGACCCGACCCACCTGAAGATCGAGATCACGGAGAGCGTCCTGGTCGAGGAGTCTGGGGTGGCCGACGAGATGCTGCGCCAGCTGAACGAGATCGGCGTCCAGCTCGTGCTCGACGACTTCGGCACCGGCTATTCGTCACTCGCCTACCTGAACCGCTTCCCGCTCGAGATCCTCAAGATCGACCGCTCCTTCGTCGAGGGGCTCGGCACCGAGAAGGAGCGCACGGCGATCGTCGAGGCCGTGATCGCGATGGGCCGGGCGCTGGAGATGACGACCGTCGCCGAGGGTGTCGAAAACGCCGACCAGCTCGCCGAGCTGCAGCGGCTCGGCTGCGAGTATGCGCAGGGCTTCTACTTCTCGCGCCCGCTGGCGATGACCGAGATGACCCAGCTGCTGCTGCGCGCCGCCTCTCGGCCCCCGTACCGGGTGCAGTCCGCGTCGCCGCCTGAGTCTGAGCCGAGTCCCGCGCCCACCGCGGAGCCGGGCCACGACGATTCCGAGCTGAGCCGCCAGGCCGGCCCTGACCCCGCATCGGGCCCGGGTCTTCCGCCGGGCCCCCAGGCGCCCCCGGTTTCGGGACCTCCCCCGGGCGTCTAGTTCGGGATCTGCCCGCCCGGCAGATACTCATTGGTGAGCACCTGGGCGACCGGCGGCAGCGATTCGATCAGGCCGTTGTCGCGCATCCAGCCGATGAACTCCTCCCACGCGGCGGGGTCCATGTAGCCGAAGCGCCGCGACTTGCCGGCGGTGCTCAGCACCGGCAGGGTCGCCTTGACCTCGGCTTCGGTCAGCTTCGGGTCGAGGTCCTTGTTTGCTTCGAGCAGCGCCTTCGTCGCGGCAGCCGGGTCCGCCTGCGCTGCCGCGGTGCCACGGCCCAGCGCCGCCAGGAACAGCCGCACCGCATCCGGGTTGTCGCGCAGCGCCTTGCCCTGGGCGACCAGCACCAGCTCGTCGTAGGTCGGGATCCCGAGTTGGTCGACTGGGGTGACGGTCGGATGGCGGCCGCGCAGCTTCAGGTCGATGCCCTCGACGTTTGAGAACCCGCCCAGCATCGCCTGCGCCTTACCACCGAGGATCGCCGGCAGCAGGCTGAGCCCGACGTTGACTGTCTTGACGTCGCCGGGGGAGAGGTTGGCGCGGGCCAGGATCGTCTTCAGATAGGCGTCCTGGTAGGGGATGCCGGCGGTGGCGATCGTCTTCCCGCGCAGGTCGCCGAGCCGCTTGATCTTGGAGTCGGCGAGCCAGATCAGCGAGGTCAGCGGCTGGTCGACGATCGCGCCGACCGCGACCACGTCGAGCCCCTGCTCGCGCGCGAGCAGCACCTCCGGCTCGTAGGAGATCGCCAGGTCGACGCGCCCGGCGGCGGCCTGCTTGATCGGCGCCGCCGGGTCGGTCGGGGTCTCGATGCTGACGTCGAGCCCTGCGTCGCGGAAGTAGCCGAGCTTCTGCGCTTCGTAGATCCCGATGTGGTCGGGGTTGGGGTAGAAGTCGAGCGCGAGGTCGAAGGCTTGCGGCTGTGCCGTCTCGTCCTCCGGCTTCTCGCCGCAGGCGGCAAAGGCCAGCGCCGCAGCAAGCGCCAGCAGCGCGACGACGGGAAAAAGGATTCTGTTCCGTTCGAGTCTCATTCCGAGCAGCGAGCAGCGAGGAGCGAGTAGCGAGTAGCTCTTTCTATCCGTTACCGCCACGTGACGACCTTCCGCTCCGCGAGGCTCAGCAGCCCGAACAGCGCCATCGCCATCGCCGAGAGCACGATCACCGCGGCGAACATGCGGGGCACCAGCAGCTGCGCATTGGAGGTCAGTATCAGGTGCCCGAGCCCGGAGTCCGAGCCGGACCACTCGGCGAAGACGGCGGCGATCGCCGCGACGGCGACCGCGATCTTGGCGCCGCTGAAGGCGTAGGGAAGCGCCGAGGGAGCCTCGACCCGGCGAAACACCTGCCAGCGGCCGGCGTCCAGCGTGCGCATCATCTTCACCGCGTCGGGGTCGACCGAGCGCAGGCCGTCGAGCGCGTTGACGGTGATCGGGAAGAAGCAGATCAGCGCGATGATCCAGATCTTCGGCCCGATCCCGAACCCGAGCCACACCACCAGGATCGGTGCGATGACCACGGGCGGGATCGTCTGCGAGGCGACCAGCAGCGGATACAGGGCCCTGCGCAGCGTCTCGGAGAAGTGCAGCGCCGTGGCCAGCCCGAGCCCGACGGCCGCCGCGCAGGCGAAGCCGAGCACCACCTCGCGCAGGGTCACCCAGGCGTCGTCGGCCAGCAGGTCGCGATCCTCCCACAGTGCCTCGGCTATCTCGCTGGGGGCTGGAACCAGGAACGGCTCAATGTTGAGCGCGTCGGCGAGCAGGTGCCATTGCGCCGCCGCCTCCCAGATGCCGAGCAGGGCGACGACGATCAGCGACGGCAGCAGGATCGCCTTGGACCGGCTCAACGGCCCTCCTCCCGCGCGCCCTCGCCCAGCGCCCGCATCGCACGCTCGCGCAGCGTCGCGAATCCCTGCGAGGTGACTGCCGCGGCCCGGTCGCCGGCTCGCGGCCCGGGCACCTCCAGCTCGGCCACCACCCGGCCCGGGCGGGCCGAGAGCACGACGACGCGGTCGCTGAGGTACAGCGCCTCCTCGACGTCGTGGCTGACGAGCACGACAGTGCGGGGGTCGGCGGCAAGCGCCCCGGCCAGCCACTGCTGCATCTCGCCACGGGTAATCGCGTCCAGCGAGGCGAACGGCTCGTCGAGCAGCAGCACCGGCTTGCCGGCGATCAGCGTGCGAAGGAAGGCGACACGCTGGCGCATCCCGCCCGACAGCTCGGCCGGCCAGGCGTCCTCGAATCCGGCCAGGCCGAAGCGCTCGAACAGCGGCGCGGCGGCGCGCCGTGCCTCGGCTCGGCGGGCACCGCGGTTGAGCAACGCCAGGGCCGCGTTGTCGATCGCCCGCATCCAGGGAAGCAGCAGGTCGCGTTGCGGCATGTAGGCACAGCGGGCCAGGCGCGCGGCCGGCTCGTGGGCGCCGTCTACGGCGATCGTCCCGGCGTCCGGGTCGCGCAGCCCCGCGACCAGCTCCAGCAGGGTGGATTTGCCGCAGCCCGAGGGCCCGACGATGCCCAGCACCTGGTGCGGTGCGGCCCGCAGGTCGAGGCCGGCCAGCGTGCGCAGCCTGCCGAACGAGTGCTCGAGGCGCTCGAGGCGCACTTCGCCCGCGTCGCCGCCGGGTGTCGCGCCTCCCACCTCGGGGGCGCCGCTCTTGCCGATCGAAAGGGGCTCCTGCGTGGGAGCCCCGGTTCTGGTCAACATGCTCCCTCCGCGCGCATTACCGCACAGGTTCTAAGGGTCAGCGCCGGGCGGCCTTTCCGGGGGCGCTATCTCAGCCCGCTTTCCCGCGAGCCCCCCTGGGTTGTCCGTTTCAGTCTAGACGGCGCCCCGATAGGTAGTTGCTACCCTCAGGCGGCCCGCTCCCGAGTAAGGCACTCAAGAAGGTTGCAAAGGGGGCGCGGCATTGATCTCGTAGTAGGACCTCGATGGACCCGGCAATCATCGTTTTCGGCTTCGGAATCGGAGCGCTCGTCGGCATGACCGGCATGGGCGGCGGATCGCTGATGACGCCGCTGCTGATCCTGCTGTTCGGGATCAATCCGGTGACCGCGATCGGCACCGACATCTTCTACGCCGCCGTCACCAAGACGGTCGGCGGCTGGCGCCACCTACGCATGAAGACGGTCAACCTCGGCCTCACCTTCTGGCTGGCGGTGGGAAGCGTGCCCTCGGCGATCCTCGGTGTCTGGGCGATCTCGATCCTGCAGAGCAAGATCGGCGAGGCGGAGCTGGACTCGATCGTCTACGCGGTCCTGGGCGGCACGCTGCTGATGGTCGGGATCATCACCCTCGCGCGGGCGCTGATCCTCACCGGGCTGATCGAGGAGCGCGACGACTTCGAGATCAAGCGCCGCCACAAGGTTGCGGCCGCCACGATCGGCGCCTGCACAGGCTTCGTGATCGGCATCACCTCGGCCGGCTCGGGCACGGTGATCGCGATCCTGCTGATCGCGATCTTCCGGCTCACCCCGCAGAAGGTCGTCGGCACCGACGTGTTTCACGCCGCGATCCTGCTCTGGGCGGCCGGGCTGGCCCACTGGGTCGGTGGCAACGTCGACTTCGTGCTGGCCGGCAACATCCTGCTCGGCTCGGTTCCGGGCGTCATCGTCGGTGCCCACTTCGCTACTCGGGCGCCAACCGGCTTCCTGCGCACCGCGCTGGGCTTGGTGCTTGTCGGCTCCGGCTTCGTCACGATCCAGAAGGGGGACCCGGTGGTCTGGCCGATCGCCGCGGCGGTGGCGGGCGTCGGGCTGGCGCTGCTGATCTACGCGCCGCGCTGGTACGAGAAGCGCCGCCGCCGCGCGCTGGCAGGAGAGGCCGCCGCGGCCGCCTGATTTACTTGCCCCCATGCGTGTCTCAGCCAAGGCCGACTACGCGGTCCGTGCGGCCGCCGAGCTCGCCGCCGCCGAGGAGGGCCCGATCAAGGGTGAGCGGCTCGCCGATGCGCAGGACATCCCGCTGCAGTTCCTCGAGCACATCCTGCTGGAGATGAAGCACGCAGGCATCGTGCGCGCGCGCCGCGGCGCCAAGGGCGGCTACTGGCTCGCCAAGCCGGCCGACGACATCACCCTCGCCGACGTGATTCGCTCGGTCGAGGGTCCGATCGCCAACGTGCAGTCGGCACCGCCGGAGTCGATCACCTACCGAGGCAATGCCGAGCACCTCCAGGAGGTCTGGATCGCGGTGCGGGCCAACCTCCGTGCGGTGCTCGAGTCGGTCACCCTCGCCGACCTGGTCAGCGGCGAGCTTCCCCCGGTGGTCGAGCACGCCTCCGGCTCACCCGACGCTTGGGCAGCAAGGTAGCTCGCTGCTCGCTACTCGCTACTCGGGCTTGGGCTCCGGCCGAGGAGCGAGGAACGAGGAGCGAGGAACGGCCCTAATCTGCGGCCGGGACCCCTCCTGCGACTACGTTTACGAATGCTTCCAAGTGCCGCGTCGTCCAGCACTCGAAGGCACCGTCGCAGTAGCGCTCGTAGGCGGACATCACCGAGTCGCCGTAGTTCCAGTACAGCTTCGGCTCGGGGTTGAGCCAGAACATCCGCCCGGCGCGCTCCGCGACTTGCGCGAAGGCGTCGGCGTGCGGCTCGCGCCCGTTGGTGCGGGCGTCCCCGAGCACGATCACGGTCGAGCGCGGGTCCAGCTCGTCGGAGATCTCGGCCATGAACTCGAGCCAGACGCGTCCGTAGTCGGTGTAGCCGGAGACATCGGCGACCCCGCCCTCGCTGGAGATCCGCTGGGAGATCGTGCGGAAGTCGCGCTCGTGCTCGAAGATGTCGGTCACCTCGGAGATCCGCTCGATGAAGACGAAGCTGCGCAGCTTGCGGAACGAGTCGTGCAGGGCGTGCAGCACCGAGAGGAAGAACATGCTGGCCGAGGTCACCGAGGTGGAGACGTCGCAGAGCACGTAGATCTCCGGCCGGCGCGGGCGCTTGGGCCGGTAGCGAAGCCGCAGCGGCACCCCACCGGTCTCCAGCGAGGCGCGCATCGTTCGCCGCACGTCGACCACGCGCCCGCGGCGGCGGCCGCGCTGCTCGTGTCCCAGCGTCGCCAGCCGCCGCTTCATCTGCGCGACGGCGCGGTGCACCGCCGCCAGGTCCTGTGAGGGGCTGGTGGGAAGCGCGCGGTCCAGCTCGGCAAGAGGCCGGGAGGGCGACAGCGCCTCGGTGCGCTCGATCAGCGCCCGCTCCAGCTCGCGGCGCACGTGGCGCTCGAACTGGTTGAGGCTCTCGCGGTCTATCTCCGGCTGCTCTTCGCCTTCCTCGGTCGGCGGCTGGGTCCCGGGGGAGAGCCCGAGCGTGCGGCGGATCCGCTGCACGTCGACCCCGATCACCCCAGAGCCCTCGCCGCGGCGCCCGAAGGCGGCGATCGCGAGCCGCGCCAGATCGCGCATCTCGCCGTCGTCGCCCTCGACGATCGCCTGCCGGACCGCGTCGCGCAGCTCGTCGATGTCGAGCCGTTCGCCTCCCTCGTAGCGCTGGCCCTGCTCGCCGACGCCGCGCTCGACCGCTTCCCCCTCGGCGGTGCGGAAGAAGTAGCGGTCGAACAGCAGCTCGAAGATGCGGCGGTCCTCCTGAGACTTGGCGATCGTCGCGGCCAGCGCCTCGCGGAAGTCGTCCTGCATCGTCCACGGCACCTGCTCCAGCGCCGCGAAGGCGTCGAGGATCTCCGAGGTGCCGACCGCCACGCCCTCCCCTCGCAGCTCCTCGCAGAAGGCCAGGAGCTTGGGCGCGAGCCCCGCCGGGCCGCTGTCGACCTTCTGTCCGTAGGGAGAGCTCATTGTTCGTTACTCGTTGCTCGTTACTCGTTGCTCGGGCTATGTCCCTAGGTCGAGGAACGAGCTACGAGGAACGAGCAACGTTGTCCGCCGGTGCTCCCAACTTCACTCCAACCCTTTCGGCAATCAGATCCATATCGGTCCGATGCTTCGCGATTATCGATATTGACTGCTCGAAGGTCTCGCCGTCGATGTCGTCGGCGCCCATCAGCAGCAGCGTGCGCGCCCAGTCGATCGACTCGGCGATCGAGGGAGGCTTCTTGAGGTCGAGCTGGCGCACCATGTGGATGACCTCGACCAGGCGGCGGACCAGCTTCTCGTCCAGCTCCGGCGCGTGCAGGCGCACGATCTCCATCTCGCGCTCGACGTCCGGATAGTCGAGCCAGAGGTAGAGACAGCGCCGCTTCAGCGCCTCGGTCAACTCGCGCGAGTTGTTGGACGTGAGGACGACGATCGGCATCGTTCGCGCGCTGATCTGGCCCAGCTCCGGGATCGTGATCTGGAAGTCGGAGAGCAGCTCCAGCAGCATCGCCTCGAACTCCTGGTCGGTCTTGTCGACCTCGTCGATCAGCAGCACCACCGGCTCCTCGGAGGAGATCGCGCTCATCAGCGGGCGGGTCAGCAGGAACTCCTCGCTGAAGATGTCCTCCAGCACATCTCCGGCGGCGTCCGGCACGGCCGCGGCCGGGTCCGCGGCGGCCTCGCCCATCGCGGCGGTGGCCTGGATCCGCAGCAGCTGCTTGCGGTAGTTCCACTCGTACAGCGCCTTGGACTCGTCGAGTCCCTCGTAGCACTGCAGGCGGATCAGCTCGCGCCCGGTGGCCCGTGACAGCGCCTTGGCCAGCTCCGTCTTGCCGACTCCGGCCGGGCCCTCGACCAGCACCGGCTTGCCGAGCCGCTGGGCGAGGAAGCTGACCAGCGCCGCGCGCTCGTCGGCCAGATAATCGACCTTGGCCAGCGCGTCCTTGACCTCGGCGACCGAGGCTGGTGTGGCGACCTCTGCCATCGCCGGCCGATGATACCCGGCGCCCACACCCCGCCCCGGATGGCGCCGGTGCGCCGCCGGGGGGCGATAATCCGGCGGGTGCCGCCTCTGCTGGTCGCCGTCTGGACGCTCGCCGTGCCCCTGGCCGAGCTGCTGCCGCGCAGCATCGGCCCCTACATGTCGCTGATGCTGCTCGGCTTCTTCATCGGCATCTTCGGGCACCTGACGCGCTCCAGGTGGCTGGTCGCGGTGGGCGTGATGCTCGTCTTCGTTGCCGCCTTCCTGTTCCCGCTTGCGCTCAAGGTGACCACCGAAGACCCCCCGCCGGTGCTCAACTATCCGCTGTCCTAGATGCGCCGTCGGCGGCCCAGCTACGATGCGCGACCGAAGGGGAGATCCGGACTCTGATGCAAACGTGGGCAGGAGCCAGCGACAACGGATGCCGGTGATTCGGGCGCTGATCGCGCTTGGCGTGGCCGCATTCGCCCTGCTGGTTGCGGGCGCGGCCGCGGATCGCGGTGAGGCCAAGAAGGGCGGGGCCGGCAATGCCTCGGTGCGACTGTCGCGACACCACCTCGGCCAATCCGGCCACTGGCGCGACTTCGTCCTCGACCATCCCAGCCCCTACGTCTACCCGGTCGCCGTCGAGGTGCAGGAGAACGTGCCCCTGGCCGGCCAGCCCGGAGAGGTCAGGGGCCTGGCCGGCATGTCTACACAGGGGGGAGAGGCGACGACGATCTCCTCGACCGGGCCCGGCACTCCCTATCTGGTGGTCGACCTCGGCAAGCTGACCGGCGGTCGGATCCAGATCTCGATCACCGCCAACAGCGGCACCCCGGTGCGGCTCGCCTACAGCGAGGCGCGGCGCTTCCTTACCCCCGAGGGCGACATCAACCATGGCTCGCAGGGCCGCAACGACGACCCCTCCAACCGTTGGGACCTCCTGCCTTCCGCGCCGGGCGAGTACACGCTGGCCGGGGTGCGCGGCTCGCAGCGCTACATCATGATCCGCCCCGAGGACCAGGGAGAGGTGCAGATCGACTACCTGCGTGTTGCGGTCAACCACCTGCGCCCGCGGCGGCGCCATTACGCCGGCCACTTCCTTTCCAGCGACGACCTGCTCAACCGCATCTGGTACGCAGGGGCCTACACGCTCAACCTCGACACCTACGGCGACCCCGTGCGCGGAGGCCAGCCGGCGGTCACCGACGGCGCCAAGCACGACCGCCTGGTCTGGCTCGGCGACGTTCCGATGGAGTACCTGGTCGGCGCCTACACGGTGCGCCAGATGCCGGAGATCCTGCGCCGCACGATCCAGCTCTTCACCTGCCAGCAGGAGAACGGCGGCTTCATCCCCCAGGTCTCCGACACCCACGTCCAATGCCGGAAGCCCGGGCCGGCCAACGGCCCGCCCCCGGCGGCGGACGGGACCTGCACCTGTGTGACCGACCGGCGGCTTCCCGAGTACACGGCCTGGTTCGTGATCGTCGCCGCCCAGCACTATCGCTACACCGCCGACGAGACGGTGGTCGATTGGATGCCGGTGGTGCGCAGGGCGATCGGCTATTTCAACCGGCGCGTTGGCCCCACCGGACTGTTCCTCACCGACCCGGACGAGCTCAACTGGCACCCGCCCGATTTCGCCGGCGGCGAGGACGCGCACACCAACGCGGTGTGGCTGCATGCCATGCGCGAGGCGGCCTATCTGGAGAAGCGGATCGGCAGTCCCGGCCGCGCCCGACGCAACACACGACGGGCGCGCCGCCTCGCCGCCGCGATCCTGGCCCGTTTCTACGACCCCGCCGTAGGTGCGCTGCGGCAGAACCCGATCAACTCGACCGGCAACCACACCCAGGACGCCAACGTCGAGGCGGTGCTGGCCGGGGTGCTCGGCGGGGCCGGGGCCGAAGCCGCGCTCGACTTCGTGCAGTCGCGGCTCTGGACCAAGTTCGGCACTGCGACCGGCGAGTTCGACGACGACGGCTTCATGGGCCGCTACATCTCGCCCTTCATGACGGGCTGGGAGGTGATCGCGCGGTTCGAGATCGGCCGCTCGGACAGCGCGTTGGAGCTGATCCGCCGGCTCTGGGGGCACATGGTGAACATCGATCCCGTCAACAGCGTCTGGGAGAAGATGACCGTGGACGGGGGCGTCGCCCCCTACGGCGCGGCCAGGGACGACGGCGCGCCGATCAGCGAATCCCAGCTATCGGGGGAAACCTCGCTTGCACACGGCTGGGGCGCGGCGCCGACGATGGCGCTGTCCGCGTATGTCCTGGGGCTGCGACCGGTCGGGGCCGGCTGGGACACCTGGCTGATCGAGCCGCAGGTCGCGGACCTGCACTGGGCGCAGGGCACCGTCGGCACGCCGCACGGGCGGCTGGGCTCGCGCTGGGAACGCAACTTCGGCCCGCCCGCGTTCAGGCTCACGGTCAAGGTCCCGCGGAACACCGAGGGAACCGTCGCCGTGCCGCTGCTGGGCCAGAAGCGAACCATCGCCCGGGACGGGCAGGTGGTCTGGCGGGGCAAGCACCCGGCGGCGGGCGTACAGGCGCACCGGGGCCATGGCTTCGTGCGCTTCCGCGAGACCGAGCCCGGCCTTCACACCTACGCCTGGGCCAAGGGCTAGCTGTAACTACCAACCACGTTGTTCTCCTGGATCTCCCTGAACCGCGCATCCGGGGTCGGGTGACCGAGGGCGCGAAAATCCTGTCCATTCCCGCGCCACTGGTGCGCGTGACGCCCCACCCCATGTGGGGCGGCAAACGATTGCCGTCAGATAGGGAGTAAAACGGCTGCCACCCCCCATGAACAACGTGGTCAGGAACTACAGCTAGCGCCGCTTCCCTCGCAGGGCCTCGACCCGCCGCACCCGTATCCCCGCCAGCGCCAGCAGCGCGGCGCCGCCGAGTGCGACGAAGACCCCGTAGCCCAGCTCGTACTCCTCGCGAAAGCCGCGCAGATCGAACTCGGGGCGGTCGAGCATCAGGTACACCACGATCAGCCCCGTCCAGACCCCTGCGGCGGTCAGCAGCGTGCCCTCGTGCAGGGGCATCGGGGGCCGGCGGCCGCGCCCCACCTCGAGCAGCATCACCAGCGCCGCGCCGTCGGTGAGCAGCAGCGCCGCCTTGGCGAAGCCGAAGGCGCCGAAGCCGGTCTTGACCAGGTGCTCGACCGGCGCGCTGTACCAGGGCAGCACCAGGCTGCCGGCGCAGGCCAACGCCGCGATCGCCGCCAGCCGCTCGGATGCGCTCAGCGCCCGGAACGCCTCCGACCAGCTGCGCTGCCCCGGCTCAGAGGGGCTCGCGGCCACGGTAGCCCCCGTCCAGCTCGTGCCAGAAGGCGACCTCGTCCTCGCCGAGCTCCCAGCAGAGGTAGACCTCGCGCCCGTCGATCATCGCCGGGAAGTCGATCAGGCCGCGGTCGATGTCGCGGACCAATATCCCCGCCTCCTGCAGGGTGAGCAGCAGCTTGCGCACCTCGAGGAAGGCGGTGCCGACCTGGGTGCCGGGCTCGCCGCCGCCGTTGCCTGGGGCGGCGTCGGATAGCGCCGCGTGGGCCTCCTCCTCGGTGAGCAGGTCCTTGGCATCGCGCAGCTTCTGCATCAGCGGCTTGACGGTGGGAAGCGAAGCGTTGGCCTCCTCGGGGGTGAAGTGGCGCTCGTGCTCGGTCACGCCGCCACACCGCTCGTGGCTGCCTGCAGGCGGCTGCGCAGCAGCCCCGCGTCGGCCTCGCCGACCGTGCGCAGCTGCCCCTGAAAGGCGAGGTGCCAGTGCTCGGCAGGCCACTTCTGCGCGTGCTCGAGGTCGCCGACCAGCTCCACCGCCGGCACGAACTGCTCCTCGTCGAGCACCACCACCGGCTCGGCGTCGACCCGCCACGGGTAATCCTCCGGCACCTTCTTGCGTCCCTGCGGCCAGATCGGCGTGCGGTCCTCGAACATCTCCGAGGCGACTCGGGCGATCCCGCCGAACTCCTGCACGCCGGTCACGTAGAAGACGATCTCGTCTCCGGGGCGCATCTGCTCGGCCTGGCGTCGGCGCCGCTCCTTGAAGCCGATCACGTCGAAGCCGCGCTCGGCGTTGATGCGGAAGTGGTCGAGCGAGCCGGTGAGGATCCAGGTCGGCATGGGCCGATTCTACTTTTGGGTCTGCGCTGCACGGGCTACTAATGGGCGCCGGCGGGCTCCGGGTGCCTAGCGAGCCCCGCGCGTCGCGTCGCGCAGCGGCGCGGTGATGCGCCGCATCTTCTCCGCGACCAGGTCCGGGCGGCTGACCGGGCCGGGCTCGAGCTCCGCGACATGAGCATCGGGGAGGGTCTCCTTGGTCATCCGGTCCAGCTCCTCCTTGGGGGGAAGCCAGGGTCCGGCCACGCCGCTAGCGGTGAAGATCCACAGCCGATCGCCCAGCGCGCGCGCGGCCTCGTGAGGGTCGTCCGCGGCCCATTCCCGCAGGCGGGCGACAGCCGACTCCTGCGGGCTGAACTCGGCCTGGACGTCGACCCGCTCTCGTAGTTCGTCCTCGCTCATCTGCGGGTTGGTCGCCTCGATCAGGGTCCGCAGTCCGGTCCTGTAGTTGCGCTCGAAGGTCTCGAAGAACGCGCCGACCACCGAGTCCGAGCCGAGCATCCCCTCGTGGTGGGCGAACTGGGCGCGGGCGATCGGTGCGGTCCCGACGGTTACGACCGCCGCGACCAGGTCGGGTCGCGCCGCCCCGACCCGGGCGGCGCGGTTGGCGCCATCGGCGGTGCTGAACAGAACCGCCGACCCGCCCGCCTCCTCCAGCACCGCCTCGAGGTCGCCGCTGTCGGTCTCTGTGTCGTAGGGCCCCTGCCGTGAGGACTCGCCGGTGCCGCGCAGGTGATAGGTGACCACCCGGTGGTCGCTCGCCAGGTCGTCGAGCAACGGTCCGTAGACACCCGGGCTCCAGGTCCAGTAGGTCGCCAGCACCACCACCGGCCCGTCATCTCCCTGGACGTCGAAGTGGATTCTCGCGCCGTCGGGCCGTTTCAGCTAGGGCACGGGCGAATCGTCCTAGCGGGGGGTTCCGGTTCCGGTTCGCAGTGGAGCGGTAAATCGGCGCACGGCCTCGGTGGTGAGATCGGGCCGGCTGATCGGGCCGTCGTCGAGAACCTCGACATGGGCTTCGGGGAGCTGCCTGCGGATGGCGCGGGCGATGTCCGGAGGGGGGCCGAGCGCGGTCTCGAACAGCAGCACCGAGATGCGGTCTCGCATTCGCGTTGCGTCGGGTCGTGCATCGGCCTTGATCCAGATGCCCAGCCGGGCCAGGGCGACGTCACGAGGGCAGTATGCGACCTGTTCTTCGACCCTCCGGCGCATCTCCTCCTCGCTCATCTGCAGGCTGTTGGCGCGGACCATCCCTCTGATCGTCGAGCGGTAGTCGGTTCGCATCCCTTGCTCGAGCGCTTCAAGCACCGCGTGCGAGGCCGCCGGCGCGTCGATCTCCGAGGCCATCGCCAGGCCGAGGGGGTTGCCGCCAAGTGCCACAAGGGCTGTGATCAGATCGGCGTGCTTGGCGCTCAGCCGCACGGCGGTCATCGCGCCATCGCCCCAGCCGATCACGACGGCAGGTGCGCCCGCGGCCGCGATCACGGCGGCCAGGTCGGCGCTGTCGGTCTCCAGGTCGTACGGCCCGTCGTGGCTGGACCGACCCGTCCCGCGCCTGTCGTATGCGACCACGCGGTGATCGCCGGCGAGCTCGTCGACAAGGTCACCGAACACGGCGGGGTGCGCGGCGACGTGCACGGCGAGAACGACCGTGGGTCCCTCGCCGCGCGCCTGCCAGTGGATCCTGGCGCCGTCCGGACGGTCCAGTTCAGGCACGGGTCAACCGTACACCGGGCCGGTCGCGGCGCCAACCCGGTCAGGAGACGACCAGCTCGCGCGCCCGCTCGGCGAGGTGGGCGATGCCGAGCTGCTCGTAGCGCTCCGCCGCCGAGTCGAGCGCCTCGCGCGCCGCGTCGGCGTCGTGGCCGGCCAGCACCCGCCCCCGCAAAAGCTCGCAGCGGGCCGCGTCCAGCGGCCGGTCCAGCTCCTCCCAGGCCACTCGCGCCTCGGCCAGCGTCTCCGCCCCTTCCAGCGGGTCCGAGGCGGTGGCGCCGCCTGCCTCCTTGGTGGCGGCGCGGCCGACCGGGTAGTGCTGCAGGCGCTCGGCGAGGTGGGCGGCGCCCTCGGCCGCCTCGCGGGCCTGCTTCTCGCGACCGCCCAGCGCCAGGTTGACCGCCCGCGCCGAGCTGGCCTCGACGAGCTGCGCCACCAGTCCGGCCCGCTCGCCGACGTCGAGCGCCTGCGCCAGCGCGGTGTCGGCCTCGGTGTGCTCGCCGCGTTCGCGCATCGTCGCCGCCAGCCAGAACAGCGCCGAGAAGGCAACCTCGGAGCGGCCCACCTGCTCGCCGATCTCGTGCGCGCGGCGGCAGGATTGCTCGGCGCGGTCCCAGTCGCCCTCGCGCCAGCGCAGCACCCCGCGCATCACGTAGGGGAAGCAGAGCTTGCCGAGCAGCCCCTCGCGCTCGGCCAGCGAGGCGCTGGCGTCGGTCTCGCGCTCCACGGCTTCCCAGTCGGCCCGGTACACGGCCAGCTCGGCGAGCGCCGCGTGCAGCTCCACCTGCGAGGGGAGGTCGCCGACCTCGACAGCCAGCTCCAGCGCCTCGGAGTAGGAGTCGCCGGCGCCCTTGTAGTCGGCCTCGGAGACCTCGAGGTGGTAGCCGAGGGTGAGCAGGGCGCGCACGGCCTCCGACTGGTCGGAGTCGCGCGCCAGCTCGACCGAGCGCTCGAGGTTCTCGCGCGCCTTCTCGAAGTCGCCGATGCGGCCGAAGACTCGGCCGAAGATGCCGTGGGCGCGGCTCGCCGCGGCCGCCTCGCCCAGCCGCTCGGCGAGGCGCAGCGCCTTCTCGGACGCGTAGATCGCCAGCATGTTGTCGCCGGTGTGCATGTACAGCGAAGCCGCCTCCTCGTAGAGGCGCACCAGCTCGATGCAGGGCGGGCCGTCCTTGAGCAGGTCGATGCCCTTCTGGTAGTGGTCGATCGAGGACTCGCGCTCGCCCTTGTGCCAGAGCCCGGCGCCGATCTTGCGGTGCAGGTCGCCGACCCGGGCCAGGTCCTCCTGGCGGCGGTGATAGTCGAGGCATTCCTCCCAGACGGCGGTTGCCTCGTCGACGCGACCGAGCCGCAGCGCCGCGTCGCCCATCTTCTCGCCGATCTGCGCCTGCATCACCTCGTCGAGCTGGGCGTCGAGGTCGCGGGCGGCCCGGTAGTGGCCTAGTGCCTCCTGGTTGGAGTACAGCGAGGCGGCGGCGTCGCCGGCGGCCTCCAGGAACTGCAGGGCCTTGGCGCTCATCCGCCGCAGCTCCTCGGGGTCGATGCCGGTCTCGGTGCCCAGCGAGGCTGCACGGCCGTAGTGCTCGGCGACCAGGGCGACCGCGCCCTCGCGACCCTCGCCGGCCCGTTCCTCGATGAACCCCCCGACCTGGAAGTGCTGGCGGCAGCGGGTCGCCTTGGGGAGCATTCCGTAGGCGACGTCGCGGATCAGGGCGTGCTTGAAGGCGAACTCGCGCTCCCCGGCGAGGCGGCTGTGGGCGCTGGGGATCACCAGCTCCTTGTCCTGCAGCGAGGAGAGCGCCCCGGCGACGTCGAGACGGTCGCCGCTGGCGGCGTCCAGCAGCGCCCCCTCCCAGAAGTTCTGGCCGACCACCGAAGCGTGCTGGAGCAGCCGCCGCTCGAACGGGGCCAGGGAGTCGAGGCGCGCCGCCAGCACCGAGTGCACCGACTCGGGCAGGGTCTCGGGGTCGGCGCCGCCCTCCTGCAGGCGGTTGACCATCTCCTCCGCGAACAGCGGGTTGCCGCCGGCCCGCTGTGCCACGCGCGAGACCAGATCGCCGTCGCCGTTGGCCTCTCCGTAAAGCGACTGGACGAGCTGCTCGGTCTCGCTGTCGGAGAGCGGCTCGAGGTAGATCGATGTGGCATTGCGGCGCCCGCCGCCCCAGTCGGTGCGCCGCTCGAGCAGCTCGTCGCGGGCGAGGCAGATCAGCAGCAGCGGACCGCGCACCCAGCGGGCCAGGTGCTCGATCAGGTCGAGCATCCCCTCGTCGGCCCAGTGGATGTCCTCGACGGCGAGTATCAGCGGCTGGGTGGAGGCCATCGCCTCGAGCAGGGAGCGGATCGCGGAAAAGAGGCTGTCGCGCATCCGCTGCGGGTCCTCGCTCTCGAGCTGCGGGGCTCCGTCGGGGGGCTCGATGCCGAGCATCAACGCGATCAGCGCCGCGTTTCGCTCCACCGCGTCGCCGCCTTCGCCGCCGTTCATGCGCTCCCCGACGCCGTCCAAAAGCTTGCGCCACGCCGACTCGGCGGCCTCGTCGCCGGTGATCCCGAACTCGTTTCGCACCACCTCCCCCAGCGCCCAGTAGGAGATCCCCGAGCCGTAGGGCGGGCACTCGCCGGTCAGCAGCCGGGGCGCCGGTCGTACGGCGCCGAGGCTGGCGCGGAACTCGCGCAGCAGCCTCGACTTGCCGACCCCCGCCTGCCCGGTCACGGTCACCAGATACGGGCGCCCCTCGGTCGACACCCGCTCGGCGAGGCGCAGCAGCAGGCCCGACTCCTCCTCGCGCCCGATCAGCGGCGCCGCGGTGCGCGGCTCGGCGCGGTGGGTCGGCCGCTCGGCGAGCGTGCCGGTTGCCTCCCAGGCGGGGACCAGCTCGGCCTTGCCCTTCAGCTCCATCGGCTCCAGCTCGGTGTAGGAGATCGAATCGCGAGTCGCGCGGAAGGTGCTTTCGCCAACCGTAACGCTGCCGGGGCGGGCGGCGGCCTGAAGCCGCGCCGCCACGTTGACGGTGTCGCCGATCACCGTGTAGCCGTCGCCCATGCGGCCGGCCAGCACCTCGCCGGTGTTGATGCCGACGCGCAGCAGGAAGTTGACTTCGCTCTGGGGCGCGTGCTTCTCGTTGAGCCGCTCCATCGTCTCCTGCATCGCCAGGCCGGCGCGCACGGCGCGCTCGGGGTCGTCCTCGTGAGCGACGGGGGCGCCGAACACGGCCATCACGTTGTCGCCGATGAACTTGTCGACGGAGCCCCCGAAGCGGGTCACCTCCTCGCCGAGCTTGCGCAGCGTGCGGTCGAGCAGCGACTTGACCGCCTCGGGGTCCATGCGCTCGGCGACCGCGGTGTAGCCGGAGAGGTCGGCGAACAGGACGGACACCTGGCGGCGCTCCTCGGGGTGGGGCTCGGGGGCGGCCGCATCGGGTGGGGCGGGGGAGGGCGCCGGTTCG
>JBBPIM010000008.1:0-77998 GCA_038040325.1 Candidatus Mayfieldus profundus
ATGGCTACGGCTGGGAGAAGCTGTTCAGCGAGCGCATGTGCCGCCATTACCTCGAGGACTTCGGCTTGGAGGCGCGGGTCGCCCGCTACCACAACGTCTACGGCCCGATCGGAACCTGGACGGGCGGGCGCGAGAAGGCTCCGGCGGCGATCTGCCGCAAGGTCGCAGAGGCCGTGCAGACCGAAGCGGGCGAGATCGAGGTCTGGGGTGACGGGAAGCAGTCGCGCAGCTTCATGTACATCGACGACTGCGTGCGGGGCACGATCGAGGTGCTCGAGGGGCCCCGCATCGAGCCGATCAACCTCGGTAGCGCCGAGCTGGTGACGATCGACGAGCTGGTCGACGTCGTCGAGGAGATCGCCGGCGCGAGGCTGCAGCGCAACTACCGGCCCGACGCGCCGCAGGGGGTGCGGGGGCGCAACTCGGACAACACCCGCTTCCGCGAGACCTACGGCTGGGAGCCGAGCATCAGCCTGCGCGACGGGCTGGAGACGACCTACGAGTGGATTTCGGGCCAGGTGGCCGCCGAGCTGGCCGCCCAGGCTTCCTGAGCCTCAACTCCCGCTCAGCCCGCGCAGACCCAGGCGCCCGGGCCCGAGTCGGCCCAGATCTGGCCGGCGACCGTGTCCTGCTCTTCCTTTGACCCGTTCTGGGGCGAGCCGCTGCCGCCGTACAGCCCCCATGTCGAGGGAAGGATCTGGTACGCGCCGCCGGCCCCGCTCGAGGGGTTGACGGCTCCGTAGTTGCCGCCCGACTCGCACATCACGATCGCCATCGGGATCGAGTAGGGGCCGCCGAGCCACTCGCCCACCGTCTCCTGAGCCTGCTGGGCGCTGACCTGCTGCGCTCTTTCGATCTCGTCCATCCAGCCACTGATGTTGGAGCGAAGCTCGTTCAGCGACGCCGCCCGCGCGGCGCGGATTGCCGCCAGCTGCGCGGCCTCGGACTCGGCCTGAGCGCGCACGGCACTGATCTGGCTGCGCGCGGCGGCGATGCGCGCGTTGTAGGCATCCTGGCGGGCTTTCAGCTTCTCCACCACGCCGAGCTGGAACGCAACCGCGTCGCGCACCTGCTCCACCCTGTCCGCGAGCCGAGTGTCGGAGTCCTCGATCATCCGCAGGTAGTCGGTCCTGGTCAGCAGGTCGTCGAACCCGTCGGAGCCGAGCACCAGCGCGGTCGCGTCTGGAACCCCGCTCTTGTAGATCTCGACCAGCCGCGCGGCCAGGGCGGCCCGCGCCCGTCGCAGTCGCGCCTTCTCCACCGCCAGCCTCTGCCGGGCCCCCTCGACGCGGCGCCCGAGCTCGGCGGCACGCTGTTCGCCCACGGCGAGCAGGGCGCTGAGCTGGCGCTCGCGCGCCGCGGCCGCGGCCGCCTGCTGCTGCGCCGCGACCAGCTGCGCCTGCTTGGCCTCGAGGTCGCCGGCCAGGGCGCCGGCCTGGTTGCGCGCGTCGTCGACCTGCGACTGCAGGGCGCCGATTTCGGCTGCGGCGGCCGGCGCCACCACAGCCAGCGCGCAGAGGGTCAGCGCGCAGAGGAACGGAAGCCGGCAGCGCCGGATCCGAGAGCCTGGTTTGGGACACACCCGATTCATCCTTCAACGCCTGCGGGGTTAGCTGTCGGGCTCGCGCCGAAGGGATGGCGCTACGCGTCTGCGATTCGCCCCTGCGGCCGGCCCTGGGGCACGGCCACCGTGGTTCCCCCGCTCCCGAGCGGGACTAGGCGGCGCGCAACGTTAGCGAAGCCGTTAACGCACGCTCACCGGTTGACAATAAAACGCAATGAAAGTTGCGCTCAGGCGTGGCGCCAGGCGTGGATCTCTCAGCCCTCGGGAACGTCGCGGGCGGCGAGGTAAGCGCCGATCGCCGCCGCGGCCAGGGCAAAGCCAAACGCGAAGCGCAGCTGAGTGCCGTAGCGGCGGCGCACGAAGGCCACGCCAAGCCTTACCACCGCCTTGCCTATCGCCCGGTAGATCACTGATCGTCTCCTTCCCCCTGGCGGCGGATCCTATGCGCCATCCGACTCTGCAGGGTGAACAGCTCGATGAAGCCGGGGCTGGCGTTCTGGGAGAAGTCCCCCCCGGACTCGCCGAAGCCGGCGAGGCTGCGGTCGTAAAGCGCGTAGGGGGAGGAGCGGGCCACCGCCACCACCGAGCCCTTGTAGAGCTTCACGGTGATCTCGCCGGTCACGTGGCTGTTCGCCGACTCCATGTAGGCGTCGAGGTCGCCGCGCAGGGGCTCGAGCCAGAGCCCCGCGTAGCAGAGGTAGGCCCAGTGATTCTCCAGCGCCGCCTTGAAGTTGTTCTGATGGATCGTCGAGACCAGCTTCTCCAGCTCGCGGTGGGCGGTGAGGACGATCGCCGCGGCCGGAACCTCGTAGAGGTCGCGCACCTTGAGGCCGACGATGCGGTCTTCGATGTGGTCGACGATGCCGACGCCGTGGCGCTGGCCGATCTCCGCCGCGCGCTCGAGCAGCTCAACGAGTCCGAGCTGGAGGCCGTCCAGCGCCACCGGCCGTCCGGCCTCGAAGCCGACCCGCAGCAGCTGCGACTCGTCGGGCGCCTCCTCGGGCCGAGTGACCAGCTGAAAGACGTCGTCGGCCGGCGGCGCCTCTAGATCCTCGATCGAGCCGCCCTCCGAGGAGCGGCCCCACAGGTTGTCGTCGATCGAGTACGGAGGCGCCTCGGTCCCGCCCTTGACCGGGATCCGGTGCTCACGGGCGTAGGCGACCTCCTCCTCGCGTCCCATCTTCCATTCGCGCACCGGCGCGATCACCTTCAGATCGGGATCGAGGGTAGCCACGGTGCCCTCGAGGCGCACCTGGTCGTTGCCCTTTCCGGTGCAGCCGTGGGCGATCGTGTCGCAGCCGGCGCGGCGCGCGTGCTCCACACCCAGCCTGGCGATCAGCGGCCGGCCCAGCGCGGTGAACAGCGGATACCCGCCCCCGTAGAGCGCGTTGGCGCGGATCGCCGGCAGCACGTAGCGCTCGGCGAACTCCTCGCGCGCATCGACCACGATGGTTTCCACCGCACCGAGCTGCTCGGCCTTGCCGGTGACCACGCCGTAGTCCTCGCCGGGCTGGCCGAGGTTGATCGTCAGCGTCACCACCTCGGCGTCGTAGGTTTCCTGGATCCAGCGCAGCATCACGCTCGTGTCGAGCCCCCCCGAATAGAGCAGCAGCACGCGCCCCACCTGGGCGGGGTCGGCCTCATAGGAAGCGATGCGCTGGTGCTCGGCCACGATCGGCGCGAAGTCTCGCACGCCTGCCACACTTCGGCCCGATGTCAAGGGTGGCCCGGATCATCTCGACCGCGCTGATCACCGCGGGCCTCGTCGTACTCGCCGACGTCGGCCTGACGCTCGCCTACAAGGAGCCGATCTCCTCGCTGTACGGCCAGCTCAAGCAGAACGCCGCCGCCGACCAGCTGGCCGACCTGGAGTCGCGCTACCCGACCGCCGCCGACCTCCGCGCGATCGCCGGCGTGCGGGGCGCGGAGGGCAGGGCGAAGATCCTCGCCAGCCGCTTCCGCAAGCAGGTGACGCGTGGCGAGGCGATCGGGCGCATCCGTATCCCGAGCATCGACATCAGCACCGTGGTGGTGCAGGGGACCGACACCGCGAGCCTGCAGATGGGCCCCGGTCACTATCCCGAGACGCCGTTTCCGGGCGAAGGCGGCACCTCGGCGATCGCCGGGCACCGCACCACCTACCTGGCGCCCTTCCGACACATCGACGCGATCGACACGGGCGACGAGATCACCCTCGAGATGCCCTACGCGACCTTCACCTACAGGGTGGAGAAGTCGGAGATCGTCGACGACGCCGCGGTGCAGATCGTCCACAAGGTCGGCTACGAGCGGCTGGTGCTGACGGCCTGCCACCCGCTCTACAGCGCCGCCCAGCGCTATGCGGTGTTCGGACGCGTCACCGACATCGCGATATTCGACGCGGCGCGCGGCGGGCGCTGGCCCGCGAACTAGCTCGCTGCTCGCTGCTCGCTGCTCGGATCTAGCAATCGAGGAGCGAGGAGCCAGGAGCGAACCTACGGAGCCGGGACCCCGCCGCTGCCGCCGTCGGTGGGCTCGGTTGCCGTGGTCGTGCTCGTCGTGGTCTCGGTCGGCTCGGTGGTCTCGGTCGTATCGGTGCTCTGGGTGGTCTCGGTGGTGGTCGGCTCGGTGGTCTCGGTGGTGGTCGGCTCGGTGGTCGGCAGCGTGGTGGGGGCGCTGGTTGTCTCGCCATCACCGCTGCCGTCGCTTGCGATCACCACCACCGCCACGATCAGGCCGACGATCACCGCCACGAGCCCCGCAATCAGGAAGCGGGTGTTCGAGCCGGAGCCGCCGCCCGGGGGAGGGCCCGGCGGGTCCTCCCCCATCATCCTGGTGGGATCCTCGTGCACAGCGCTATTCGGGTCCGAGGATGCCGTCGAGGATCGGTGCGGCATCCTCGATGCCGAACTCGGTGCGAAGCCTGTGCTCGATCTCGACCCTGCTGCTGCCCGCCACCGCCATCTGGGTGGCCAGCAACCGCGCCCCGTCGGAGAAGGCGCCCCTGCCTCCGGGCGGGGCGGGGCGATCGCCGATCGGCGAGGCGCCGGGAGCCGCCCGGTCGAAGCGCGGATCGGCGGCCGGAGGCGGGCTCACCGGCGGCGGCTGGGGCGCCCCCTGCGGGCTCACCGGCGGCGGCGCCCCCTGCGGGCTCACCGGCGGAGGGGATGCGGGCGGCACCGCCTGCAGGCTCGGGCCTTCGGGCTCGACGGGCTGCAGGTGGGGGGCGCCGCGGCCGGCGGCTTCGTGGCCCGCCGGAGCCGTTCCCGCCGAGGGGGCGGTCAGGTCCGGGCGGCCGGAAGTGTCGATCTGGTGTCGGGCGCTGTCCAGCGCGGCGATCAGCCCATCGGACTGGCGCTTGACCGTCTCGGCCTGCTGGAGCAGCGAGTCGGTCAGATCGGACATCGCACGCACCCGCTGGTCGGCAAGGTGGTCGGCCCGCTCCCGCGACTGCTCGAGATAGCGGTGCGCCTGCACCTCGGCGTCCTCGATGATCCCGGCGGCCGCCTTCTCGGCGGCCTCGATGATCACCTTGATGCGGTCGGTCGCGGTCGAAACCGACTCACGCAGCGGCGAGGAGGCCTCCGGGGGCCTGTCGCCATGATCCCCTGGGGGTGTGGGTGGATCGTGCATCGGCAAGAGGTTGGTTCGCCGCGGCGCGGCGCTCCTCCTTCCCGGCGATTCTACGCTGCTCCGCGCCAGAAGCGGCGCCACCAGGAAGACCAACGACCCTCTGAAGCGTCCCCGGCGGCCGGAGCCTCGGAGGGCACCACGCGGCGAGGCTCGGGCGCCATCGATTGCTGCGGCATGGGCGTCGGAGGCAGGGGCGCGTCGGACAAGTCGTGGGAGATCGTCATCCGCCGCCGCTCGCTGACCGTCACCCTGATCTGGTTTTCGGCTCCGTCCTGGTCATCGGAGAAATCGTTCTCGTCGTCGCCGATGACGCGATTGAGCTCCGCGTCGGCGGAGTCGAGCACCTCGAGCAGCCCCTCGAACCGGATCGCCAGGGCGGTAACGCGGTCGATCAGCTCCGCCCTGAGCAGAATCAGCTGGCGACGGCGATCCCGCGCCATCTCGCGAACGTGGCGGTCGGTGCGCCCCGACATCCTCTCCGCCTCCGCCTCGGCGCGCTGCTCGATCGCGGCCAGTTCGCGCTCGGTGACCAGGACGATGCGATCCAGCGGCGACATCGCATCGTCGTTCGCATCCTCGGCGCCAGGCCTCCCGGCGGCCGCATCCTCGGCGCCCGGTTCTCCCGCCTTCGAGTCGTCCCTTTTCGGCTCGCCTTCCATGGTCGGATCGCCAGCGTGGCGATCCGGATCAAGCTTACTCCGGCGTTGCAGGCCTTTCCCGGAGATTCAGGCCGCCTCGCGCAGCCAGCGCCGCCACCACCGGCGTCGCCGCTTCGGGGTTTCAACGGGCGCGGGCGAAGCCGCCGCGGGGCCGGAGGGCTCCTCGTGGGAAACGGTGAACCTCGCCCGCTCGCGCAGGGTGAGATGGATCGCGCTGCGCCAGTGAGCTTCGCGCGCGTCGCGGACCGGCTCCGGCTGGCCGGCGCGACGGGCAAGCTCGCGTTCCGCCGCGTCCAGCATCTCGATCACGGCCTCGAAGCGGACCGCGAGCGCCAACGCCCTGGCCTCGAGCTCAGCCCGCAGCTCGGCGATGCGGCTGCGCCGCTCCAGTGCCAGGTCGCGGGTCCGGCGCTCGGCGTCCTCGCCGATCTCGCGGGCTCCGGTGTGAGCCCGTTGGCGGATCGAGGCCAGCTCATCCTCGGTCGACAGCAGGATCCGCCCGATCGCGCGGCTTCCCTCGGCGGCCACATCCGGCTCGCCCACCGCGTGTGCCAGCAACGGCTCGATAGCGGCAGCGCGTTCGCGCTCCAGGCCCATTGCCGGCGATTGTCCATCACGAACCGGTCGTAACGGCGGGCACGTCCTCTACCGTTAGCTGTATGGAGGCGAGCCGCCCGCAGCCCGCTCTGCTGGAAGGCCTCAGCCGGTTCCTGATCAGGCACGAACCCTGCGGCGCAGGGTTCGACGTCGCCCACCCGGCCGGCCTGGGCGGCGGTCGCGTCTCGATCACCTGCCGGGGGTGCGGCGCCCGTCACGATTACGCAACGGCGACCATCGAGGTCGAGCGCGAGGTGCGGATCGAGCCGGGGTCGCCCGCCCCGCCCGCCGACCGGCCCGTGCCGGCAGCAATCGCCACCGGCGGGGCCGTACATGGTGAGGCCGCGGATGCCGGGATCGCGGCGGGAGCAAACGTAGAGCCGGCGGCGGGCGCCGTTGCCGACCCGCAGACCACGGCGGCGCCAGAACGAGCCTGGCATTCACACACGGACCGGCTCGAGCCCCCGGCCGGAATGCCGCAGCCGCCCTCCGGGCCCGGCCCCGTGCCGCCGATCGGAATGCCGCCCCGCGCACGCATGCACCGCTGGTGGCAATCGCCGAACGCCACCGTTGCCCTGATCGCCGTTGCGGTTCTGGCCCTGGCGCTGGCCGGCCTGCGGATCGGCACCGCAGACGAGCAGACGGCCTCCGACGAGACTGCCGCCCCCTCCCCTCCGGCGCCCGCGATCGGCTCGGGTGCGCCGGCCGGGGCGCTGAACAGCGCCGGCCAGGCGGGCTCGGGAGACGAGGGGACTGCCGCAGACAACGGGGCGGCGGGCAGCGAGGAAGCCGGCGGAAGCGAGGGGGCTGCGGCAGGCGAAGGCGCGGCGAAGCCGGCCGCCCCGCGGACGACGCTACTTCGAACCCAGCGCTATTCGGTGAGGCTGCCGCGCGGCTGGTCACAGCGAAGCGCCGGGGGCGGGCTGCTGCTGCAGCCGCGCTCCGCGACCTCCGCCGCGCAGGTGCAGATCTTCTACCAGCAGGCCCCCACCCTCACCCTGGCGTCGATGGTCGAGCGCACGGCCGAGCTGCTGCGGTCGCGCAACCCCGGCGCGGCACTCACGGCAACCCGGCGGCTGCGGCTGGGTCGCGGCGAAGGCTTCGAGCTGGGCGCTCGCAGTCCGGGGCATTCGGAGACCGCAGTGGGGATCGCGCGCGGCTCCTACCGCTACCTGCTGCTGCGCAGAATCGCCCACGACGCCCCGCTGCGAGCGAGGCGGGAAGCCGCCGCGATCGAGCGAAGCCTCAGCATCCGGTAGCGACCGCAAGACCGGGTCGAGATCGCGTGAAGGCGGGAGAGCTGGGGAGCGCCTAAACGCGGGTGTGATCGACGGTCAGCCGCCGCAGCGCGAGGCCCATCGACGTGAGGGCGATCGCCACCGCGGCGAGCGCGATCAGATCGAGCCCGGTGAAGGGCAGGCCGCCGACGACCTCCTTCTGCAGGCCGCTGTCGGGCGGCTGGGTGCTGGCCCCGCCGCCGGCCTCGTCCTTGTACTGGGCGGAGGTGGGATCACCGGACTGCCCCATGGCCGGAGCCGCGAACAGCAGCATGCCGGCCAGCGCCAGCAGCGTCGCGGCACGCGCGGCGCGGCTGTTGCGCATAGAAGTCCTTTCGGCGGTCACATTCATTTGGCTGGTTTCTCACACGCGCCGGCAGAGGCTGCCCGGGGCGCGGTCGGATCAGTGTTGCATCTCCTATCGGCACCCGCGCCGCAGAGCAAAAGCACGCAAGCCGGTTGCAGACTCGTACTTTCGGCCATCGACGGCAGTGCAGGCACGCCGATCCCCCTGACTAGGCCCCCTCGATCCGCCTGTCCAGCCTCCGCGCCGCCGGGTCTGCCGGGTTCAGCCAGAGCGCCGCCTCGATCTCGAGCCGGGCGGCTGCCGGGTTCCGGCCCGCATAGAGCTGAGCCAACAGGAAGTGCGCGGCAAAGCGATCCGGCTGGCGTTCGACTGCCTCGTCCAGGGAGTCAAGTGCCCGCTCGCGGTCCCCCAGCTTCGCCGCGATCGCCCCCTCGTAGAGCAGCGGCGCGACGGCGAACGGGTTCAACGACGCGGCCCGGTCGAAGTCCCGGGACGCGAACAGAGTCTTCTCCTGCCACTCGTCGTAGGCACGATTGAAGTAGCGCTCGGAGAAGAACAGCGGCACCGTAGCCGCGAGCACCAGTGCGGTCACCGCGGCCGCGCCGATGCGGGCCCGGCGGAAGCGCTGTGCCGGGCTCAGCACCGAGGGCGCCGCCACCGCTCCCAGCATGAACATCACCGCAGCGGTCAGGGCCGGGTAGTGCCAGAACCAGTCGTAGGAGCTCTGCGTCAGCCACTGGGCGCCGGAGGCCACCCCCCCGGCCCCCAGCGCAGCCGCGGTCGGACCGAGGCGCCGGGAACGCATAGCGGCCGCCGCGGCGGCGACCAGGAAGAGCAGCAGCAGCAGCAGGCCGGGCAGGCCCAGCTCGGAGAACATCAGCAGCTCCAGGCTGTGCGGATCCTTCGGCGATTCGGGACTGTCGCGTTCCTGCAGGTAGGCGATCTCGAATGCGCCGGCGCCGCCTCCCAGCACCGGGTCGTCGGCGCCCTCGTCCAGGGCGACGCGCCAGAAGTCCCGGCGGTTCGACCCGACGTTGACCCCGAAGCGCGTGCCCTGCGTGCTGAAGTCGGGAAGCCCGCCCGCCTCGAACTCACTGACGCGCTGATCGACGAAATGGACCGGCCCACCGCGCTCGGCGACGATCAGCTTGCCGGCCACCACCACCGCGGCGATCGTCACTACGGCGGCTACCCGCGACAGACGGGCCGCCCGGGCACCGCCCAGATCGAACCGCAGCTCGAGGGTGCGCATCGCCAGCGCGGCCAGCACCACCGATGCCACCGAGGCCACCGCGATGGCCGCCGCAGCGTCGTGCAGCAGCGGGACGGCGCTGGCGCCGGGAACCTCGTGCCGGAAGACGTCGAGCAGGAAGGGCAGCGCCGCCAACACCGGCACCGCGGCGAGACCGACGTGGACCCCCGCACGCAGGCGCCGTGGGGAGAGCACGATGAACACCAGCAGGGCGACCGCGGCGGCGGGCAGCGAGCCCCTGCTCTGGCAAAGCACGACCAGCCCCAGCAGCATCGTCGCCGAGCCGACCATCAGCGCCCGCAGCGACCAGTGGGCGCGGCTCTCGGCAGCCAGCGCCAGCGTCGGCCAGACGCAGATCAGAAAGAAGGACGCGTTCGCGTTGCGGTAGCCGATCGGGAAGAACAGCGTCGCATCGCCGTGCAACAGTGCGCTCGCGTCGGTCTCGGTCGCGATCGTGACGACGGTCGCCACCCCGACCGCGGCCCCCGCGGCCGCCACGGGGGCCAGCCCCAGCAGCATCCGCGGGCCGAGCAGGTTGCAGGTCCAGAGGCCGAGCAGGAAGACCGCCGCGTAGAGGAAGGCCTGGCCGAAGTCGAACACCGCACCCTCCCTGCTCGGGGTCCAGAGGGTCGACAGCAGGGTCCACGCCGCGATCAGCAGCAGCGCGAGTAGGGCCAGGCCCGCGAACCCGCGCGGGCGGGCCCGCAGCGGGGCGGCCGCCAGCAGCAGGATCAGCAGCGCCAGCAGGACCATCGCCCCCGGGTAGAAGACGGTGCCGAAGTAAGCGCCCTCCTTGAAGCCCCACCAGGCGAGCACCACCGCGACGACGCCAAGCACCAGCGCCGCGGGGCCCACACCGGCGATGGCACCGCGAACGAGCCCGGCAACTCCACGCGAACGCCCGGCCGGCGCCGGCTCGCCTGGCGTGGGCTCGGTCCGCGCGGCGTACATGACGCCAAGCTACTGAACGCCCCTGACCGGATCGGGCTCTGCCTGGCCGCCTGTAACAATGCGCCCGCAGGACGTCCCTCCTTCGCACCGAAGGAGCTTGAGGATTCGTGCGCGAGCAGAGCGAAATCAGGGACACGGACTGGCGCCAGCCTCTCGAGGAACAGGAGGGGCTGAAGCGCTATGTGGAAACCATCCGCGAGCGGATCTGGCTGATCTTCGCCACGGTCGTGATCACGACGGGAATAGCGGTCCTCTACGTATTCACGGCGACCAAGATGTACGACGCAGATGCCGCCCTGCTGGTGACGCCGGTGACCGGCGACAACCCGGTCTTCGCCAGCCTCGGGCTGCTCCGCGAGTCCAGCGACCCCACCCGCGACGTCCAGACCGCCTCCCAGCTCGTGACCAACGTCGAGATTGCGGGGCGGGTCAAGAAGGCGCTTGACTCCGGCGAAACTCCCGAGGTCCTGCTCAGCAAGGTCACCGCCGAGCCGGTCGCCCAGTCGAGCATCGTCTCGGTCGTGGCCCGCGATACTTCCCCGGACGGCGCGGCCGACCTGGCCAACGCCTTTGCGCGCACCGCGGTGGCGAACCGCACCGACCGGATGCTCCGCCAGATCGATGACCAGCTCCCGCGGCTGCGGGCCCAGGCCTCCGAAGTGTCCGGCACGGCCACCGAGAATCCGGTGGCCGACCAGATCGCCCTAATGGAGGTGCTGCGCAGCGGGCCCGACCCGACGATACGGCTCGAGACTCCGGCAACCATGCCGACCCGTCAGGCCTCCCCTCGACCGGTGCTGAGCGCGGCCGGTGCGCTGATGGCAGGCCTGATCCTCGGCCTCGGGGCCGCCTTCGCCTTCCAGGTGCTCGACCCGCGCCTGCGCCGCGAGGCGCAGCTGCGCCGCCTCTACCGGCTGCCGATCCTGGCCCGGATCCCGAAGGAGCAGGGCCGGTCCGCGGAGAAGCCGCTGAGCCCGCGCCGGGTCTCCCCGGTCACGGCCGAGGCCTACCGCACGCTGCGCGCCACCCTGATGGCAAGAGAGAGCACGACGCCGGGGCGGGCGAGAACGATCCTCGTCACCGGCTCGTCCCCGTCGGAGGGCAAGACGACCACCGCCGTAAACCTCGCCACCTCGCTCGCCCTATCCGGAAAGCGGGTGATCCTGATCGAGTCCGACCTGCGCCGGCCGGTGCTCGGCGACGTCCTCGACGTCCACCCGGAGCATGGCGGCGTGGTCAGCGTCCTGATCGAGAACACGACGCTGGATCAGGCGCTGACGCCCACGCCCGGCTACGGCAGCAACCTGCAGCTGCTGCTGGCCGACTACGAGGGGGGCTGGATTACCGAGCTCTTCTCGATCCCGGCGGCGGACCGGTTGCTCGAGGAGGCACGGGGCATGACCGACTACGTGATCATCGACTCTCCGCCGCTCAACGAAGTGGTGGACGCGCTGCCGCTTGCCCGCCAGGCCGACGACGTGCTGATAGTCGCCCGCATCGGCACCACCCGCCTCGACAAGCTGGCACGGCTCGGGGAGCTGCTCGCCGAGAGCGGGGTCAGACCGGTCGGGTTCACGGTCGTGGGCACCGAGCGACCGAGGCGCGGCGAGTACCATTACTACGAAGCCGCAGTCTCGGAGGAGCAGGGCGTCGCGGTCGGCTGACCGGCGTCAGCGGCACGCCAAATCGGGCTGCGACAATGGCCGCGTGAGCACCACAGCACCGCGAAGCGACACGTTGCTGCTCGGCGGCCTTGGGCTGCTCGCCGTGCTGACCGGCTTGCTTGCTGGGATCGACGCCCGAATAGCGATTGCGGCGGCGCTCGGCATCGCCTTTGCCCTGGCCGCGCTCGCCGATCTCACGATTGGGCTGGCGCTTTTTACGTTCCTCAGCTTCCTCGTATACCTCCCCAACTTCGCTGGCACGGTAAGCATCATCAAACTGGCCGCCCTTCCCCTGCTGATCTCATGGCTCGCGCTGGTCACCCGCGAAGGGAGTTCACAGAGGACGTTCGCCGGCGTCCACCCGGCCATCTCGCTGACCATGGTGCTTTTCCTCGCCTGGACGGCACTCGGCTACGTCTGGGCCGAGGATGGAAACGCGGTCCTGACCTCGGTGTTTCGCTATGCGCTTCTGCTGATTCTGGTCTTTGTGGTCTACACGGCTGTGGAGAAGGAAAGGGACGTTACCTGGATCACCGCTGCCATGGTCCTCGGCGCACTTGCCGCGGCCGTCTATGGCTTCGTCGGTCCGCAGCAGGCGGCGTATGGGGAGCTCGAACGTTTGAGCGGCACCCTGGGCAACCCCAACAACCTGGCGCCAGCCCTGGTTCTGGGAGTGGGACTCAGTGGTGGCCTAGCGGCGATCACCAAGACCTCGCTCGCGCGCGGCGCGATCGTCGGGGCCGGCGGCATTTGCCTGATCGCCCTTCTTCTAACCGGTTCGCGAGGCGGCCTGATCGGCCTCGCGGCGATGCTGATCGGTTTCGTGGCCCTCGCCAGAGGCAGGCGTCTTGCAATCACCCTGGCCACCGTCACGGTCCTGCTGGGAGTGGTTGGTTATGTCGCCATGGCTGCGCCGGAGGAGAGCCGAGAGCGGATCATCCATCCGGGAACCGGATCGGGACGCACCGACCTCTGGACGGTCGGCGGCAGGATGGTCAGCGCCAACCCGGTCAACGGCGTCGGCGCGGGCAATTTCCCTGTCACGTCGATCCATTACCTGCTGCGCCCCGGATCGCTGCCGAACGACCAGTACATCGCCGATACACCGAAGGCCGCCAGCAACATGTACCTCGAGGTTCTCGCGGAGCTTGGCATTATCGGCGCGATCCTCTTTCTCACCCTGATCATCTTCTTCCTTGGCTGCTCACTCGCTGCTCTATCCAGATTCCGAAGGTTGGCCGAATGGCGATTACAGGCGCTGACCACGGCGATCGCCGCCTCGCTGATCGGATTACTGGCAGCCGATATCTTCACCTCGGGGGGGTACGCGAAGGAGCTTTGGCTGCTGCTCGGGCTCGGCCCGGCGCTGCTGGCGATGGCCAATCGGATGGAGCCGACCGCTGCCACCTAGCGCCGGGCGGCCAGTCGGCGACGTGATGGGCCGCGGCCGGCACCGAGAGTTCGTCGACCGCCAGCCGGAGTCTTGACCGGAGCCCCCAGCGGCGATCTCGCCCCGGGGCACGGGCCGGCGCGAAACACCCTCTTCTCACTTGCCACCCAAGCGGTGGGAGCTGTCTTCACGATCGTCCTGACGCTGTTCCTGGTCCGAGAGCTGGGACCCACCGACTACGGAGTCCTTGCTCTTGCGGTGAGTGTGGGAGCGATCGTGCTGATCGCCTCCGACCTCGGGATCTCGCAGTCGATGTCCCGGTTCGCTGCCGAGAAGCCTCGGGATCGGATGCACGCCGCAGCCGTGCTCCGCACGGCTCTCGACCTGAAGCTGATCGCTTCGGCGGTGGCGACGGTCGCGCTGATCCTCCTGGCACCCGTGATCGCCGATGCCTACGACACGCCATCGCTGACCCTGCCGCTGCGATTGATCGCGATAGCCGTAGCTGTTCAAGGGATAGCCGGCATCTTTCAGTTCTGGTTTACGGCGCTCGGCCGGGTCTCGCTCAACCTTTGGACCGGCTTGGTCAAAAGCTCGGTGGAGGCGACGGCGAGCATCGGCCTCGTCCTGCTCGGCGCCGGCGCGGCGGGGGCCGTCGGGGGCCGGGCGATCGGCTGGGCGACAGCCGGGATTCTGGCCGCGGCACTTGCGCTCCGGGTCACCGGCTGGAAGGCGCTGCGGGATGCCGGTAGCAGACAGTTCCCGGCCCGCCGGATAGCCGGCTACGGCGCCGCGATGCTGGTGATCAACGGGGTGATGGCGATCTTCGAACGCGTCGACGTGCTGATCATCGGTGCGATGCTGGACACGGCCTCGGCCGGCCTCTTCGAAGCCGCCGCCCGGATCCTCACCTTCCTCGTGTATCCCGCGATCGCGGTGGCGACGGGTTTTACCCCCCGGCTCGCGCGAGGTTCTCGGTCGCAGGCCGATTCGGCTCGCTTCATCGCGGCGTTCAGGTACACGGTCCTCCTCTACCTGCTGCTCGCCGCCCCGGTCCTGGTCTGGGCCGAGCCGATCGTGCGATTGGTATTGGGCGACGAATACTCCGACTCGGCGCCGGTCTTGCGGGCACTGGCGCCGACCGTGGTCCTGTTCGGGCTCGCCACGGTGCTCCAGACAGCAGCCAACTACCTCGGCGAAGCCAGGCGCCGGATACCGCTGGCGATCGGGGCGCTGCTTGTCAACGTGGTGATCGACCTGGTGCTCGTTCCCCCGATCGGCATCGTCGCGGGCGCGATCGGCACCGGCGCCGCCATGACCCTCTACACGGGAGGTCACGCGTGGATCTGCCAGCGCGCCCTGGAGACCCCGTTCTCGGGCCTCGCGATCATCGTCGGCCGGGGCCTGATCGCCGCGGCTGTCGCCGCCCTCGTGCTGCTCGCCGCCGGGACGCATCACCTCAGCGCCTTCGCCTGGATCGCGGGCTCGGTGGCCGCGACGTTTGCCTATCTCGCCGTGCTGCTGCTGCTTCGAGAGCTGAGCATTGGCGAGCTGCGGTCGTTGGTTCGACGCCTCCGCCTCCCGTTCAGCCGTGAGAGCAGCCCGCCGGGGGCCGGCTGAGCGATAATTCCGCGCTTTGCAAAGCTCCCGGGGTCGAATACTGATGGTGGTGCGCCCGAGTAAGGGTGGCGCCTTCGGGCACGTACAGCGCCTCAGCCGGCAACTGGGCATGCGGGGCTACGAATGCGCCGTCTGCGGTCCGCACGACGACCTGGCGGGCGATCTCGAACCGACCATGTTTCACATCGACATTCCCCGCCGCCCCCATCCGATCCGGCACGCCGCCTCGGCGGCCCGCCTCGGCGGCGTCTACAGGGAGTTCAGGCCGCATGTCGTCCATGCCCACGGCTCACAGGGCGGAGTCGTCGCCCGCCTCGCGAGGCTGACCCGGCCGCGCCAGCCGGTCGTCTTCACACCCCACAACTACGCCTTCAAGAATCAATTCAATCCGCTCCAGCGCCGCCTTTACCGATCGATCGAGACAGCACTGGCCCCGCTGGCGACAAGGGTCATCTGCGTCTGCGAGGCGGAACGCCGGATAGCCGCGAGCATCGGGCCATCGAAGCGGACGCGGGTCGTCTACAACGGCATCGAGCCGCTGGCCGCTGCCGCGCCAGACCCCGAGATCGCTCGCTTGAGCGAGGCGGGCCCACTGATCTGCACGGTCGCCGAACTGCAGCTGCCGAAGGGGGTCACGACGCTGATCGCCGCCATGCCGCTCGTTCTGGAGCGATTTCCGGCCGCCAGGCTGGTGGTGGCGGGTGACGGTGTCGAGCGGCAGAGCCTGGAACGCCAGATCGTCGACTTGGAGGTCGCCGAGCGGGTGCACCTACTGGGCTCGATCGATAACGTCGCGGGCCTGCTCGGCGCCTCCGCCATCTTCGTCCAACCGGGGTGGTCCGAGTCCTTCCCGTATTCGATGCTCGAAGCGATGGGGATGTCAATGCCGATCGTCGCCACCGATGTCGGTGGGGTCGGCGAAGCGATCGAGGACCGGGAGACGGGACGCCTGGTGCCTGCCCAGGACCCGATCGCGCTGGCGCGGGCCACCATCGACCTGCTGGCAGATCCGGAGCTTGCCGGAGCCCTCGGCCGGGCGGCGCGCGATCGGATGCTGTCGCGGTTTGGGCTCGAGAGGATGGTCGATGAGACGCTCGGGGTCTATCGGGAGATCGGGCTGCCGTGATCGCTGCCGAGCCGGAGGGCCGGCCGACGATGGCGCCCCCCCGTGTCCTGCATGTGATCACCGGCCTCGCCCACGGGGGCGCCGAGATGCTGCTCGTCCGCATGTTGGATGAATTGGGGGATGAACGCGCCGGCCACTCGGTTCTCTCGCTGAGACCTCGCTGGCCCCTTGCGGAACAGATCGAAGAAATGGGTGTTCCGGTTCACGCGCTCGGGATGAGCGGGGTACCGACTCCGGCCGACATATTCCGTCTCGGACGATTCCTGCGGAGAACCCCCGTGGACGTGATCCAGACCTGGATGCTGCACTCGAACGTCCTTGTCGGGCTAACCGCGCGCATCGTCGGCAGGTCCCCCGTCGTATGGGGGGTCCATGTCACCGACGTCAGCCGTTCGATTCAAGGCACCAAGGCGGTCCTCCTGCAGCGTCTCGAGGCGCTCTGCTCCTGGTTCGTCCCATCGTGCATCGTTGCCTGCTCGGTGAGCGCCCACCGGGTGATGGACAGGCTGCGTTACCGGCGCCGACGCATTGTCACGATCCTCAACGGCTTCGATGTTGCGCAGTTCAAGCCCGATCCCACCGCCCGCAGCGAGGTTCGCGGTGAGCTCGGCATCTCACCGACGACGGTGGTCGTCGGTCACGTAGCCCGGTTCCATCCGATGAAGGATCACCCCACCCTGCTCGCCGCCGCCGGAAAGGTCCTCGACCAGGTTCCAGATCTTCGCTTTGTCCTTGTCGGAGACGGCGTCACCGCCGACAACCCCGAGCTGCGGGCGCTGGCCGCGCCGCTGGGAGATCGAGTAATGATGCTCGGGCGGCGCACTGACATGCCGCGGCTCCTCAACGCCTTCGACCTGGCGGTCCAGTCTTCGTCGATCGGGGAGGCCCTCCCGCTCGTGATCGGAGAGGCGATGGCGACTGGATTACCCGTGGTCTCGACCCGGGGTGGGGATGCGGAGGACCTGATCGCAGATGCCGGAACGACAACTCCGGTTGGCGACCCGACAGCGCTCGCCGAGGCGATGATCGGGTTGATCGCCATCGATCCCGAGCAGCGCGCGGAGCTGGGGGGGCGAGGTCGAGCGCGAATCAGCGACCGGTACGCGATGCGGCGGATGGTCGAGGGGTATCGAAAGACATGGGCCGAAGTGTCCTCTGCGGACGACCCCGCGTCGCATCCTCCCGTGGAAGCCAGCGCGAGCTAAGCGGGATCCTCACGTTCGAGATGCCCGCGCGGCGGCGATCACCGTGCCCAGGACACCGATCGCCTCTTCGACCTCCGCGCCCGTGATCGTCAGCGGCGGCAGCAGGCGCAGCGTGCCGGATTCGGGGGCGTTGACGATCAGGCCGTCACGGAGCAGGTCGGCGGCAAGCTCGCGGGCGACGATGCCCTCCTCGAGGCCGACGCCCAGCATCAGACCCCGCCCGCGGACCTCGCGCACCCCATCGATCTCCGCAAGGCGCGCGGCGAGCTCGGCGCCGAGGTCGCGCACCCCGCGTAGTAGCTGCGGGTCGTCGATCACACTCAGCACGGCGAGGGCTACGGCCGCGGCAAGCGCCCCGCCGGCGAAGGTCGACCCGTGGTCGCCGGGCTCGAAGACGTCGGCGGCTGCGGGCGAGGCGACGCAGGCGCCGATCGGCATCCCGCCACCGAGCGCCTTCGCGGTCGTCATCACGTCGGGACGCACCGGGGTCTGCTCGTACGCCCACAGCGAGCCCGTCCGCCCGATCCCGGACTGGATCTCGTCGAGGATCAGCAGGGCTCCTACCCGATCGCAAGCCGCCCTTGCAGCAGCCAGCACCTCGTCGGAGATCGGGTAGATCCCAGCCTCGCCCTGGATCGGCTCAACCATCATCGCCGCGGTCCGCTCGCCCACCGCCGCTCCAAGCGCCTCCGGATCGTCGCGGGGGACGGACCGGAAGCCGGGCAGCATCGGCGCGAAGCTCTCGTTGCGGGCCATCCCCGGGGTCGCTGCCAGCGATCCCATCGTGCGGCCGTGGAAGGCGCCCTCGAGGCTGACGATCTCGGGTTCGGCGACTCCCCGCCCGTGGGCGTGCTTGCGGGCGAGCTTGATTGCGCATTCGTTGGCCTCGGTGCCGGAGTTGGTAAAGAAGACCTTGCCGCCGATGCTCGACTCGGCGAGCCGCTCGGCGAGCCGCGTCGCGGGCTCGGAGTAGAAGAGGTTCGAGACGTGGATCAGGCGGACCGCCTGCTCGCGAACCGCCTCGACGACGGCCGGGTGGCTGTGCCCCAGCGAGCAGACCGAGATCCCGGACAGGAAGTCGAGGTACTCCTTGCCGCCGGAGTCCCACAGGCGCGCCCCGGAGCCGCGCATGAACTCCACCGGCGCCCGGCGGTAGGTGTGCATCAAGTAGCGCTCGTCGAGCGCCTGGACCTCCTCCAGGCTCACGGCACCACCATCGTCCCGATGCCGGCGTCGGTGAACAGCTCCAGCAGCAGCGAGTGCGGCCGGCGGCCGTCGATGATGTGCGCATACTGGGTACCGCCGCCGATTGCGTCCACGCAGGCCGCCAGCTTCGGCCGCATGCCGCCCTCCACCTCCTTCAGCTTCGCCCCCACCTCCTCGACCGTCGCTCGCGAGATCAGCGAGGACTCGTCGCCCGGGTCGGCGAGCCAGCCGACCACGTCGGTGAGGAAGATCGCCTTGTGGGCGCCGAGCGCCGCGGCTACCTTGCCCGCCGCCTCGTCGGCGTTGACGTTGTAGGAGTTGCCGTCCCGGTCGGCGCCCGCCGAGGCGACGACGGGGATGTAGTCGGCGGCGATGTGGTTGAGCACGTCGACGTCGACCCGCTGGATCGAGCCGACGAAGCCGACCTCGGCAGCGTTCTCCACCGGGCCGACCTCGAATAGCCAGCCATCCTCTCCTGACAGCCCGACCGCAGGTTGGCCGTGGCGGTTGAGGCGCAGCACGATGTCGGAATTGAGCTTGCCTACCAGGACCATCTTCGCGACCTCGACCGTCTCCGGATCGGAGACGCGCAGGCCCTCGTGAAAGCGCACCTCCATTCCGAGGCGCTCCATGTACTCGGTGATCTCCGGGCCACCGCCGTGGACGATGACCGGGTTCAGGCCCACGTACTTGAGCAGCACGACATCGGTGGCGAACGCCTCGCGCAGGTCGGGGTCGCGCATCGCCGCGCCGCCGTACTTGATCACCACCGTCCGCCCGTGGAACTCACGGATGTAGGGCAACGCCTCGAGCAGGGTCTCGATGTTGGTGTGCGCATCTGGGTTCACGTCGTGTACTCCGCGTTCAGCTTCACGTAGTCGTAGGTCAGGTCCGAGCAATAGACGTGCGCGCTGGCCGCGCCGCGACCGAGGCGGATCCCCAGCTCGAGCTCGGCCGAGTCCGTTCCCAGCTCCTCGGCGTCGACGCTGCTGCCGTCGAGCGCCACGTCCTCACCAGCGAGGGCCATGCCGGCCGCCTGCACGATCCGGCCCCAGTTCGGGTCGCGGCCGAAGATCCCCGTCTGCACCAGCTGCGAGTTGGCGATCGCCCGCGCCACCCTCTCCGCCTCGCTGTCGGACGCCGCCTCGTCTGCGCGCACCCGTGCGACCCGGGTAGCGCCCTCGCCGTCGGCGACGACGTCGATCGCGAGCTGCAGCAGCACCGCCTCCAGCAGACCCTCGGGCAGCGGCCTGCCGGCGGCGCCGGTTGCCTGCAGCACCACCATGTCGTTGGTGCTCAGCTGGCCGTCGACGGTGACGCGGCCGAACGATGCCTCCGCCGCGAGGCGCAGTCGCGCGTCCGCGTCGGCTGCCTCGGCGTCGGTCTGAACGAAGCACAGCAGAGTCGCGAACCCCGGCTCCATCATCCCGGCGCCCTTCGCCTGGGCGCTGAGCGTCACGCCTCCGGCCCGCATCGCGCAGCGCTTCGGGCCCCGGTCGGTGGTCATGATCGCCTCGCTGAAATCAGCAGCTTCGCCGCCCAGCGCGCCCGCGGCCTCGGCGAGCCCGCTACGCAGGAGCTCCACCGGCAGCGGACGGCCGATCACGCCCGTCGATGCGACCCCGACCCGAACCGGCTCCAGGTCCAGCGCCTCGGCAGCGGCCTCCTGCATCTCGACCGCATCGACGACGCCCTGGTTCCCGGTCGCCGCGTTGGCGTTGCCCGAGTTGACCGCGATCGCGGACAGCGATCCGAGGTCGGCCCGCTCGCGGCAGACCCGCACCGGCGCCGCGGCGGCGGCGTTGGCTGTGAACAGCGCCGCCGAATCCACGTGCTCCGCGTCGCAGGCCAGCAGGCCCAGGTCACGCTCGCCCGAGTCCTTGATCCCGCAGGCCACCCCGGCCGCCCGGAACCCGGGCGCGAGCGCTGTCGGCCCCAGCTCCTCGACTCCCTCGGGGGGATCCACCCAGCGCGATCTGAAGAAGCCGCTCACGCCCGCACCCCGGCCGAGTGGCGAGTGGCGAGTGGCGAGTGGCTCATCTCAGGCCCTCCGCCTCGTCCAGCCCCAGCATCAGATTCAGGTTCTGGACCGCCTGGCCCGCGGCTCCCTTCCAGAGGTTGTCGATCGCGGCGAAGACGATCAGCCGGCCGTCGGCGGCGACGACGTGGATCGGGCAGTCGTTGCGATCGCGGACGTCGCGCACCGCCGGAGGGTCGTCGACCAGCTCGACGAACCGCTCGCCCGCGTAGCGGTCCTCGTACAGCGAGCGAAGCTCATCGGCGCCGACCTCGCGGGTCGGCGTCACGTAGCAGCTGACGAGCTCGCCCTGGTCGATCGGCAGCAGGTGGGGCACGAACGTCACCGGCGCCCTCGAGCCCAGCTCCGACAGCTCCTGCTCGATCTCTGGCTGGTGGCGGTGCCCCTCGACCTTGTACGGCATCGCGTTCTCGGCCAGGTTGACAAAGTGCATCTCGTCGCCACCTCCCCGGCCGGCGCCCGAGACTCCGGACTTGGCGTCGATCACCACGTCGGCTATCAGCCCTTGCTCGGCCAGCGGCGCCAGCGCCAGCAACGCCGCGGTCGGGTAGCAGCCGGGGTTGGCGACCAGGTCCGCCTCGCGGATCTGCTTCCTGTTCAGCTCCGTGAGGCCGTAGACGGCGCCGACCAGCAGCTCCGGCTCGCCGTGCGACCCGTACCACTTCTCGTAGAGCGCCGTGTCGCGGAGGCGGAAATCGGCCGACAGGTCGACGACCTGGAGACCGAGGCCGCGCATCTCGGCGACCACCGGCGCCGAGGCGCCATGCGGGTAGGCGACGATCGCCGCCTCCGCATCCTCGATCTCCTCGAGGTCGAGCTCGCGCAGCTCCAGCGGCACCCGGTAGCGCGGATAGAGGTGGTCGAGGCGGGTCCCGGCGTCGCCGCGCGATGTCACCAGCACCAGCTCGAGCCGGGGATGACCCCAGACCAGCTCCGCCGCCAACGCTCCGGCGAAGCCGGAGGCGCCGGCGACCAGCACCCGGGCGGCGGGATCGCCCTCGAGCGGCTGTGCGGTCGCCTCATTCACGCAGGCTCCCCCCGATCCGCTCCAGCTCGGCCCTGATCTGCTCGCGCAGCCCGGCGACCTCCTCGTCGGTGAGCGTGCGGTCGGGCGCCCGGAAGCTGAGCCGCAGCGCCAGGCTCTTGCGCCCCTCTCCCGCCTGCTCGCCCCGATAGACGTCGAAGATCTCGGCCGAGCGCAGCAGCTCGCCACCGCCGGCCAGCACGGCATCCTGGACGGCGGCCGCCGGGACGTCCTCGTCGACGACCACAGCCAAATCCTGGTGCACCGACGGATAGGTGGTCACGTCCTCGTACTGCTCCCGCCCCGCGGATGCCGCCTCGAGCAGCTCGGCGAAGTCGACCTCGAACCCCGCCGCCGCGTCGAGGTCCCACTGGCGGCAGACCAGCGGGTGCAGCTCGCCGATCCAGCCCGCCGGGGCGCCGTCCAGCAGCACCCGCGCGGCGCGGCCCGGGTGCAGGAATGGCTGCAGCTCCGGCTCGACCCCGAGCTCGGCCCCAAGCTGCGCGGCCAGGGCCTCCAGCACGCCCTTGACGGCGAAGAAGTCCACCGGTTCCGCCCGGTCGCCCCAGCTCAGCCCCCGCAACGGGCCCACGGCGAGGCAGGCCAGCCGCTGTGGCTCGTATGCCGGCGGCCTGCGCTCGCCGGCGAACTCTTCCCCCAGCGGTCCGCCGGCGGGCGACGATCCCGCCGCCAGGTAGGCGCGCCCGGACTCGAACAGGGCGACTCGCTCGGCGCCGTGGGCGAGGTTGTAGCGCGCCGCGTCCAGCAGCGAGCCGATCATCGTCGTGCGCAGCTCGGAGTGCTCGAGCGAGAGCGGGTTGGAGACCCGGATCGGCGCCCCCCGAGGATCTCCCGGGGGTACCCGCAGCCGCCCCGGCATCGCGGGGTCGGTGAGGCTGAGGGTGACGACGGCGTCGAAGCCCAGATCGCGGATCACGTCCTCGGCCCGGCGCCGCAGCGACTGCTCGCGGCTCAGCCTCCCGCCCTGGGCGGTGGCCTCCGGCAGAGTGGCCGGCAGGTGCTGGTCGTAGCCGTGGATCCGCCCAACCTCCTCGATCAGGTCGGCCTCGCGGCTGACGTCGAAATGGCGATGGACCGGGACCTCGGCGATCAGGTCCTCGTCCTTGCGCTCGACGCCGAAGCCGAGCCGCTCGAGATAGGTGTCGCAGAGGTCGGCCTCGATCCGCATCCCGAGCAGCCGCTCGGCCCGCCCGGCGCGCAGCTGGACCCGGTGCAGCGGCGGGACGTCGGCGGCGACGTCGATCGTCCCCGGCACCAGCTTCGCGCCGCAGACCTCGACCATCAGCTTCGAGGCGATCCGCTGGGCGCGCAGCGCAAGCTCCGGATGAAGCTGCTTCTCGAACCTGTTCGAGGCGTCCGACCGCACCCCCCGCCGGCGCGCGGTGGGGTTTTTGTGGCCGGCGTCCCCGCCCCCACCCGCTCCCCCCCCGGTGGTCGCCGGGCGGCAGACCTCGCTCTCCTCGCCGCCCATGATCCCCGCGATCCCTGACGGGCCGTTGCGGTCGCAGACCAGCACGGCCTCGGAGTCGAAGGTCCGCTCGATCCCGTCGAGCGTCGTCATCTTCTCCCCCTCGGCGGCGGTGCGGATGATCAGCGCCCCGTCCGGGACCTGCTCCAGGTCGAAGGCGTGCAGCGGCTGCGCCGTCATCAGCATCACGTAGTTGGTGATGTCGACCACGTTGTTGATCGGGCGCTGGCCGGCCGCCATCAGGCGGGCCTTCAACCACAGCGGGGAGGGGCCGATCGTGACGTCGGTGAACACCCGCGCGGTGAATCGCGGACAGAGGTCCGGCACCTCGACCGTGACCGAGGCGTAGTCGTCGGCCTTCCCTTCCCCGGTCGCCTCGGCATCGTCCTCCCAGGGCGGATCGGCGAGTGGGGTGCCGCTGAACGCGTGCACCTCCCTGGCAACCCCGTAGACGCCGAGGCAGTCGACGCGGTTCGAGTTGACCTCCAGCTCGAGCACCGGCTCGGCGACGGGCAGCGCCTGGCTCAGCTCGCTCCCGGGAGCGGCGCCGTCGTCGAGGACCGCGATGCCCGCCGCGTCGTCGCCGATCTCGAGCTCGGCCTCGGAGAGGATCATCCCGTCGGAGGTGACGCCCCGCAACTCGGCGCGCTCGAGCTTCTGCCCTCCGGGCAGCACCGCGCCGGGGAGCGCCACCGGGACCGTCTGCCCGGCCGCGACGTTGGGCGCCCCGCAGACGATCGTGCGGGTGCCGTCGCCGGTGTCGACCTCGCAGACGCTGAGCCGGTCCGCGTCCGGGTGGCCCTCGACCGATACGACCCGGCCGACGACGAAGCCCTCGCTCGACGGCGGCCCGAAGCGCGAGATGCGCTCGACCTCGGTCGTCCGCATCGCGATCCGCTCGGCCAGCTCCTCGATCGGCAGGCCCGGGTCGCAGTATTCGCTCAGCCAGAAGCAGGGAACTCTCATCGAAACTGCTCCAGCACCCGGACGTCGTTCTCGAAGAACTTGCGCAGGTCGGGGACCCCGTGCTTGAGCATCGCGATCCGCTCGATCCCCATTCCGAACGCGAAGCCCTGCACGCGCTCGGGGTCGTATCCGCTCTCGGCGACGAAGCCGAACACGTTCGGGTCGACCATCCCGGCGCCGAGGATCTCGATCCAGCCCGTGCCCTTGCAGAGCGAGTCGCGCGAGCCGTCGGCGAGCTCGCCCGAGCCGCCGCAGCGGTAGCAGGAGACGTCGACCTCGACGCTGGGCTCGGTGAAGGGGAAGAAGCCGGGCCGGAAGCGGGTCTGCCGCTCGGGGCCGAAGAGCGCCCGGGCGAATTCGTCCAGCGTCCCCTTCAAATCGGCCAGGGTGATCGATTCGCCGACCGCCAGCCCCTCGACCTGGTGGAAGACCGGGCTGTGGGTGGCGTCGAAGGGATCGCTGCGGTAGCAGCGGCCCGGGACGACGATGAAGATCGGCGGCCCCTGCACTTCCATCGCCCTGACCTGCATCGGCGAGGTGTGTGTACGCAGCACGACGTCCTCCGGCCCCGGCGGAAGCGCGAGCTCGTCGACCTCCTCGCCGGGCCGGGTTGGAGCGGGCTCCAGCAGCAGCCCGGGCGCCAGGCTCTCGGGATCGACGTAGAAGGTGTCCTGGGCCATCCGGGCCGGATGGCCCGGGGGATGGTTCAGCGCGGTGAAGTTGTAGTAATCGAGCTCCACCTCCGGGCCCTCCATGACCCGGTAGCCGAGGCCGACGAAGACGTCCTCGATCTCGCGCTGGGTGCGAACCAGCAGGTTGCGGGACCCGACCGGCGCCGCCGGGATCCCCGGCAGGGTGACGTCGACGCGGTCCTCGGCCAGGCGCTCCTCCAGCTCGGCGGAGTCGAGCTCCCCGGCCCGCGCCTCGATCAGCGACTCCAGCCCGACCCGCGCGTCGTTGCCGGCCTTGCCGACCGGGCCACGCTCGGAGGCCGGCAGCTCGGCGATGCCCCGCAGGATGCCGGTCAGCTCGGCCTTGCGGCCGAGAAACCGAACCCGCAGGTCCTCCAGCTCGGCGGTGCTGCGCGCGGCGGCGATCGCCGCCTCCGCCTCCCGCCTGATCTCCTCTATGCGCTCAAGCATTGCCGCTGGTCCCTTCGATGGGCGGCGACGATATCCCCTGCAGCACGATCGCAGCCGCGGCGGCGACGTTGAGCGACTCGGCGCCATCGGGGCGCAGCGGGATCGTCACCCTCGCCTTGCAGGCCTTGAGAACATCCGCGGGAAGGCCCTCGCGCTCGGCGCCCAGACAGACCGTCGCGGCCCCCGCCATGGCGCTCAGCCCGTCGCCCCCGTGGGCGACCAGGGCCATGCGGGGCTCGGGTGTCTCGCCCACCGTCGCGCGGACCAGGCTCTGTCCGAAAATCGAGCCCATGCTCGCCCTGACGGCCTTGTCGGAGTACGGGTCGGCGCAATCCGGCCCCAACACCACCGTTCCCTCCACCAGGGCGTGCGCGGAGCGAATCAGGGCACCGACGTTGCCGGGGTCGCCGATGCCGTGCAGGTAGACGCAGATCGGGCCCGCGGCCTCCGACGCCCAGCGCTGCCGCCAGACCGCGATCGCCCGGCTGCCCGAGCCGAGCGCCGAGAGGTCGTCCAGCAGCTCCGGCGCGACCTCGAGGCCGTCCAGCCCCGAGCCGGGTGCGCTCAGCACCAACTCCGGCTCGGCGCCCGCGGCAAGGCCCGCCTCGAGCAGGTCCTCGCCCTCAGTGACGAACAGGCCTTGGCGATCGCGCAGCTTGCGATCGCGCAGCTTGCGGACCAGCTTCAGCTTTTCATTGTGGGGGCTGGTGATCATTTGGTGTGACTCGCGAATCTCCAACAAAAAGGGCGGCGCCTGGTCGGCCCGCCCGGGAAAAGCTGCGTGTGGGTTTGGCTACGCGGCCGCACCCTCCCGGGCCTGTTCGACGAATCGGCGGAACGCATCGCGATCGTTGACAGCGATCTCGGCCAGCATCTTGCGGTTCACCTCGACGCCGGCGGCCGAGAGGCCGTGCATGAGCTGCGAATAGGTCATTCCCTCGCGCCTCGCCGCAGCGTTGATGCGGATGATCCAGAGGCGGCGAAAGTCCCGCTTGCGGGTGCGGCGGTCGCGGTAGGCGTAGGCGCCCGAGCGCTGCACCTGCTCCTTGGCGAAGCGGTAGGAGGACTTCTTGCGGCCGAAGTAGCCCTTCGCCTGCTTCAGCGTCGCGCGCCGCTTCTTGCGCGCAGGCACGGAACGCTTGACCCTGGTCACTTTCCGCCTCCGAGCAGGGTGCGGACGCGCTTGCGATCGGGGCGCGAGATCTCCACCGGCCGCGCGAAGCGCCGCTTGCGCTTCGGCGACTTCTTCTCCAGGATGTGGCTGGAGTAGGCGCGCCGCCCTCGCAGCTTGCCCTTGGCGGTCTTGCGGAACCGCTTCTTGGCGCCGGAATGGGTCTTCATCTTCGGCATCGAATCCGTCATTGAAGCAGACGGCGGATCGGCGACGTTCTATCCTCAACCCCTCTGGGGAGAGGAAGCGAATCATGCGAGCCCGGGCGGGACAGACGAGCGAGAAAACGCCGATCCAGTTTGGCCGCCGTGGCCTGCGTGCGGCGCTCGCCGGCCGCAGGGCATTGGAACGCGCCGACCAGTTGCTGGCCCCGATCGCGCCCACGGACCGGCCGGGGCTGATCGTCTTCGTCTTTCATTGCGTCTTCGCCGACGAGGCCGAGGTCGACAGCGGCCTCATCGACCCGCACGAGCGCGCCACGCCCGAGGGGTTGTCGCGGCTGTTCGCCTACTTCCGCGACCACGGCTACCGGTTCGTGAGCGCCGGCGAAATCGACCGTGGCTTGCCGCCGGGAGGCCACTACGCGCACTTGACCTTCGACGACGGGTTTGCGAACAACCTGCGCCTCCTCGAACTGCTCGCTCGCGAAGGGGTGCACGCGACGGTTTCCGTCTCGGTCAACCACGTGCGATACGGCACGGCGTTCTGGTGGAACGTCGTCTACCGCGAACGGCATCGGCGCGGCCAGCAGGCGATTGTGGCCCCGGAATACGCAAGGCTGCGCCGGATGAAGGCCGACGAGGTCAACCGCCACCTGTCGTCTGAGTTCGGGCCCCAGGCGCTCAAAGCGATCGGGGACGTCGATCGGCCGCTCACTGGAGGGGAGCTTCGCCAGATGGCCGCCTCGCCGTGGATCGAGATCGGGAACCACACCCTTGACCACGCGGTTCTTCCCGCCTACCCGCTCGCCGAGGCCGAGGCGCAGATCTCGGGCGCCCAAGACTGGCTGCGCGAAACCGTCGGTGAAGCCCCGTTCTTCATCGCCTATCCCAACGGCGATGCGGATGCTGGGCTGGCGGAGATGGCCCGGCGACAGGGTCTGCGGGTCGGTGCCACGCTGGTCTCTGCTCGCAATGACCTTCCGGCTTCGGACTCCGCACGGTTGCGGCTGGGGCGATTTCGAATCGTCCTCGACCGGCGGGAGAGAGCGAAGATGCGTGCCGTTCGTAGTTCGCTGCAGCTCGCCGCGGCTACGCGGCGGCTTGTCGTTGGGCGCCGCTGGGGCGATCCGCCGTCAGCGGTCGAAGAACCGACGTAGCCGGTTGAAGCGGTCGCGACCGAGCCGCTTGCGCAGCGTGTGGCTTGCACGCCTCGCGGCCTGCTCCGGCAACCGGCGCAGCCGAGCCAGCGGGTAGCGCGCTCCGCCCAGGTAAGAGGTGCCCCACATGACCGGTCGATCCTCGTCGGCCATGCGCTCCTTGTACCGGGCCTCCCCGCCCCCGAGGTCCAGCAGGTCGTCATTCCGCGCGAAGGCATCCTCCACCGCGGCGAGAATCGCCACCACGCCCGGCGAATGCTCACCCCAGCCCTCGTCGAAACCGCCGTTCCAATAGGCGACAACGCCGCCCGCTGCCAGGAACACTTGGGCGCTGATCGCCCGTCCGTCCGGCCCGATGATCATCCACAAACGGAACCGCCCCGAGTCGATCAGGGCCTCGCCGACCTCCTCGAGCATCGCCTCGGTGCCGGCGTTGACAGCTCCGGAACCGCCTCGGCCCTCCCAGCGGGCCGAATGGAGGCGGGAGAACTCCGCCAGGTCGGCAGCGAGGGTCGAGCGGTCGGCACAGCGAAAGATTCCCCCCTTCTCCTCGATCGTGCGTCGCCTTCGCCGCATCTGGCTGCGGAAATTTCTGCTCTTGGTCGCGAGCCACTCGTCGTAGGACGCCTGGGTCAAATGCACGACCGGAGCGCTGCGTTCCGACTCCACCCGTATGCGATGCCCGCGACCGCCCGACCAGCCGGCAGACAACCATACGGGCCATTGCGAAGCGGCATCAACCGCCTCCCAGCGAAAGATGTCGGGGCGGGGTTTGGCGTCGGCCAGCCTGGCGGCGATTGCGCCCGCGACGTCCTGCTCTCGACCGGGCCGGGCCAGGATGCCGAGGCGAGACGCGAGCCCGCCGCTCAGCAGCCGCAGCTCGGTCACACCAAATCGGCGGGACGCATAAAACGGGGCTAGCCCGACAAGCTCGTCGTCGGCATGAACAGCGACCGCCGCCGGGCAGGCGCTCTCCGGTGCCAGGTTTCGCCACCATGCCTCTGCCCAAGCAGGGGCGGCGAAGGGAGACCGAGCAAGGACGGCCAGCTCGTCCCAACTCGCTCGCAGTGGATCGAGTTCCGAAAGATCTTCGATCAGCGAGGCTGTGGGTGCCTCAGACCGATCGCCGGAAGCGTCATCCATCGGCGGCAACATAGTCGGGATGCTACGGACTGGAAATTTCTCAGGGCTAGAATGGCGGCCATGGAGGGGTCCGCCGGCATCCTCGTCCTCGACGCGAACGAGCGGTGTGCGGTTGCCGCCTGCGAGAGCCTCAGCCGGGCCGGGTACCGGGTCGGGACGACCAGCGCGGAGAGGCTCGTGCCGGGGCACTGGTCGCGCTTCTCCAGAGCCCGGTATTGGGCCCCGGATCCCCGCACCTCGAGCCGCCGATTCGTCGAGCACTTGGCCGCGATCGCGCGCCGAAACAGCTTCGTCTCGGTGCTGCCTGGAAGTGACGCTTCCTTGATCGCTGTCTCGTCGCATCGCGAGCTGTTCGACGACACGGTCGAGCTCGGCTTGCCATCCCGGGAGGTGGTCGATGCCTGTGTCAGCAAGGTCGACCTGCACGAGAAGGCCGTGGAGGCGGGGCTGTCGCCGCCGGAGACGATCGTCTGCTCGAATGCCGGCGAGGCTCTTGCTGCAGCAAGGAGATTGGGATATCCGGTCCTGCTCAAACCCCGTCGCACCGTGTTCTCCCGCGATGGCGATACCCGCCAGAGGCAAAGCTTCATGGCGGCGGACGAGGCGGCTCTCGAGGCGCGCCTGCCGGAGTTTGGCCTTCCCTGCCTGTTACAGCGCCGCGAGCGAGGTCAGATCGTTTCGATCGGCGGTGTGATGGCCGAGGACAGGCTCCAGGCCATCGCTGCGAGCCGGTACATCCGGACCTGGCGCCCGGCGGCTGGATCGGTCTCCTACTCACAGTCGATCACCGCTCCCACTCACTTGATCGACTCGGTCGACCGATTGCTGGTCGCGCTCGGATGGCAAGGTCCATTCGAGCTCGAATTGATCGAGTCGTCGCCGGGAGCGTTCGCGGCGATCGACTTCAACCCCCGGCTCTACGGATCGCTGGCTCTTGCGGTGGACTCCGGGGCACCGCTTCCGGCGATCTGGTGCGATTGGCTCCTCAAGGGCAAAGCTGCCCAGTCCACAGCCCGCCCGGGTGTCTATTACCGGTGGGACGACGCCGATTTTCGTCATGTGGTCGCACACATCAGCGGGGGGCGTTTAGGCTCGGCGATCTCGGTGCTGCGACCGCGCAGGCACACGGCGCATCCATATCTTCGCGGTGGAGACCCTCGACCCATGGCGGTGAGGTATCTCCAGGCCCTGCGAAGCGGCATCTCGAACCACCTTGGTCGCGATCGGGGCGAGCGAATACGCGCATAGCGGCGAACCAGCAAGTTCCGCGACCGTAACTACCGCAAACCGCCGCAATCACGTTGCGAAATGGAAACGATACGGCGACGCCATTCGGCTAGGCTACGCCGTGCCTGGGATGACTCTCGTCCAATCGCGATCTCTACCTCCGTTGTGGAGGCGCGGCCTGACGCTGCTATTCGCCCTTTGGGTGCTGTTGGCGATCGTCCCCGCGCTCCGCGCCGAGGCGGCAACGCCGCTCTATCCGGACCTGAAGACGCTGCCGGTGCGCGATCTCCGCTTTGACCGAACCGACGTCGACCCAGACGGCGGCGGCGTGATCCACAACGTGCTCCGTTTCTCGAACACGGTCTGGAACGTCGGGCAGGGCAAGCTCGAGGTGCGCGGTCAGATAAACCCCACCACGAAGACCGGCGCCGCCATCCAGCGCGTCTACGACGATGCCGGAGGCTCCGCCGACCACTCGGTCGGGACGTTCACCTGGCACGCCGCGCACTCGCACTACCACTTCGACGACTGGGGCCGCTACCAGCTCTGGACGAAGCCTGAGTACGACGCCTGGATCGCTAGCGGCGGAACCGAAGGCAGCCCGGACGACGTCGGGGTGAAGACGACCGCCTGCATGATGGACGAGGAGTTCATCCGCACCCTGCCCGGCACGCCCTATCCGCCGGTGATGACCTCGAGTGGCTGCTTTCCCGACGCCAACGGGGCGATGCTGCAAGGCATCTCGGTCGGGTGGGGCGACACCTATGACTACTACCGCTTCGAGCAGTGGGTCGACCTCGGCCCCACGGGGACGCTGGCCGACGGCCAGTACGTGCTGCGCTCGGTGACCGACCCTCTGAACAAGGTCTACGAGAGTCCCAACAAGGCCGATCCGAGCCGCGAGAGCCAGGAGGCAAACGAGGCGATAACCGTCTTCTCCGTCCTCGGTGGCAACCTCGTCGACTCCAACCCGCCGAGCGGTTCGGTGAGGATCAATGACATCGACGCGGGCACGGCGTCGCCGAACGTGACCGTGAAGGTCCTTGGGCGCGACGACATCAGCGGCGTAACCCAGGTGCGGCTCTCGAACGACGGCAATACGTGGTCGGCCACTCAGTCCTACACCGGCTCGGGCTCGACCGCGCAGGCGATCAGCTGGGACCTGACGAACGCCAGCTACGGCGGCAACAACAACGACGGCACCAAGACGGTCCATGTCCAGTTCCGCGACGCCGCCGGCCAGTGGTCGGCCACGGAAACCGACACGATCGAGCTCGACCGCGGCGGTGGGGCATCCTCCTACTCCAACGCGGTTCTCGGCGATGGTCCCGCCGGCTATTGGAGGCTCGGAGAGCAAGGTGGCACGACGGCCAACGACGAGGCCGGCTCGAACAATGGGACTTACACCAACGGACCCCAGCTCGCCCAGGCCGGCCTGCTGCCGGGGGACAGCGCCAACACGGCCGTGACTTTCGACGGCACCGATGACCACGTCCGCATTCCCAGCTCAGGCTCCCTCAGCCCTACCGCGAGCGTCTCGGTCGAGGCGTGGATCAAACCGACGGCGCTGCCCGGCGGGGGCAAGTTCGCCAGCGTCGCCACCAAGGCCGAGGGCTATTCGCTGCAGTTCAACGGACCGAAGCTCGAGTTCACGATCATCCAGTCCGGGGCGCGGAAGCGCATGCAGGCGCCGAGCGGTGCGATCCAGACCGGTCAGGCTTATCACGTCGTCGGCACCTACGACGGCACCACCCAGCGCCTGTACATCAACGGCAGCCAGGTGACAAGCAAGTCGCTGTCCGGTGCGATCGGGTCCAACTCCAACGCGCTCTCCATCGCCTCTTGGAACGGAAGCAAAGAGTTCCTCAAGGGGACGGTGGACGAGGTGGCGGTGTACACGAGCGCGCTGTCGGCTTCTCGCGTCAGCGCCCATTACCAGGCGGGGTCCGGCGGCCCGCCCCCCGATCCGACCGTCGCCGACCCGAGCAACCTGACCGCCACCGCGGTATCGGACATACGGATCGATCTGCAGTGGACCGACAACTCCTCCAATGAGACGGAGTTCCTGATCGAGCGCGACACCAGCAGCAGCTTTGCCTCACCGGTGGTGAAGACCGCCTGGGCGAACAGCACCAGCCTCTCGGACACGGGCCTCTCGCCGAGCACGACCTACCACTACCGGGTGAAGGCGAGGAACTCGACCGACAGCTCCGGCTACTCGAACACGGCGAGCGCGACCACGCAAGCAACGCCGCCCACCAGCGCCTACCGGGCGGCGGTGGTCGCCGACAACCCGGTCAGCTACTGGCGGCTTGGCGAGGCCAGCGGGACAAACGCGGTCGATGAGAAGAGCGCAAACGCCGGCACCTATGTGAACGCGCCCACCCTGGGCGCGGCGAGCCTGCTCAGCTCCGAGGCGACCAACAAGGCGGTCGGCTTCGACGGCACAAACGACCACGTCAGAGTCACCAACTCCGCCAGCTTGAATCTCACCTCGCCGGTCACCCTCGAGGCCTGGATCAAGCCGACGGCGCTCCCCACAGCGGGCAACTTCAAGAGCGTGGTGACCAAGGCCGAGTCCTACTCGCTGCAGTTCAACGGACCGAAGCTCGAGTTCACGATCATCCAGTCCGGGGTGCGGAAGCGGCTGCAGGCGCCGACTGGTGCGATCCAGACCGGAGTGGCCTATCACGTCGTCGGCACCTACGACGGCACTACCCAGCGCCTCTACATCAACGGCAGCCAGGTGGCAAGCGCGCCGCTCAGCGGCGGAGCCAGCACCAGCAGCAACAACGTCTTCATCGGCTCGTGGAGCAGCTCGTCCGAGTTCTTCAGCGGTGTGATCGACGAAGTCGCGATCTACGGTTGGGCGCTGAGCGCAAGCCGCGTGCTTGCCCACTACGACAGCTCGAAAGCCAGGTCGGCGACCACTGTCAGTTCAATCCAGTCACCGAGCCGCGCAACCTCGGCGGACCTTGCCGGGTTCGCCCAAACCGGCAGCTACCTCTGCCACCTCCCGCCGCCTGTTTGATCGCGGACGGCCCGGCGAACCTCGCTGAAGCCGTAATCAGCAGCTGAACGAGGCCGGCCCAGCCGGCCCGGCGACGCCGTGGCCCACTGGTCGCGCGTGGGTCCACGCAAGTGATGTTGCACTTGGACGGCTGTTCGAACGCGATGCGGCATTCCTAAGCGGTGAGGTGCTCCTTCCGATGAGTCCGGTGCGCAATGGCCGCCCCGGCAATGAAGAGACCTCTTACCGCTTGGTCGCTACTCGCGATCGGGCTCGCCCTCCTTGTCGGGTTCGTGGTCGCACCCTTGGGGGAAGCCGCCAAGCGAGGCAAGATGAAGATGAACACGCGGCTGTCGCCAACGGTCGAGCTGGTGTCGGTGCCGCCGGCGGTGACCACGGCGACCGACGCAACGTTCAAGTTCACGGCCTCCGGGGCCTCGAAGGTCGAATGCCTGCGCGACGCAGGCAGCTACAAGACCTGCAACTCTCCAAAGATCTACAGCGGGCTGGCGCTCGGAAGCCACATCTTCAAGGCGCGGGCCAGGAGTAAAGGAGCACCAACGGCGTACGCATCCGCGACGTGGGAGATCGTCGCCTCCGCTCCCCCTCCACCGCCGCCGCCGTCCCCTCGCACCCTCAGCGTCTCGGTTGGCGGGACCGGCACGGGCACGGTCACCGGCCCCGGGATCTCCTGCCCCGGCGACTGCAGCGAGCCCTATGCCGATGGCACGATTGTGAACCTCGCCGCCGGTCCCACCGCCGGCGCCAGCTTCGCCAGCTGGGGCGGCTACTGCTCCGGGAGCGGCGCCTGCCAGGTTCCGATGAGCGCCGATCGCAGCGTCAGCGCCTCGTTTACGGCGTCCCCAGCCCCGCCCCCGCCGCCACCTCCCGCCGGCCCCGCGTATTACGTCTCCCCGAACGGCAGCGATTCGAACGCCGGCACATCGACGAGCGCACCGTGGCGGACCCTCGCCAAGGTGAACGCGACGTCCCTTTCCCCTGGAACCAGCGTGCTGTTCCAGGGCGCAGCCACCGTCGTCTCCGGTGGTGCCGGCGACCTGTACCCCGATCCCGGTGTCACCTACGGCTCCTACGGGACCGGCAAGGCGGTTCTTCAGCAGGGCGTCTACCTCTGCGGAGAGGACAGCGTGACCGTCGAGGGGCTGCGCATCGACCGCGGTCCCGGCTGGGGCGGCCAGGGCTTTCTCGCCAGCTCGTCCTGCGGCAACGGGGTCCATGGCCTTGCGATCCGCAACTCCGAGATCGTCAACGTCTCGATCGCGATCAACTCGGCGAACACCGCCGACTCGAACTGGCAGATCGTTGGCAACTACATCCAGAATACCGGCGACTCAGCCCTGATCATCAAGGCCGCCTACACCACGATCTCGGACAACACGATTCTCGACGCCGGATTCAACTCGGCGATCACCTACGGCAAGCACGGCGTCTACGCGACGGGACCGTTCATGACGATCCAGGACAACACAATCACCCACTTCCGCTCCAACGGCCTCTCGATGCGCTACCGCGGCTCGCTCGTCGAGCGCAATGTGATCAGCGGCGGCCCGATCGGGATCGCATGGTTCCAGGACGACCCCGTGGGCGGCACCGCGGTCTGGCGCAACAACACGATCAGCAACTACAGCGCGGCAGGGATCTACCTCGACAAGAACGGCGGGCGCCTTCCCCCGACCCAGGAGTGCTTCCAGATCAGCGGCAACACGATCGAGTCTCTGCCCAGGCCGATGGACCTGCTCGGAATCACCTCTTGCAGCACGGTCAGCTAGCGCGTTTGAGCAGCAGCGGCAGCGTCCGCTCGACGACCGACCGCCACGTATAACGCTTCTCCGCCGCGCGGCGGCCCGCGCGGCCCATTTCGTCGGCCGCCTCGGGGTCGTCGAGGAGCCGGCCGAGTGCCTCGGCCATCGCGCCGACGCCCGGCGGCACCGCGACGCCGGCACCGTTCCCCTCCACCATCTCGCGCGCGCCGATGACGTCGGTCGTGACGACCGCACGCCCCGCGGCCAGATACTCGGCGAGCTTCACGGGGGCGACGCCCAATTCGCCGATTTCATCGGGGCGATACGCGATCGTGCAGACCGTCGCCGCGCCGAGCAGGTTGCGCATCCGGTCCCGGTCCATCACGTACCCGGTGAGCAGCACCCGGTCGCCGATGCCGAGCTCCGCGATCAGCGCCTCCACCGAGGGGCGTTTTGGACCGTCCCCCACCAGGAGCAGGCGCGCCTGCGGCCGGGTCTCGGCCGCGGCGGCGAAAGCCCGTAGCATGGTGTCGAAATCGACCCAACCGGCGATGTTGCCGATGAAGATCACGTAGCGACAGGAGGGATCCAGCTTGCTTTCCTCGATCGCCTCGCTTCGGACCACGGGTCTGATCACCTCGACGTCGACGCCGTTCGGGATGACACGGACCTTGGCGGGGTCGATTCCGAAGTCACGGACGAGTGTGGCGGCGATCCCGTCTTTCACGGCGACGATTCCCGCCGCGCACCGGCCCATGATCCGGAGCGCGAGGTTGCGAAACCGCTCGGCGAGCGCGTCGCGCACCCCCGTTTTGCGCTTCGGGCCCTGGCCGTGGTGGATGTTGTCGACCTGGGCGACGACGCGATATCCGAGCGCCCTTGCGGCGAGGATGGTCGGTACAAGCGTCCAGTATTGGCGCACATAGCAGGCACGCCCGCGGCGCCGCTGCCTGACGAGCGTCGCGATGGCCCTGCCGTTGACCCCGAGGATCCGCCTCAGCAGCATCACGTCCCTTGGGCCGGCAGATCGCAGTCGAACGCCAGTCAACGCCGGGTCGGGTCCACGGACAACGAGCTCGACAGCGAATCCTTCGGCGGCGAGCCACCGTGCGACCTCGACGGTGTGGATTCGCGTCGCATCTGCGGTGCCGATATCGACGTCGCAGACCATCACCAGGGCGCCGTGTGTCATCGGCCGAAGTTAACGATTCCGCGGCTTCAGGTACTCGACCGCCCCGATGTCAGGACTCGCGCCGCAGAAGCGAAGCGGCCTCCGTTTGCAAGCGTGCCGGTAAACGAGGAGGGGCGATACGTCGACGGTGCCGGCGTCGATGGCCGGAGACGTCGAGCGCGGTGAGAGACCGGTCCGCAGCCTGGGGTCAGCGACCAGGTCGCCCTGCCCCTGTCCGGAGACGGCGCGATAGCCGGCGAGCGATTGTTCGTCGCCCCCCCAACTGAGTTCGGGAGGATCGGGCGCGCTGAACCAGAGGTTGTGATGTTCGCTGTAGCTGGAGCTGGGTGGATCAACGGCCAGAACGAACTTCGATATCCCGGTCACCAGATTGTTGGCGACTGTGAGGTCGGGGACCGTCTTCACGTGGATCCCGATTCCGACGCTTGTCCGGATCGAATTGCTTGCGATGACGAACCGCTCGGCGGTGGATCCGACCACGTAGATGGCTGCGTCATCGACGCCCGAGATCACGTTGCCGGCGATCCGCGTTGTCCCGCCGGAGGGTGCGTCCTGGAAGTATGCGACGCCGATCGGGCCGCCGCTGAGGCGGTTGTTGAGGATCACTGCATCGGGATACCGCGTGGAGATGCCGTTGTCCTCGAACTGCTCGATCCGGTTCCCCACAATGCGCATGTCCGCACCCTTGGCATAGATCCCGTGCTTGCCATACTCGATCTGCGGATCCGACCCGGTGAGGAGGATCTTGTTGTCGGAGACGGTGAATCCCGAGCCCAGGAGGATGAGGCCGGAGTCCCCGGTTCGCGCGATTCTGTTGTGGGAGATGCTCCAGCCGGAGTCCGATGCCTTGGGCGAGAGGATGCCGATCCCAACGTTGCGGAATATCGAGCGCTCGATCGCAACGTCCGCGACGGGTTCGTCTCTGCTGGAGGCGATCCCGGCGCTCGTGCGGCCCCCGCCGTCGACCTCGAGTCGGCGGAAAACCAGATGGCTCTCGTCAAGCCACACGCCCTTGTCGAGCCTGGCTCTCCCGACCCCGTAGGACCCGAAGGTGATCGGTGCCCGGCGGCGTCCGGAGCGCCGCGGGATCAGCACCTCGTCAGCGAAGCGCGCCCTGCCCTGGAATAGCACGCGATCGCCCGGCCTAAGCCGAGCCCGGTTGACCCGTTGGACCGTTCGCCACGCGCGCGTCGGCGAGGTTCCCCGGTTTCTGTCCCGGCCCCGAGCGCTGACGTAGAACGTCCTAGAGCGACCGCCAACGTTCCCCCTGATGGGGCCGCCTGCCCCAGCGAGCGCGTGGACGGCGGAGCTTCGCTCCGGCCCCGCATCCGCGGCGAACGCCCAATCGAAGCTGCCGACGACGGCAACACAAGCGAATATGAGGAGCGGACGGCTTATGGCCAGGGCTTGGGGAGTGCTCAGCTCTCGCTGGCTCGGGCGGCCTCCCGGCTCGGGGCGAGCAGCATGAACATGTTGCGGCCCTCCTGCACGGGCTCGGACTCGATCACCGCCAGCTCCTCGATATCGTCGAACAGGCGCCGCAGCAGCGCCCGACCGCGCTCGGGATGTGCCTGCTCGCGCCCCCGGAACATGATCGTGACCTTGACCTTGTCGCGGTTGCGCAGGAAGCGCACCACGTGGCCCTTCTTGGTCTCGTAGTCGTGGTCGGCGATCTTCGGGCGCAGCTTGATCTCGCGCACGTTGACCTGCTGCTGGTGCTTGCGGGCGGCCTTCGCCTTCTGCTCCTGCTCGTACTTGTACTTGGAGTAGTCGAGCAGGCGAGCGACCGGCGGCTTCGCCTCCGGGGCGACCTCGACCAGGTCCAGGTCCTGGTCCTGGGCCAGCTTCAGGGCCTCGTCGATCTTCACCACGCCCACCTGCTCCCCGTCGGCGCCGATCAGGCGCACCTCCGGCACGCGGATCCGCTCGTTGAGCCGGGTCGGGTCGCGCTCGGGCGGGCGCCGGTCGAACCTACGCGGGACCGGCACTATCCAGAGACCCGGGTGGGTGTCAAAGCGTCTGCAAGGAGGTTGGGAATCCGGGCACGGCGGGCGCTCAGCGGCGCTGGAACTGTGGCGTGCCGAAAATCAACTGGCGGGGAGTATAGACACGCCCCGATCGCGTCTCAATCGACCCCGCTCTGCTCACGCACCCGCGCCGCGAACTCGGCCACCTCCATCGCGCCCAGCTCCCCCTCCGCGTGCGAGCGCACCGCCACCATGCCCTCGGACTCCTCGCGGTCGCCGGCGACCAGCATGTAGGGCGCCCGCGCCAGCTCGGCGTCGCGGATCTTGCGCCCGACCGACTCCGAGCGCTCGTCGATGCGCACCCGAACGCCGGCCTCGCGCAGCTGCTGCGCGACCCGGCCCGCATACTCGACGTGACGGTCGGCGACCGGCAGCACCAGCGCCTGCAGCGGAGCCAGCCAGACCGGGAAGCGGCCGGCATGGTGCTCGATCAGGATCCCGATGAACCGCTCCATCGAGCCCAGCAGCGCGCGATGGATCATCACCGGCCGATGCTCGGCGTTGTCCTCCCCGCGGTAGCTGAGCTCAAACCGCTCGGGCATCTGGAAGTCGAGCTGGCAGGTCCCGCACTGCCAGGAGCGGCCGAGGGCGTCGGTGATGTGAAAGTCGATCTTCGGCCCGTAGAAGGTCCCCTCCCCCGGGCTCACCTCATACTCGCGGCCCTGGCGCTCGAGCGCCTCGCGCAGCGAGGCCTCGGCGCGTTCCCACTGCCCGTCGGTGCCCAGCGACTTCTCCGGCCGCGTCGACAGCTCCACTCGCACGTCGTCGAAGCCGAAGCGCGCGTAGAGCTCGTCGATCGCCTCGCAGATCGAGTCCACCTCGTCGGTGACCTGCTCGAGCGCGCAGTAGACGTGGGCGTCGTCCTGGGTGAAGGCGCGCGCACGCAGCAGCCCGTGCAGGACACCCTCGCGCTCGTAGCGATAGACGTCGCCGAACTCGGCCAGGCGCAGCGGCAGCTCGCGGTACGAGCGGCGCTGCGAGGCATAGACCAGACAGGCGCCGGGACAGTTCATCGGCTTCAGCGCAAAGCGCCGCTGGTCGGACTCGCGCTGCGACGGCTCGGCGAAGAACATGTTCTCGCGGTAGTTGTCCCAATGCCCGGAACGGTGCCAGAGCTCCTCGTCGAGCACGCGGGGGGTGGAGATCTCCACGTAGCCGCGCTTGAGCAACTGCTTGCGCACCTCGGCGTCGATCGTTCGCCGCAGTTGGGTGCCGTCGGGCAGCCAGAAGGGCATTCCGGGGGCCTCCTCGCGCAGCATGAACAGGCCCAGCTGGGGGCCGAGGCGGCGATGGTCGCGCTCGCGGGCCTGCTCGAGCCGCTCCAGGTGCTGCTCGAGGTCCTTGCGCGAGTGAAAGGCGGTCCCGTAGATCCGGGTCAGCATCTGGCGGGTTTCGTCCCCGCGCCAGTAGGCGCCCGCAAGCGAGGTCAGCTTGACCGCGCCGATGCGGCCGGTCGACGGCGCGTGCGGGCCGCGGCAGAGGTCCTCGAAGGGCCCGTTGCGATAGAGCGAGACGGTTTCCACTCCCTCGTCGCGGACCAGGTCCTCGATCAATTCGACCTTGTAGTCCTGGCCCTCGGCGCGGAACTTCTCGATCGCCTCCGAGGTGGGGATGTCGCGGCGCTCGAACGGCTCGTCGGCCTCGATGTGCTCGGCCATCGCCTGCTCGATGCGCTCGAGGTCCGCGTCGGTGACCTTGACGTCCTCGGGGAACTCGAAGTCGTAGTAGAAGCCGGTCTCGATCGGGGGACCGATCGTCACCTTGGTCTCGGGCCAAAGCTCCATCACCGCCTCCGCCATCACGTGGGCCGCGTCGTGGCGGATCAGCTCCAGGGCGTCGGGGTCGCGGTCGGTGACGATCTCGATCCTCTCGCCGTTGCGAAGCGGCGCCGCCAGGTCGCGGACGGCACCGCCGGCCCGCACCGCCAGGGCCGCCTTTGCGAGCCCCGGGCCGATCGCCGCCGCCGCATCGGCGCCGGTCGCCGTCTCGGGCAGCTCCAGCGTCGAGTCGTCGGGGAGGGTGACCGTGATTCCCGCCATCAGGCGACGCATGCTACGAAGCGGTTCAGCCGCCCTGCTTCTCCCCCTGCCGTGCCACTCGCACGGCGATCAGCGGGCAGGCGCTGGGACCGCGCAGCGGGCCCGGCCGGCGCCAGAGCAGGTAAGAGCCGGCACGGCGCTGCAGCTGCAGGTCGGAGAACGGCGGCTGCGGGCCCGAGCCGGCCCAGGTGATCACGAACCGCACCCCCTGCGGCGGCGAGGAATTCGGACGCGACGGCGGAGCTGGGGTCACCGCCGGCTCGATACAGACCCTTCCCCCGCGGAGCTCCCAGGCGATGTAGGGCGTGCCGTGCTCGTCGGCGAGGAAATCCGACGGAGCAAGCACCAGCGTCGAGCTGCCGGCAAGCTCCGGCCGCAGCCCGGTCAGCGCCGGCGAGTAGCCGGCGGGCCCCACCGGAGCATTCCCCAGGGCGAGCAGGCTGCAGCCGGCCGCCCCGGCGGCGAACGCCGCTGCCAGCGCCGGCTTGACCACCGCGGCCAGCGATCCGGGACGCAGGCCTGCGGGCTCGAACGAGAGCATCGGCCGCACGATCACCAGCGCCGCCAGCGGTGCGGCCATCTCGACCGCCTTGGCGGCGGTGTAGGGGGTACCCCCCGCGCGCGCCGCAACATAGACGCCGCCGGCCGCGGCCAGCGCTGCCGGGATCGCCGCCTCCCCGCGGCGCAGCCACCAGGCCACGCCGTAGGCGAGAAGCGCCAGCGCCAGCGCAACCCCGGCGTAGAAGCCGACGGCGGGCACGGCTCCGTCGCCCGGGCTGAGCCGGAAGTCCCCGGACGGCCAGATCCCCAGCGCCTCGGCCGGCGAGATCTGTCCGAACAGGTTTCCGAGCCCGGGGCCCCCGGGATCGAACGTCTCGAATTCACGGAAGTCGAGCATCCGGCCCAGCTCGGGCGCGGTGAGCACCGCGAACACCACCAGGGCCGGCCAGCCGAGCCGCCATCCCATGCGCACGAGCGCCGCGGCGCCGCCCGGAGTGCCGCGCACCCGCAGCATCTCCAGGGCGGCCCAGATCGCAACCGCCCCCAGCAGCCAGACCAGGCCCGGAAAGCTGTAGGCAAAGACGCTCCCCGCAGCCAGGACCGCAAGTGGAACCGCTCCCAAAGCGCCCGGGTTGCCACCGTCCACCGCGGCGCGGCGGCGCGACAGCTCCCACAGCCCGATCGCAAAGCCCAGCACGAACAGCGCCTGCATCGTCTCCTTGAAGGCCCCCTGGGCGAGATAGGAAGCGACCAGGTAGGGCAGCCCGACCAGCAGCGCCCCGAGGGTCCGGCGCCCGCCGGGCAGCTCGGCCAGCGCCCCCAGCGCGGTGAGCGAGGCGAGCACGGCGACGGCGAGGGTCAGGCCCCCGAAGCCCTGGACCGGCCCGACGCCCAGCCCCTTGCCGAGCGCGACAACAATCGCGTGTGGCCCGAGCGGATAGCCCTGGCTGAGCAGCTGCCCGCCTTCGCCGTGCGCGAGCCGGTCCGCGGCCAGCAGGTGCTGCGACATGTCGGGGTTGAAGCTGGTGCCGAGGATCCCGAAGCGGCCCTCGACGATGAACGGGAGCGAGGCGGCGGCCAGCGCCAGCAGCGCCACCGGGGCGCCGACCCGCACCGCCTCGCCGAGGCCCTCGACCCGGCCTCGGAGAAACAGCGCACAGCCCAGCGTCACGACAAGCATGGCAATCGCCGAGGCAACCCCGTCACCGGGCAGCCGCACCGTGGCCCAGCACAGCGCGGTCAGCAGCGCGAGGCCAACCGCCGGCGACAGCCACGACCACTCCCGCCGGCCGCAGAGGGCAAGTGCCGCTTGGCCAAACGCCATCGACGTGGCGCAAACCGCCAATACGGATGCGTAGGTCGCCAGCACGGCGGGCGAGGATACGGGGCCAACGAGAACGACCCCGCTCGGCGGGATCGGAGATGGGCGCTACTGGGCTCGAACCAGTGACCTCCAGCTTGTCGAGCTGGCGCTCTCCCAACTGAGCTAAGCGCCCCAGTGGGACGTCTGAATGTAGCAGCGGAATGTCGCTTCGCTAGGCGACCGGCGGCTGCGGCACCGGGTCCAGCGAGATGCCCGAGCTCGACTCGAGCAGCCCCCGCGAGCGCATCGTGATCTCGAACGTCTCGCGGGTCGTGTGCTCCGGCCGCCAGCCGGTCACTGCCTTGAGCTTCTCGTTGGAGACGACCCAGGGATGGCGCAGGAAGTGCAGGTTGCCGGGCGGCGTCTCGGCACGCGGAAGCCGCAGCCGCCAGCTCCACTTGGCGATCACGTAGGCAAGCCGGAACGGCATGCGTCGCGGCTTCACGCCGACTAGCTCCGCGGCCTCCCGCCAGGTCATCGTCCCGTCGCCGGCGATGTTGAAGGCGCCACCGCCCTTGCCGTCGAGCAGGGCCACCAGCCCGGCCACCAGATCGTCCTCGTGAACGAGCTGGAAATGCTCCTCGACGCCGTCGAGCACCGGGAAGAACGGCTGGTTCTCCCAGCCGCGCACAATGTAGTTGTCGACGTTCGGCCCGAAGACGATGCAGGGCCGCACGATCGTCATCACCCTGCCCTTGTTCTCTGCGGCCCACAGCTGGCAGGCACGGTCCATATCGGCCTTGTCGCGCGCGTAGGCGAAGTCCGGGGCACCGCGCACCGGCCAGTCTTCGGCGATCGGGCGCGGGTTGTCGGGAAACGCGCCGTAGGCAGACGCGGAGGAGGTGACCAGCATCTGCTCCACCCCGGCCTCGGACGCGGCGCGCAGCACCGCGACGGTGCCGTTGACGTCTATGTCGTACATCTGCGCCTCGTCGCGGATCGGGTTGAGCAGGAAGGCGAGGTGGATCACGCAGTCGATCTGTTCGCGCTCCATCAGCTCCCTGAGCGCGGGGTAGTCGCGCACGTCGCCGCGCACGAACGACGTCTGCGGCGAGCTTCCGGCCGGGGGCCGCACATCGACGTTGACGATGCGCTCCGTCTCTTCGCGGCCCGAGAGAACCTCGGTGAGACGTCCTCCGATGTAGCCGGATCCGCCCGTGATCAGGTACCTCATCTGCTCTCCTCCTGGTCGGCTGCGCTCCGGCGCATCCTATTCCCGGGCGCGGGATCAGGGAGAGAGCAGCGCCGGTTGTCCACCTCGTCCAGTCCGGGCCCGGTGGCTTCCGATCCGCCGAATTGCGGCGCTGCGCTTAACCGAACGCGAAATTTCGCCGATAGGGGAACTGAAACCCCTGCAACGACGAAGTGTTAGATTCCTTACAGGCGCAGGGAAGCGGTAGACAAGACTTTTCCAAGCTCAAGGACCGACGAGCCAGCGGCAGGGTCGCTGGTGGTACGTCCTTCGGAAACAAAGGGCCCCCCAGGGGGCCCTTTTCCGTTGCGGTTTCAGCCGTGCGCGTTGCCGCTACCGGCTTCGCGGGCCACCTCGAGGGTGAGGCCCTCGACCGCGGTCACCCGCACCCTTTCCCCGACGGCCAGGCCCTCCGCCGCCCGTGCGTTCCACAGCTCGCCGCGCATGCGCACCCGTCCCTCCGGGTCGCAGGCTTCGATCACCGCGGCGCTCTCCCCCACCAACGCCTCGGCGCCGGCGCTGACCCGGTAGCGGCGCAGGAAGCGAAGCCAGAAGGCGAGCTCGGCGAGCTCGGCGACAGCGGCGATGGCGATAACCGCCACCCCGATGGTCGGGTCGAGGACGAAGACGGCGAGCAGGATCGCGACGGCCAGCAGCACGGCTCCGACTCACTCAGTCGGGAGAAGACACTCCCTGCGCGTTCATCACCTGAACATTGTCCACGTGGATCACGCAGGTGTGGGGCCGATCGCAGGGGTAGACCGGATCGTGGTAGATCCCGACGCGGAGATGGTCGGGGATCGGCTCCCCGGGTGCGATGCCGTCGCCGGCTACCCCGCCGTCCGTCTCTGTGCGCAGCGTGCTGCGACGATACAGCGGGCTTTGCTCGCCCCCCCCGCTGGCGTCACCGTCGCCGTCGTTGTCGACGTACACCTTCAGTGTCCCCGAGCGGAGTCGGGTCGAGGGTCCGGCCGGTGTCGGTGGTGAGGACGGTGCAGCGGTCGGTGTCCAGCGACGAGAGCTCCAGCTTGCAATTCTCGTCCGGCGGCGGAGGTTCCGGCGGGGGCGGAAAGATCGACGGGATCGGAAGCACCGAGACCGCCCTGCCGCCGAGATCAGCCTGGCGCGCATCGGGAAAGGCTAGCGGAGGGCCCTGAACGCCCCATCGGTTCATCCCCGGCACAGCCAGAGGCGCCTACCGGAATCGAACCGGTGTAAACGGCTTTGCAGGCTTCGAGGTTGGAGCCCGGTGGGCTGTCTCAGGCACGGAGGCGTGCTCTGAGTTGCGCTCCGTTGCGTCCGAACTAGCGGAGTTCGGGACACGGTTGGGGACACGCTCCCTCCCCCGGACTGCCGCTCTGCATGGAAAGCGAGAGCGACGCTGCCGCTTCGCATGGCGATCATGTTGCCAGGTGAAGTTCCGCGACTAGAGCCGCTTGACCAGCTTGATGCGCTTGGACTTTTTGTTCGGGTCGCCGCCGGTCGGGGTGTAGGTGATCTTTGCCTTCACCTTCACCTTGCCGGTGCGATTAAGCGTGCGCTTCTTTTTGCCCTTGGAGCGGACCTTGAGCTTCACCTTGCCGGCGGCGCTCACGGTCTTGGCGACAATCCTCGCCGCGCGGGAGGCGCCGGACGGCCGCTGCTTGACGAGCCCCTTGCCGGTCAGGACCAGCGTTCCGGGGCCCGGCACAATGACGGTCAGCGTCGCTGTGCCCTTGCGTTTGTTTCGCTTCACCTTGCCGAAGGAAAAGGCGTTTGAGGGGGGCAAGGTCGAGGCAGGCGAGGTCGAGGGGGGCAGTTCCGCCGGGCAACCGGCAGGGGCCCCTGCAGCCGGCTCCGTGAGCCTGTAGACGGGGCCGGTGAGCGAGGCGACGTAGATGCGGCAGTCTGCATCCTCGCCGAAGGACGTGACGAAGGGGACGGATAGCCCTTCTGATCGATCGCCGCCTGCCGCCGGAAGTCCGAGGCTCAGCGAGCGCAGCTCGCCGACGCAGAAGTCTGCATACAGGTAGCGCCCGAAGAGATCGCCGAGGGAAAGGGTGCGCACCACATAGCCGCCCGTGACCGAGCAGTTGCCGTCCAGGTGCTGATACTCGAACACGGGCTCGGTAAAGGTCCCGACCCTGTCGGCACATACCGGCGCCGGCTCGCCCGGGCCCGGGTAGGGGTGAGCCCCCTCACGGCAGTTCCAGCCGAAGTTGTCGCCCCGGCCGAGTTCGGCCGACACCGGTTCGTAGTCGACCTCCTCCCACGTGCTTTGCCCGACATCGCCGATCGCCAGCGCCCCAGTCTCGCGGTCGAAGGAGAACCTCCACGGATTGCGCAGCCCGTAGCTCCAGATCTCGTCGCAGCCGTCCGCGCAGCCGGCCGTGCCGGCAAACGGATTGTCGCTGGGCACGGAGTACTCTCCGGGGCTCGAGCCGCTCGGGTCGATCCGCAGGATGCTCCCGAACAGGTCGGTGACGTCCTGGGCGTTGCCGTTGGGATCGCCTTGTGGGCCGCCGTCGCCTATCGACGCGTAAAGGTAGCCGTCGGGCCCGAATTCAAGCTGTCCGCCATAGTGAAGCTGCGCGTTCAAGTCGGCGCTTGGATAGTCGACAGTCAGCACCTCGCGGCGGCTGGCCGGGTCGGCCGTGTCGCCGTTGGCGCTGAACTCGTCGAGATGCCAGTCACCCGACTCGTCTTCACCCCCGGTATCCGGGTCGTCGACGCCGCGATAGACGACGTAGAAGAGACCGTCGGCAGCGTAGCCGGGGGAGAACGCCATCGAGAACAGGCCTCCCTCGTTGTTCCCGGTCCCGGGTTCTGGGGGGCTCAGGACAAGCGACTCGATATCGAGGAAGGTGGTGGTATTCCCTGCCTCGGTGAGCTGGATCCGCCCTGGCCGCTCGACCACGAACAGGCGATTGGCGTCGCCTGGGTCCGAGGTCACGTAGGTCGGGCTTTCGAACGTACCCACCCCCTCGAGCGACAGTGCCTCCGCGCTCGCCGGGGCGGTCAAAGCCGCGGCGGCAAAGAGGAGTGCGGTGAACGTTCGAAGGAAACGCACAGGTTCGCTAGCTGACGCAAGCAGGCGAGCAGTCTGGCACATACCCGACAGGGGTTCCCGCGCCTGTGGACCGCGACGAAGATAGGCCCATACTGATGCCGGATTGATGCCCGGCGCGAGGGAGCCCGAATCCCGCTTGATCAAGCGAAGGCGCCTACCGGAATCGAACCGGTGTAAACGGCTTTGCAGGCCGCTGCGTAGCCACTCCGCCAAGGCGCCGCTGCGAGCAAGCGTAGCGGCCGCAAACCGCGTAGCGGTCGCGAAAATGGATGCGAAGTGCCTGCCGGCTCAGCCGCTGGGAACTTCGGCTTCGATCGACTCGAGGATCGCCTTGGGGTCCTCGATGCCGAAGTCCTCGCGCAGGCGGGTCTCGATCGTCTCACGATCCGCTCCCGCGATGAGCTGCTGAAGCGCCAACACCCTGACGCCTTCGCTGACCCCGCTCGTCTCCTGCGGCGCAACGGGCTTGCGGCGGCGGCGTCCGAACCTGGCCCGCAGGCCGCTCTCGCTGGTCGAGGAGGTCTCCTCCTCCTGCTGCTGGTCCTCTTCGTCGTCGCCGACCTCGCTCGCCTCGGTATCGAGCCCGGCTATTTCCTCGACCTCGTTGTCGATGGCGATCGTCGCCTTCTCCAGCGCGACGCGCAGCGTCGCAGCCTGCTCCTGGACGGCGGATGCCTGCTGCAGCAGGTCCTCGGTCAGCTTTGCGATCCGTTCCATGCGCTCGTTGGTGAGGCGCTCGGCGCGGTTGCGTGCCTCCTCGACGAACTCACGAGCCTCCTTGCGTGCCTCCTCGACGAACTCACGAGCCTCGTTGCGCGCGTCTCGGCGGATCTGCTCCGCAGCTTCGTTGGTGGTCCTGAGAATCTCCTGGACCTTCTCGCTGGTGGTCGCGAGCAGCGGCGAAATCTCTTCGCTGCCGCTGAACGACGACCTCTGCGACTTGGTGCTGCTCTGACGATCCTTGCTTTCCTGATCCTTGCTTTCCTCGGTCATGGCTGCCTTTCCTTACCGGGGTGGAACCCTCCAGTTGACGAGCGTACCCCAAGTTTCGGGGCGCCGACGCCGATTCTCGCGGCGGGGCGTTTCCATCCAATTTCCACAGGGTTTCCGCGTGGTCTGGGGCGAAGGAAGAGCGGCTGATGGGATTCGAACCCACGACCTTCTGCATGGCAAGCAGACGCTCTAGCCAACTGAGCTACAGCCGCGCGACGTGCGCCGAGTATAGCCTCGCACACGCACGGCGCAGGCGGCGACTCGCCGGGATACAACACCGAGCCGCCCGCCACCGCGACCTTCATCCGCGCTCGGCCTCGACCGCTTCGAGCAGGTCGCGCAGGTCGAGCGGCGCGGTGAACATCGCCACCCCCTCCCCGTCCTCCGTTCGAGGCCACTGCTCCTTCGGTCGGTCCCAGTAGAGCTCGAGGCCGTTGCCGTCGGGGTCCTCGAGGTACAGCGCCTCGCTGGCGCCGTGATCCGAGGCGCCGGCCAGCCGTATCCGTGCATCGCTGAGGCGGCCCAGCGCGTCGGCGAGGGCGGCGCGGGTCGGGTAGCGAATCGCGGCGTGAAAGAGGCCCGTGGTACCCGGTGGGGGCGGCGAGCCGCCCCGCGAAGTCCAGGTGTTGAGGCCGATGTGGTGGTGGTAACCGCCGGCCGAGACGAAGGCGGCATCCTCCCCCATCCGGGCCTGCAGCTCGAAGCCGAGCACGCCGCAGTAGAAGTCGAGCGCGCGGTCGATGTCGGCGACCTTGAGGTGGACGTGGCCGATGTCGACACCTGGGTCGATCGGCCGCGGTGTGCGCTCGGACTCCACTTCGGAAAGCCTAGAGACCGGTTCTGCCGGCCCGCTCAAGCCGAGTCGAGCACTTCGTTGACCAGCCGGTCGGCCTCGGCGTTCTCCTCGCGGCGGACGTGGCCGATCGACCAGCGCTCAAAGCCGTCCAGCGCCTTGCGGACCTGCGTGTGCAACCCGCGCAGGGTCTCGTCCTTGACCTTGTACTCGCCCTTGACCTGGCGCACGACCAGCTCCGAGTCGCCGATCAGGTCCATCTCCGTCGCCCCGAGGGCGGCGGCTCGCTCGATGCCCAGCAGCAGGGCCCGGTACTCCGCGACGTTGTTCGTCGCCGTTCCGATCGCCTCGCCGTGCTCCTCCAGGACCTTGCCGTCGTCGTCGGTCACGACCGCGGCGATCGCGGCGGGCCCGGGGTTACCTCGCGCCCCTCCGTCGACGTTCACCCGAAGCTTGGGCAATCGCTAGCTCTCCGCGCCCGCGGGCTCGCCGCGGCCGACCGGCGCGGAGCCCAGGCGCAGGCTGCCGTCGTCCGCAGCGTGGGCGTTCCATTCACGCGCCGACCCGTCGAGCTCGGTGATCTCGTGGCCCTTGTCGATCTCGTGCACGGGACGCTCCTCGTCCTGCAGGTCGACCCCCCACTGGTACCAGGACAGCTCCCAGGCGACGGTGATGCGCACCTCACCCGGAGATCCGGCGCCGGAGCCCACCGAGACCGAGGGTGGCCCGAGCGCCTTGATCAGACCCGCAACGGTACGGGCGTGCTGGGAGCGGTTGAAGCGCGCCACCGCCCGCTCCTGCCGCGACCCCTGCGCCTCCGCGGCCGGCCGGCCCACCTGGGCGCCGGGAGCCGCGGGATCGCGGCTGCGCTGGTGCCGCGGCGGTGGCGGTTGTTGCGCGCCGCCTTCCTCGCCCCCCTCCGGGACGGGGCCCGTCTGCTCCTCATCTCGATCCCGCTGTGCCCCACGTCCACGCAGCAGCCCCGCCAGCGATCCCCGGCGGCGCCGCTGACGCTGCGGGGAAACCGCGGGCTCGCCGGCGACCTCCTCCCATACCCATCCGGCCGCATCGGCGCGGCCGCGGCACAGCTCGCAGACCCCTCGGCGATCGCCTTCGGGGGTGACGTAGGTACGGATGCGCTCGCCCTTGAGGATCGTGCGACCGCAGACCGAGCAGGACTCGACGGTGCTCACCGGTTCAACCTAGCAGCGGCCCTGGCGACGCCTCAGGGGCCGGTCACGCCTTGACCTCTTCGGCGTCCTTCGCCTGGGAGATCACCTTCTCGGCCAAGTGCGCGGGGACCTCCTCGTAGCGCTCGAACTCCATCGTGAAGTCGGCCCGGCCGCCGCTGATCGAGCGCAGGTCCGGCGCGTAGTCGAGCACCTCGGACATCGGGACCTCGGCCTTGACCTCGGTCGCCGAGCCCTTCGGCTCCATCCCCAGGGGCCGGCCGCGGCGCGAGTTGAGGTCGCCGATCACGTCGCCCACCACGTCCTCGGGGCAGCTCACGGTCAGCTTCACGATCGGCTCCAGCAGCACCGGGCCGGCGTCGGCCATCGCCTGCTTGAAGGCCATCGAACCGGCGATCTTGAAGGCCATCTCGGAGGAGTCGACGCTGTGATGCGAGCCGTCGAAGAGCCGCACGCTGACGTCCTTGACCGGGTAGCCCGCGACTGTCCCGTGCTGCATCGCTTCCCTGATCCCCTTCTCGACGGCGGGGATGAAGCTGGTCGGGATCACCCCGCCCTTGATGGCCTTGACGAAGTCCAGGCCGGTGCCCTCTTCGGCGGGGGCGATCTCGATGTGGCAGTCGCCGAACTGGCCGCGCCCCCCGGTCTGCTTCTTGTAGCGGCCATGCGCCTTGGCGGGCTTGCGGATCGTCTCGTGGTAGGGGACGCGCGGCGGCTTCAGCGAGATCTCGGCGCCGAAGCGGCGCTTCATGCGGTCGACGATCACCTCCACGTGGACCTGGGTGAGCCCGGCGATGATCTGCTCGCCGGTCTGCTGGTCGCGATGCACGTCGAGCGTCGGGTCCTCCTCGGAGAGGCGCCGCACCGCCTGAGCGGCCTTCTCCTCGTCGCCCTTGGACTTCGCCTCGTAGGCGAAGGCCATCACCGGCGCCGGCAGGTCCAGCGGCGCGAACGAGATCCGCTCCTGCTTGGCGCACAGCACGTCGCCGGCGCGGGTCTCCTTCAGCTTGGCCACCGCGCCGATGTCGCCGGCGCCCAGCTCGTCGACGTTCTCCAGCTCCTTTCCGAGCGGCACCCCGAGCTGGCCGATCCGCTCCTTCTCGCGCCTGGTCACGTTCACGACGTGCGAGTCGGAGCTAAGCGTGCCCCGGTAGACCCGGAAGAGGTTGATGCGGCCGGTGTATGGGTCGGCCACGGTCTTGAACACGTAGGCGACCAAGCCGCCGGACTCGTCGGGCTCGATCTCGATCGTCTCGTCATCGGCGCCCTGGGCGGATACCGCGCCGCGCATCGCCGGCGAGGGCAGGTCCTCGACCAGCGCCTCGAGGAGACGGCCGGTGCCGAGGTTCTTGGTGGCCACCCCGCAGGTGACCGGGAAGATCGTCCCCTTCGTGACCCCCTGCTTGAGCACGGTGACGATCTCCTCGTGGTCTATCTCCTCGCCCTCCAGGTAGCGCTCCATCAGCTCGTCGGAGTTCTCCGCCACCTCGTCCATCAGCTTCTCGCGGTACTCCTCGGCCTGCTCCTGGAGGTCCTCGGGAACCGGGCCTTCGGTGGCGCTGCCGCGGTCGGTGCCCTCATAGGTGAAGGCCTTCATGTCGATCAGGTCGACCACGCCGCTGACCTCGTGCTCTGTGCCGATCGGGATCTCGGTCGCGACCACGTGGTTGCCGAACGCCTCCTGCAGCGACTCCATGGCCCGGAAGAAGTCGGCTCGCTCGCGATCCAGCATGTTCACGAACACCAGCCGCGCCAGGCCCTCGTCGTCGGCGCGCTGCCAGAGGCGCTCGGTATGGACCTCGACGCCCATCACCGCGTTGACCACCACCACCGCGGCATCGCAGACATGCAGCGCCGCGGCGGCATCGGCCACGAAGCTCGGCTCGCCCGGGGTGTCAATCAGGTTGATCTTGCGCCCGTCGTGCTCGAACGAGGCCAGGGCGGCCCCGATCGACATCTCGCGCTCCAGCTCGTCGGGCTCGTAGTCGGACACCGTGGACCCGTCGCCGACCGTGCCGAGCCGGTTCACCGCGCCGGCTTCGAAGAGCATCGCCTCGTGCAGGCTCGTCTTGCCGCTTCCCCGGTGCCCGATCAGCGCGACGTTGCGGATGCGGTCGGCGGCCTGGTGAGCCATCGACCGGCAGATTATTGGACCCGGGGCTGCTGCGCCAGCGTCCGCCGGCGCCGCTCGTCCTAGACAGTCTGCAGGTGCGACTTCAGCCGCATCACCGCTTTGGTGTGCAGCTGCGAGACGCGCGACTCGGTCACCCCGAGGACTTCGCCGATCTCCCGAAGGGTGAGGTTCTCGTAGTAGTAGAGGGCGACCACGAGCTGCTCCCGCTCCGGCAGCCCGGAGATCGCCTCCGCGAGGTTCTCCTTGATCTCGCTGGTGTCCAGCGCCTCCTGCGGATCGGCGGCGGAGGGGTCGGAGATGGTGTCGAGCAGCGAAACCTGGTCGCCCGAGGCGTCGGAGATCGCCCACAGCTCGTCCAGTGCGTACACGGAGGAGTTGGCGATCTCCAGCAGGGCCTCCTGCAACTCGTCCTCGCTCAGCCCGAGCTTGGAGGCCAGCTCCTGCTCGCTCGGAGCGCGCTGCAGCTCGTTCTCCAGCTTCTGCTGGGCCTCCTCGATCTCGCGAGCCCTGGAGCGGACCGATCGCGGCACCCAGTCCAGCGAGCGCAGCTCGTCGATGATCGCGCCGCGGATCCGCGTCATCGCAAAAGTCTCGAACTTGATTCCGCGCTCCGGCTCGAAGCGCTCGATCGCGCCGATCAGGCCCATCAGCCCGTACGAGATGAGGTCGGAGTCCTCGACGTGTGAGGGCAGGCCGGCCCCCAGCCTGCCGGCCACAAACTTGACCATCGGCGAATAGGCGACGACCAGTCGCTCGCGGGCAGTCTCGTCGCCGTCCTTCTTGTAACGGCGCCAGAGCTCCCGGAGCTCAACCTCTTTGACCCCTGTTTCCATTAGCTAAACCCGACTTACGATTGTATGGGCGAGGGCCGATCCCGTCCGGAATTGGCCATTTCGCTGGTACGCACTTTTCATAATCCTGCCTGCGGCTAGGAGCGCGGATGCGCCTCCGCGTACTGGCGGCGCAGCCGGGAGGGGTCAACGCGGGTGTAGATCTGTGTGGTCGAGATCGAGGCGTGGCCGAGCAGCTCCTGGATCACCCGCAGGTCGGCCCCGCCTTCCAGCAGGTGGGTGGCAAAGGAGTGACGCAGCGAATGCGGGGAGACGCCACCCGCGACGGCCGCCTCGCGAACCCAGCGCGCAAGGCGCCGCCGAACGTCGGAGGTGGAGAGCCGGCGGCCCCGCTTGGACAGCAGCAGGGCGCTCTCGGCCGGGTCGGAGACAAGCGCCGGCCGCGCCGTCGCCAGGTAGCGCTCCAGCGCGCGCTGGGCGGGCTCGCCGATTGGCAGCACGCGCTCCTTGCTGCCCTTGCCGAGCACGCGAAGCTGCTCGGACTCGAAGTCGACCGAGCCCAGGTCGAGGTCGACGATCTCCTCGCAGCGCAGCCCGCAGGAGTAGGCAAGCTCCAGCATCGCTCGGTCGCGCACCTCGAGCGGCGTGCGGGCGGGGATGCGCTCGAGCAGCGCCGTGATCTGCTCGGAGGACAGCACCCTGGGGAGCTTGCTCGCCTTCTTCGGGGTCGCAACCAGGTCGGCGGGGTTCTGGGCGATCCGCCCGGTCCGCAGCAGGAAGTCGTATAGACCCCTCACCGAGGCCAGCTTGCGGGCGACGGTGCTCGCCGCGGCCCCCGCCTCGGAGAGGCCGGCGGCATATCGGCGAACGTCGCGATAGACGACTTCGTCCGGGTCGCGGCCCAGCCGCTGCGCCCACTCGGAGAACTGGCCGAGGTCGACGCCGTAGGCGCGCCGGGTCCGCTCCGCGGCGCCGCGCGCACCGAGGTCACGATCGTAGGCGGAAAGCACCTGCTTCCAGGTCATTCGAAGGGATTCGCCACCCCGAGCGCGTTGCCTGCCGGCGCTCGGCTTCGGGAGTGATGAAGCCTTTGGGGGTCTATAGGCACCAAAAAGGCTTCAGTGAAGCCACGCAAGCGCAGCCACATATCCGCTTCTACCTAGTTGCTATGGCCGCCGGGCCTAGACTGATGCTGTGGTCGATGTCGTGCCGCAGAAGCCGCAGATGACCTGCAGGAAGTGCAGCGCACCCGTCCGCGCCTTTCGCAAGTGCCCGAAATGTAGTCGCCGTGCTTGGTGGGGAGATTCCATGCGCTTCTGGCCGGGGACGAGCTAGCACCGTCGCAGATCCGTAAGCGGCTGCACGGGCTTACAGCCCCGCGACGCTTTGCAGGCGCCGCTACCCGATGTAGACCGGGGTGCCGACCGGGACCTGATCGTAAAGCTCGATGACATCGGGCACCGCCATCCGCAGGCAGCCATGCGAGGCGGCGGTGCCGAGCGAGTACGTCTCGTCCGTGCCGTGAAAGCCCACGCCCGAGGTCACGCCCATCCAGCGGGCCCGCAGCGGGTTCTCGGCAGATCCTCCGGCGACGGTCGTGCCGGCGAGCTCGCCGGCCCACGGCGAGTTGGGAACGCTCCAGACAGGGTCGACCTGCTTGCTCTCAATGCTGTACAGACCGCCCGGCGTCGGATAGGCGGGCTGCCCGACGGCAATCGTGTAGGTCTTGACCAGCTTCAGGTTCTTCCAGAGACGAGCGGCATAGGTTGCGCGATCGACCGTCAGGTAGACCGGGTATGCGGAGGCGACCTCTGCGGTTGTGACCTTCGGCTTCTGGCGAACCACAGCGGCGGTGACGACCCGTGAGCCCGACCCGGCCTCGAGCATCGAGGCGATGCGGCGACGCAGAATCGCGCCCCGCAGGGCTCGCCCGTTCTCCGCGGGGACGACGTCGAGCGAGGAGCCGGTCGCGCTCACGGAGGCGTCCTGGGCGTCCTGGTTGACCTTGTCGGCGATGTGGTCGACGAAGCTGTCGACGGCCCTGCCGGAGTAGGAGACCTCGGGCTCGATGCGCTCCTCCACTACCCCGCCGGTGAGGTAGCGGATCGTTCGGCCCGGTAGGCCGCCCTCCTGGCTCGCCGCGATCGCCGCGTCGACCATCCCGTCGAGGTTGGCGCGCACGCGCAGCTTGCTCGCGGTGAGCTTGAAGATCTCCTTGTTGAAGCGAACGTGGACCGGCTGTCGCAGCGGCGCGACGAGCTTGCGCTGCAGCACCCGCTCCGCCTGGTCGCGTTCCATCCCGCCGACATCGACGCTCCCCACGGTCACGCCGTCGGCGATCTCGTCCTTGTGCGCGTCGTCGTAGGCGTAGACGCCGACGGCGGCGATCAAAAACAGCACCAGGGCGACCCCGGCGCCGATCGCGATCAGGCGCAGGCGCCGCGCGCGGCGCTCATCCTCCCCCCCATCGCCGCTCACGTATCCGTTCGCTGCCTCGTCTCGGCCCATCGATCCTGATCACTCCGCCGCGGCGAAGCTCATCCTCCTTCGCAAAGTGTAGGCAGACGGATCACCCGGCTGCGGCCGGGATCGCCGCTGCAACTCGTTGACCAGCTACCCGCCGGGCTCGGAAAGTTCCGTCTGCGACCGCGGCCCCGCAGGAGCTTCCCGAGTCGGCGGGGACGGGTCGAACAGGCCCGCGTCGGCACCGGCGCGCTCACGCCGCACGTTCGGGCTCCAGCGCAGGAACTCCTCGACCTCACGCTCGTAGCGGTAGGGCGACTTGACCCCCGACAGGACGGGGCGCAGCCGCAGATGCTCGCCCAGCTTCAGCACGGCTTCGCGCGAGGTGAACTCGTAGCGGAACCCCGTTGCCTTGAACTTGCGGTTGTCGAGGCCCCGCCCGAAGCGAAGCTGGTTGAGCATCTCGTCGGGCACGCGGAAGCCCAGCCTGCGGAGGGGCCCGACCGCGAGGCCGGTGCCCCACGGGGGCAGCACCGGCAGCGGGCGCTTTCCGAGCAGGCCGATCACCTCTGAGAGGGCCAGCACGCCGTCCGCGGCGACGTTGTAGATCCCGTCGACGTCGTTGAAGGCGGCGTGCTCGAGCGCGTGCACGACGTCGTCCTCGTGCGCGAACTGGTAGCGCGGGTCGAAGCCGAGGATCATCGGCACCATCGGCAGCGTGACCATCCGGATGTGCGAGGTGTCCACGTCGGGCCCCAGCACGTTCGCGCAGCGCAGGACCGTCACAGTGACGTCGCGGCGCTTCTCGGCGAAGTCGGCGACTGCGGCTTCGGCCTCGACGATGTCGCGCTCGATCGGGGTCCGGGGCGGATGCTTGCGTCCTATCTCCTCGGTGAAGAAGGCGGGGTCGTCCTGCTCGCATCCGTACCAGTGCGCAGAGCTCTTGAAGACCAGCTTTCGCACCGGTGAGTCTTCCCCCGTGCAGGCGGCGAGGATGTTGAGCGTCCCGATCACGTTGTTCTCGTGCGCGTCTCCGCGTGAGGTGGCGATCGAGTCCACGGTGAGCCGGGTGTCGATGACGGTGTCGATCTCGGCCGCCTTGACGATGCGCTGGATCAGCGAGTGCTGGGTGCCGACCTTCACGTATTCGGTGCGCTCCAGCTCGCGGGTCGGCTCGCGGCTGTCCACGCCGATGATCGCCTCCACCTCGGGGAACGACTCCAGCGCCTGCGCGAGTCGCCCACCCCAGTAGGTGGCGAGGCCGGTGACCAGCACGCGGCGAGCGGGGGGCCTGTCGACCGGGCTCATCCGAGCCACACCGACTGTCGCTCGCCGACCATCTCGTGCAGGTTCTCTTGAATCCGGACGCGAACCTCCTGGGAGATCGTCTGCACCAGCGCCTTGTCGTCGTCGGGGTCGGCGCCCAGCTCGGCGGTGTCGATCGGCTCCAGGAAGCGAACCCGGAACTTCGCCGGCAGATAGCCGAGCATCCCCAGCGGTCCCATCCATGGGAACGTCGGGGTGATCGGGAAATAGAGAAGGCCCGTGAGGCGCTTCATGAGACCGGACTGGGCGAAGATCGGCGCCGCCTCCTCGGCCCCGACCACGCAGACCGGAACCAGCTTCGCCCGCGCCCGCATCGCCGCGGCGACGAATCCCCCCCGCCCGAAGCGGCGCAGCCGGTAGCGCTGGCTGTAGAGCTTCTCGGTTCCCTTGCGCCCCTCGGGAAACACCAGCACCAGCTGCTCCTCGTCGTAGAGCAGCCGCTGTACGTTGGCCGGGTGCGCCGCCACGCAGCCGATCTTGGGGATCAGCATCGAAAACAGCGGATAGCCCTTGAAGAAATGCTCGACCGTGATGTTGAGCGGGCGCGGGTTGGGATGCTCCTCGCGGATCGCCTTGGCAATCATTGCGGCGTCGGGCGGCAGCGCGCCGGAATGGTTGGAGACCAGCAATGCACCGCCCTCGGAGGGGACGTTCTCGATCCCCTCGATCTCGGCGCGAAACCAGTAGCGGTAGAAGAACTCGACCACGGTGCGGTCGAAGATCTCCTCGATCCGCTCCGAGCGGCCCCAGTCGTTGACGCGGCGCTCGGGCTCGATCGCGGGCAGCAGGTCACGATCGCGGACCGCCGGCAGCGCCGGCGCCTCCTGCTCGCGCTCGTCCGGAGCTCCGGCCAGCGATGTTCGATCAGGCGTCATCGAGCCTGTCATTCTGGCAGTCGAGGGCCGCCGATATGTTTCGATGCGGTGCGCTCCAAGGACAAGATCCGGCAGGAGGTCTGGAAGGCCATGGACCGGGAGGGCGTTTCGCGCTTTCCCGGCGCCGAGGGCCGCATACCCAACTTCGCCGGAGCCAAGCTGGCCGCCCAAAAGCTGGCCGGCCACAGGCTCTGGAAACGGGCCCGGGTGATCAAGGCCAACCCGGACTCGCCCCAGACCCACGCCCGGCGGGCGGCGCTGGAGGAGGGCAAGACGCTGATCATGGCGGTGCCGCGGTTGCGCGATCCGCACCCCTTCCGGCTGCTCGAGCCCAAGCGCCTCTCGAAGTCGGCGCTGCGCGAGGCGGCGACTATCAAGGGGGCACTCCGCCATGGCAGGGTGGTGGCCGTGGACGACCTCCCCGAGATCGACTTCGTGCTGTGCGGCTCGGTCGCGGTGAATCTCAGCGGCGCGAGGGTCGGCAAGGGCGGCGGCTTCTCCGACCTCGAGTACGGGATCCTGATCGACGCCGGCCGGATCGACGATCACACCATCGTCGCCACCACCGTGCACCCGATCCAGATCATGCGCGAGCACCTGAGGATGATCGGGCACGACCTGCCGGTCGACCTGGTCGCCACCCCGCGCGCGGCAATCGAGGTGGAGCGAACCTACGAGCGGCCCCGGGGAATCCTCTGGGACCACCTGCAGCCCCCGCAGATCCGCGAGATCCCGATCCTCGAGCGGATCGGGTACGCATGAGCACCGACCGCCGGCAGCGCGGGCGCCGGCTCTGGGTGAGCGGCACGCCCTGGCAGCAACGCCCCCACCCGACGCCCTCCGACGGGCCCGACCCCTACGGCAACCCGGACCCCGAGTGGCTGCGGGTCGACTGGCGACAGCACCTGCGCCGGGTCGAAGTCGATACGCCCGCGCTGGAGCCGCACCGGGGCAGCCCGGTGGACCCGACCCGCACCGCGGTCAACCTGGTGGAGATCGGCGAGGGAGACCCCCTGCTGCTCGTTCACGGCCTCGGCGGCTGCTGGCAGAACTGGCTCGAGAACATTTCCCAGCTTGCCCGCACGCACCGGGTGATCGTTCCGGACCTGCCCGGCTTCGGCGCCAGCCCAATGCCGGGCTGGGAGATCTCGATCAGCGCCTACGGCCGTCTGCTGCACCTGCTCTGCGAGGCGCTGGATACCGGGCCGGTCGCGCTGGTCGGCAACTCGATGGGCGGGTTCGTGTCGGCCGAGGTGGTTGTGAGCGAGCCGACCCGGGTGCGCAAGTTGGCGCTGGTCTCGGCCGCGGGCGTCTCGCATGCCCGCATGTACAGGGCGCCGGCCGAGACGGCGGGGCGCATGGCGAGGGCAGCGGCGCCGCTGGTGCTGCGCTACCGCGAGCGGGCGCTGCAGCGTCCGGGGCTGCGGCACCGGGTCTTCAGCAACCTCTTCTACAAGCCCAACGCGCTGCGCACCGAGCTGATCTGGGAGATCACCCACCAGGGAATCCACTCGCCTGGACTGGTGGCCGGACTCGGCGCCCTGGCCGGCTACGACATCCTCGACCGCCTCGACGATGTCGAGGTCCCCACCCTGATCGTCTGGGGGCAGGACGACCACGTGGTGCCGCCCAGCGATGCGCTCGAATACGCGCGGCTGATCCCCCACGCCCGCCTCGAGATCTTCGCCCGCTGCGGGCATCTGCCGATGGCGGAGCGGCCGGTGCGCTTCAACCGGGTGCTCGAGGACTTCCTCGCCGCCTAGCCGGTGATCGCGCCCGTCGAAGCGGAGCTGACCGTGGCCGCGTACTTGGCCATCACGCCGCGGCGGTAGGGCGGCTCCGGCGGCCGGTAGTCCGCAATCCTGCTGGCGATCTCCTCGTCGGAGAGCTCGACGTCGATGCGCCGCTCGGCGACGTCGATCGTGACCGTGTCGCCATCGCGCACGGCCGCGATCGGTCCGCCCTTCACCGCCTCCGGGGCGACGTGGCCGGCCATCAGGCCGCGGGTGGCGCCGGAGAAGCGCCCGTCGGTCAGCAGCGCCACCTCCTCGCCCAGCCCCTCGCCGACGATCGCAGCGGTGACCTGCAGCATCTCGCGCATCCCCGGGCCGCCGGCGGGGCCCTCGTTGCGGATCACGATGATGTCGCCCGGCTCGAGGCGCTGGTCCTTGACCGCGCGGAAGCACTCCTCCTCGGACTCGAAGACGCGTGCCGGGCCGGTCTGACCGAGCCGCTCGGTCCCGGCCAGCTTCACCACCGACCCCTCCGGGGCGAGGTTGCCGCGCAGGATTGCCAGGCCCCCTTCGGGCTTGAGCGGGTCCGAGAGCGGGCGCACGACCTCCTGGCCGGGGGCCTCCTGCGCCGCCTCCGCCACCTCGCCAATCGTCTGCCCGGTGACGGTTATCGCGCCCTCGTGCAGCAGCCCGGCCTCGGAGAGGCGGTTGAGGATCAGCGGCACACCGCCGGCGGCATAGAGGTCGGTCGCCACAAAGCGGCCGCCCGGCTTGAGGTCCGCGAGCAGCGGCGTGCGCCGCGAGATCGCTTCGAAGTCGTCGATCTCCAGCTCGATCTCCGCCTCGCAGGCAACCGCGAGCAGGTGCAGCACCGCGTTGGTCGACCCGCCGGAGGCGCAGACGCAGGAGATCGCGTTCTCCAGCGACTCACGGGTGATCACCCGGCTCGGCCGCAGGTCCTCCTCGAGCGCCCGCAGCACCAGCTCGCCCATCCGCTCGGAGACTTCCTCCTTGTCGGAGTCCTCGGCGGGCACCATCGAGGAGCCCCCGGGTGAGATCCCCATCGCCTCGAATGCGCAGGCCATCGTGTTGGCGGTGAACTGGCCGCCGCAGGCGCCGGCGCCCGGGCTGGCACAGCTCTCGAGCTCGCGCAGCTCCTCCGCGCTCATATCGCCGGCGGCATGGGCGCCAATCGCCTCGAAGACGTCGAGGATCGTCACGTCGTGCCCATGCCAGTGGCCGGGCGCGATCGAGCCCCCGTACAGCATCACTCCGGGAACGTCGAGGCGGACCAGCGCCATCACGCAGCCGGGGATCGTCTTGTCGCATGCCGACAGTGCCGCGACTGCATCGAACTGGTAGCCGCGCACTGTGAGCTCGATCGAGTCGGCAATCACCTCCCGACTGACCAGCGAGGTCTTCATCCCCTCGGTCCCCATCGTGATCCCGTCAGAGATCGCGATCGTGTTGAACTCCATCGGGGTGCCCCCGGCGGCGCGCACGCCCTGCTTGACGTGCTCGGCGAGGCCGCGCAGGTGGAAGTTGCAGGGCATCGCTTCGGTCCAGGTGTTGGCGACACCGATCGTGGGACGGCTCAGGGCGTCGTCGTCGAACCCGATGCCCTTCATGTAGGCGCGGGCGGCGGCGCGATCCGGCCCGTCGAAGACGGCCGCCGAGCGAGGGCGCGGGACCGCGGTCTTGGTTTCGCCGCTGGTGCTCAAGCCGAGACCTCGTTCCTCGTTCCTCGTTCCTCGTTCCTCGTTCCTGGCTCGTCGCCGCCCTGTAAGGCTGTATTGCGGCGGCGGCCCTCCCACTCCCCAAGTCGCAGCAGATCGCGGCGCACCTGGGTGGGATCGACCTGGCGGCCGGGCATGTGCATGTTGGCGTCTCCGATCAACCGGCGCTCGTCACCATGCAACGCCATCCACTTGGCGAGGACGTCGTCGGAGTCGGGGAGGCGCTCGCCCGTCGCGGACTGGTCCTGGTCGGGGAAGCCGACGCAGTACTCGTTGAGCAGCTCGCCGCTGCGCTCCTCGTAGGCGACGATCGGACGATGGGCATAGATCAGGTAGCCGTAGCCCCGATCGGGGCCCTGGCCGCCGCGCACGCGGATGAAGCCCAGCTCGCGGTACATCTCGTAGGCGCCGTCGCCGACCACCGACCGCAGCAGCTCGCGCGCCCGCAACTCGGCGCGCCGCTCGCGGCCGGGGTCGTAGGCGGCTCGCCGCGGCACCGGCCGGCGCGCGCGCCGGCGCCCCAGTGCGGCACGTGCGTCCGGCCCGAAGGCGAGCGCGGCAAGCACGGCGAGAGCGAGGAGGATCCCCGCGGCGGCGAGCGACATGGCGGTCGCTCAGCCCCCGGCGGCGGGCGGGAAGAAGATCACCTGCTCGGCGTCGCGGGGGACCTCGTCGAAGTCCCTCACCATCGTCGCCTCGTGGCGGCCGTTCCCGTCGCTGGTCGGGACCGCCGCCCACATCCCCTCGTCGAGCTGCCGGCGGAACTCCTCGATCAGGCGCTCCTCTTCCTCGACAACCTCGACGTCGCCCTCGGCGAGCAGCACGTCGCCGTGGCCGGGCTTCATGCGAACGAACCTCATTGGATGAATTATGCCTGGTCGCCGAACACGTTCACCGGGCCGGCCCCGGCGCCGACGTCACGCAAACCCGCGCCGACCGCGGCACCGGCAATCGCCCGGGCCCGCCGGGCCGCCTCCAGCGGGGACTCGCCAAGCGCCAACCCGGCCGCCAGCGCCGAGGAATGGGTGCAGCCGGACCCGTGCGAGGCGCCGCCCGGGTGGCGCTCGCCGGAAATCGCCACCGCCTCGCCGCCGTCGTAGAACAGGTCGGCGCCACCCTCGGTGTGGCCGCCGGTGACCACGACCGCGCGCGGCCCGAGCTCGCGCACCGCGCGCGCCAGCTCCTCCTGGCTCGCCCGCTCGCCGAGGCCGGTCAGCTCGCGGGCCTCGGGGACGTTGGGCGTCGCCACGGCCGCCAGCGGCAGCGCCCGCTCGGCCAGCGCTGCCCGGGCGTCGGGAGCGAGCAGCACGGCGCCGCTCTCGGCGACCATCACCGGGTCGAGCACCACCGGGGCATCGCCCACCAGTCCCAGCGCCTCGACAACGGCGTCGATCGTCTTGATATCGCCCAGCATCCCGATCTTCACCGCGTCCACGCCGATGTCCTCGGCGACCGCACGAACCTGCGCGACGATCATCTGCGGCGCAACCGGCTCGACATCGGACACCCCGACGGTGTTCTGGGCGGTGATCGCGGTGATCGCGGTCATCCCGTATACGCCGCAGGCGGCGAACGCCTTCAGGTCGGCCTGGATGCCGGCGCCCCCGCCCGAGTCGGAGCCGGCGATCGAGAGAACCGCGGGGATGCGTCTCTGAGCCATGCGGGTGAAGGCTACGTAGGCGGGGTGATGGGCGGCACCCGGTCAGGTGCCGCCAGCGAGGTGCGCGAGTAGGTGCCGGACAGGCCCGCCTCGAGGTAGCCGAGCAGCTCCAGCCGTACCAGGGCCACCGAGATCTCCGCGGCGCTGCGATCGAGGGCGATCGCGATCGAGTCGGGGTCTGTGTCGCCGCGCTCGACCCGTTCCAGGACCTTCTCGAGCTCGGGCTCCAGCGCCGGGCCCGTCGTCGCGATCCGCGGCGCCCCGGGCCCGATAAGAACGTCGAGCACGTCCTGCGCCTCGCGAACCACGTGGGCGCCGTCGAACAGCAGCTGGTTGGTGCCCGCGGACATGCGGGCTCCGACCGGGCCCGGAACGGCGCCGACGAGGCGGCCCAGATCCGCGGCGAGCTCGGCCGTGATCAGCGAGCCCGAGTGCCTCGCCGCCTCGACCACCACGGTCATCGCCGCGATGCCCGCCATGATCCGGTTGCGCGCGGGGAACGCCCACTTCCAGGGCGTCGTGCCCGGTGGCAGCTCCGAAAGCACCAGGCCCCGCTCGCGGATGCGGCGGTGCTGGCCACGGTGGTGGCGCGGGTAGGGCACGTCGGCGCCGCAGCCGAGCACCGCCACCGTTGTTCCACCCTCGAGCGCCCCCCGGTGGGCCGCCCCGTCGATCCCCCAGGCCATGCCGCTGACCACCGTGAAGCCGGCGCTCGCCAGGTCGCGGGCCAGCGAGCCCGCCACCTCGCGGCCGTAGGAGGTGGCCCGCCGCGCTCCCACCACCGTGACCGTTCGCTCGCGCACCAGCGACGCCAGCCGGGCGCGGTCTCCGAGCCCGAACAGCGCCGCGGGTCGGTCGGGAGCATCGCAAAGCCCCTCGGGAAAGGCATCGTCGTGGCGGCACACCGTCCAGCCCCCGGCCTCCGCGATCCGTTGCTGAATAGGACCGGCGCCGTGGGCCCGCACCTCGTCGAGCAGCGGGCCCGCCTTGTCTGCCGCGACTGCCCGGGCCAGCTGCTCGTCGCCGAGCTTGAGGAGCTCCGGCGCCCTGGAGCCGGGCTCTCCGGTCGCGATGCGCTCTATATATGGAGCGAGCCGCCCCAGCAACGCCATCCGCGCCAGGCAGGCCTCGCAGGCGCCCGCGCTCATCCCGGGCGCTCCGGCAGGCGCAGGCCGAGCGCCTCGCCGACGTGGTCGGCGGAGACGGCCCCGGCCGCGGCCAGGTCGGCGATCGTGCGCGCAACCCGCAGCACCCGGTCGTGTCCGCGCCCGCTCAGCTTGCGCGCCCGGTGCTGATCGGCCAGCAGCAGCCGGCCCGCGGAGGTGACCCGGATGCGGCGCACCTCTGCGGGCAGCATGTCTGCATTGCAGCGGCCGGCACCGAGCCGCTCCGCCTGGATCTCCCGCGCCGCCTGCACGCGGGCGCGGACCTTCGCGGAGGGTTCTCCGGGCTCGCCGTCCAGCGCCTGTGCGCTCGGCTGCCGCACCGCGATTCGCATGTCAAGGCGGTCGGCCACCGCGCCGGTCAGCTTCGCCTCGTAGCGGCGCACCGCCACCGGCCCACAGCGGCAGTCGTCGTCGTCGGCTCCGCGCCCGCACGGGCACGGGTTTGCGGCGGCCAGGAGCAGGAAGCGGCAGGGAAGCCGGACCGCGCGTCCGGCGCGGGTCACGGTCACCTCGCCGTCCTCCAAAGGCGCACGCAGCGACTCCAGGGCGGCGCGGTTGAACTCGCCGAGCTCGTCGAGAAAGAGCACCCCGCGATGCGCGTGGGTCACCTCGCCGGCGCGGGGAGGATTGCCGCCGCCCACCAGTCCCGCGTAGGAGATCGTGTGGTGCGGCGCCCGGAACGGCCGTGCCAACATGCCGGCCTCGTTGAGCGAGCCGCTCACGCTGGCGATCCTGGCCACCTCCAGCGCCTCCTCCGGGCCCAGCGGCGGCATGATCGAGGGCAGCCGCCGCGCCGCCAGCGACTTGCCGGCGCCGGGGGGACCGATCATCAAGACGCTGTGGCCGCCCGCCGCGGCGACCTCCAGCGCCCGGCGCAGACTCGGCTGGCCGCGCAGGTCGGCGAGGTCCGGCTGGAGCGGCGGGACGCCGTTGAGCGCTAGGGGCCGGGGCCTAGGCGGCAAATGCTCTCCCGCCAGCAGCGCGGGAAGCTGGTCCAGCCGCTCCAGGGTCAGCACCGCGAGGTTGCGGACCACCGCGGCCTCGGGGCCGTTTGCCGCCGCGACGACGATCCGCTCCAGGCCGGCCACCCGGGCCGCCTCGGCCATCGCCAGCACCCCCGCGATCGGGCGCACCGCCCCGTCCAGCGCCAGCTCCCCGGCCAATGCCAGGCACGGGTCCAGCCCACCGAGCAGCTGGTCCGATGCGGCGAGTAATGCCGCGGCGGTCGCCAGGTCGAGGCCCGGCCCCGCCTTGGGCACGTCGGCGGGCGCGAGGTTGACGGTGATTCGGCGCAGCGGAAACTCGAAGCCGCAGTTGACCAGCGCGGCCCGGACGCGTTCGCGCGACTCGCGCACGGCGGCATCCGGGAGCCCGACGATCGAGAACGCGGGAAGCCCGCGGTGGACGTCCACCTCGACCCGGACCTCGCGCGCGGCGATCCCGTCCAGCGTGAAGGTACGCGTGCTTGCAAGCACCGGGGCGACGCTAGGCGGGCGCGGTCCGCAGGTGGCGCGCAGCGTGTCAGGAAAATGTCACGCTCGACGCGCCATCGGAGCGTCGCGGCGGCCTAGCTTCGTCCCGTGACGCTCGCCCGCCAGCGGCTCGGCCGCCGAGCAGAGGAGATCGCCGCCCGGCGGCTGCGCCGGCAGGGCTGGCGGATCGTCGACCGCAACGCCCGCACCCGCTTCGGGGAGATCGACCTGATCGGGATCGAGGGAGCGTCGCTCGTGTTCGTCGAGGTGAAGGCCGGGCGGGCCGATGCGTCAAGCGGCCCGGGACGACCGGTCCTCGCGGTCGGGCCGGCCAAGCAGCGCCGCATCCGCACCCTCGCCCGCGCCTGGCTCGCCAGCCGGGCCGCCATTCCGCCCCACCGCGAGATCCGCTTCGACGTGGTCGGCGTCACCATCGACCGCGGCGGGACCGTCAGCGACTTCGAACACATCCGCAATGCCTTCTAGCTCCGGCGGGAGCTCACCATCGAGGGCGAGCTGACGATAGGCGACTGACGCGAACGAGCGCCGGTGCAGCACCGAGATGCCGATTCGCGCGATCGCCTCGCGGTGCTCGGGCGTCGAGTAGCCGACGTTCTCCTCGAAGCCCCAGCCGGGGTAGGTGGACTCGGCGCGGTGCATGTAGCGGTCGCGGCTCACCTTTGCGATCACCGAGGCGGCGGCGATCGCCGCGCTGGTCGCGTCGCCGTCGACAACCGCCCGGTGCTCGACGCTGCAGCCGGGCAGCTCGAAGCCGTCGACGAGACAGGCGGCGCCGTCGCAGGCAACCCCCTGAAGCGAGGTCGAGAGCGCCTCGAGGTTGGTGTTGTGCAGCCCGCGGCCGTCGATCCCGCGCACGCATCGGACTGCGACGCTAACCCGGGTCGCCGCACGCAGCACGCTGGGGTAGAGCATTTCGCGATCCTCGGGGCTCATCTGCTTGGAGTCGTGGAGGCCGCCGAGGGCGCGGCGGTCGGAAAGGCTCAGCGTGCCGTAGTCGATCAGCACCGCCGCGGCGACAAGCGGGCCGGCCAGAGGGCCCCTCCCCGCCTCGTCGGTGCCGGCCACCAGGCGTGCTCCCAGTGAGCGGTCGAACGCGAACAGGCGCCGGGTTCGCGCCAGGCGGCGGCGATGAGCCTTTCCGGAGCTAGAGGATCCCGACCCGTTTCGGCGGCCAGTAGGTGACAAAGGCTTTGCCGATGATCCAGTCGCGGGGGACGGGTCCCCAGAAGCGGCTGTCGTCGCTCGACCCACGGTTGTCGCCCATCATGAAGTAGGAGTCGGGTGGAATGGTGATCGCTTTGGGCAAATCGCAGGCGCCGCCACCCTGGCAGGGCACGATGAAGTCCTCCTGGGCGACCTCGCCGTTGACAACCGGGTGGCCGTTGCGGACCACAAGCCGGTCCCCGGGCCCGGCGACGATGCGCTTGATGAAGTTCTGGTCGGACCTCTCGGGAGTCCCCTCCGGGCACGGCTGCGCGGGGTCGCGGCGCACGCCGCACTCGGTCCCGCGGTCGGCGCCCGCCGGGGGATGGAAAACGACGATGTCGTTGATGCCGGGGTCGCTGAGGTGGTAGATGAAGCGGTTGACGAGAACCCGCTGGCCGATGTCCAGCGTCGGCTCCATCGAGCCCGAGGGGATCTGGTAGGGCTTGATCAGGAACGCCTGGATGCCGAGCGCAAGGCCGAGCGCAAGCGCGACGATCACGACGAGCTCGACCAGCCCTCCGCGCGCGGAGCTTGGCTTGGGGATGCCGGGGTTCAGGACCGGTCTTCCTCGGCGCCTTCGGGCGCCTCGGGCTCCTGCTCTGCTTCGGCGGCCTCGGGCTCCTCGGCCTCAGCTTCGGGCTCCTCCGCCTCAGCCGCTGCCGGCTCCTCCGCCCCAGGCGCTTCCGGCTCCTCCGCCTGCGCTTCCTCCGGCTCGGGCTCGGCCACCGCGGCATCCTCGTCCTCCGCGGCCTGCTCTCCCTCTGCGCCCTCTTCGCCCTCCGCGGCCTCCTCCTCGGGCGGCGCCTCCACGACCTCCGCCTCGCTCTGGGCCAATCCCTCGGAGTCCAGGGCCTCGCCCTCGGCCGCCGGTGGGGCGATCAGCTCCTCGTCGATCCCCCAGCGCCGCTCGGTCACTCGGGCGCGCTTGCCGACCCGGCCCCGCAGGTAGTACAGCTTGGCCCTGCGCACGTCGCCGCGCCCCGCCACCTCGAGCTTGCCGATCTTGGGCGAGTGCAGGGGAAAGGTGCGCTCCACGCCGACCCCGAAGGACTGCTTTCGCACGGTGAAGGTCTCGCGCGCGCCGCTGCCCTGGCGCTTCAGCACGATGCCCTCGAACACCTGCGTCCGGCTTCTGGTGCCCTCGATCACCTTGAAGTGGACGCGGACGCGGTCGCCGGAGCCGAACGCGGGAACGTTCTGCTTCAGCTGGCGCCGTTCGATGCTGTCGATGATGCTGCTCATGCGAAGTTCGGTTCGGCGCGTGTTGCGCGCACTGGTCCGCGACGGAAAAATCGCGCGTACCGGGACGCGCGGGGCGGCAATGGTAGCGAAGCGCGAGCGCCAGTCGGAGCGGCGCTCAAGGCGACTCGGGGGCGCGCCGCAACCCTTCCGCGCGCTGGCTGCTTCGCGCCAACCGCCATTCGCGGACTCGCTCGTGATCGCCGGACAGCAGCACCTCCGGCACCTCCCAGCCCCGGTAGCTGGGCGGCCGCGTGTAGTGCGGGTACTCGGGGGCGCCGGCCAGCGCCTCGCTGAACGACTCCTCGACGATGCTCTCCTCCGAGCCGAGCGCGCCGGGCAGCTTGCGGAACACCGAATCGGCGACCACCATTGCCGCCAGCTCGCCGCCTGCCAGCACGTAGCGCCCGATCGACACCTCGTCGTCGCCGAGGTGGTCGTTGACCCGCTGGTCGAACCCCTCATAGCGGCCGCAGAGCAGCGCCAGGGCGGGCTCCGAGGCGAGCTCCCGCGCCAGCGAGTCGTCGAGCAGGCGCCCGGCAGGGCCGAGCGCCACCACGCGCGGCCTCGTGCCCTCGCGGTAGGCGGCACTGAGCGCTGCGTCAACGACATCGACTCGCAGCACCATCCCGGCGCCACCGCCGTAGGGCGCGTCATCGACCTGCCCGGCACCCAGCGGAGTGCTGTCGCGGTAGTTGATCAACCGCAGCTCACTACCGGCCGTGAGCGCATTGTGAACCGGCCGCTGCGATCGAAACCAGTCGAAGGCCTCGGGGAAGAGGGTGAATACGTCGAGTTTCAATCCAATATGTCGACGATCACGCGGCGCTCGGCACGAACCGCGGCCGCCTTCGCTACCGCGCGCAGCGCGTTCGCGACCCTGCCGTTCTTGCCGATCACCCGTCCGAGGTCGTCGTCGGCGACGCTGATCTCGTAGATCAGGTCGCCGTTCTCCTCGAACTCCTCAACCTCGACCGCGTCGGGGTCCTCGACCAGCGCGCGGGTGAGGAACTCCAGCAGCTCCTTCATCTCACTTGGTGCCGTGCGCCTCGATGCCCTTTGTGCGCAGCAGCTTCGCCGCCGTGTAAGACGGCTGGGCGCCCCGCTCCAGCCAGTGCCGCGCCCGCTCCTCGTCGAGCTCGATCAGCGACGGCTCGGTCTGCGGGTTGTACTGGCCGATCGTCTCGATGCTCCGCCCGTCGCGCGGGGAGCGCTTGTCGGCGACGACGATGCGCCAGATCGGGTTCTTGTTCGAACCCACGCGTCTCAGTCGAATGCGTACGGACATCGGCCGGGGAGGGTACAGACCACTCGCTATTGCAGCTCCTTGAGCATCTGCTGGGGGTCGGGCATCTTGCCCGACGCCATCCGCTTCATCAGCTTGCGCATCCCGTCGAACTGCTTGACGAGCTGGTTGACGTGCTGGATCTTGACCCCGGCGCCGGCGGCGATCCGCTTGCGCCGCGAGCCTTTGATCATCGCCGGGTTGGCCCGCTCCTCGGGGGTCATCGAGAGGATGATCGCCTCGAGGCGGTCCAGCTCACGCTCGTCGACGTCGACGTCCTTCATGCCCTTCAGGGCTCCCATCCCGGGCAGCATCCCGAGCAGGTTGCCGACCGGGCCCATGCGGCGCACCTGGCGCATCTGCTGGAGGAAGTCCTCGAGCGTGAACTCCGCCTTGCGCATCTTCTCCTGCATGTCGAGAGCCTGCTCGGCGTCGACCTCCTTCTCGGCCTTTTCGATCAGGCTCAGGACGTCACCCATGCCGAGGATCCGGCTTGCCATGCGGTCGGGGTGGAAGCGCTCGAAGTCTTCGAGCTTCTCGCCGGTCGAGGCGTAGAGGATCGGCTTGCCGGTCACCGCCTTGACCGAGAGCGCGGCGCCGCCGCGCGCGTCTCCGTCGAGCTTGGTCATCACCACGCCGTCGAACTCGGCGGCGCCGGCAAATGCCTCGGCGACCTCGACGGCGTCCTGCCCGGTCATCGCGTCCACGACCAACAGCACGTTGTGGGGCTTGGTCCGCTTGCGGATCTTGGCCAGCTCGGCCATCAGCTCCTCGTCGATGTGCAGCCGGCCCGCCGTGTCGACGATCAGCGCGTCGTCGTCGTTGGACTTCGCCTGGCCCAGCGCCCACTCGGCGATGTCCACCGGGTCGCGCTCGGTGCCCTGCTCGTATACGCGCGCCCCGGCCCGCTCACCGACGGTGACCAGCTGGTCCACGGCCGCCGGCCGGTATGTGTCGCAGGCCGCGAGCGCAACCTTGCGGCCCCCCTCGGCGAGGTGGAGCGCGAGCTTCGCGCAGGCGGTCGTCTTGCCGGAGCCCTGCAACCCCGCCATCAGGATCACGGTCGGCCCGCCCGAGGCGAGGACGATGTCGCGCCCGGCCCCGCCCATCAGCGCGGTCAGCTCCTCGCTGACGATCTTCACCACATGCTGACCGGGGTCGAGGCTCTGCATCACCTCGGCGTCGAGGCAGCGCTCCTTCACGGTCGACGTGAACGACTTCACCACCTTGAAGTTGACGTCGGCCTCGAGCAGCGCCAGGCGGATCTCGCGCATCGCGCGGTCGATGTCGTCCTCGGAGAGCTTGCCGCGCGAGCGGACCTCCGAGAGCGTCGCCTGCAGGCGGTCGCCGAGCTGGTCGAACATCAGGCCAGCTTAGATCAGCGCGAGCACCGGGCCTGACCTAGGGCGCAAGCAGCGCCCGCGCGAACTCCTCGGCGTCGAAGGGGCGTAGGTCCTCCAGCGCCTCGCCGGTGCCGATCAGCTTCACCGGGATCCCCAGCTCGCTGGCGATGGCCAGGGTGATCCCTCCCTTGGCGGTGCCGTCGAGCTTGGTCAGCACCACGCCGGAGACCTCGACGGCCTCGGCGAACACACTGGCCTGGCGCAATCCGTTCTGCCCGGTGGTGGCGTCGATCGTGATCAGCGTCTCGTGCGGCGCCTCCGGAATCTTCTTTGCGATCACGCGGCGCACCTTGGTCAGCTCGTCCATGAGGTTGCCCTGCGTGTGCAGGCGCCCGGCCGTGTCGGCGATCACCACGTCGGCGCCGCGCGCCTGCGCGGCCTCGACGCCGTCGTAGGCGACCGCGCCGGGGTCCGAGCCCGGTGCCGAGCGCACGATCTCCGCGCCGGCGCGATCGGCCCATTCGGCGAGCTGCTCCACGGCGGCGGCCCGGTAGGTGTCGGCAGCGGCCACGACCACGTCAAGGCCCATCTCGCGCGCCAGGTGCCAGGCGACCTTGCCGATCGTGGTCGTCTTGCCCGTTCCGTTGACCCCGACCATCATCAGCACGGCAGGGCTCGCAGAGAGGTCGATGCGGCGCTCGCCGGTCGCGGCGAACTCGGCGACGATCTCGACCAGCCGCTCCTGCACTGCGGCCCCATCGGCGGGCACCGCCCCCGAATCGACCTCACGCTCGAGCCGCTCGACGATCTCCGCCGTGGTCGGCGCCCCGACGTCGGCGAAGATCAGCGCCTCCTCCAGCCGCTCCCAGGTCTCCTCGTCGATGCGGTCGAGCAGGCTTGCCGAGATCTCCTCGCCGAGCGCGCGGCGGCTCTTCGCCAGGCTGTCGCGCAGGCGGCGGACCATGCCCGCGCCCTCCTCGGCCGGGGCGGCCTGGAGCGGCTGGTCGGGTACATCGCGATCGCCGAGGTCGAGGATGTCCCGCCAGGTGGTCGGCATCGGCGCACCCTAGCGAGGGCGGAGGCGGGCGGCGACTGGGTGATCAGGCCGCTTCGGCGGCTTCGGCGGCGTCGCCGCCGATCTCGCCCTCGGCGGCGAGCTCACCCACCTCGTCGGGCTCGTAGCCGATCTGCGGCGGCATCCGCCGCGAAACGATCTTGGTGACGCCGTCGTCGCCCATGCTGACCCCGTAGAGCACGTCGGCGGCATCCATGGTGCGCTTCTGGTGGGTGACGATCACAAACTGGGCGCGGTCGGAAAAGCGCCGCACCAGCTGCAGGAAGCGGTCGATGTTGGCGTCGTCGAGCGCGGCCTCGACCTCGTCGAGGATGTAGAAGGGACAGGGCCGGGCCAGGAACACCGCAAAGACGAAGGCCAGCGCGACCAGCGACTTCTCCCCGCCCGAGAGCAGCGAGAGGCGGCGCGTCGACTTGCCCACCGGGGTGACCTCGATCTCCACTCCCAGCTCCTCGCGGCCCTCGCGCTCCTCCTCCCCTTCAACCTCGTCGTCGGCGTCCTCGACCGGGCGCAGGCTGACGCGGCGCAGCCGCCCCCGGCCGCCGGGGAAGAGGTGCTCGACCATCTCCTCGAAGTTGCGGGCGGTGGCCTCGAAAGTCTCCTCGAAGGCGCGCTCGATCTCGCGGTCGATGTCGCGGATCAGCTGCCCCAGCTCGGCGATAGCACGCTCGGCGTCCTCGCGCTGCGCCTTCAGCTCGTCGGTGTGGGCACGGGCCTCCTCGTACTCGCGCTCGGCAAGCGGGTTGACAGGGCCGATCTGGGCCCGGCGCCGCTCCAACCGCTCGAGCCGGCGATCGATCTCCTCGCGCTCGTCGTCGCTCAGGGGCCCGGCCGGCTGCTCGACCTCCTCGCCGAGCCGCTCGGCGATCGCGGCCAGCTCGCGGGCGGCCTCCTCGCGCCGGTCGCGCAGCTGCGCGGCGCCGACCTCGGCCTCGGTGAGGGCGTCGGACGCCCCCTTCATCTCCACCTGAAGCTCGTACTCGCGCCGCGAGCAGGCCCGCATCTGCTCAGCGATCGCGTCACCGTCGCCGTCGGCCCCCACCACACGCGCCTCGGCTGCCTCGACGCGCGAGCGCACCGACCTGCCCAGCGCCTCCAGTGCGCTACGCGCGGACTGCACCTCGGCGAGCAGCTGCTCCTGGGCGCCCAGCCGCGCGGTCAGCTCCTCGCGGCGGCGCTCGCCGAGCAGCCCCTCGGCATTTCGCGCGTGGCGGGCGGCGCGCTCGGCGCCGCTTCGCACGCCGGCCAGCGCCGCGGCGCGCTGCTGTTCCGGGCCCTCGCGCTTGGCGGTCTCAAGACCCTCGCCGGCCGCGATCAGCCCCGCCTCGATCTCGCCCAGCTCGTCGGCCAGCCGGCGGTCCCTGGCGGGCGCCGGAGACGAGCCCCCGCCGACGTCGAGCGTCAGCGGCCCCAGTTCCGCCCGCAGGCGTTCCAGGCGCGACGCCAGCTCCGCCTCGCGGTCGGCCAGCGCTGCGGCGCGAATCCCGATCTTCTCCTGGTCGGCGCGCAGCCGGGTCAGCACCCCCCAGCTGCGGGTGCGCTCGCGGTCGCGCGCGGCGAAGCGGTCCTCCGCCTCGCGCCGCTGCCCGCTCACCTTCTCAAGCTTGGCCTCGGTCGCATCGCGCGCCTCTCGCACCTTGGCCGCGTCCGCCTCCGCGGATCCCAGGCGCTCCTCCCCGAAGCGCAGGTCCTCCGCGATCAGGCGGGAGCGCAGCCCCAGCTCCTCGCGCTCGATGCGGGCGCCGAGCTCGGCCGCCTGCGCCTGGCGCTTCAGCGGCCGCAGCCGTGAGCGCGCCTCGCGCTCCACGTCGAGAGCCCGGTCGAGGTTGTCGCGGGCGGCGTTCAGCTTCAGCTCCGAGCGCCGACGGCGCTTGCGGTGCTTGCCCAGTCCGGCGGCCTCCTCGACCAGCAGGCGGCGGTCGCGCGGCTTGGAGTGGATGATCGCCTCGACCCGGCCCTGGCTGATCACCGAGTGCATCTCGCGGCCGAGGTTGGTGTCGGCGAGAACCTCGACCACGTCGACGAGCCGGCAGCGGGCGCCGTTGAGCCGGTAGGTGCCGTCACCGGAGCGGTCGAGGCGGCGCTGGATCGAGATCTCGGAGAACTCGCTCGCGGCGCGGCCCTCGGAGTTGTCGATCACCACCTCGACCTCGGCGTAGCGACGCTGGCCGATCCCCTTGCCGCCGCTGGAGATCACGTCTTGCATCGACTGGCCGCGGACCGCGACCGGGCTCTGCTCGCCCAGCGCCCACAGCACCGCGTCGGTGATGTTCGACTTGCCCGAGCCGTTCGGGCCCACGATCACGCTCACGCCCGGCGAGAAGCGCAGCCTGGCACGCTCGGGGAACGACTTGAACCCCTTCAGGGTGATCGACTTTAGGTACATCCCGGTGTTCCTTAAGGCTCGCTGTTCGGTCGGACGAGAAGCGGGGGTTTCAGCTGCTCAGCCGCTCGAGCGCCTGCTCGGCTGCCACCTGCTCGGCCACTTTCTTGCTTCGACCGCTGCCACGCCCCACCTGCTCGGAGTCGACCATCGCGGCAACCTCGAAGGTGCGGTCGTGAGGTGGGCCCGCCTCGCTAAGGACCTCGTAGCCTACGCGGGAGCCGCGCTGGGCGAGCATCTCCTGCAGCGCCGACTTGAAGTCCAGCAGCGTCTCCGCCGCGAACTCGAGGCGCGGGGCGAATGCGGCGGCAACCGCGGGGGCCGTGCGCTCGAATCCGAAGGCCAGAAAACAGGCGCCGATAAGGGCTTCGGTGATCTCCGGGAGCGGTCGCTCGGCATCGATCAGGACCTCGACGGGGATCCCCGTCCCCATGTCCGGCGGGGCCGCGGCTCGCAGGCGCTCGGGCACGGCGAGCGCCCGCCCGACCTCGGCGCAGGAGGCGCCGCTGACCGACTGGTTGAGGATCTTGGTGAGGCGTCCGCTGTCCTTCTCGGGAAAGCGGGCGAACAACTCGGAGGCAAGGGCTATCCCGAGCACGCTGTCGCCGAGAAACGCCAGCCGCTCGTAGGAGGTCGAGCGGTCCTCCACCCAGGATGGATGCGTGAGGGCCTGGCCGAGGAGGTCGGCCGGCAGCTCCTCGATCAGCCCCGTGAGAGCGTCTGTGGGCTCAGGCAGGGGCGTGCTCCAGGACGAAGTCGACCGCGTCGCCGACCGATTTGATCCCGGCCGCCTGCTCCTCGGAGACGGTGATCCCGTAGCCGTCCTCCAGCTCCATCACCAACTCATAGAGGTCGAGCGAGTCGGCGTCGAGGTCCTCCTTGAAGCGGGTTCCCTCCTCGATCCTCGCCGGCTCGACCTCGAGCTCCTCCGCGAGGTGGTCGCGGACCTTGGCCATCACCTCGTCGCGCGTCATCCGTACCGGGGTCCTATCACGCCTGCCCGCTCGGAGGCCTGCCCATCCCGCGCCAGATCCCGCCGCGTCGCGCCGGCCTCGCGCAGCAGTGCCGCGGTGCGCCGGACCGCGTCCTGCTCGACCCCGCGGGCAGCGAGTCGCGCCGCGTTGGCGATGCCCTCGGGCCCCGAGCTACCGTGGCCGACCACCGCGATGCTGCGCAGGCCGAGCAGGATCGCGCCGCCGGTCGCGTCGGGGTCGAGCTCACGACGCAGGCCCCCCAGCGCCGGGCGCATCAGCATCCCTCCCGCGGCTGCGAGCGGGTTGGAGCGGGCGGCGTCGCGAATCGCGCCGGCGACCAGCTTCGCCGTGCCCTCCATCAGCTTCAGCGCAACGTTGCCGGTGAAGCCGTCGGTGACGACGACGTCCGCGGCGCCCGCCGGGAGATCGCGCCCCTCGACGTTGCCGACGAATTCGATCCCGGTGGCGCCGGCGAGCATCTCGCCGGCCTCGACGACTTCCTCGGTTCCCTTGCCCGACTCCTCGCCGACCGAGAGCAGGCCGACCCGGGGGCGGGGGACGCCAAGGACGGCCTCGCTGAAGGCGGACCCCAGAAACGCGAACTGGACCAGATGCTGGGGTCGGACCTCGACGTTGGCGCCGACGTCGAGGAACAGCACGGGCTTGCCCGGGACGGGCAGGCGAACCGCCAGCGCCGGCCGCTGCACCCCTTTGATGCGCCGCAGCTCGAAGGTCGCGGCCGCCATCGTTGCGCCGGTCGAGCCGGCGCTCGCGAGGGCGTCGGAGCGGCCTTCGGCGACGTCGAGGGCGGCGCGCACGATCGAGGCCTCGGGACGGGATCGCACCGCCGGCACCGGGTCGTCCCGGTTGGAGATCCAATCCTCGGTGGGGACGACCTCCACCCCGTCGGTCCCCTCCAGGCGGAGCTCCGCGGGCGGCCCGAACACGCGCACGCGGATCCCGTCGGAGGCGGCGCGGCGGGCGCCCTCCGCGAGCACGTCGAAGCCTTGCTCGGCGCCGAAACCGTCGAGGGCGACCGTCGGGGGAGCGGTCCCCTCGGCCGGGGCCAAGCTACTCCTCCTGCTCTGCCTGCTCGGTGGGGGCCGCGGGAGCTTCCTTGACCTCGTGCTTGATCACCTCACGCCCTGCATAGGTGCCGCAGACCGGGCAGACCCGGTGGGGCAGGCGCGGGCTGTGACAGCGTGGGCACTCGTTCAGCCGCGGCTCACGGGCGCGATGGGTGGCGCGCCGCTTGTCGCGCCGCGTCCGTGAGGTCCTCTTCTTGGGGACGGCCATGAGAGCGCGCAATGGTAGCTAGGCGTCGACCGCAAAGCTGATCCAGCTTTCCTCGCGCGCACCGAGCGAGCGGTAGAGGCGCTGCGCGACCTCGTTGTCCGGCGCCGTCTCCCAGACCAGCTCTGCAGCCCCGTGCTGCCGGCTGCGGCGCCGGCACTCCTCTATCAGCTCCCGGCCTATGCCACGGCCGCGCGCCTCAGGCAGGACGAAGAGGTCGTTCATCACCCCGGCGCGAGCGGCGTTCAGCGTCTGCCAGGTCCAGAACACGGTCGCGAAGCCGAGCGGCGAGCCTTCGTCATCGCGAGCGATCAGCTGGATCCCCTCGCGATCCGGGTCGTCGATCAGTGAGCGCGCCAACGTCTCGAGCGCCTCGTCGGGCGGGGTCGCCTCGTAGAAGTCGCAGTAGGCGCGCATCAACGGCAGCAGCTCGGCGAGGTCGCCCTCCCCCACCGGCTCGACCCTCATTCGCCCTGCAGCTCCCGCAGCTTCGCCCAGCGAGGGTCGCCGCCCTGCTCGTGACGGTGCGCTTCGGGATCGGCGTCGTTGAGCGACTCGCCACAGACCGGGCACAGGCCGGCGCACTCGCTACGGCAGAGCACCTGGACCGGCACGGCCAGCAACAGGGCGTCGCGAGCCCATCGCCCGACGTCGAGCTCATCGCCCTCGACAAAGGGGCTGCGCAACTCCTCGTCGCCGGAGTCGGGCTGGTCGACCTCGCGCGCATTCACCTCGACCTCGATCTGCGCGGGCTCGAGACAGCGCATGCAGGGCCCCTCCAGGCGCAGGCCGAAGCGAAGCCGCAACGCGTAACCGGAGCTGGTGCGCGACACGTCGAGCCGCGCCGCGACGAGGTCGGGCTCGTTCGCATAGTCCTGTCCACCCAGCTCCAGAGGGTCGGGCCGGACCGGAACCTCGAGACTCTTGGCCTCGCCGAACGAGAGCGATAGACGGCCGAGATCGACGATGCTCGTTGCCTGCGACAAGGGCGCAACCTCCCGGGATGCGGCGACTACGATGGGCGGCTCATCGAGGTTAGCGTGACGCCCCAGTTCCACACCGATCCCGACACCTACCTGGACCGCATCCGGGCGGCATTTCCCGGCTACGACCAGCTGCAGGACCGGGCGATCGAAGCGATCCCCTTCCCGCCCGGCCGGGTGCTGGAGCTGGGGATCGGCACCGGCGAGACCACGCGGCGCCTGCTCGATGCATACCCGGACGCGGAGGTGACCGGGCTCGACGCAAGCCCGGAGATGGTGTTTCGGGCAAGGGAGATGGGGATCGAGGTGCGCCTGGCCCGGATGGAGGACCCGCTGCCCGACGGGCCATGGGACCTCGTGATCGCCGTGCTCGCGGTGCACCACCTCACCGCCGACCAGAAGCGCGACCTGTTCCGGCGCGTGCGCGAGGAGTCCCGCTCGCTGGTGCTCGCCGACCAGGTCGAGGCCGCCGAGCACGCGCTCGCGCCGAAGGCCGGCGTCGACTTCCTCGAGGGCCCCGCGGACCTTGCCGAATGGTGCGGCGGCGAGGTGGTCTGGGAAGCGGGCGACCTCGCCGTGGTGCGGGCGGATTACAGATAGCCACTAGCCACGGGTCACTAGTCACTAGTGGCTAGTGACAAATGGCTAATGACCAATGGCCAGAAGCTGAAAGGAGACCTGATGTCCAAAAGTGCTGTACGAGAAGCGCGACCGCATCGCCTACGTGACGATCAACCGGCCGGAGGCGCGCAACGCCGTCGACCCCGACGTGCACCGGCTGATGATCGAGGCCTGGGAGGACTTCCGCGACGACGACTCGGTCGACGTGGCGATCCTCACCGGGGCCGGCGAGGCGTTCTGCGCCGGCGCCGACTTGAAGACCTACATCCCGCCGATCATCGGCAACGCCGGCCCGGGCGAGATACGCGAGATCGTCGAGCTGGGCCTGAACGGATTCACGCGCGGCCTGCACCGGATCTACAAGCCGATCGTCGCCGCGGTCAACGGCTGGGCGCTGGCCGGTGGGCTGGAGACCGCGATGGCCTGCGACATCCGCATCGCCTCGGAACGGGCGATGTTCGGCTCCTTCGAGGCGCGCCGGGGCTTTCACCATGGCGACGGCGGGCTGGTACGGCTGGTCAACGCCTGCGGGGTGAGCGTGGCCTCGCACATGCTGCTCACCGCCGAGCCGATCGACGCGCAGACCGCGCTGCAGTGGAACCTCGTCACCAAGGTGGTGCCGCACGACAGCCTGATGGAGGAGGCGGAGACGGTCGCCAGGCAGATCCTCCGCAACTCGCAGCGGGCGGTGCGATCTGCCAAGCAGACGATTCTCGACACGATCGGAAAGCCGCTCGACGACCAGCTCCGCAACGAGGCGTGGAACGCCTATACCTGCGCGGACGCCGAGGAGACGAAGGCGATGCTGGGACGGTTCTACGAGAAGAGCGACGCGGGCCGCGCCGGCGAGCACGCGACCGAGCTGTAGCGAGAGCGCGGCATCGCCCGACCCGAGGAGATCGAGAGGACAGTCCGGGCCTGGGGGCCAGGGCGTGAGTGTCGCTGCTGCTCCTCGTCCGGAGCGGAAGCGAGTGGCTTGTCAGCTACGGCCGGCAGCGCTTAGGAACCATCGCAAGCCCTCGTCACGTTCCTCGAGTGGGTGGGCTGACGCGCAATTGCTCTTTTTCGGCGGATCTTGTCTCTCGGTCGATCTCGAGGAGGTATGGGGCGACCAGCCCCCGGTAGGCCGCCTTTCGCTCGTCGGAGAGATCCTTCCAAC
>JBBPIM010000009.1:0-71530 GCA_038040325.1 Candidatus Mayfieldus profundus
CGTACATGCTCTTCTCGACCTTGTCGGGGTCGATGCCCTGGCTCATCGTCAGGTTCCCCTGCGGGTCGAGGTCGATGCACAGCACCCTGTGCCCAGACTCCGAGAATGCGACCGCGAGGTTGAGGGTGGTGGTCGTCTTGGCGACGCCGCCCTTCTGGTTGGCGAATGAGAACACCTTGGCGCCGGCCACCTGCTCGGCCTCCTCGTCGGGGCCCTGGTGGCGGCTGGGCGCGATCAAGTCCTTGGCCTGCATGCGCACGTTCTCCGCGGACGCTTCTTCCGCCTGCACATCTTCCGCCGCATCCTCGCTCAAGTCTTCTTCCGCACGCACATCTTCCGCCGCGGGCGGGTGGTCGCCGTTCCCTGACCCTCCATTCGAGGATTTCTCGGTCACCTTGATCTCGGCATCGTCGGGCTCTGGCGGAGTGGGCTCGGAGACCGCCTCTGGTGCCTGCTCCTGCTCGGCCGGCGTCTCCGCCGCCCCGCTTTCTTCCTCATTGGTTTTACGGCTCAGGAATCCCATATGCCGCGCTTATTCGCATGCCCAAGGGGTTTTCCTGCCGTCGGATCGGTTTGCTATCGAGACTGCATCCGGCCCAGCCGCTGGTAGGGGGCTGCTGTAATTGCCGCTCTGCCCGAATTCCTCGACAAGAGGCTTCTCTTCGTGACCGGAAAGGGGGGTGTGGGAAAGACCACGGTGGCGCTCGCTCTGGGGCTTCGCGCGGCACAGGCCGGCAAACGCGTGATCGTCTGCGAGGTTTCCTCTCAGGAGCACGCATCCCAGGTCTTCAACCGCGCCCAGGTGGGGTTCCACGAGGTCGAGCTGCGGGACAACCTCTGGACGATCTCGATCGACCCCGACGAGTCGATGCGCGAGTACGTGCTGCTGCAGCTCAAGGTGCGGGCGATGCGCGACCTGCTGTTCCGCAGCCGTCTCTTCACCTATCTCGCTGCCGCCACCCCCGGCCTCAAGGAGCTGGTGACGATCGGAAAGATCTGGGAGCTGGCCCAGCTCGACCGCAAGGTGAAGAAAGGGCGCAAGTACGACCTGGTGATCGTCGATGCGCCCGCCACGGGTCACGGAGTCGGCTTCCTGCAGACGCCACGCACCTTCGCCGGCATCGCCCGCGTCGGCCCGATCCACTCCCAGGCCGAGGAGCTGAACCGCTACATCACCGACCACACCTCCACCGGCGTGGCCATCGTTGCCCTGCCGGAGGAGATGGCGGTCAACGAGTCGGCGATGCTGGAGGCCGAGCTGCGCGACGAGGTGGGCGTGGCGGTTGATCGCGTCTATATGAACGCGCTCTACCCCGAGCGCTTCTCGCGTGAGGAGGCGGAGCGGATGGATGACGCCTCCGAGCAGGCCGGTCCGGCGGTCCGGACCGCCCTGCGCGCGGCGCTCTCCGAACATCGTCGCGCCCGCTCGCAGCGAGCCCAGCTGGCCCGCCTGCGACGTCGCGTCGGCTCCCCGGTGAAGACACTTCCCTTCGTTTTCGAGCCGGAGCTGGGCGTCGACGGAGTCGATGAGCTCGCCGCGAGGCTCTCATAGGCATGGCCAGCGTCGCTGACACGATCGAGGGCAAAGGCGTGTGCATCTGCGCCGGGTCGGGGGGTGTGGGAAAGACCACCACCTCGGCAGCGATCGCCGCCGCAATGGCAGGGGGCGGCAAGAAGGTCTGCGTGCTGACCATCGACCCGGCGAAGCGGCTCGCCGACTCGCTCGGTCTGGAACAGCTCGGCAACGAGGCCAAGCGGGTGGACCCCGGGCTGTTCGAGGCCCAGGGTGTCGAGATGCAGGGAGAGCTGTGGGCGATGATGCTCGACCCCAAGGCGACCTTCGACGAGCTGGTGCAACGTCACGCTCCCGACGAGGAGACCCGCGACCGGGTGCTGCAAAACCGCATCTACCAGCAGATCTCCAACGCGCTGGCGGGCTCGCAGGAGTACATGGCGATGGAGAAGCTGTTCGAGCTGTACACGCAGGGCGACTTCGACCTGCTCGTCCTGGACACACCCCCGACCCGCAACGCGCTCGACTTCCTCGACGCTCCAAAACGGCTCACGCAATTCATCGAGGGGCGCTCGATGAAGGTGTTCATGAAGCCGACCGGGATCGGGATGCGAATCGCAGGGCGAGGCGCCTCGATGGCGTTGGGCGTGCTCAAACGCCTGGTCGGCTTCGACCTGCTGCAGGACCTCTCCGAGTTCTTCTCCGCCTTCAGCGGCATGGTGGACGGCTTCCGGGAGCGCGCCAAGCGCGTCAACGAGCTGCTCGCCGACCCCGCGACGACCTTCTTGATCGTCTGCGGCCCGCAGGGCGAGCCGATATCCGAAGCCGTCTTCTTCCACCGCAAGCTGGTCGAGGCGAACCTGCCGGTCGGCGGGGTCATCGTGAACAAGGTCCACTACCCGCTGGAGCACCTGCGCGACGACGGCGAGGACCTGCGGCGCGCCCTTGCCGACACTCTCGGTGACGAGGACCTGGCCGACCGCGTTGCCGGGAACCTCGCCGACTACCAGGCACTGGCCGAGCGGGACGCCGCCAACATCGACCACCTGGCGGCGGAGCTTCGAACCGAGAGCGTGATCCGCGTCCCCTACCTGGACGAGGACGTCCATGACCTGGCCGGCCTGGCCAAGCTCAACCGTTACCTGTTCGCGACCGCGGAGGAGCGCGTGGCGCTCGCCGCGGCCGGAGAGAAGTAGGCGCCCCTAGCCGACTCGCGCGCTGTCGCGGTCGTAGCGCAGCTCGCCGACCTCCCAGTCGGTCCCCTCGGGGACCGGGAAGAGGTGGCGGACCCGCGGACTGTCCACCCGCTCGTCGCTGTCGCGCATCGCCCTGCGGGCGGGCCACTCGAGGGTGTCGTCGCGCCGTCCGCGCGAAACCTCGGCAAGCCAGTCGCGCTCGCTGCTCTGCGTCACCGGAATCTCCTTGTGCTCGTCTTCGGCCTGGTCGTGGTCGGGAGGCTCTTCGTGCTCGAGTTCGTCCTCGGGCTCGGCCCAGTCCTCCTCGAGTTCGTCTTCTTCGACAACCGTGATCTCCCCACCTGCCCGGATCTGGATCCGGTCTGCGTCGGGGACTTCGATGTCGACCTCGGTCGCCGGTTCGTCGTCGTCATGTTCCACCCGCGTGCTCCCGCCGCGCGACGCTCGGATCGTGCCCTCGCTCGCCGCTCGAACATCAAATTCCGCCCGAGCATCAAATTCCGCCCGCGTACTCGCTCCGCTCGACGCTCGAATCACCAGATCCTGACTCGCGTCTCGCCAGGGAGCCGAAGACGACCGGTGGGCGAGGTCCTCCTCGCCTTCCGTGGCGGGCGGGTGGTCGTGGATGGGGTGGTCTTGGACGGTTGCGGTCTCGTCGACCACGATCGCGTCCCACTCCGAGGTCCCGCCCATCTGGTCGGCGCTGCCCTCGCCGGCGTCCAGGCCGGCAGCGATCAGCGCCTCGTCGGCCGCCGTACCGATCTCCTCACCGTGCATGCCCAGGGCCGCCTCGCGCAGGATCGCGCGCGCGCCGTCCTCCAGCCAGGCGGCGACCCCGAGAGCGCGGCCGGTATCGAGCGCGCGGCCGGCCATCAACGCGCGCTCCAGCTCGAACGTGCCCTGAACCTTCTCGCGCGCCTCCTCGCGCTCCGCGGGTTCGGAGATCAGTGCTGCGACGCGCATCGGCAGCGCGGCCCCAATCGGTCCTTCCTGCTCGAAGATCGCGCGCAGCGCCAGCAGGTGGTCGCTGAGCCCCTCCAGTGCGGTGCGGCGCTCGCAGCCCATCTCGAAGCGGGCGACCGCCCAGGCCAGCGCCCCGCACGGGTCCGGTTGCGCCTCCAGCCGGCACGCGAAGTCGGCCAGCTCGGTTGCTTCGGCCTCGCTCAACTTGTAGGCGCAGGGCCGAGTTTCGGGCACGCCGGTGGCGATCCGTCGCCACCGGTCCTCGCCGGTCGGCGCAAAGACGTAGGGCCCAAGGCCGATGCCTCCCTCCTTGAACAGACGCATCACGCTGATCAGGTCCCGCAGCATCCGGATCGCCGAGGCCGATCCCTCGGGACCGTCGTCCTGATCGGCGAGTGCGACGAACTGCGGCTCCCAGGCGCTGCGGTGCATTCCCTCGCTGCGCATCGCTTCGGCCGGCGTTTCGACGGTGTCGGCGCGCACGATGCGCACCCCGCTGGGAAGCTCGAGCCGCGCCAGCGGCATCTGCAGGCCGACCAGGGGCGCAATGAGCTGTTTGGCCTCCGACACGGGCCTCGCCTCCGCCTCGAGCTCGTGCAGCGCCGCCTCCAGGCGCGCCTTGTCGAGTGTGAACTCCCCCGAGCCTTCCCAGAGGCGGGCGACGAAGGCGACCAGCATGCTCCCGGCGCGTTCTTCGGGGTCCTCCGGCACCGCCTGTCCCTGCGCCTCCAGATAGGCAGCGGCAACGCCGGCCGAGATCACCGCCGTGCGGGCGGGCTCGAAGGACGGCAGCGAGTGCAGCTCGTGCTCGTGATCGTGCACGAAGCGAGCGGTGAGCGGCTCGTAGCGGTAGAAGGCTTGCTCGCCGGAGCCCTCGGCGACGTCGAAGGGGATCTCCTCGCCCATCGCTACGAGCGAGCTGAAGCGCATCGCCGCCTCTGCAGCGAGCCTGCGAAGGGCTTCTTGGAGGGCGCGGTCGCGCACGCTCGTCGGCTTCGGTCGGCCCACCTGCCCTCCTGCGGATGCACAGGGGATTGCAGTCGAGCAACGAGGAACGAGGAACGAGGAACGAGGAACGAGGAACGAGGTTAGACGGCCGCGGCGGCCTTCTCGGAGCCGCGCCCCGCGGGAAGCCAGCGACGGCCGTAGCTGCGCATATCGTCGATCAACGGCACCAGGGCCTCGCCCTTCTCGGTGAGGGCGTACTGAACCCGGGGCGGGACCTCCGGGTAGGTGTGACGCTCCACGATCCCCTGCTCTTCCAGCGCGCGCAGCCGCAGCGAGAGGGTGCGCGGGCTGATGCCCTCGAGCGAACGCTCGAGCTCGCAGAAGCGCTGACTGCCGCCGGCGAGGTCGCGGATCACGAGAAGGGTCCACTTGCCGGAGATGATCCCCGCCGTGCGGCAAACCGGACATCGTGAGTTACTGATCGCGCTCATGGGAAATTGGGGCTTCGGCAGCCCCCTCTCCTCGCTTCAGCGAGTATAGCGGCAATGCTTCAGAAAGTGAAGCGCTGGCGATGCCGGCTTGCCGGGCCGCTCAGCTCGGCGGGTTGTTGCGGACGATCTTGTGGATCTTCAGCAGCTTGACCCGATAGGTCTTGCCATCGATCCAGACCAGGTCCTCGTACTGGCCCACCTTGAGGATCATCAGTTGGCAGGTGGTGGTCCCCAGCATGCAGGCGCCCTGTCCGGTGATCGAGCTGACCTCGGCAGAGACCATGAACAGCGCCTTGTTTTCCGAGACGCCCACGTACGCGAGCGCCGGAACGGCGGCGCTGGGCAGCAGATCGAGGGTCGAGACGTTCTCCAGGGTTTCGAGCGTGCCCGTCACATCGCCGGTTCGCAGCTTGACCTTGTAGCTGACGTACTTGGTCTCGGTCTTGGTCTTGACCTTGGTCACCGTTTTGGGGCTCGACTGAGCGCCGCCCGCGACGCCACCTCGGCTCCCGGTCGTATCCGGGGCGACGGTCGAGGCGTCCGAGTTGCTCGAGGTGTCGGGAACCGGCACGGACGCGCCGAGGCCGGTCGCGCCCAACTCGGTGCCGGCCAGGCCCTTGGGGGCGACGAACTTCTGCTCGAACGGGTCCTTGGCGCCCAGCGCGGCCAGCCGGCGGCGGTAGTCGCGCAGGCCGGGGTTGGAGGCGACCACCGAGACAGCGGGCGCGGTCGGGTTGGTGGCCAGCGCATCGACGGCGGGGGCGGGTGGAGGCGGGGGCGGATTCGAGGAGTTGGAAAGCGCGATCGGCACCACGATGACGCCCGCGATCAGCGCGATCGCGATCGAGAGCAGCCGCCGGTCGCGCAGGTCGCGGTAGAGGTCGGCGAGAAACTGTGGAGACTGGAAGTCCTTCATGGCGTGACCGAGGTCGCGGTGCCCGTGCCGGGGGGCGGAGCGGTCGACGTCGGGGTCGTGGTGGGCTGGGTCGGCACCGCCGGCGCCGGGCCGGCCGGTGTTGCGCCAGCGGTCAGGTCCTGCGCGGACGGGGTGATGTAGGTCTTGACCAGCAGCTGCGCCTGCAGGTTCGGGAAGGGGTTCTCTTGATCTGCGACAAGCGAGAACCCGTCGATCGTCACCAGGCGCCCGTCGGAGGCGACGGTCGCGCGATCCGTGCCGACCAGCCGGTCGATGCCGGCCATGAAGTCGGCGATCTCGAAGAAGGTGCCGCGGAAGGTGAGGTTGTAGGGGAGCACCGGCAGGCCGGCCGAGCCGACGGTGGCGCCGATCGGCAGCAGCGCCGCCGCGGCCTCGGTCGGCGCAGCGGCGGCGGTCGTGGCGGTCGTGCTCGACTCACCTTCGGTTCCGGCCTCGGGTGTCGGCTCGGTTGCCGTGGGCTCGCCGGGCGCAGGGGGCGGCGCAACCGTGGCCCCGGCGAGCGCGGTGACGTCGTCGGTCAGCGCGATCGCCCGGAAGTCGACTCCCGTGCCCTGAGCGATGCGATTGACCTCGACGAGCAGCGAGGCGGTCTCGTCGTCGGCGGGGACCGCCTTGCCCATCACCACCAGCCGGTGGTAGTCGCTCGGGAAGGAGTTGCGGGCCACGAGACCCTGCTCGGCGGTCTGCTGCTGCTCGGCGACAGAGCTTTCCAGCTTGGAGATCTGGTCGCCGAGCTTGTTCGCCTCCTCGCGCTTCGGGCTGAGCACGAGGAACCAGAGCGCGACGACCGCCGCGACGAGCGGAACAACCAGCAGGACCGTGCGATCGGAAGCCTTCATCTCACGACCCCGGGATCAGGTTGACTGCTTCACGGGATTCCTGTGACCCCTTCTTGACGTCCTCCCGACCCGCCGCTTCCTGCTGGCGGGTCTCGGCGACGCCGGAGCTGTCCGAGGCAGGGGCGGTCGGCTTGCCGGCAGAGGGGGCGGGCGCCGGCTCACCGGGGGCGGGGGCGGTCGGTGCGGCGCCCGGGACCGCAGGCGGCGGCACCGCGTCGAATGCGGCTATGACCTGGAAGCGCGCGATGAAGTCGCGGGTACGGCAATCGGTATCGGTCGCGCCGCTCGTCGAGCTGCTGGGGCTGGCGCTCTCCCCCGCGCCCGGAAGCTGCGAGTCGACCAGGCCCACCCGGGTGACCCCGTCGATGTCCTCCAGCGCCGCGAGAAACTCAGCAACGCTCTCCTGACCGCGCGCGCAGCCGATCAGCTCGAGTGCCGGGCCTGCAACCTCGGCGCGGTCGGCGATCGACACGGCGTCGCCGACGTTGACGCCGCTGGCGACGGTTCCGTTCAGCCCGGTCAGCCAGACGTCGTTCGGCATCACGAGCGCCAGCTCCCGCATCACCCGCTCCCAGTCGAAGCGGCTGTCGGCGAGGCTGCGAATCGTCGCGGTGCGCTGCTCCTGGACGGTGTGGAACTCGGCGAAGGCCGCTAGGCTCTCGGCCCGCGCCTTGGCGGATGCCTCCTGGTCCTTCAGCTCGGCGACCCTCGCCTCGCGGTCGGAGATCTGGTTGCCGGTGAAAACCACAAACGTCACCGCCGCGAGCACAGCGGCGAGGGCGCCAACGATCAGATAGGCGACCGGGCCGGTTCGGATCGGGGCGGCCTCGCCGCGGCGCTCCTCGGGGGGGATCAGGTTGACGGGGCGCATCGCTACTCGTCGAGGGCGAGTCCGTAGGAGACGGTGAGCCGAGCCGCGCGGTCCTCACCCTGGGGGGCAAGGGCCTGGGGGCGGACGGCGCTGAACTGGTGGCCAAGCTGGCCCTGGAGGTGCTCGACAAGTCCGGGGATCGTGCTGCCGGGGCCGGCCACGACGATCCGCTCGACCGTGGCTGCCCCCTCCTGGGCGCCGTAGAACTCCAGCGAGAGCCGCAGCTCGTCGGCGAGCTTGGCGCCGCCGTCCTGGAGCGCCTCGCGGGCGGCCGTGACGTTGTCGGAGTCTCCCTCGATCTCCTCGACCGCGGTGGAAAGGCCGACATGGGTCAGCCACTGGCGAGCGTGGTCGACGGCGAGGCTGCGGCGCTCCGCGAGGCGCTGCGCGATCACCTCGACACCAAACGGGGCAATGCGGGTGAAAAGGCAGGTCGAGCCCTTGGCGACCGCGAGGTTTGTGACGTCGCCGAGGTTGCAGTAAAGCGTGGCGGGGACGTAGTTCTCGGCCTCGGCCCCCGACTCGTCGACGGGGGGCGTCACATCGGCACCTGCATCGGGCTCGCGCGCCAGAGCGCGGATCAGCCCGAATGCCGAGAGGTCGATCCCCTCGGCCCGCAGGCCGGCTCCGCGCACAGACTCGATCAGCGCCCGAAGCATGTCTCGGCGCGCGGCAACGGCGACGACCTCCATGCTGCGGGTTCCGTCGTCGCCGACTCCGCGGCCGACGATCTGGTAGTCGAGGACCGCCTGGTCGAGCGGCATCGGCAAGTGGTCCTGGGCCTGGAAACGGATCGCGGTGTCGAGCTCGTCGTCGTTCTCGATCAGCGGCAGTCGCATGGTCCGAACCGCGACCCGCTGGTTGGCGATTCCCAGCCGAACTCCCTTGGACAGCTTGTGCTCGGCGAATAGCGAGCGCAGCGCCGAGCTGAGCGCGTCGGCGTCGACGACCTCGCCGTCCTTGAAGATTCCGGGCTCGAGCGGCGCCACAGCGGTATTGGCAACCTCGACCGAGCCATTGAAGGTGACCTCGGTCGCCGCCACGCTGCCGGCCTCCACGTCGAGGCCCACTATCGATGTCTGTTTCTTGGTGGAGAGCATGTCTAGCACGAGCGTCCAGCGCCCAACTCACCATCGGCCAAATCACGCCTGACCTTGAGGGCAGGGGGGGTTTCTGGCCGCCCCCGTGCACAGGCGTGGATCAGCGGCCTGTTTTGAGCGGGAAACACCGGCCTACTGCTCCAGGAAGGTGGTCAAATACCAGTCGAGGATGGCGTCCCCGGCCAGCAGGCCCACGAGGCCGCCCAGAGCGAGGAACGGGCCGAACGGGATCCCCCGCTTGCGAGTTCCGGCGCCCTCGCGAAGCATCATTCCCACGCCGACCATTGCGCCCACCGCGAACCCGACAAGCAGGGCCGGGGCGACCGCGCGGCCGAGGTAGAGGCCCATCAGCGCGGCGAGCTTGACGTCTCCCATCCCCATTCCGCGCGGGTACGCCAGCGCGGCGAGCAGCAGCAGGCCTCCGGCCGCTGCGGCCGCGATCGCCCGGTCGGGCAGGCTTGCCGGGTCGGCCCCCGCGGCGATCGCGACAGCGGCGATCGCCGAGACCGCAAGGATCCGGTTGGGGATGATCTGCTGCTCGAGGTCGGTGAGGGTCACCGCCGCCAACGTGGCCACGAAGACCAACCCCAGCCCGAGCTGGACCGGGTCGTCCCAGAGCACGAGGACGGTGGCGACGAAGGCCGATCCGAGACCCAGCTCGACGGCGGGGTAGCGCGCCGAGATCCGCGCGCCGCAATGCCGGCAGCTGCCCCGCAGCAGCAGCCAGGAAACCAGCGGAATGTTGTCGTAGGCGGCGATGCGCTCACCGCAGGAAGGGCATTGCGAGCGCGGCCCGACGATCGACAGGCCGCGCGGCACGCGGTGCGCGACGACGCTGATGAAGCTGCCCGCGATCAGGCCGCCGACGAATGCGAATGAGGCTGCCGCCGCCATATCAGTCTGGATCGACGCCCGGGAGGGGTTCCTTGAGCGATGAGGCGCGGGGGCCTGCTTCTCTCCCCCGCCCCGCTAGCTGAGCGGCGTGGTGGTGTCGACCTCGAGGCGCGTCGCGTAGTCGGGGTGGTCGTACATGAACTCCAGCGAGGCCGGCGTGACCGCGCGGTCCACGCTTACCGCCACGCCGAGCCGCTGGCCTGGCTGCACGGTCTGCGCGACGAACTGCATCTGCAGCTTGTTGGCCGGGTTGGGGAAGCTCTGCGGCCAGTTCCCGGTTCCCCCCGGCGAGAACTGGAAGTACGACTGGCCCGTCGATTGATTGGCGATCAGGGTGTCGACGTCACTGGCCGAGCGGATGAACAGGTAGACGCAGAGCCTGCCCTGCTGCACGGCCTGGTTGATCGTGCGCGAGAAGAAGTACAGCGAGGCCTTCGCGTTCATCGTGAACGCGGACGCCATCGGATCGGTCACCCAGCGGTGGATCTTCGCCTCCGGCGTTGCCCCGGCCGGTGTATAGCTGCAGCCGTTGGCGTCCTGGCGCAGCAGCTGCAGGCCCTCGTCGGTGTTGGGGCTGGGCTCCAGGTAGGCATCGCTCGAGTAGTCGTACTGCAGCGGCTGGCCCGGGTCGTCGGGCTCCGGGTCGGGCGGGCCCGCCGGCATCAGCGCGTCGGGCGCCCCGAGCGTCGAGCCGGTCTGCTGCCCGTTCGCACAGGTGCCGCGGGTGTTGTGCAGCAGGTGGTCCCCGCTGATGTCCTGGCGGGCGGTGCTGCCGTCGGACTCGCAGACCGTGTCGGTGAGCCAGAACTGCTGCGCGGTGACCAGCGCCCCGCCTCCTGGCGCCTGGTCGGAGATCACGCTGTCGGCGGGGTCGATGAAGTCGGAGTGCACCTCGAAGTAGGGACGGTCGTAGTCGACGATCCCCACCCGGTCGAGGCGGACGACGACGATCGCGCGCTTGAAGTCCTGGTTGCCGAGGCAGCTCGAGCAGCCCGGCTGCTCCTGCCAGACCACGTAGCGGAAGATGTCGCCGCTCACGTCCCCGCTCTCGAAGTGGGTCGGCCCGGGCGCGACGACGCCGTCGGTGATCGTGCCGCCCCCGTACAGCGACTCGCCGTTGACCACCAGGTTGGAGTAGCTGGAAGGGGGCGTGCCGGGTGGGTTTCCCTTGGTCAGGGCGAAGTTCCCTCCCGACACGCGGTAGCGCGGGTCGTTGGTATTGCTGGAGCTGCCCGGCTGAGAGGTGAGCGCGATCGCGCCGTAGTCGGTGGCGCGGATCTTCTCCAGCTCGCGCTGGGCGCGGTCCAGGGCGACCTGGGTCTGCTCGGCGCGGTAGGTGTTGCGGCTCGCGGCCTCGAAGGCCTGGAACACTCCGACCACACCGAGGATCAGCACGATCGCCGCGACCATCACCTCGACGATGCCCAGGCCGCTCTCGTCTGACAGCGGGACGAGGCGTCTGCGAATGCCGTCCCTGACTTTCGCCGCCATCATGATCATGATGTGGGCGGGCTCAGATTTCGCAACGCGAATCCGTCCTCCAGGGTTACGGCGTCCTCGCCGGCACTGCTGCCGAGCATCACCGCCTTCAACTCGACGAAGGTCGGGTTCGACGCGCTCGGGTAGTAGGTGAAGACGTTGCTGTCGGACAGGCCGTCGACCAGCTTCACCACCGTGCCGCCGCCGCCCCCGCCGGCGTTCTGCTCCTGGCGGGTGCAGGTACCGGCGCTACAGCTGTAGACAACCCGGCATTTGATTGGCGCGGCGGTCTCGCTGGGCTGAAAGCTCCCGCCGCAGGCCGTCCGGCGCAGGTAGGTCTCGAAGACGAGGCTGTTCGACGTCGCGGGAGTGACCACCAGGTAGGCGGAGCGCAGATCGCGGCCCATCCGCTCCACCAAGATCCGCGCCTTCTGGATCCGGTCAGCCTTCTGCGAGATCTTGGGCTCCGTCTGCACGGAAGCGACGATCACCGGAAGCGCGGCCCCTAGGATCAGCAGCAGCAGGCCCGAGGCGACCAGCAGCTCTATCAGGGTCCAGCCGCTCTCACCGCGCAGGCGGCGGCTGTTCGTTTTTGCGATCGCAAGCATTTCCAGGTAAGCGTGCGTGCTACGGATCCGTGCAACTGCGCCCTTCATCGGAGAAACGGGCCGCGGACTGAAATCGAAAAGGCCCATCTCAACGTTCGGCCGGACCCTGTGCATGTGTGCCTGGCCCACGCCTCGGGCACGAAGAAGGGCGAGCCCGAAGGCTCGCCCTTCCACAGCCTGACTAGGTCGGCGGATCAGCCGCCCCAGTTACCGCCAGTCGGACAACCGTCCTGGCCCTCGACGGTGCAGTCGAAGACCGTGTTGCCGTTGGCAAGGCGCTCAATCGTGAACGCGTTACCCGTCGCGGGCTGGGTGTAGCCAACCACGTAGACCTGCCCACCGAGACCGCTCAGGGTAATCCGAGCGGCGTCGAGCGTCGGCTCGATGGTCTCCAACGCAGCGGCGGTCGCCGTCGCGTAAGAGCCCTGGTTATCGGTGGCGAACGTCTCGATCGACGTCTGGGCGGTACGCGCCGCGGCCTTGGCCTGGGCGTCCTTACCCTTGTCCCTCTGGTTGAAGAACGACGGGATCGCAATGGCCGCCAGGATGCCGAGAATCAGCATCACGACGAGGAGCTCGACAAGGGTGAAACCCTTCTCGCTCCCAGCCCTCTCACGGAGCCTCTGCAGCATTTAGGTACCTCCTATTGGACCTTTGCTGTTTTGCCAGAGCCCCGTGCTCCCACGGTTGGTCTTTTCTGACCCCGGTGGTAGCCCGGCCGGCTCCCGAAGGAGCCCCGCTTGGCTTTGCGCCCCCGCCTCGCGGCGGGTTTGCCTGTGCACCGAAGCGCTGGCCCTCTTGACTTACATTGCGCATATCGGCGTTTGGCGCCGCCGCCTTTACCGAATCCTCAGGCTGCGAATTAGGGGGTTCGCGGAATAGTGCTCAGACGTTTGTTCGATGGGCGTCGCAAGCGGTAACCCGGCCCAACCCGGCCAATCCGCGCCTGCAAGCGACCCCTGCAGGGCCGGCTATCGGATCTTGTCGTAGAGGCTGAAGATCGGCAGGTACATCGAGATCACGATGAGCCCGACGATGCCGCCGACGAAGCAGATCATCAGGGGTTCGATCATCGAGGTCAGCGCCTTTACCTTGGCGTCGACCTCGGCCTCGTAGAAGTCGGCGATCTTGCTCAGCATGTGGTCGAGCTGGCCGGTCTCCTCGCCGACCGCGACCATGTGGGCGACCATCGCGGGGAACATGTCGTTGCGCTCGATCGGCGCGGCGATGCTGCCGCCGCCCTTCACCGACGCATAGACGTCGTCCATCGCCTGCTCGATCAACGAGTTTCCGGAGGTCTGCCCGGTGATCTTGATCGACTGCAGGATCGGCACGCCCGAAGCGACCGTGCCCGAGAAGGTGCGCGACCAGCGCGCCAGGGCGACCTTGTGCACGACGTCGCCGATGTGGGCGGGAATGCGCAGCTTGATTCGGTCCCACTGCACGCGGCCCGTGTCTGACTTCTTCCAGCGCAGGAAACCGAAGGTGCTGAGCACGATTGTGGGCAGGATTACGAACCAGAAGCCGGTGATCGCACCCGAGGCGCCCACCGTCATCCGGGTCAGGAACGGCAGCTGGCTGCTTTCCCCTGGCTGCTCTGCCGCGATCTCCTCGAAGATCCCGACGAAGACCGGGACGATGAACGCGACCACGACCAACAGGACCGTGATCGAGAACACGAGCACGAAGCTCGGGTACATCATCGCCGAGCGGATCTGGCGGCGCAGTGCGTCGAGCTTCTCGAGGTTGTAGGCGATCCTGTCGAGTGCCTCCTCGAGTCGCCCCGAGCTCTCACCGGAGCGCACCAGCGAGCGGTAGAGCTGGTCGAACACCTTGGGGTAGCGCTCCATCGACTGGGCCAGCGAGCTGCCCGCTTCGACGTCTTGGCGCACCCCCGCGACCGCCTCGCCGAGGAGCTCGTTGTCGTTCTGGTCCTCGAGCGTGTAGAGGGTGCGCAGCATCGGCATTCCCGAGGCGATCAGGGTCGCGAACTGGCGCGAGAACACCGCCAGGTCGCGCATCCCCACCCCGCGCCAGCGATTGAACGTGTCCTCGAGCTTGATCGCCTGCCTCTTCTCGGAGACGTCGAGGACGATCAGCCCTTTCTGGCGGAGCTGCTCGGCGACCTGGGCCTTCGAGGCGGCCTCGAGCACGCCGCGGGAGGGGACCCCGGCGACGTCGACGGCGCGGAAAGCGAAGGTGCTCATACGTAGCTGACCTGCTTGGGCTCAGACGCCTGCGCCGCCTGGTCGGCGCCACCGAGAAGCCGCTTCAGCTCCTCGGGCACCGAGGCCCGCTGCTCGGCCAGCGCCCGCGTGATCTTGCCCTGGTGCACCAGCTGAGCCAGGTGGGAGTCCATGGTCTGCATGCCGGTCGCGCCCGAGGTCTGGATCGTCGAGTAGATCTGGTGGGTCTTTCCCTCGCGGATCAGGTTCCTGATCGCGGGTGTGGGCACCAGCACCTCGCAGGCGGCGACCCTTCCCGAGCCATCGGCGGTCGGCAGCAGCTGCTGGGTGACGATCCCCTGCAGCGCGATCGAGAGCTGCATCCGCACCTGCGCCTGCTGGTGGGGCGGGAAGACGTCGATGACCCGGTCGACCGTCTGCGATGCGGACTGGGTGTGAAGCGTGGCGAAGACCAGGTGGCCGGTCTCGGCCGCGGTCAGCGCGGTCGACACCGTCTCCAGGTCGCGCATCTCGCCGACCAGGATCACGTCGGGGTCCTGGCGCAGCGCCGCGCGCAGGGCGCTGGCGAAGTCGGGGGCGTCGGAGCCCACCTCGCGCTGATTGACGATGCACTTCTTGTGCTTGTGCAGGAACTCGATCGGGTCCTCGATCGTGAGGATGTGCTCCGCGCGCACCTCGTTGATGATGTCCACCATCGAGGCGAGGGTGGTGGACTTGCCGGAGCCGGTCGGCCCGGTGACGAGCACGAACCCGCGCGGCTTGCGGGTGAACTCCTCGAGGATCGACGGAAGGCCGAGCTCGTTGAGGTTGGGGATTTTCGATGGGGTGTGGCGGAAGGCGGCGCTGATCGAGCCGCGCTGGAAGTAGCAGTTAACGCGGAACCTCGCCACGTTCGGGATCGCGTAGGCGAAGTCGAACTGCTTGTTGTTCTCGAAGCGCTTGCGCTGGTCGTCGTTGAGGATGCCGTAGATGACGTCGCGGGTCTGCTGCGGGGTGAGTGGCGGGAACTCATCCAGCGAGGTGATCATTCCCCGCACGCGCAGCACCGGTGGCCGGCCCGGCGTGAGGTGCACGTCCGAGGCCCGCGCCTCGATCATCTTGGTGAGAACCTCGGCGAAGTCGAATTCCATCGTTGCGTCAGCCATCGTTCCTCCATGCCTAGATCGTCCGCTGAGCGCCCGGACTTGAGGGCCGAGCCCCCGCCGTGCGTCAAGTTGCGACCCGGGCGACCTCCTCGATGCTGGTCAGCCCTGCCCGGACCTTGTCCAGCCCGTCCTCCTTGAGGGTGATCATCCCCTCCTCGCGGGCGACCTTTGCGATTTCCGCCTCGGTCTCCAGCCCCACCGCCATTTCCTTGATCCGCTCGCTCATCACCATCACCGAGAACAGGCCGTTCCGGCCGCGGTAGCCGGTGGCGTTGCAGCGCGCGCAGCCGACCGGCTCGTACGCCTCGAGGTCGGCCCCGACCCTGAACCCGGCCTCCTCCAACGTCTTCTTGGGGATCATCACCCGCTTCTTGCAGTGGGAGCAGAGCTTGCGGGCGAGCCGCTGCGCGACGACGCAGTCCACCGCCGACGCGGTGAGAAATGACTCGATTCCCATCTTTGCCAGCCGCGTGATCGCCCCCGGCGCGTCGTTGGTATGCAGGGTGCTGAGCATCATGTGGCCGGTCAGCGCGGACTCGATCGCGATCCGCGCGGTCTCGGCGTCGCGGATCTCGCCGACCATGATCACATCGGGGTCCGCGCGCAGGATCGAGCGCAGGCCGGTCGCGAAGGTCAATCCAGCCTTGCGGCTGACGCCGATCTGGCTGATCCCGGGGAGCCGGTACTCGACCGGGTCCTCGATCGTGATGATGTTGCGCTCGACTGCATTGAGCTCCTGCAGCGCCGCGTAGAGCGTGGTCGACTTGCCCGATCCGGTCGGCCCGGTTACCAACACCGCGCCATAGGCCTGCTGGAACGAGGCCTGGAAGCGCTCGCGGGTCTCGCCGTCCAGACCCAGGTCGTCGAGCGACAGCATCGCCTGCGACTTGTCGAGGATGCGAATCGCGGCACCCTCGCCTCGCTGGGTGGGAAGCGTGGTGATTCGCAGGTCGACCTTGCGGTCCTCCACGTTGACACTGACGCGGCCGTCCTGGGGAATCCGCTTCTCGGCGATGTCGAGGTCGCTCATGATCTTCACCCGCGAGATCACCCCCGAGACCATCCGCTTCGGCACCCGCGCTGCCTCGCGCAGCACGCCGTCGACACGGAAGCGGACCCGCATCTCGTCCTCCTGCGGCTCGAAGTGGATGTCGGAGGCGCCGTCGTTGGTGGCCTGGCCGAGGATGCTGTAGACGAGCTTGATAACCGGGGCGTCCTCGGCCGAGGCCCGCAGGTCGGTGATCTCGGCTTCCTCGTCCTCGTCTGCCTCGTCGACCGCCTCGGTCACGGCCGAAGCAAGCGTGTTGAGGCGGCCGATCAGCGCGTCGATGTCGTCCGACGCGGCCACCGCGACCTGGCAGCTGAGCCCGGTCGCCATCTGGATGTCGTCCACGGCGAGGACGTTGGCGGGATCGGCCATCGCCACCAGCAGCGTCTCCTTGTCGATGAAGCTGACCGGGACGGCCTGGTACCGGCGCGCAGAGCTGACCGAGACCAGGTTGGCCGCCCCCATGTCCACCTGGAAGGCCGAGAGGTCCACGTAGTCGAGGCCGTAGCGCTCCGCCATCGCCCGCGAGAGCTGGTCGGAGTTGATGATCCCCTCCTCGAGCAGCAGGGCCTCGGGGGGGCGGGCGGCGGAGCGCGACTCGCTGATCGCCCGCTCGACCCGCTCAGCCGTCACATAATTGAGCTCGACCAGCACGTCGGTGATGAAGGACGCCGAGTGGCCGCGATTCATTGGCGCGACGAGCCCCGGGGTTCCCGCGTCGTCCCCTTCCTCCGAGACGCGGGCGAGCGCGTCGTCGGACTGGACGGGCCTCAGATGGGTCGGGCGGTCATCTGGCGCCACGGAAGACCTCGCCGGAGCCTAGGGGTGGTAGGTCGCCGCGGGACCGGCGTAGAGCGCGTCCCGCACGGCCTGGACGACGCTGGGCGGACCACGGAAGCCGTAGCTCACGCTCGCCGTCGGCGTGTCACCGCTCACCGCGCGCGGGCTGAGGACCACCAGCGCCGGCAGTTGGGTGACGTTGGCGCCCTGGGTCAACCAGGCGTAGCGCGAGATTTCGCTGGCCTTGGTGACGTAGACCGCGAGCGAGGGATCGGAGCGAAGCGTTTCCACCGAGCGGCGGACCAGCCTGTCGTCGATGCCGCCCCCGCGGACGACGAGCAGCACGACCGCCTTGCCGCGCCCATAGGAGACCAAGAGGTCCCTGGGCAGACCGGGGCCGGGCACCATCTCGGCCGGCACGGGAGCGGCGACCGTCACCGTCGCGGCGGCAGGGGCCCCGGTCGACGTGCCGGTCGCGGTGGGTGCCGTGGCCGTCGGGGCGCCGGTCGTGCCGGTCGTGCCGGTGGCGGTGGTGCCGGTGGCGCTGGGCGGGGGTGTGGAGGCGGCCTCGTCGCCGCCGCCGCCCATCGACTTCATCAGGAACAGGCCGCCGAGCAGGGCGAGCACGCCCAGCATGGCGAGCTGCACGGTGCGGTTCTCGTTGATCGCCTGTCTCATCGCCTATAAAGAGTCGGCTCTAGGGGCGCCAAACTTGAGCGGCGCGGGGCGCGCGCCAGGCACGGTGCAAGCCCCGGCAGGGCTAGCAATTGGCGTCAGGCGTGCTGCCGGCCTGGCCGCACTCGACGAAGCGGTCGCGGGAAAAGACCTTCACGACCGTGACGGCGGGGTTCGGCATGCTGGGGTCGGAGAAGATCCGGGCCGATCCCCCGACGTCCAGCGTCTGGCCGAGGATCGCCCCCCAGTAGTCCGAGCTGCCCGAGACCGTGACATTGCAGCGCGGTGCATAGATCACGAACTCGTTGGCCGTGGCGCTGCCGGTCATGTTGACGTTGCAGGTCGCTGTGTCGGAGCCGACCATGTAGATGCCGGGCAGCTCGAAGAGCCCGTGCGCGGGGTCCCAGCCGGTCGCCACGATGCTGGAGTTGCCGGTCACGTCGATCTGCGTTGCCGGGCTGGACAGGCCGCACGCCTCGGGAGAGTCGAAGAAGATCTGCACGTTCGTCCCCTGGGCCATGATCAGGTCGCTGTTGCCGCTCATGGTGAGCTGGCAGAAGACGTAGGGGAGACTGCCGCCGAGAGTGACCGTGCTCGTGCCGGTCATCGTCAGCGACCTGGTGGTGGGGTTCCAGGCCACGTTGCCGGTCTTGGGGTCCTGGCCGTTGCTGAGCCGCGCGTTGGAGTTGTTGGCAAGCGCGGCCGAGATGTCCACGATCGGGTAGGTCGAGTCGCCCTCGCTGATCGTGTAGCCGCTGCACTGGTACTCCTGGCCGACGAACTCGTCGCCCTCCCCGTGGCGGATGTTGCCGCAGATCGTCGTCGGGTTGGTCGCGGTGACGTTGCCGTTCGAGCCGGAGTCGGTGTAGATGCCCTTGCCGTTGCCGGTGTGGACGTTGAGCCAGTCGATGCCGACCGCGCGCTCGTTGCCGTAGATGTTGGAGCCGCTGACCGCCGAGGCGACGGTGGAGACGCGCCGCGAGACCCCGTCCGCGGTGCCGGTGGACACGATCGTGGTCTGGCTGCGGGTCTGGCCGTTGACGATCAAGTCGACCGCGGGCTTGACGCGGTAGCTGAAGGACGCGTTCCCAACGGTCCCGGTGTGCGCCGGGCACCAGCCGTCGCCACTCGCCGCACCGGCGACGAGCGTGCCCGATTGATTGACCACGCACGGCGAGAAACTTGAGGTGCTGACCTTGTTCTGGCGCATGATCGCCTGCTGAACGCCGGCGTCGGCTGTGGCGACCGCCGTCTTGGAGTCCTGGTCGCGGCTGCTTCCGCTTTGCGAGGAGACGGAGGCAATCACGGCGGCCGCCGAGAACATGAAGCCGATCACAATCACCATCAGGACGGTGGGCATGGCATAACCACGCTCGCTGCGAACGAGTCCGTCCGGCACTCTCTCTCGGTGGCGCATTTCTCGCATGGGCCTCCCTGGGGCATCGGCGCGCGGCGGGTCCGCCTTGAAGAAGGCCCCTACTTTTGCGCCGAACCTTCGTCCGGCCCGGGCGCGGATCTACTGCGGGGACTGCGAGGACAGGCCGGGCACCGAGGTGCCGTCGCCGTTGCCCGTCAGCTGCTCGATGCCGCTGGCGCGCTCGCCGCGCGCGTCGAGCATGAGCTTGAAGTCGTGCCTGCTGGAGGCGTATTCGAGCGCCACCTCCTCGGTGATCACGCCATCCATCACGTAGGCGAGGAGGGCCTGGTCGAAGGTCTGCATGCCGTAGAAGGAGCCCTCGGCGATCACCTCGCTGATCTTCCCGGTCTCCTCCGGGTTGAGGATCAGGTCCTCTACGCGACCGGTTGAGACGAGGATCTCGGCGCACGCGATGCGCCCTTCGCCGTTTGCCCGCGGCACCAGGCGCTGGGAGATCGCCGCCCTCAGAGTCGAGGCCAGCATCACCCGCGCCTGCTGCTGCAGGTGCGGAGGGAAGAAGTCGATTATGCGGTTGATCGTCTCGGTGGCGTCGAGGGTGTGAAGCGTGGAGAGCACGAGGTGACCGGTCTCCGCCGCCGACAGCGCGGTCCGCACCGTCTCCTCGTCGCGCATCTCGCCGATCAGGATCACGTCGGGGTCCTGGCGCAGCACCCGCCGCATCGCGCGCGCAAAGCTCTCGGTGTCGACCCCGACCTCGCGCTGGTTGATGATCGACTCCTTGTCGCGGTGCAGGTACTCGATCGGGTCCTCGAGGGTGACGATGTGCCGGGCCCGGGTCGAGTTCATGTGGTCGATCATCGCCGCCAGGGTCGTGGACTTCCCCGATCCGGTGGTCCCGGTCAGGAGGATGATTCCGCGCGGCTCCTCGGCCAGGTTGCGGACCACGTCGGGCAGCATGAGCTCCTCGATCGTCTTGACCTGGAACGGGATCACACGACATGCGATCGAGACCGAGCCGCGCTGGCGGAAGGCGTTGACGCGGAATCGCGAAAGGCCTCGGATCGCATGGGCGAAGTCGGCCTCGCCGACCTCGGCGAACTCCTTGCGCAGCTTCTCCTCGCGAAGGATCATCTCCAGCGACCGCTCGGTGTCCTCGGGGCGCAGGGGCTCGGCGCCTTCGAGCGGCCGAAGCAGGCCGTCCACGCGCACGATCGGAGGCGAGCCGACCTTCACGTGAAGGTCCGACCCGCCCATCTCGACGACCTGGCGCAGGGCAGATTCGATGTTGAACATCGCAGGGTTTATCGGGAGTGGGCGCGCAAGCCTTTAGGCGCGCGGCTAGACGGCGCAGCTGGGCTGGGCCCCGCAGACCATGTAGGCGGAGGCCACGAAGGTCAGCAGCGGCACGTTGACGCCGGCGAATCCGGCCAGGGCGAGCGTCGAGTAGGCGGCCGGGCCGCTCGCCTCGGTGCGCCGCATGGCCACCAGCCAGGCGATCCCGAGCGCCCCGAAGAAGCGCAGCTGCAGGTCGCTGATCGAGTGCATGCTGGTGACGCCGCTGGGTGTGAGGTAGAGCACCAGCCCCGACGCGATCCCGACCAGGAACACGAAGCCGACGCTTTCCCAGTCGATCTCCACGCGGGACCTCGCCGCGAGCCATGCCGCGAGGCCGAGCACCGCGAACACTCCGTACCACCAGATCACGAAGTTGAGACTTCCCTGTCCCACGCGCTTCCGATCGGCTCGCACGCGGCGCCCCTTGAGCGTGCCTGGCGACCCTCGACGGGGCGCTTCCCGATTAGTGATGAGCAGCGCCGGAGGATTTTCAGGCACGCCGCACCGCACCTTGCGGGCCCCCCGTCTGTTGCTACGGGAAACGGAAGGGCCGCCAGGGGCTGGCCGGAGACGGCGCGCGGCTCTGCAAGAGCAACGGAGGAGTCAAGGATGAGCAAGCTCAGAAGGGCTCGACCCTCGCCTGCGATGGTCGTGTCGGTAATCGCCCTCGTGGCCGCGCTGGCCGGAACCGCGTATGCCGCCAAGATCAACGGCGGGTCGATCGTCAGGCAGTCGATCGGTGGCGGCAAGCTGAAGAAGAACACCCTGTCCGGCTTCCAGATCAAAACCTCGAAGCTCGGCACGGTGCCGGCCGCGAAGCGCGCCACCCACACCTACTGGGCGGTGGTCAACAACCCTGGCGGCGGCTCCAACGCGAGCCTCGTTCGCAGCAGCGACGCCCGGACCAGCGTGCTGGAGTCCGGCGGGGCAGTCGTGGTCACTTTCCCGGCCGTCGTGTCGGGCTGCGCCAACGTGGCCGGCAAGAACAACTCCGCCACAGGCAACCCGCCGGCCGGATTCGCGCAGACGAACAGCTCGCCGACCAGCGCCAGCTCGATCGAGGTTCGCACCCGCGACGACACCGGCGCCAACGTCGACGGCGATTTCCACCTGATCGTCATCTGCCCCTAGACGGCCACGCCTAGGCTCGGGGCTTCCTCCACATTCTTCGTTGGAGGGGGCCCCCGCCGGGCATGCGAAAGGTGCCGACGACCTCGAAACCGTTTCGCTCGTACAGCGCCCGGTTGCGCTCGGTGCTGGCCTCCAGGTATGCGGGGATGCCCTCGCGGTCGCAGAGCTCCAGCACGGGCCACATCAAGGCGCTGCCGAGGCCACGGCCCTGGTGCAGGGGCTCGGCGCCCAGGTAATGCAGATACCAATGAGGTGGCCGGCGCGGATGAAGGCTCTCGGCGCGCAGCTGGTGGCGCGCCGCCCACGGCAGCCGGGCTCCGAACACCCTGGCCATGGCCGGCGCCGTGCGCAGCGCGGTCGCCAGCGGAATCTGCCAGTGGCCGGGGGGCGCCCAAACCGCCGCGGCGGCGCCTTCGCCGGACACCCAGACCTCGTTGCGATGCTCGGTGACCGTCGCCAGCTCGGTGTCGAAGAACCGCTCCAAGCGGGCTTGCCGCTCGTCGCGCTGCGCGCCGCTGGGCAGTACCCACCTCCAGGCGGGGTCGTCGGCAAAGGCAGCCGCGAGCGCCGCGGACGCGCCCGCAAGATCGGCCGCCCCCGCGTTGCGAACCTCGAACTCACGAATGCCCGGCACCACCCGCCGAGCCTATCCTGGGGCGACCCTGGGCGAGGCCGCCCCGGGCCGGACATGGTGAAGGCGGCCCCGAGCCGAGTAGGTCGGAATAACGAGGAGGCGGTTCAGACCCGAGCAGGGTCGGAATAACGAGGAGGCGGTTCAGAGCCGAGCAGGTCGTGGGACGCAGGCCGGCCGGCGCCGCGAGCGTAGTGGGTGCCTACGTGAGCAAGCCGGCCGGCCGAGGACCGCGAGATGCGACGGCTATGAGCCGCCTCACGCGACTTCGCGGAGTTTTTGTGCTTCGGCGAGGGATTGCAGCTTCTTCAGCGACTGGTTCTCGATCTGGCGGATGCGCTCGCGGGTGACGTTGAAGGTCCGCCCCACCTCGTCGAGGGTGCGCGGATGCTCGCCGCCGAGCCCGTAGCGCAGCTCCAGCACGCGCCGCTCGCGGTAGGAGAGGTTCTCCAGCGCCTCCTTCAGCGCCTCCTTGGTGAGCAGGTCGGCCGCGCGTTCGAAAGGCGACTCGGCCTTCTCGTCGGCGATGAACTGCCCGAACTCGGACTCCTCCTCGTCGCCGACCGGCTTCTCCAGCGAGACCGGCGCCTGGGCGGAGCGCTTGATCGAGTCGACCTCCTCCGGGTCGATCCCGGTCACCTCGGCGATCTCCTCGGGGGTGGGCTCGCGGCCCAGCTCCGTGACCAGCTTGCGCTCGGCGCGGCCGATCTTGTTGAGCTTCTCGACGACGTGGACGGGAATGCGGATCGTGCGGGCCTTGTCGGCGAGCGCACGCGCGATCGCCTGGCGGATCCACCAGGTCGCGTAGGTGGAGAACTTGAAGCCCTTGCGGTAGTCGAACTTCTCGGCCGCGCGAACCAGGCCCAGCGTTCCCTCCTGGATCAGGTCGAGGAAGGGCAGTCCCTGGTTGCGGTAGTTCTTGGCGATCGAGACCACCAGCCGCAGGTTGGACTCGACCATCTTCTGCTTTGCGTCGAGGTCACCGCGCTCGATGCGCTTCGCCAGGTCGACCTCCTCCTGGGCGGTCAGCAGCCGCACTTTGCCGATGTCCTTGAGGAACAGCTGTAGGGAATCGGTGGTCATGTCCGGCTTCAGGTCCAGCGTCTGCTTCTGGCGACGCCGGCCCCGCTTGCCAGTTTCGGCGGGCTCCGCGTCCGGGCTCGGCTTCTGAGCGGGGTCGACGTCCTCGACCAGCTCGATGCCCGACTTCTCGAGGTGCCCGTAGAGGTCCTCGACGTCGGACTCGTCGAGGTCGACCTCGGAGACGGCGGAGGCGACGTCGCCGAAAGTGAGCACGCCGAGCTGCTGCCCCTTCGTGACGAGGCCCTTTACCTCTTCAAGCTCCTGAAGTTCTGCTACCAGCATCCTTGTCCCTTAGTCCGTTTCCCTTGCGTGGAAAATTCAGTCCGCGAGCGTCCCTTTGAGCCGCAAAAACGCGGACCGAGAACTGGATCCGCGATTCGTGCTGCTCCCGCCGGTCTTGCCGGCTGCTCTCAAACGTCAAACGTATGTTCGTATTTTAGATGCTTCAGATTCTGAAGTCAAGGCCTGAAATCGTGAATTCAGGCTGAAAAACCGCCCAAATGCGGCAAAGTAACGGTGCCTTGCGCCGCGGGCGCTGGCGCCGCCTCAAACCCAACACCGGCGGGGCGGATTGTTACGCTCGCCCGGTGGCTGAGGCGCGGGACGACGACAAAGGAGTGCTCGGAAGCCTGCCGTCGAGGCGCCCGGGGGTCGAGAGCCCGCGGCGCGCAGAGGCGCGCCAGGCGGCGGCGCAGGGGGCTGCCGAGACCCGCGAGCGCAGGCCGGCCGCCGAGGAAGCCGGCGGGGGACCGACGGGCCTGGAGGAGCTGGCACGGGCGGGCGCCGGTCTGGCGACCGGCGCCGCAGCGGCGGGGCTGAAGCTGGCCGGCCGGGCGGCTGGAGGTCTGGGGAGGGTCGTGGGGCGGCGCTGATGGCCACACGGGCGCCGGCCGCCGCCGCCGATCGCTCCGGTTCAGTGCAAGCCTCATCGCGACAAAATTGGTCCGCCCGCAGCTGGGCCTATCTACGCGCCTTCTGGCATCGGGCCTACGAGGAGAACATCACCGGCCTCTCTGCGATGGTCGCCTACAACCTGATGCTGGCCGTGTTCCCCTTCTGCCTTCTGGTTCTGTTCGTGGTCGGGCAGGTCATCACCAGCCCCGAGGTCGAGAGCAGCATCCTGCTGGACCTGCAGCGGCTCTTCCCGAGCGTCGAGCAGGACACCCTGTCCAATGTCCTGGATCGGATCCACGACAACTCGACCACGATCGGGATCCTCGCCGCGCTCGGAACGCTCTGGATCGGCGCCTCGTTCTGGGGGGCCGTGGACACCGCCTTCTGCCGCATCTACCACGTGGACTGCCGCGGCTGGGTGGAGCAGAAGCGCTTCGCGTTTCTGATGCTGATCGTCGTCGTGCTGTTCCTGCTCGCCAGCGTCATCCTGCCGACTGCCGAAGGTGCGCTGGTCTCCAGCACAGACAGCCTGCCACTCGGCCTCGACGACAGCCGCGCGCTGATCAACGTGCTGCTGATCTTCGGCGCCCTGACGCTGACCTTCCTGATCTGCTGCGTGATCTTCTGGGCGGTGCCGAAGGGCCACATGCCGTGGCGGGCCGTCTGGCCGGGGGCGATGTTCGTCACCGCCACCACCGGCCTGGCCAACTGGGCCTTTCCCTTCTACCTCTCGAACGTCTCCAGCCTCAGCCACCTCGGCTCGACCCTGGGGTTCATCCTGATCGCGCTGCTCTGGTTCTACGCCCTCAGCCTCGCGATCCTCGCCGGCGCGGTGATCAACTCGCTGCGCCATGAGAAGCACGACACCGGCACCCTGCCCTACGAGGTGGAGCAGGACCTGCCCGACGGCGCCTAGCCGTACAGCAGGCTGCCGGTGATCTCGCGCAGCTTCGAGCGATCGTGGCGTGCCTGGACCTTGCGAACCGTGCCGGAGCGGGAGCGCATCACCAGCGACTCGGTGGTGGCATGCCCATCGTCGAGGTAGCGAACGCCGTCGAGCAGGTCGCCGTCGGTCACCCCGGTGGCGGCGAAGAACACGTCTCCGCCTCCGACCAGGTCCTCGACGTCGAGCACACGGTCGAGGTCATAGCCGGCCTTCGTCGCGGCCTCGCGCTCGCTGTCGTCGCGCGGCCACAGCCGCCCCAGGATCTGCCCCCCCAGGCACTTGATCGCGGAGGCCGAAAGAACACCCTCGGGGGTTCCGCCGATCCCCCACAGCAAATCCACGCCGCTTCCCTCGCTGACCGCTTGCAGCGCCGCCGAGACATCGCCGTCGCTGATGAACCGGATCCGGGCGCCCGTCCCACGGATCTCTCTGACGGCCTGCTCGTGGCGGTCGCGGTCGAGCATGATCACTGTGATGTCGCCGACGCCGACGCCTCGGCGCTCGGCCACACGGGAGATCACGTCGGTGAGCGTCTCGTCGAGGCTGAGGCAGTCAGCGATCCGGGGCCCACCTGCGAGCTTCTCCATGTAGACACAGGGGCCGGGGTCGAACATCGTGCCCCGCTCCGCCAGCGCGACCACCGAGAGCGCTGCCGGCTGGCCCTGCGCGGTGAGCCGGGTCCCCTCCAGCGGGTCCACCGCGATGTCCACCACCGGCGGGCTGCCGTCGCCGATGCTCTCGCCGTTGTAGAGCATCGGGGCCTCGTCCTTCTCCCCCTCGCCGATCACCACCACGCCGTCCATCGGCACGGTGTGCATCATCAGACGCATCGCGTCCACCGCCGCCTGGTCGGCAGCCTCCTTGTCCCCGCGTCCGACCCAGCGCGCCGCGGCAAGCGCCGCGGCTTCGGTCACGCGAACCAGCTCCAGGGCAAGGTTGCGATCCGGCTTCGCAGTCGAGCGGACATCCTGAGAGATGACGCCCATCGTCAGGGGGAGCTTACGCGCGGGTGCGCCTAGAAGGTGGCCGGCGGCTTGCGTTGCGCGCCGCCGCCGGACTCGAGCGATCTGAAAGCGCCCGCGCCCGCAATCAGAAAGCCCGATAGCAGCGCGATGAAGTAGCCGTAGTCGAGGCTGATCCCGAACTGGGGGTCTCCGCCCGGCTTGGCGACAATCCCGTTGAAGAAAACGAGCACGATCACGGCGAAGCCGACCGTCATCGTGAACTCGCCGGTCGGATACTGGCCCTTCGAGGCGGTGAGTATCAGGTAGGTGAGGATCACCGGGGCCGCAGCGGCCAGCAGGAACACGATGCGGTTGATCGGGAAGGTCTCCCAGGCAGTACAGGTGAGATCCTTTTCGCCGCACACGAACGGGTCACCCCCCTGCGCCAGCTGAGTGAGCCGCTCCGGCGTGTCGGTGAGCGAGAACCAGGGGACGAACAGGCTGATCACCAGCAGTGCCGAGCCGATCAGGGCGATCAACTCCGTCCGCTGTAGCCGTGAGAAGTCCACGCGGGCGCGAGCCTATCCCATGCGACCGCGCAAATGCAGCACTTTCCTTGCGTATAGGGTGCGGCGACCCTGATGCCTGACCGACGCTGGGGACTGACAGTGCCGCTGCCGATGCTGCCGCTGGCGGCTCACGAGGAGCATGTCCGCCGCGCCGAGGCGGCCGGTTACACCGACCTCTGGTCGGGCGAGACCAACGGGCCCGACGGCTTCACCCCACTGGCCCTCGCCGCGGCCTGGACCGAGCGGCCCAGGCTCGGCACGGGCATTGTCGGCGTGATGACCCGCGGGCCGGCGCTGCTGGCCCAGCAGGCGGCGGCGCTGGCCGACGCCTCCGGGGGCCGCTTCGCGCTCGGCATCGGCGCCTCCTCCGACCGCATCGTCTCGGGCTGGAACGCAATGGACTTCTCCAAGCCCCTGAGCCGGGTGGAGGAGTCGATCGACTTCCTCAAGGTGGCGCTGGCGGGCGAGCGCACCGAGACCGGCTTCAAGCTCGACCAGGCCCCGGCCGAGCCGGTGCCGATCGTGCTCGCGGCGCTGCGCGGAAAGATGCTCGACCTGGCGGTCTCAAAGGCCGACGGCGCCTTCACCAACTACCTGCCGCTGGGCGGGCTGCCGCAGGTCATGCAGCAGCTCGAAGGCGCACCCGACGGCTTCGAGCTGCTCTGTCGCTTCTTCTGCATCCCCGGCGACCGCGAGGAGGCCGAGCCGCTGGCCCGCTTCATGTTCGCCTCCTATGTGAGCGTCCCCGTCTACGCCGCCTTCTTCCGCTGGCTCGGATACGGCGACCAGATCGCGGAGATGTGCGAGGCGTGGGACGCCCGCGACCGCGAGCGCGCGATCGCGGCCGCACCCTGGGAACTGATCGAGGACACCTTCATCTTCGGCTCGCCCGAGCAGATGCGCGAGCGCCTCGACGCCTACGTCGAGGGCGGGGTCACGCTGCCGGTGCTGCTGCCGATCTGCCCGCCCGACCGGATCGGCGAGATGATCGAGGCGCTCGGACCCGACGCTCGCTAATCGCTCGCTCGGGCCAGCGATAGCGCGTAAAGGCCGGAGGTGTCGGTCCACCAGTCGGTCAGCTCGAGCCCGGCCTCGGCATAGATCCCCTCGAGGCCGGCGCGCACGAACTTGGTCGAGATCTCGGTTCGCATCTCCTCGCCGGCGGCGAAGGGAACCAGCATGTCGAGGAGGGCCACGTTCACGACCTGGTCGGTGAGCGAGCGCAGCCTGATGTCGACCCAGAGATTCTTGTCGTCCCAGCGGGCGACGTGCTCAAAGGAGTCCGGGTCAAAGTCGGCGCCCAGCTCGCGATTCAGGACCGAGAGCACGTTCTTGTTGAACTCGGCGGTAACACCCTGTGAGTCGTTGTAGGCCGCCTCCAGCTTCTGTCGATCCTTGACCAGGTCGGTGCCGAGCAGGAAGCGGTCTTCGGGGCCGAGCAGGTTGGAGATCCGGCGCAGGAAACTCGCCCTCTGCTGGGGTTCGAAATTGCCGATCGTGCCGCCAAGCAGGGCGATCACCCTGGGCGCCGCGACCGGGATCCGCTCCAGGTCGAGCTCGAAGTCGCAGACCAGCCCCCGCACCGTGACGCCGTCGTACTCGGCCGCGACGTGCTCGGCCGTCTCCCTGGTGATCTCCTCGGAGATGTCCACCGGGCAGTAGGTCTCCAGGCAGCAGGCGTCGAGCATCGCGTCCAGCAGAACCCTGGTCTTCTGGGCGGAGCCTGAGCCGAGCTCGATCAGCGTCGCGGGGGAGTTGGCCGCCTCGCAGATCTCCGCCGACCCGTTCTGGAGGATCTCCCGCTCGCAGCGGGTGGGGTAGTACTCGGGCAGGCGCGTGATGTCCTCGAAGAGCTGTGAGCCCCGCTCGTCGTAGAAGTAGCGTGGCGAGAGTTCCTTGAAGGGCCTGGTCAGCCCGGCGCGTACGTCCGCGGCCATCCCCGAGAGGGGGCCCCCCGGCGGCAGGTGGACCTCGACGCTGATGCGGTCGGTTGTTGTCGGTGTCGGTTCGATGACAGGTTTGGCGGCAGGTGGCGGCAGGCTCGTGTGGTCTAAAGGAATTGGGTTCGATTCAGTTCAGCGGCCTCGGCGTCCCTGGCGCAGCGAAACCCGGCGAAGATCTGGCGCCGTTGCGGGAGGTCCCAGTTGCGAAAGCTGGGGCGGATCACGTTGCGCCGCGTAGCCCAGGCGCCCCCCCGCAGGACCTTGTATGTGTCACCGAAGAAGACCTCCGAGTACTCGGGGTAGGGGAACGGCTCGAAGCCCGGATAGGCAAGGAAATCCGAGGCGGTCCACTCCCAGACGTCGCCGAGCATCTGCACGGCTCCGCAGTCGGCGGCCCCGCCCGCAAAGGCCCCGGCAGTCGCCGTCCCGAACGCCAGCTGGTCGAGGTTTGCGATTTCGGGGTCCGTGCCGGCACAGGCCGCCTCCCATTCCTGCTCGGTCGGCAGCCGCTTACCGGCCCAGCGCGCGAACGCATCGGCCTCGTGCCAGGAAACGTGGACGACGGGCTGCCCCGGCTGCACTGGTCCGGTCCTACCCATTGCGGTGCGGGCCCAACCCCCATTCCCGTCGCGGTGCCAGTACATCGGCGGTTCGGCGCCGGTCTGCTCGACGAAGTCCGCGTACCGGCCGTTGGTGACCGGGGTGCGGTCGATCCAGAACGGCTCCAGCCGCACGGTGTGGCGGAGCCGCTCGTTGTCGTAGGCGAACCCGCCGATGGCGCCCACCTCGTGCTCGCCACCCTCGACCGCGACCATCTCGGGCCCGTCGGGGGCCGGCTCGGTGGCGGGGCTCGGGTCGTACTCGACCGGCTCATAGCGCTCGACCGTCTGCAGCAGCTGCAGCATCGTTTCGGTGTGCTGGTGCTCGTGCGCGATCAGCATCTCGTAAATGAAGCCGTCGCGGAGCAGGGGCTCGGAGGCAGCGTCGAGGTCCACCTCACCGAGCACCTCGAGGGTACGTTCGCGCACCTCCTCGAGATAGGCCCGCAACTCGGTGTCGCGCAGGATCGGCAGCTCGCCGCGGGTCTTGCGCGGGTTCTCGATCGCGTCGTAGAAGCGACCGAGCTCGCCGTGCAGCGGCTCGCGCCCGCCGATCGTCTGCACCAGCCACAGCTCCTCGAAGTTGGCGATGTGCCCGAGGTCCCAGGCGAGCGGGCTGAGGATCGGCGAGTAGACCCGGTTGAGCTGCTCGTCGTCGAGCGGCTCGATCAGGCTGAGAGTGCGTTGGCGCGCCTCCGCCAGCCGCTCGGCGATCCCCTCCTTGGTGCTTGCGGTCACCTCGGGAGTGATGCGCTAACCCTATAGACGCGGATCAGCGGGCCCGGTTGCGATTTCGTGACGTGCACCGCTTCGCCGGCTTGCCGGCCGTTGCCCGACCGGCTGGCCGCCATATAGGGTCCCGCCCCGATGCAGATCGAGGGCGCAGGAGCACTGGTCGCGGGCGGGGCCTCCGGGCTCGGGGAGGCGACGGTGCGCGCCCTGCACAAGGGCGGCGCCGGCGTCGTGATCGCCGACCTCAATGCGGAGAAGGGAGAGGCGCTCGCATCGGAGCTGGGCGACGGCGCGAGCTTCGCGCAGGCCGATGTCAGCGACCCCGAGGCCGTTCAGGCCGCGGTCGACACCGCATCCGCGGTCGAGGGGGGTCTGCGGATCTCGGTCTGCTGCGCGGGCATCGGCTGGGCCCAGCGGGTGGCCGGCAAGCAGGGCCCGCACGATCTCGAGGTCTTCTCCAACGTGATCAAGGTGAACCTGATCGGCACCTTCAACGTGCTGCGCCTGGCCTGCGCGGCGATGAACGCAAACGAGCCCGACGAGGGCGGCGAGCGGGGCATCTGCGTCAACACCGCCTCGATCGCCGCCTGGGACGGCCAGATCGGCCAGGTCGCGTACTCCTCCTCGAAGGCGGGGGTGGTCGGGCTGACGCTGCCCGCCGCCCGCGACATGGCGAGCCGCGGTGTGCGGGTGGTGACAATCGCCCCCGGCACCTTCGACACGCCGATGCTGGCGCTGCTGCCGGAGGAGCAGCGCGATGCGCTGGGGGCGCAGATCCCCTTCCCCAGCCGCCTCGGCCGGCCCGACGAGTTCGCCTCTCTGGCGCTCGAGATAGTCCGCAACCCGATGCTCAACGGCGAGGCGATCCGGCTCGACGGCGCCCTGCGGATGCCGCCGAAGTAGGCGCCGGCCGCGACGCGGCCCGCCCGCTAGTCCGTCCCCTCCGCCTCGGGGTCGCGCCAGACCCGCTTGCGCCAGGGCGGCGTCACGGCGAATGCGGGCGGGATCCGCTCGCCGGCGGCGACCGGCTCGAGCGGGATCAGCCGCAGCCGGTGGCCGAACGTGACGCGGGAGACGGGACGGTCCAGCCCGGCGGAGCCGGCATGGCTCCCCCCGGCGACGTAGAGCCATCCGGTCTCGGGGCCCCAGCCGTTGCGGGCACGCAGCCCGACCGCTTCGGTGGCGTCGCGCAACGCTCCCCATCCCGCGTCGGAGGCCCAGTTGGCGTGGCCGAGCCGGTAGTTGTAGCCGTTGTGCGAGGAGGCGCGGGCATCGACCGCTCCATCCATCCCGATCCGAACCTGGTAGCCCTCCCAGTCGTCGACGTGGAAACCCTTCGCGCCAGCCACCGGGACGCCACGGAAGGTGGCGCTGTTCGGGTAGTAGAGCCAGTACTGCAGGTAGAGGTTTCCGCGGCGAGGCCCGCTGCAGTCGGCGGCGGTGTTGCGGCCCGCGAAGGGCGGCGGCTCGCCGACCCGGCAATCGACCACGTGGACGAAGGCCACCACCCTGCGGCCGGCGCCGGAGCGTGCGACCAGCCCCGCCTCCGGGCCGTCGGCGCATTGCGGGGAGCGGCAGCGCCGGTAGTCGACCGGTAGCGCTCGCATCCCCGCCTCGTAGGCGATCTGGGGCGCATGCCGGCGGACCAGGGAAGCGAGCTCGTCGCCGTACGCCGCGACCAGCTCCGGCGCCCGGTCGCAGGAGTCGGAGAGCTTGACGGCGCAGACGATGCGACCGGCGATCGCACGAGCCAGTGCGGCGCCCGGGAGTTGCGACCCGAGCGTCGCCAGCACGACGCCGAGCAGCAGCGCGACCACCAGCAACAGCCCCAGCCATTCGGGACTGGCCTGACCGCTCTGCCGACGCAGGACCTGGCCAAACACGGGCGGACGCTAGGCGCGCTCAATTCACGCATGGCTCACGCAGCGTGCCGGTATCGTGCCGCGGGCGAGGCGAAACGGTGACCGAGCAGAAGAAGGAGACCAACTGGCGCGCCTGGATGATCGGCGTCCTGGCCCTGTTGGTTCTCATCGTCGCCCTGCAGAACTCCCAGGAGGTTCCGATCGACGTCCTGTTCGTGACCACGAAGATGCCGCTGATCGTGGCGCTTCTGGTCTCGGTCGCAATCGGCGCGCTGATTGGATACGTCGCACCGGTGCTGCGGCGACACCGCCGCGAGGAACGCCGCGCTGAGAAGGGCTAGCTGTAGTTCCCGACCACGTTGTTCATGGGGGGTGGCAACTGTTTTGCTCCCTATCTGACGGCAATCGTTTGCCGCCCCACATGGGGTGGGGCGTCACGCGCACCAGTGGCGCGGGAATGGACAGGATTTTCGCGCCCTCGGTCACCCGACCCCGGATGCGCGGTTCAGGGAGATCCAGGAGAACAACGTGGTTGGTAGTTACAGCTAGGCGGGCGCGCGACAGCGCTTGAGGCGCCTTGCGGTCCTGCCGCCGGCGCCATCGGTGGCGACGACGGTTCGGCCGCAGGCCGCGCGCGGGAGGCGGAACGAGCCGTCGGCCGCCAGCCGCACCTCGCGGCCCCCCAGCGCGACCCGTACCGATCCGGCCGCCTGCTCTGCCCGGCCCTGGAACTCGGAGTCAAAGCCGTCCACCCGGTCGAAGAACGCCTCGAGCGCGTTGGGAGCCGCCTCGTATGGCGGGATGTCGAAGCCGACGCCGCCGCGCCAGCCGTAGACGAAGCGGCGCGCGGTCTGAAACGCCAGCCTGCCGCTCTGGTACTCGGAGCGAAGCGCGTCGGCCGCTGCGGGGTCGGGCGCGGCCGCGCGCCCCACGAACCGCCGCTCGGCGCTCCGAACCTCGAGCGCCGGGCGCTCGGCGGCGAGCAGCCGCGCCGCGACAAGTCCCGTGCCTGCCGCCTCGCGGGCGGCGTCGAGGAACGGCCGCGCCTGCACGAAGATGGCGCGGTTGCGCAGCCGCCCGAGGCGCTCGCGGGCGCCCATCACCAGGCGCTGCTCGCGCTCCAGCGCCGCGAAGGGGCGCGGCCAGCGGCCGCCGGCGCCGTAGCGGTCCAGCAAGGCCGCCGAGAGCCGCATGAAGGTGGGGGCTTCGGTGAGGCCGAGCTTGGTCGAGTAGCTGGTCTCGGCGAAGGCGCGCAGCGACTCGCGCAGCGCACAGCGGCCGCGGGGGACGACAAGAGCCCGGTCCGGGCGCACGGCGAGGATCCTCCTGCCGGACGAGCGGACGCCCTGGCGCCGGCAAGCTCGTCGGGCCCTGCGGCCGCCGGCCAGCTCGGTGACCGAGCGCAGCCATGAGCGGCGCGGCCGGTAGCGGCGCGGCGAGCGCATGAAGTCGACGGCGGTTCCGAACGGCAGCAGGTTCAGGTCGGCCTCGTTGGCCGGGTTGAGGAAGATGCCGTCGATCTCAGCGGCGATCTCGGCCTTGTGGCGGTAGGGGCCGAGGAAGATGCGAGCCGTCCCCAGCGGCTGGATCGCATTCCCCGCCGTGTCGTTGTTGGTCCAGTTGTCCCACAGCAGCGGCTTGCGGCCGATCGCCTCGCCGTATGCGCGGGCGTCGGCGGCGCTGAAGTCGCGGGCGGGAACGCTGGTGCCGGTCCACATCACCCCCACGGCAGGGTCGAGCGTCGAACGGAGGCCGCGCAGATAGTCGGTGTCGGCCGTCCCCGAGTAGTCGGCGCCGACCGTGACCAGGCCGGCGCGGGGCGTGCGCTGGCGCAGCGCCGCCAGCAGGCGGGTGAGGAAGTCACCGCTGGCCCTGCCGAATGCCTCGTCGCCGGCGCCGCCGTAGGCGCCGAGGTCGCGCGGGTCGGACAGCGCCTTGACCACGTCGTCGAAGCTGACCATGAAGGTGCGCACGCCGAGCCGCCGGAACGGCTCGAACTTCGAGAGCACGGCATTGAGGTCCTCTGTGCAGGAGAAGCACAGCGGCGCGCTGGGCGGATGCGAGGGGATCGCCGGGGTGGGGATCAGCGGCAGCGCCGGGCTGAGATTGGGAATCCACTGCACGCGCTTGCGCTTGGCATAGGCGATCTCGCGCTCGAAGTCGGACATCTCCTGCGCCGGGTAGTGCTCGCGCCAAAGCGTGCGCTGGTAGAGGTCCTCCTTGGGCGCGTGGACGTAGGCGTTCATGTCGTGTCGCGCCATCCAGCGCAGCGCCCGCGCGCGCTGGCCCGCGTCCCAGGGGCGACCGTATGGCCCCTCGACGATTGCCCTCCAGGCGAACGGGGACTTGGCCGGCGCGACGGCCGGGACAAGGCAGATGCCGATCGCCGCCAGGCAGGCGGCGGTCAACACCAGGCCGCAGCTCCTGTGCGCCATCCCCGGCCGAGGATAGGTGAAACCCGGCAGCGCGGACGCGGCAGGACACCCGGCAGGGCGGATTCTCGCCTCCGGCTCGATCGAGCGAGCGAGCGAGCGTGGCTATCAGTTAGGTGAGTAGGAGCGGAGCAACTGCCGGCGATTCCTACAGGTTGCCCAGCTCGGCGGTTATCTCGCCCACCGACGCCTTCGCGTCGCCGAACAGCATCGAGGTCTTCTCGTGGTAGAAGAGGTCGTTGTCGATCCCGGCGAAGCCGGGGTTCATCGAACGCTTCATGACGATCACCTGCTGGGCGTCGGCGACCTCGATGATCGGCATCCCGTAGATCGGTGAGCCCTCGTCGTTCTTCGCGGCCGGATTGGTGACGTCGTTGGCACCGATCACCAGGGCTACGTCGGTCTGCGGCATCTCCGGATTGATCTCGTCCATCTCGCGCAGCTGCTCGTAGGGCACGTCGGCCTCGGCCAGCAGCACGTTCATATGCCCCGGCATCCGGCCCGCCACCGGATGGATCGCGTAGTCGACGCTGACGCCCTTCTTTTCCAGCTCGACCGCCATCTCCTTGACCGCATGCTGGGCTTGCGCCACGGCCATGCCGTAACCGGGCACCACGACGACGTGGTCCGCGTAGGCGAGCGCAATCGCCGCGTCCTGGGGGCCCAGCGACTTGTACGGCCGCTCTTCACCGGCCGCGGCCCCGGCGGCGGAGGGAGCGCCGAAGCCGGAGAACAGCAGGTTGCCGATCGAACGGTTCATCGCCCTGCTCATCTCGATCGTGAGGATCGTTCCCGAAGAGCCGACCAGGGTGCCGGCGACGATCAGGATCACGTTGTCGAGCGCGAACCCGGCCGCGGCGGCGGCAAGGCCGGTGAAGGCGTTCAGCAGCGAGATCACGACCGGCATGTCGGCGCCGCCGATCGGCAGCACGAAGAGGTTGCCCAGCAGCGCCGAGCCGATCAGCACCCCGACGAATAGCCCCTGTGAGGGATCGGAGTCGTGGTTGATCGCCAGCACGACGCAGGAGGCCAGAATCGCCGCCAGCAGCACCCCGTTGAAGATGTGCTGGCCGGGCAGCAGGATCGGCCGCCCCGAGATCAGCTCCTGAAGTTTCGCGAAAGCGATGTTGGAGCCCCAGAAGGAGACCGACCCGATCACCGCCGAGATCAGGATCGGGACCATGATGTCGAGCGGGATCGCGCCGCCCAGCTCAAGCTGGTGGCGGAACTCCGCCCAGGAGATCAGCGCCGCCGCCCCGCCGCCGACGCCGTTGAACAGCGCCACCATCTGCGGCATCGCGGTCATCTTCACGTTGCGGGCCGCGGGGACCCCCACAGCAGTGCCGACCGCGAGGCCGATGATGATCAGCGCCCACTCGTCGATGTCGTTGCGCAGCAGGGTGGCGACGATCGCGATCGCCATCCCCACTGCCGCGAGCCTGTTGCCCCGCTTCGCGGTCGTCGGGTGGGTGCCCTGTATGAGCCCGTAGATGAACAGCGAGAAGGCGACGATGTACATCGCCGTGATCGCGTCGGAGTTCGGCGTCAGGGCGAGGGGCAACGCCGACATCAGCCCTCCTCTGACCCTTTGGCCGGTGGCTCGCCGCCGGCGGAGGCGTCCGGTTTTGGCTTCCTCGTGAACATGGCGAGCATCCGGTCCGTGACCAGGAACCCGCCGACGATGTTGATCGTCCCGAAGGCGACCGCGATCACCCCGATCACCTGCTCCAGGGTGTCGTCGGAGGCGCCGACCACGATCAGGCCGCCCAGCAGGACGATGCCGTGGATCGCGTTGGTCTGCGACATCAGAGGCGTGTGCAGCGTGGTCGGCACCTTGGAGATCACCGCGAAGCCGGCGAAGGCGGCCAGGACAAAAATCACGAATTCGGTTGCTAGGGACACTGGTTTCGTTCCTCGTTCCTCGTTCCTCGTTGCTCGGGGCTTATCCGGCCGCCTTGCGGGCGCCCTCGTGCCGGATCTCGCCCTGGTGGGTGATGCAGGCGCCGGCGATGATGTCGTCCTCGAAGTCGAGATTGAGCGAGCCGTCCTCGGCAGCCATCAGCTCGAGCAGGTTCTGCACGTTCTTGGCGTAGAGCTGGGAGGCGTGGGTGGGCATCTCGGCCGGCAGGTTTGCCGGCGCGATGATCGTCACGTCCTCCTTGACGACGGTCTGTCCCGGCTCGGTCAGCTCGCAGTTGCCGCCGCTCTCCCCCGCAAGGTCGACGATCACCGAGCCGGGGGCCATCTCCCCCACCGCGTCGGCCGTGATCAGCAGCGGCGCCGGGCGCCCCGGGATCTGGGCAGTGGTGATGACGATGTCCTGCTTGGCTGCGGCCTTGCCGACCTCCTCGCGGACCTGAGCGTTCTCCTCGTCGGTCAACGGGCGGGCGTAGCCACCCTCCCCTTCGGCGTCGGGAATGAAGTCCAGCTCGAGCGGGCGGCCGCCGAGGCTGGCGATCTGCTCCCAGGCGGCGCGGCGGACGTCGAATCCGGAGACGATGGCTCCCAGGCGCTTGGCTGTGGCCACCGCCTGCAGGCCGGCGACGCCGGCGCCGAGCACGAACACCTTCGCCGGCGCGACCGTTCCCGCCGCCGTGGTCATCATCGGAAAGAAGCGGCCACACTCGCGCGCGGCGAGAATCGTCGCCAGGTATCCGGCGACGTTTGCCTGCGAGGACAGTGCGTCCATCGACTGGGCACGGGTGATGCGCGGGATCGCCTCCATCGCGAAGCTGGTGACCCCGGCCGACTGCAGGGCCTTGGTCGTCTCGCCTGCGGTGAGCGGCGCCAGGAAGCCGATCAGCACCTGGCCCGAGCGCAGCTTGCCGATCTCACCATCGGTCGGAGCCTGGACCTTTGCGATCACGTCGGCCTCCCAGGGATCACCGATCGTCGCCCCCGCCTCGGTGTACTCGGAGTCGGGATGGGAAGCCCCGTCGCCTGCACCCGCCTCGACGATCACCTCGTGGTCGTCGGAGGCGAGCAGCTTGACCACGTCGGGGGTTAGCGCGACGCGGCGTTCACCCTCGGTGGTCTCTTTGGGGACCCCAATCCTCATCCGGGCGGGCGGCAGCCTAAGGGATTCGCCTAGGCCGGCGCGCCGGCGCCGACCAGCGCCGCGAGCCGATCCAGGGTGTGCAGCCGCTCGTCGCGGTCCAGCTGGATCGGCGAGACGATCAGGCGGTCCGCGCCGACGCTGCGGAAGCGCTCGACACGCTCGGCCACCTCCTGCTCGGTTCCGACAAGCGACGTCGCGTCGGCCACCTCGTCGGGGATCGCCTCGTAGGCGGCCTCGCGATCGCCGTCCTGGTAGAGCCGCTGCACCTCGTCGGCGACCTCGCCAAAGCCGAAGCGGTGGGCAAGGTCGACGTAGAAGTTGGTCTTGGCGCTGCCCATCCCCCCGAAGTAGAGGAGCAGCCCTGCCTTGACCACGCCCCGGGCTGCGTCGGTGTCGCCGTCGATCGCGATCTGCACGGTCGGCGAGATCTCGAAGTCCTCGCGCGAACGGCCGCCCTTCTCGAGGCCGACCTCGATGTGCTCGCTCCAGGCCTGCTCGAAGCCGTCCGGGCTGGAGAAGATCGGGATCCAGCCGTCGGCGACCTCCGCCGCCAGCTCGACCGACTTGCGGCCGATCGCCCCGAGGAAGATCGGGATGTCGTTGCGAACCGGGTGCACGTTGAGCTTCAGCGCCTTGCCCTCGCCCCCCTCGAGTGGGAGCTTGAAATGCTCGCCCCCGTACTCCAGCTTGCCCTCGCGAGCGACGATCTTTCGCACGATCTCCACGTACTCGCGGGTCCGCCCCCAGGGCTTCCCATAGGGGATCCCGTACCAGCCCTCCGAGACCTGCGGGCCGGAGGGCCCGAAGCCGAACAGGAAGCGCCCGCCCGAGAGGGCGTCGATCGTCACCCCGGCCATTGCCGCAGCCGCCGGCGGCCGCGCCGGCACCTGCATGATCGCGGCGCCGAGGTTGATCGTCTCGGTCTGCGCGGCCAGCCAGGCGAGCACGCTGACCACGTCGGAGCCGTAGGACTCCGCCGCCCAGACCGACTCGTAGCCCGCCTTCTCGGCGTGCTTGACGATCTCGACCGCGTCGGCTCCCTGCGGCCCAATCCCCCAGTAGCCGAGGTTGAGTCCGAGCTTGAGCGCCATTGGGCGCGCAAGCCTATTGCTTCTGCTTGTCCTTGCCCGGGCCGCCGCGCAGCCTGTCCCGGCCGGGGCCGCCGAACAGCTTGTCGGGGCCGGGGCCGCCCTTGAGCAGGTCGTTGCCCCCGCTGCCGGTGAGCTTGTCGCGCTTGGCGTTCCCGTAGAGCTTGTCGGCGGCCTTGGCGCCGACCAGGTTGTCCCTGCCCTTGTTGCCTGTCAGCTTGTCCTTGCCGCTTCCCCCGTCGATCTTGTCGGCGCCGGTCTCGCCGTCGGCGGTGTCGGCGCCATCGTTGCCGAGGATCACATCGGGACCCGGCCCGCCGAGGAGCTGGTCCTTCCCGTCGTCCCCGACAAGCCGGTTCTTGCCCGAACCGCCGCAGATCAGGTCGGCGCCGCCCTTCCCCTGGACCTGGTCGTTGCCGCCGCGGGTGACGATCACGTCGGCATCCGCGGTCCCGACCAGCGTGTCGGTGCCGTCGCTGCCAACGATCGTGGCGTACCTGCCGAGGCAGGTCGGCGGAACCACCAGCAGCCCGGCCGGGTCGACGAACAAGCCGGGCAACGAGACCGCGTTGCTGGAGACCGTGGTGGTCACGCCGGTGGACGGGTTGACCTTGATCACGCCTCCCCCCGCGTCGGGGAACGCCTGCTGGTCGGCCACCAACGCCCGGCGCTCGGCATCCAGCACGATGCCCCAGGGTTGAACGAAATCGCCGCCGAGGGACAGCGGGAACTGCTGGCCGGTGGAGCGGTCGACGTGCAGGACTCCGGTGCCGGGTAGGTCGGCACCCACGTTGGTGACGAGCAGGTCCTTGTCGGCCTCGACCGCCACGCCCGCCGGGTTGTAGAACAGGTCCAGGGTCGAGAGCACGTTGTCGGACACCAGCGTCTGAACTCGTGTTTCCGGATCGACGCCGACGACCGCCCCATCGTCGGTTGCTCCGGGAGGCGAATCGAGATCGGCGACCACGAGCTTGCCGTTTGCCTCGCGCGCGATGCCGGCCGGGTTGTCGAAGAAGTCGACCGCGGAGAGCGAGTTGGCCGCGACAAGGGACTGCTGTCCGGTGGTGAGCTCCACCTTGATCACCGCTCCGGTGTCGCCGTCGGCGCTCGCATCGCTGACATAGGCCTCGCCCGCGCGCGTGACGACGATGCCCTGCGGATCCTCGAACAGGTCGAGCCCGGAGACGGCGTTGTCAGAGACCAGGCTCTGCTGGCCGGTATCGGGGTCGACGCGGATCACGGCGCCGGTCGTTGAGGGCGGCGGGCCGCTCGAGTCGGCAACGAGCAAGGTGCCCTGTGCCTCCAGCGCCACGGCATAGGGGGTCTCGAAGAGGTCCAGCGTGGACATCGTGTTGTCGGAGAGCAGCGTCTGCTGCCCGCTCGACGGGTCGACCTTGATCAAGCTGGCTGCGCCCGGGTCGGCGACGACGATGTCGCCCGGCGAAAGCGCGGCAGCGGCCGGCGCCGCGAGGACCAGCGTGGCGGACCCGAAGGCCAGCAGGAGTCGAAATGTTCTGGCGACGGTGCGCATCCCTGACTTGCCTCCCAACACTCAGTAGGCGCGATGGTAGCGCCGCGACAGGCCGCTACTGCTCGCGCCTGTCGCGTCCGGGGCCGCCGCGCAGCGTGTCCTCGCCGGGCCCCCCGGTGAGCTGGTCGGGGCCGTTTCCTCCCTTCAGCAAGTCGTTGCCCTTGTCGCCGAACAACTTGTCGCGGCCGGGATTGCCGTAGAGCCTGTCGCCCGCCTTCCCGCCGACCAGGTTGTCGTTGCCCTTGCCGGCGGTCAGCCTGTCCCGGCCCGCACCGCCGTCGATCTTGTCCGCGCCGTTGCCGCCGCTTGCGACGTCGGCCCCGGCCTTGCCGAGGATCACATCGGCCGCGTCGCCGCCGGAGAAGGTGTCGTTGCCGTCCCCGCCGGTGAGGCGGTTGCGCCCCTCCCCGCCGCAGATCAGGTCCGCCCCGTCGCGGCCCTCGACGATGTCGTTGCCGTCCTGCGCGACGATCACGTCGCGGCCCGCCGTGCCGACGATCGTGTCGGTCTCGTCGGTGCCCACCATGGTCGCGTACTCGCCGCGACACTTCGGCGGCACCACCAGGAGGCCGACGGGGTCGACAAACAGACCCGGGGTGGAGCTGAAGTTGTTCGACAGCGCGATCTGTAGGCCGGTCTCCCGGTCGACCCGGATGACGCCGCCGCCGCCGCTGAATGCCGCGGGATCGGCGACCACGGCTGCGCCGTCCGCAGCGACGTCGATCCCGACAGGCTGCGAGAAGTAGCCGTCGACTGAGAGCGCGGCCCGCTGCCCGCTGAACCGGCTTGCCCGGATCACCCCCTTCGCGTCTGTCGTGCCGGAGTCGTTGGCGACCAGCAGGTTGCCGTTGGGCTCGGCCGCCAGGCCGTAGGGGTCCTCGAAGAGGTCAGCGCCGGAAAGGGCGTTGCTGGAGATCAGGAACTCCTGGCTTGTCTCGAGGTCCACCCCGACGACCGCGCCGGTCTGGTCGGCGCCGGGCGGGCCATTGAGGTCGGCCACGGCCAGGTCGCCGCCGGCCTCGATCGCGATCCCGTAGGGGTCGTCGAAGAGGTCGAGGTCGGAGTTGGCGTTGCTGACCACCGGGAATTGCCCGCCGGTCTCGCGGTTGACCCCGATCACGCCGCCGGGGCCGCTGTAGGCGTTCTGGTCGGCAACGTAGATCGCCCCGGTCGCCGAGACAGCGATCCCGCTGGGATCGGCGAACAGGTCGAGGACGGAGATCGCGTGGTTGGAGAGAGCGGTCTGGCGGCCGCTGTCAGGGTCCACGCTGATCACGCCACCCGACCCTCCGAACGCCTCGCGGTCGGCTACCAGCAGGCTGCCGTCGGAGTCAAGGGCGACTGCGGAGGGGTCGACGAAGAGGTCCTGGGGGGAGATCGCGTTGCTGGAGACGACCGACTGCTGGCCGGTTCCCGAATCGACCCGGATCAGAGCGCCCGCCCCCCCATCGGCATTGGAGTCGGCGACGATTACGTCACCAGGCTCGATTGCCGCCTGTGCGGGCACGGTGAACAGGAAGACCGCAATGACGGCCCCCGCAACGCTGCGCAGTGATGTGGTTGCTGCTCGCACCCTGGATTCTTCCCAACCCCCGAAGGCGGCGATGGTAGCGGCGCCCACGGCTTCGCTATAGATGGTCGAGTGAGCGCGGCCGCGATCGAGACAGGGCTGAGCAGCGCCGAGGCCGCCAAGCGCCTCAACAAGCTCGGCCCGCCCCCGGAGACCTCGAGCCGCTCGATCTCGAGCATCATCGCCGGCAACGTCTTCACGCTGTTCAACGCGATCCTCGGCGTGTTCTTCGTGCTGGTGCTCTCGCTTGGCCTGTTCGCCGACGCGCTGTTCGGCCTGATCGCGATCGTCAACAGCTACATCGGGATCCGGCAGGAGCTGAAGGCGAAGGAGGTCCTGGACCAGCTCGCGATCGTGGTTGCGCCCCGGGCCAAGGCTGTCCGGGACGGGCAGGTGCAGGAGCTGCTCGCCGAGGAGGTGGTCCCCGGCGATGTGGTCAGGATCGAGCCGGGCAACCAGCTGGTCGCCGATGGAGAGGTGATCAGCTCGCGCGGCTTGACCCTCGACGAGTCGGTTCTGACCGGCGAGGCCGACGGGGTTCGCAAAAGCCAGGGGGACCGCGCCCTTTCGGGCTCGTTCTGCATCGCCGGGTCCGGCTACTACGAGGTCGATGCTGTGCGCGAGCAGAGCTACGCCGGCAGGCTGGCCGGCGAGGCCCGAGCCTTTCGCCACCCACCCTCGCCGCTGCAGCAGGAGGTCAATCGGGTGCTGGTGGCAACGACCTACCTGATGATCCCGCTGGCGCTGGTCCTGATCCTCGCCCTCGCCGCCCGCGAGACCGACCTGCGCGAAGCGGCCCAGACGGCCACGGCAGGGCTGATCACCCTGATCCCGGAGGGCCTGGTGCTGCTGATGAGCGTGACGCTGGCGGTGGCGGCTGTGCGCCTGGCAAGGATGGACACCCTGATCCAGCAGATGAGCGCAACGGAGTCGCTGGCCGCAGTGGACACGATCTGCGTCGACAAGACGGGGACGCTGACCGACGGTGAGCTGGAGCTGGCGTCGGTGGAGGTCGCGGACCCTTCCAATCCGGCCGCCGCGCATCAGGCGCTGGCCCGCTTCGCCGCCAGCGCCGGAGACCGCAATCGCACCCTGCAGGCGATCGCCGACCGCTACCCCGGCAAGGCGGAGAGGGTCGTTGCCGAGGTCCCGTTCTCCTCGCAATGGAAGTGGAGCGGCGTCACTCTCGATGGAGGGCGGCCCGTCTCCTACGTGCTCGGAGGGCCCGACGTCCTGCAGCAGGCCGGGGCGATGGACCTGCCGCCGACCTTGGCCCACACGCTGGAGCAGCAGACGACCGCCGGCCGGCGCGTGGTCGTGTTCGGTGAGGCGACCGAGCCACTGCCCCGCGAGCCGAGCGCGTCGCCGCCGCCGCGGCTGACCGCGCTGGCTCTGGTCGTGCTCGAGGAGACGCTGCGCCCCGACGCCGCGGAGACGATCGCCTACATGCGCGAGCAGGAGATGGACCTGAAGCTGATCTCCGGCGACGCGCGTCCCACCGTGACCGCGGTCGCCTACGCGGTGGGGGTGCCGCGCGAGGCGGGCGTGGTCGAGGGCCCGCAGCTGCCCGAGGACGAGCGTGCCCTGGCGCAGGTGGCAGAGGAGAACACGATCTTCTGCCGCATCAAGCCGGAGCAGAAGAAGGCGCTCGTGGGGGCGCTCTCGGCATCGGGGCGCTTCACCGCGATGATCGGCGACGGCGTCAACGACGTGCCGGCGATGAAGCGCGCCCGGCTCGCGGTCGGAATGGGCTCGGGCACGCAGGTGACCAAGGGCGTCGCCGACATCGTGCTGCTCAAGGACCAGTTCTCGCGGCTGCCGCAGGCCGTGAACGAGGGGCGCCGCATCGCCCGCAACATCCACCGTCTCGGCCGCCTCTATCTGACCAAGACGGTGTACGCGGCAGCTCTGATCGTGCTCGTCGCCGTGCCCGGGTTCGCGTTCCCCTTCCTGCCCCGCCATCTCACGCTGGCGGCGTTCCTGACCATCGGCATTCCCTCCTTCGTGCTGGCCCTGGCGCCCTCCGACGGGCCGCTTTACAGAGGGCGGCTGCTGCGCTCCCTGGCCGCCTTCGCCGTCCCCGCCGGGCTGGCGATCGCGTTCGCCTCGATCCTCTCCTTCTTCCTTGTCGACAGCGTGTTCGGCGGCTCGCTCGAGGACGGGCGAACGGCGGCGACCACGACGCTGATCGTGCTCGGGCTCAGCTTCGTGCTGCTGCTCGAGCGCGGCCCGGGCCGCGAGCACATCGCGATCCAGAGCTACATGCTGGCGCTGGTCGCAGGTCTCGGCGCGCTGTTCGCGCTGGGGCTGGCGGCAGGCCCGGTACGCGACTTCTTCGAGATGACCCTGCTCAGCGCCGGCCAGTGGTTCCTGGCGCTGCTCTCGGCGGCGGCGGGGCTGATCATCGCCAGCGTGATCTGGCGGCTGCCGTACATCCAGGCATTGGAGGGCCCAGGTGCGGGCGGCGGCAAGACCGAGCCCGAGCCGACCCACCACCGAATCGCTCCCGCCTCCCGGTCCACGGGGGCAGCCCGGACCGCGGTACGGGCGCTGCGCCGGGGTCGCTAGCGGGCGGGCTCGCCAGCCGGGTCCGACTCGGCTTCGCCGCCGATTCGCTCCAGCAGCCCGGCCAGCGTCTTCGCCTCCTCGTCGGACATCGCTCCCGCGAAGCCGGCCCCCAGCTCGCCCTCGTAGATGGGGGACATCTCGCGCAGCGTCCTCTCTCCGGCCTCGGTAAGGATCACGAGCAGGCCGCGGCGGTCGGTGTCGCAGGCGCGGCGCTCGACCAGGCCTGCGTCCTCGATGCGGTCGAGCAGGCGGGTCATGCCACTGCGGCTGATCGTCACGCCGCAGCCGAGGTCACGGGGGCGCATCGCGTGCTGCGGCGCGTCGTCCAGCGCCCGCAGCACGTCGTACCAGCTGAGCGGGGGAAGGTCCGCCTCCGCAAACGCGACGGTCAAGCGCGCGACCTGCGCGGCGTGGGCACTCAGCAGCGCCCGCCAGGCGGCGATCCGCTGCTCAGAGATCTCATCTTTCTGGGCCGTGTCCGAGGGCATGGCTTCATTGTATCGGCAATTGTTGATATCTCAACTAAACCTGCTACCGTGGTGCGTGTGTTGTTGCCTAATCAACAACTGCAGTCTCAACAAAGCGATACTGGACCAAGGAGGCACCAAATGAGCACAGCAACGGCAGCCAGGCAGACCGCCCTCCCGGTCGGAACCTGGGAGATCGACCCGATCCACTCGAACCTCGGATTCGAGGTAAAGCACTTCGGAATCTCGACTTTCCGCGGCCGCTTCACCGGCTTCGAGGGAACGATCGAGACCGGCGACGAAGGCCTCGCCCGCGTCGAGGGCTCAATCGACATCGCCAGCGTCGATGTCCAAGACGAGAAGCTGGCAGGACATCTGGCCAGCGAGGACTTCTTCGACGCCGAGCATCACCCGAAGGCGCACTTCGTCTCGACCTCGATCGAGCGCTCGGACGACGGCTACCGCCTGGTCGGCGACCTGACCCTGCGCGGCCAGACCCGGCCGGTCGAGCTCGACGTGCGGATCGAGGGCATTGGAGTCGATCCGTATGGAAACGATCGCATCAGTCTCAGTGCGACTGGCGAGATCGACCGCACCGACTACCGGATCGACTGGAACAGCACGCTGGACAACGGCGCCGCCGTGGTCGGCGAGAGGGTCGGCCTCGTCATCACCGCCGAGGCAGTTCGAAAGGAGGCATGACGATGAGGGTCCTGGCCATCCCCGGGAGCCTTCGCCACGGCTCCTACAGCCGCGGGCTCCTGCGCGCCGCGCAGGAGCTCGCCCCGTACGGGGTCGAAGTGGAGATCTACGACGGGCTGGCAGAACTCCCGATCTACAACGAGGACCTCGAAAGTGCGGTTCCGACCCCGGTCGAGGACCTTCGCACGCGGATCTCGGCGGCCGACGCGCTGCTGATCGCCACCCCCGAATACAACGCCTCGATCCCCGGGGGGCTGAAGAACGCCGTTGATTGGGCCTCGCGGCCGCGCGAGTCGGCCTCGCTGGCCGGCAAGCCGGTCGCCGTCGTCTCGTCGAGCCCCTCCCCGTTCGGCGGCACCTGGGCGGGCGAGCAGCTGCGCCGCTCGCTCGCGATTGCGGGAGCACGGGTGCTCGACCGGGAGCTGGCTATCGGCAAGGTCGTGGAGCTGTTCGACGGAGGCGAGCTGGCCGATGAGGCGACCCGGCGCGAGCTCGCCGAGCTGGTCGACGACCTCGTCGAGCTGGCCAGCGAGGCGCAGGCAGCCGAAGCGCTCGCCGCCTGAGCACGGCGCCGACGCGCCAGCGGACCTTCTCAGGCGCCTTCGGGCGCGATCACAAACTGGGTCAATGTGAACAACGCCATCCGGCGGTCGCCGCGATGGATGTCCACCACCCAGACCTGGGTGCGGCGGCCGATGTGGCGCGGCTCGGCGGTGGCGACCAGCTCATCGCCCTCGCGCCCGGCCGAGAACACGTTGAGCTTCAGCTCCACGGTCGTGAAGTCGTAGCCGACCGGCAGGTTGCGGAAGGTCCCCCAGGCCGCGACGCTGTCGGCAAGCGCCACCCAGACCCCGCCGTGTACGAAACCGCCGGGGTGAAGGTGGCGGCGGTCGACGACGATGCTCCCGCGGGCGCGGTCCTCCGAGATCTCCAGCGGCTCGATGCCGACGTCACCTGGGAAGGTCCCCTGGATCCGCTCGCGGATCGAGTCGGGCGTGATGTGCGGATTGTTGCCGAGCTCTGCCACGGCGCGGCAGCGTATCTGCGCCGGCCGCGCGGGGGGCTAGCCCGGGACCCCGAAGCCCCCGAGGCCGAAGTCGCCGAACGGCTCGTCGCGCTCGCGCACCGCCTCCTTGAAGCCGGACTCGGCGGCGCGGCGGACGAACGCGTGGCCCTCCTCGGTGTGACGGGTGATGCCGTCGAAGAAGGTGCCCAGAAGCTGGGTCGCGTGCAGGCCCTGAGCGTAGGCGACCTGGTTGGTGAGCAGCTTCATCATCACCAGCTGGTTGATCGGCAGGCGGGCGACCCGCTCCAGCAGCGCCTCGAAGCGCTCATCGAGGCGATCGGCCGGCGCGGCCTCCGTTGCAAGCCCCCACTCGGCGGCCTCGGCGCCGGTCAGCGAATCGCCGGTCAGCAGCAGCCGCTTGGCCCGCATGATCCCGATCCGGTGCGCCCAGAGCGCGGTCGTGGGCGAGCCCCAGACGCGGGCCGGCGGATAGCCGATCTTGGCGTCGTCGGCGATCACGATCAGGTCCGAGCACAGCACCATGTCGGTCCCCCCGGCGATGCAGAACCCCTGCACCTTGCAGAGCACCGGTTTTTCGGAGTGGAACAGGCTCATGAACCCGCGCACGTTTCGCCACATCATCTGGAAGTCGGTGACCGGGTCCCAGTTGCTCTCGGGGGCGTGGTTGCGGGCGATCACCTGCGGGTCGAGCGGCGACCCCGGGGGAACCTCTGCGTCACCCCCGCCGGCGTCCGATCCTTCCATCCGCGCCTCGGCGCCCATCGCCTCCATCCCGGCCTCTGCGGAGCCGACCAGGTCATAGCCGCCGCAGAAGCCGTTGCCGTTTCCCGCCAGCGCGATCACGTGCACCGCGGGGTCGAGGTTGGCCCGCTCGACGCAGGCGGCGATCTCGCGCGGCATCTCGAGGGTGATCGCGTTGCCGCGCTCGGGGCGGTTGAGGGTGATGCGGGCGACCCGCCCGTCCGCCTCGTAGGTGACCGTGCTCAGCTCGTCCACGACCTGCTCCTCTCGAAAAAATAGGCTGGAGCGCGTGACGCTAACGGCCGAGCCGCCTCCCGCGGAGTCCGAGCTGGTCGTGGTCGGGGCCGGGATCCTCGGACTGGCCACCGCCCGTGAGCTGCTGCGCCGCCGGCCCGGTGCATCGCTGGCCGTTCTCGAGGCCGAGCAGGAGATCGCCGCCCACCAGACCGGCCACACCAGCGGGGTGATCCACGCCGGCATCTACTACGAGCCGGGCTCGCTGAAGGCGCGGCTCTGTGTGGAGGGCGCCCGGGCCCTGTACGGGTACTGCGAGGAGCGCGAGATCCCGGTCAACCGCAACGGCAAGCTGATCGTCGCCACGGAGGAGGCGGAGCTGCAGCGGCTTGACGAGCTGGAGCGGCGCGGTCACGAGAACGACGTGCCGGGACTGCGGCGGGTTGCGCCCGACGAGATCGCTGAGATCGAGCCGCACGTGAAGGGAATCGCGGCGCTGCACTCGGCGGCCACAGGGGTCGTCGACTTCGCGGAGGTCGCTCGCGGCCTTGGTGCGGACGTCGGCGGTGGCGGCGGATCAATCCATTGCGGCTGTGCGGTCCAATCGGTCGCCGTGGAGGCCGGGGCGCTATTGATCGGACACCGGCACGGGCACACCCGCACCCGCGCCGCGGTGTTCTGCGCCGGACTTTGGTCGGACCGGCTCGCGGTCGCCGCGGGGGCGCCGCAGGACCCTCGCATCGTCCCGATTCGGGGCGGCTATCTGCGGCTGAAGCCGGCGCGGCGCGAGCTGGTTTGCGCCAGCGTCTACCCCGTACCGGATCCCGAGCTTCCGTTCCTCGGCCCCCACCTCACCCGCGGAATCGACAGCGAGGTGCTGATCGGCCCCACGGCGCTGATCGCTCCCGCCCGCGACGCCTACCGCCTGCGACGGATGCGGCCCCGCGACATCGGCGCTGCTCTGGCCTGGCCGGGAACCTGGCGCCTCGCGGCCCGCCACTGGCGCACCGGCCTGGCCGAGATCCGCCGTGCAGCGAGCCAGCGTTCGTTCGTCGCCGAGGCTGCCCGCTACGTCCCCGAATTGGAGGCCGCCGACGTCGACCGCGGTCCGGCCGGGGTGCGGGCTCAGGCGCTCAGCCGTGACGGGCGCCTCGTCGACGACTTCGTCATTCACCGCACCGAGCGCGCGGTCCACGTCCGCAACGCCCCCTCCCCCGCCGCGACCTCGTCGCTGGCGCTTGCGAGGCTGATCGCCGACCAGCTCGGCGACCTGGGATAGGCTCGCGCTGGGAAGAGCCGTTTCGATGGAAGCCGCGACCACCACCCAGGAGTCCGCCGCCGACACCGCGGTCTCCTCGTTCGCCAAGTCGCTGTTCCTTGGCGAGATCCACGAGGAGATGGTGTTCCCCTTCCCCAAACCGGACGCGGAGGAGCAGGAGCGAATCCGGGCGCTCAATGGGTCGCTGCGCGGGATGGCCGAGGAGTGGGACTCGCGCGAGTGGGAGGAGAAGCGCTGGATCGGCGACGACGTCGTCAAACAGCTCGGCGAGGCCGGCCTCTGCGGCCTCTACGTACCCGAGGAGTACGGGGGCCAGGGGCTGAGCCAGACCGGCTACTGCCGGGTCTTCGAGACCTTCGCCCAGATCGACGGCACCCTCTCGGTGGTGATGGGGGTGCACCAGTCGATCGGGATGAAGGGGATCGTCCTCTTCGGTAGCGACGAGCAGAAGGAGCGCTTTCTCCCCGACCTCGCCTCGGGCCGCAAGCTGGCCGGCTTCGCGCTGACCGAGCCGGCCGCCGGGTCGGACGCCTACAACGTGCAGTCGCGCGCCGTACAGCAGGCCGACGGCTCCTGGGTGCTCAACGGCGAGAAGCGCTACATCGGCAACGGCGGCAAGGGCGACGTGTTCGTGACCTTCGCCCGTGCCGAGGTGGACGGCAAGGACCGCCATATCGCCCTGATCCTCGAAAAGGGGATGAAGGGGTTCGAGGTGGGCGAGCGCTACGACACGATGGGCCTGCGCGCAAACGACCTGCGGCGCCTCCATTTCAACGACGTCAAGGTGCCGCCCGAAAACGTGCTCGGCGAGCCCGGGGAGGGCTTTCGCATCGCCATGCACATCCTCAACAACGGCCGGCTCAGCCTCGGCACCGGCTCGGTGGGCGCGGCCAAGGGATTGCTCGACCACACGATCGAGCACGTCAAGGAGCGCAAGCAGTTCGGCCGTCCGCTGGCCGAATTCGAGCTGGTCCAGGACAAGATCGCCTGGATGGTTTCCTACCTGTTCGGGCTGGAGTCGATGACCTATCTGACCTGCGGCATGGTCGACGAGGGCGTCCCCGATTACTCGCTGGAGTCGGCGATCTGCAAGGTCTCCGGCACCGAGTTCCTCTGGTACGCCGTCAATCGGGCGATGCAGCTGAAGGGGGGCGAGGGCTACATGCGCACCGAGCCCTACGAGAAGGTGATGCGCGACATCCGCATCTTCCCGATCTTCGAGGGTGCCAACGACGTGCTGCGCGCCTTCATCGCGCTGACCGGGATGAAGCCTCTCGGCGAGGAGCTGTCAGACCTCGGCGACGTGGGCCTCGGCGACCCGATCGGATCGATCGGCGTGGTGATCGACTATGTCAGCGGGCGCATTCAGCGCCAGGTGCGGCCTGACCGGATCGGCTGCGCGCACCCGGAGCTGGAAAAGCAGGCGGACGCCGTCGCCGACCAGGTGAAGCAGCTCCGCGACGTGACCGAGGGGCTGCTGCGCAAGCACCGCAAGGGCATCGTCGAACGGCAGTTCCAGCAGAAGAGGCTCTCCGACGCGGTCTCCGACATCTACGCCCAGGTCGCACTGCTCTCCAGGGTCACCTCGATCCTCGAGGAGCAGGGCGTCGAGCCCTCCGGCCAGGAGCTCTTCATCGCCGACACCTTCTGCACCCGCGCAGCGCGGCGGGTCGGCTCGGCCTTCCGCCAGATCGAGTCAAACGACGATGAGCGCATGACCGCGATCGCCAAACTGGCGCTGAAGCGCGGCTCCTACGGCTACGCGCTGTTCGAGGACTAGCTGTAATCCCTGAGCCCGGGCGCTTGCGCGAAACATCGCGGTCGAGGTCGAAGGGCAACCGCGCCATACTCGGGTCCGTGCCCGCGCCCCTGATTGAGTTTCCCGCCGACGACCCCGCTCGCGCCCGCCGCTTCTGGCAAGGCGTGCTCGGAGCCCAGCTCGCTCCGAGGCCCGCCGAAGCCGGGTCCGGATGGGAGATCGAGGACGGCGGCCTGCGACTTGGGGTCCACGAGCGAGGGCCCGGCCCCGGCGACACCGCTTCCCTGCCCTACTTCACCGTCACCGACCTGCCGGCAGCGCTCGAGCGAGTTCAGGAACTTGGTGGCTCGGTGATCCATCCCGGTGATCGCTGGGCCATCTGCCGGGACTCCGAGGGAAGCCCGTTCGCACTGGCCGCCAGGCCTGAGAACTCCCGCTAGGGTCTTGCGACTAGCCGGCCTCCGCCGGCTCGGGGTCCGGTCGCACCTTCACGGTGTCGGCCACGGGGATGATCTCGTCCACGGCCAGGTCCGCCTTCGAGGCGTGCTCGCGAATCGCATCCGGGCTGGTCGCCTGGTAGATGCAGACGGTGCCGACCTTGCCGTCGGGCTCCTGCAGCACATAGCTGCGGATCCAGCGAATGTCGTCGGACATCTCGCCGTCGCCGACTTCCTTCGACCGCCCAGCGGCTTCCTCGAGCTCGGCGGGCGAGTCCCAGGCGCTGCGGCGCAGAATCACGAACGTGTCCATCTCTCCTCCTCTCGCTTTCCGGCCGGAACCTCTGCCACCATCCGCTTGCAATCCGACCGACTGTCGGTCGGTACAATAGAGGATGCGCATGGAAGGCGTCAAGGCCCCACGGCAGGAGCGTTCCGCGGCGACCCGGGACAGGATAGTCACCGCGGCACGAGACCTGTTCCGCGAAGAGGGTTACGAGGCAGTCAGCACGGCCGAGGTCCTGCGCCGCGCCGGCGTCAGTCGCGGCGCGCTCTACCACCACTTCGCCGGCAAGGACGAGGTGCTGCTGGCGGTATTCGAGGAGATCGAGGCCGAAACGATGGTGAGGGTGGGGCAGCGGCTTTCCGCGGAGACTGATCCGTTCGCGGCGATGAAAGCCGGTGCCCAGGCGTACCTTGACGAATGCCTTGGCTCGGTCGAGACACAGCGCATCGGCCTCCTCTATGCGCGGCGCGTCCTGCCCTGGGACACCTGGCGCGAGATGGCCACGCGACATGGACTCGGGCTCGCGATCGCGATAACCACCGAGGCGGCGAGGGCCGGAAAGGTGCGCAGCGACGACCCCGAGGCGCTGGCCCACCTGATCGTCGCGGCGCTGATCGAGGCCGGGACGATGATCGCATTCGCCGATGACCAGGAGGCGGAGCGGGCCCGGACCGGCGCCGCGATCGATGCCCTGCTCGAGGGCCTGCGCCCACCTTGACGCCCGGACCGCCGGCTCAGGCAATCGTCCTCTACGACGCCGACTGCGGCTTTTGCCGCTGGTCGCTGGCGAAACTGCTGGCCTGGGACCGGCGCGCGAGGCTGCGGCCGCTGGCGCTGCAGAGCGAGGAGGGACGCGGCCTCCTCGGCGATCTGGGCGAGGAGGCACGGATGGGCTCCTGGCACCTGATCGCGGCCGACGGGACGCGCTGGTCGGGCGGCGCCGCTGCTGCGCCGCTGCTCCGGTTGCTGCCGGGCGGCCGGGCGCTGGCTCGGCCGCTGGAGATCTCACCTGCGACGGCCGATCGCGTTTACTCGCTGGTCGCCCGCAACCGCGGCGGAATCGGCCGGCTGGTTTCGCGCCGTGCCCTCGAGCGGGCCGGGGAAAGGATCAGGCGCCACAAGAGCGTGTCCGCGACCGGCGAGTCTTGCGCCAGCGGCTAACTTGGCGCCGATGCTTGGCCTGATCGCCGCGACGGCGTTGCTCTTGGGCGGATCCTGGGTGGTCGGCCACGCCTTTCTGCGGCGGCTCGGCTCCGCAATCGACCCCGGCGCCGCTCCGGCAATCGGCTTTTCGGTGATCCTGGTCCTGGCGACCGCCGCCGTCCAGCTGCCGGGCGACGACCTGACCGCGGCGCTTTGCGTGGCCCTGCTCCTTGCCGCGGCCCTGGTCGCGTCCGGCGGGCGCCCGCCCGCTCCGGGGGCATCCGAGCTCTGGCTCGCAGCGACGCTGATGCTGGTGCTGTGCATTCCCTTTCTCGCCAGCGGCCGTTGGGGGGTGCTTGGAGCCGGTAGGAACGATGACCTGGGCCTTCATCTGGCCTTTGTCGACGCCCTGGCCAGTGGGGTCGACGTCTCCACCCTCAGTTCGTTCTTCGAGTCGTATCCACTCGGCCCCCACTCGCTGGGCGCGATGCTGGCCCCGGTGCCGGGGCTCTCCGACCTCAGTGCCATGCTCGGCGTGACGGCCGCCGCGCCAATCCTCGCAGCGCTGGTGGTCTCCGCTTGCCTTCGCTCGGACCTGGGGCCCGGCCGGGCCTCGATCTGCGGGGGGTTGGCCGGTCTCTCCTACATCCCGGCGGCCTACTTCGGCACCGGGCAGTTCAAGGAGCTCATAGCCGCCTCGCTGGCAATCGGGTTCGCCTTCGCGTTGCGGTCGCTGGTGAGAGCAGGGCGCGTGTCTGCCCGCGACGGATTGCCGCTCGGGTTTTTGGTCGCGGGCAACGTCTCCACAATGGGGTATCCGGGCGCTGCCTGGCCGCTCTCTGTGGTGGGGCTCTGGCTCGGCCTCGAGCTGATTCACCGCCGCGGCCGGCCCAGCACCGCCCATCTCCGTGTGGTGTCGGCGATCGCCCTGGTTGCGCTGCTGACCTGTCTGGCCGTGCTAATCCCGCAGGCCGGCCGGGTGGCCTCCTTCGACCCGGCGTCCACGGCGGCTGCCGGAGGCGACCCGGACACTTTCTTCGGCTTCCTCTCACAGGAGCTGCCGCTCCGCGAAGCGCTGGGCCTCTGGCCCAGCCAGGACATCAGCTCCGACCCGGGAACGCCCGGCCTCGTCGACCTCGCCAACGTCCTGGCGCTGCTCGCTCTCCTCGCCGGCACGATCTGGTGGTTTCGCCGGCGCGACCCGATACTTCCCCTGGCCGCGCTCGGCGCGCTGGTGATCGCCCTGGTCGCCGAAGCCCGCGAAGGGCCATACATCACCGCCAAGACGATGGTGGTGCTCGCACCAATGCTCCCGGTGGTGATCTTTGTGCCGCTGCTCGCCTGGACCAGGGAAGGGGTCGGAAGGACGGCCCGGGCCGTCGCCGTGGCGACCGTCACAGGTTTGGCGGCGCTGGCCGCCTGGAGCTCGATCCTCGTCCTGCGCGGCTCACCGGTCGGACCGCTGGGCCGCGGTGCCGAGCTGCGCGGGCTGGCCGCCGAAGTGGGCGATCGCCCGCTGCTGTTTATCGCAGGCGACCACTATGCGAGCTGGGAGCTGAGCGGAACTCGCCTGTCGATGGCGATCACCTACGGCATGAGGCCGCAGGTTCCCTACCGGTTCCGCGCCGGGTACACGGTATCGGCACGCAACCCGCCCGATTTCGATTCCTTCACGCCCCGCAGCCTGAACCGCTTCGCGTATGCGATCACGACCGCTTCGGCGCTGTCAGGGCCACCGCCGCCCAACTGGTCGGCAGCCCAGACCACGCCTTCGTTTGTCCTCTGGCGCCGCGACGGGGCGGCGGAATCAGCGGATGTCGCGGCCCTCGACGGACCGGGCTCGTCGCGGGCCTGCTCTCCCGGCGACGTCGTGGTCGGGCGGCGATGGCGCCTCGGGACGTTTCGGCTCTACCGGTCGGGATTCGGATTCGTGGCCGTGAACGCGGGGACCACGATCGCCCAGAGCCTCGACCTGGCACCCGGGCGCTGGGAGCTGTCCCTGCAGTACAGCTCGCGGAGGCCGCTCACCCTTACGGCCGGGGGCCGGCCCTTCTCCTTGCCTCCGGACTCCTCTCCGAAGGGGAACTATTGGAGGGTCGGCACTATCCGCTCGCAGGGAGGGCGACTGCCCGTGCTTGTCTCGGTCGAGAAGGGAAACGCTCTTGCGCTGCCAACTTTCGCCGAGATCGGGGCGCTGGCCGCGGTTCGGAGAGGAGGGCGCTGCTAGCAGGCGGCCGCGCCGGCGTCCGCATCGCTAAGCCGCGACAGAAGCTCACCGAGGGCCTTCAGCTCAGAGGCCGAAAAGCGGCTGCTGAACTGGTCCCGCACGTCCTCGAGGTGGGCTCTGCGGGCGGAGGCGAGCTTGCGACGGCCCTGCGCCGTCAGTTCCGCATAGACGACGCGGGCATCGCTCTCGCAGTTCGCACGGTCGACCAGGCCCTTGCGCTCCAGCCCCGCGAGCAGCCGTGTCACCCCACCCTGGGTGATCAGCAGCCGCTCGGCGAGATCGACCCGCCGCAGCCTCCCCTCGTCGGCAAAGCCGAGCTGCAGCAGTACCTCGTACTCGTTCAGGCTCAATCCGTGCAGCTCGCGCAGCGCCGCGTCCATGCGCCGGGTGAGCGTCGCGTGGCCGCGCAGCAGCTCCACCCAGGCGTCGGGAGGGCGCTCGCGGACTGGCGCCTTGGCGCGCCGAGCGGGGGTTGTCGTCGGGCGGCTCATCGCTGACGAGATGCTTTACCGCTCAAGTATACGGTCGCCCCGAGAAACGCCGACAGGCGGCGGTGTTCTCAGGCGGCGGTTCAGTTGAGCCGCTCGACGATCATCGCCTCGCCCTGGCCGCCGGCGACGCACATCGTCTCCAGGCCGACCTGATGGTCGTCGGTCTCCATCGCGTTGAGCAGCGTGCCCATGATCCGCGCCCCGGTCATCCCGAACGGGTGGCCGAGCGCGATCGCGCCGCCGTGGGTGTTCAGCTTCTCGAGCGGGATGTCGCACTGGGCCATGATCGGGATCACCTGGGCGGCGAAGGCCTCGTTGAGCTCGACCGCGCCGACGTCGTCGATCTTCATCCCGGCGCGGTCCAGCACCTTCTTGATCGCCCCGATCGGAGCCACGCCCATGTACTCCGGCTCGTTGCCGTGGGTGGCGGCGGTGACGATCTTCGCGCGCGGCTGCAGGCCCAGCTCCTTGGCCCGCTCGTCGCTCATCACCAGCACCGCGGCGGCGCCGTCGTTGAGCGGGCAGGAATTGCCGGCGGTGACGCCGCCCCCGCCGTCAAACGCCTCCGGCAGCTCGGCCAGCTTCTCCAGGGTCGAGCTGGCGCGCGGCCCGTCGTCCTTGGCGACCTCGGTGCCGTCGGGCAGGGTGACCGGCACGATCTCGCGGTCAAAGAACCCGTCCTCCTGCGACTTCACCGCCAGCTCCTGCGAACGCTGCGCGTACTTGTCCATGTCGGCTCGGCTCACCTCGTACTTCTTTGCCACGTTGACCGCGGTCACGCCCATCTCGATGTAGGCGTTGGGGGTGCCGTCCTTTCCCTGCAGCTTCTCGTTCTGGTCCTCGGCCCCGGCCGGCTCGGTGCGCTCGTTGTACCGGCTGACCCACTCCACGCCGGCGGCGATGTAGGTGTCGCCCTGCCCGGCACGCACCGCGTTAGCCGCGTGGCGGATCGAGTCGAGGCTCGACGCGCAATAGCGCGACATCGTCACCCCGTTGACCTCCTGGGGAAGCTTTTCGGAGAGCAGGACGATGATGCGACCGATGTTGAACGCCTGCAGGCCCTGCGGCATGCCGCAGCCGCAGAAGACGTCCTCGACCGAGGCGGGATCCACATCGGGGTTTCGCTCGAGCAGCTGGTCGACCGCGAACGCGCCCATCTCGTCGGGGCGCAGCGCGGCCAGCGAGCCCTTGAAGGCGCGGCCGATCGGAGTGCGGACTGTGTCGACGATCACTGCTTCGGGCATGCGTTCTCCTTGGCGCGGCCCTGCGGCGCCTGCCGCGTGGCCGGTTTGAGGTTGAGGGGCCTAGACGTTAGCCAAGCGCCGGCTCGGGGGCATCGGCGGCAGAACGCTTGCCCGAGCGGCTCTGACGGCGGCGAATCCCGCAACTTGCGTTAGTTTGGCGGCCCTATGGCAGATGAACCTCAGGAGGGCCCCAAGCAGACGGCCGAGAAGCCGGGGCCGGGCGCAGCGCCCGGAGCCGAGGAGGGCAAGCTCGGCCAGACGGCGACGGCGACCTCGGCGAAGCCAAGTGAGACCGAGGTTGCCGCCCGCCTCGACGGGATGCGGGGCTGGCTCGGCGACCTCCACCGCACGGTCGGCATCCGCTCGCGGGTCGGGCTGGTGCTGGCGGCGATCGCGATCGGCGGGGCCGGAGCGGCGATCTACCTCTCGCTCGACGCCAAGGAGCAGAGCGCTTCGGATCGCGACGTAAACGACCTGCGCGATCAGCTCCAGGGCGTCGAGCAGCAGGCCGGCGAGACCGCACAGGACGTGACCAGCCTCCAGAGCACGGTCGACTCCGCCAAGCGATCCGCCGGCGACGCGCGATCGACCGCGAAGAGCCTGCAGCCGCAGATCAAGGCGCTGCAGGCCGATGTCCAGGACCTGCAGAACAGCGTCAGCAACGCCGCGGCGGCGGACCGCGCCGCACAGCAGGCCGCAGGCGGAGGGGGCAGTACGGGGTCCGGAGCTCCCTCGGACACCGGCGGGGGCGCCGGCACCGGCGGTGCCGGGAACCCCTAGAAGACCCTCGGCGGACCCACGCACGAAAGTAGCAATTAGCGCAATTTGCGCCGTGCCTGGGGCCATGCGTGCGCGAGTCGTCTGGCGCTTGGGCTACATTCGCGGCAATCCGACCTCGCGGCTAGCCCGCGAGCATGTGCCAGCGGCACGAAAGGAGGCCCCTTCAATGCCTGAGGGATACTGCGTCAAGGAGCGCAAGAAGGTCGAGATCACGGACCCCAAGCAGGTGACCATGAAGAACGGTCGCCCGGCGATTCAGGGCGTCTGCCCCGACTGCGGGACCAAGATCTTCAAGATCGGCAAGCTCTAAGGGGCCTCCAAAGGCCTACGCGTGCCGCCGCCGGCGCCCAGCGGGCGCCGGCGGCACCCGCTCCCTTATCTCGGCGAGCAGCCGCGAGGCGAGCTCGCCCGAATCCTCGTCGGGCCGCGGCAGCCCGCCCGCCGGTTCGAAGAAGCTGACCATCACCCGCGGGCGCCTCGGGAAGCGCACGTAGTCGGTCGTCCCCTCGACCGCGCATAGGACCACACGGGCGTCGGGGCACCAGGCGACCAGGCGTCCTAGTCCGCTGCGCGCGCGGAGGCGCTCGCCGCGCGACAGCTTGCCCTCCGGAAACAGGCAGATCGCCGCCCCTTCGCCCAGTGCGGCTACTGCCTTCTCGAGCGCTCCGGCATCGCCGGACCCGCGCTCGATCGGGATCTGGCCGATCCCGTGGAGGACCGGCCCCAGCCCCGGGATCTTCCAGAGGTTGGCGCGGGCCAGGTAGCGCAGACGCCGGCGCCGGCGCAACGCCAACGCCACCACGACAGGGTCCCACTGGCTGTCGTGGTTGGGGACCAGAAGAAGCGGCCCCGACTTCGGGACATTCTCCGCCCCCTCCACCCGCAGGCGCCCCCACCAGGCGGACGGGACCAGCAGCCAGGCTACGAACGCGTAGAGGATCGCGCCAGCTTATTGGCTGAAACCGGGCCCGCCGCGCGGTTGAACCTGCCACGGACGCGCGCCGTATTCCGAACGGTGGGCCTGTGGCTGACAACCTTGCGGTGATGAGCAACGGTGCGCTTGCCGGCGAGCAGGAGGTGCGCGAGGCCTACGCCGCACACGCGGGCGAGCTATACGGCTTTGCCGTCCGTTCGCTCGGCGACCCCGGCCTGGCCGAGGAGGCGCTCCAGGAGACGTTTCTGCGGGCCTGGCGTGCCGGCGAGCGATTCGACCCCGAGCTGGGCTCGCTGCGGACCTGGCTGTTCGCGATCCTGCGCAACGTCGTGATCGACCTTGGGCGGGCACGGGCCGCCCGCCCCTGCGTGGCGGACAGCACGGCGGAGGCCGGACACGAACCGCTCGAAGAGATGTTGCTTGCCTGGCAGGTGGAGGAGGCCCTGCGGCGGATCGGAGAGCAGCACCGCACGGTGATCGTCGAGACCTACTACCGCGGACGTCCCTACGCCGAGCTGGCAGCCGAGCTGGGGGTCCCCGAGGGCACGATCAAGAGCCGCGTGTACTACGGCCTGCGGGCGCTGCGCAACGCGCTCGAGGAGATGGGCTATGACGGCTGAGGCCTGCCGGGAGTGGCGAGAGCGCCTGGGCGGCTACGTGCTCGACCAGCTCGCTGCCGAAGAGCGCGCGGCCACCGCCGCACACCTCGAGGGCTGTGCGGCCTGCCGGGCGGAGGCGGGATCGCTGGCGCCGCTGGCGGGACTGCTGGCAAAGGCGGACCCCGCAAGGCTCTCGGCGCCCCCCTCCCCGCCCCCCGAGCTCGCCGGCCGAATCGCGAGGGTGGTCTCCCGGGAGGGCCGGCGGCGGCGCCTGGGCTGGCGCCTGGCGCTGGGCCTGCCGGCCGCTGCCGCCGCGGCAGCGGCGATCATCGCCGCAATCGTCCTCGTCTCACCCGGCCCGGAGCGCACGGCACAGCGCATCGCCTTCGATCCGCTGCCGCGCGGCGTGCAGCTGACCGCGACGGTGGAGCCGCGCTCGTTCGGGACCCAGATTCGAATGCGCGTCATCGGCATGAGGTCGGGCACGCTGTGCCGGGTCTTCATGCAGCGCCGCGACGGCAGGCGGGTCCGCGCCGGGTCGTTTCGCTACCGCTATTCCGACGGCGGCCCCGAGGAGGCGGTGCTCAGCTCGGCCCTCGACCTCTCCGAGGCCTCGGCGCTGGGCGTGCGCGCCGGCGACCGCACCTTCGTTGCGCCGCTGAACGACGGCGCGGGCTCACCCCAGGCTTCGATCGGCAAGACAACGAGACAGGAGGTAAGGACGTGATGCGAACAAGGATCACTCTCGCCGGGGCGGCCACCGCAGTGGTGGCGGCGATGCTCGTCGCCGGCTGTGGTGGCGACGACGGAACGACTACGTCGGCTGACGAGGGCGGTGGGCAGGCCACGGCCCAGGGCGGCACGCAGACCGCGGCCGGCGGCGCTCACGCCGGCAAGCCGGTGACCATCTCGGAGACCGAGTACAAGCTGACCCCGAGCGATCCCACCGTGAAGGCCGGCAAGGTGAGCTTCGACGCCGTCAACGGCGGCGGCGTCACGCACGCGCTCGAGGTCGAGGGCCCCAACGGGGAGGTTCAGAGCAAGGACCTGTCGCCCGGTGATTCGGAGACGATCACCGTCGACCTTTCCAAGCCCGGCACCTACGAGATGTACTGCCCGATCGCCAACCACAGGGAGCTGGGCATGCAGGGTGAGGTGGTCGTCAACTAGCTGCCGTCCCGCAGCGCCACCATGCCCCCGAGCACACCCACGTAGGCGGCGCCGTCGGGGCCGATCGTCACCGGGGCGTAGTTGTTGTTGAAGCCGAGGCCGACGCCGGCGAGGCGCTTGTAGACGGTGCGGCCGCTGCGATAGTCGAGCGCGGTGAAGTACCACGCGTCCTCGTTGTCGCTGCGGCGCGGCTTGGTGTAGGTGTAGACCAGGCCCGCCGCCAGCGACAGCTTCGGCACCACCGAGGGGGCGATCTCGTCGCTGTGCCAGAGGCGGCGACAGCCGTGGCCTGTGCGCTTGATCCGCACCCGCTCCAGGCCCGGTGTGGTGGTGGCGCCACCCTCGGTGGCGGTCGGACCGGCGTAGCCGAAGTTGTTCTCGACGACCAGCGAGCGGTTGATCCCGATCAGCGACTGGTCGGTGTTCCCCGCCCCCTTGCTGAATACGGGGATGTGGCAGATGCGCCGATGCCGGATGCGATGCCGGTGGCTGCTGCGGCGGCGCCGGAAGACGTCGATCGCCATCGGGTCGCCGTTGTCGGTGATGGCGACCCACCGGCGCCCCATCAGGGTCGGCGTCGTCCCCGAGCCGGCCTGAGTCTGTCCCGGCTTGATCTGGCCGGTGTTCGCGTATCCCTTGCGCCAGCTCACCTTGGGCTCGCCGCCGGAGCCGACGTCGAACCGGTACATGGCCCTGTCGGTGACCATGAACACGCCCCCGGTCCGGTCCACGGCGAAGGAGTTGCCGATCGGCTCGCGGGTGGCAATCGACCTCACGACTCCGCTCGCCGGATCGACGAACCCGACGACACCCTGCTTGCTGGCGAACCAGATCCGTCCCTTCCAGTCGGGCAGGGCGGAGATGATGCCGTCGCCCTGCGGCACGGCACCGGTCAGGTCGTAGTCGCGCTCCACCGCCAGGCCGGAGCCACCGGTCACCGGCACCACCCAGATGTGCCGGGTGGTGGTCGAGAAAACGGCCCGGTCGCGGTTGTCGAGGTAGAAATAGCCTCCTCCCGAGAAGTCGGTGAAGATGCCGCCGCCGCCCGGCGTGCGCGGCGGCAGGTCCATCTGCGCGAGCACCTGCAGCGTGCCTGGGTCGATCACAGCAAGCACGGGGGCCTCGAGGCCTACGCAGATCGTCACCAGCCGATCCCGCGAGTCGAAGGTGATCGAGGCACATTCGTGGGCGAGGAAGGTCGAGGAGCGGGACATATTGCGGCCCAGCGGTCCCGACTGGCGGTAGCTGTCGGTCTGGTAGGCGTCGTTGTGGATGTTGGAGCGGCCGTTGGGTGCCATGAACGGATGGCGGGGCGGCAGCTTGGCCCTGATGCGGTGGGGCACCGCGGGGGTGCCGACGAACTGCTCCACCGCGCCGGCCCCCGGGTCCTCCGGAATCGGTACGGGCGACGCCGGGTTCAGATGCGATGCCCGAGCAACACCGCAGGTGGCGGCGAGCAGCGTCGTGGCGAGGGCGATAACCAGCCTGTGGCGGTGGTGGGCGGTGGGGCGCATCGCGGCGCCAGATTAGGCGAGCGGGAACGGCGGTGCGCCGCACCGCAGCGATCCCGCCGCCGCCGGGTTCTCCCATATATGCTCGCCCTCGTGTCCACCTCGTCCCGGCCACGGATGGCTGCGCTGCTGATCGCAAGCTGTGCGCTACTGGTCCTGGCGGCCGCGCCGAGCGCCGCGGCCAAGAACGGCTTCAGCTTCGGGGTGGCCGCGGGCGACGTCAGCCAGCACGCGGCGAAGCTGTGGGCGCACGCCAAGAAGGCGGGCAAGGCGACGCTCGAGCTACAGAGCCGCGGCCGGCCGCGCTGCGACGAAGGGGACCAGGGCGAGCCGAAGGCAAAGGCGAAAAAGAGCGACAACTTCACGATCAACAAGAAGGTGAAGGGGCTGGCGGCGGGCACCGAGTACCTGTTCCGGTTCTGCTTCGGGGATGTCGCCAGCAAGGTCGGAAGCTTCGAGACGCCGCCGGCCAAGGGCAAGTCGAAGACCATCGAGTTCGCGATCACCGGCGACTACGACGCCCAGAAGGCCCCCGGCGCCAGCAAGCCCTACTGGAACAACTTCGACGTGTTCAAGCGCATGCTCGGGGAGAACAACGACTTCAACCTGCTGCTCGGCGACACGATCTACACCGACACCGAGGTGCCGGACGTGCCGACCAGCGAGATCGCGCTCAGCGTGAAGCAGAAGTGGGGCAAGTACCGGATGAACCTCAAGCAGAAAAAGCTCGCCGCGCTGCGCAGCTCTGCGACCACCTACAGCCACTGGGACGACCACGAGTTCATCAACGACTTCGCTCGCGGGATGAACGAATTCGGCGGCACGAGCCAGATCCCCGGTGCGGGCCTGACTGCCACCAACGGCGAAACGCTCTACCAGCGCGGGGTGCGGGCCTTCCGCGACTACGCGCCGGTCACCTACAGCAAGCAGAACGGGCTCTACCGCACCTTCCAGTGGGGCAAGAACCTGGAGATCTTCATGCCCGACGAGCGCTCGTTCCGCAGCACCCCCGCCGACTACCAGGGCGTCTGCAACAACCCCTCCACCGGCGAACCCGACCTTGTCCCCACGGCGCCGCAGTCCTACCGCGACCAGTTCGCGCTGCTGATCCCCTCGCTTGCCACCCCGGTGTCCCAGCAGTGCCTGGACACGATCAACGACCCTAACCGCACGATGCTCGGCCAGGCGCAGTTCAACCGCCTGGTCAACGACGTCGCCACCTCGGTGGCGAAGTGGAAGGTGATCGTCAATGAGGTCCCGATCCAGCAGCTGTACGTGAACCCTTACGACTACTGGGAGGGCTATGCCGCCGAGCGCAGGCGGCTGATCGACACCCTCAATGCGCGTGGCGTACGCAACCTCGTATTCCTCACCACCGACATCCACGCCAACCTCTACAACGAGATCAACTTCAACTCGCTCGGCCCCGACCCGATCGTCCACAGCGGCTACTTCGAAATCATCACCGGCCCGGCGGCAACGGCGACCTTCGCCGTGGAGGCAGACCGCGCCGCATTCAGCGGCGCCAACGCCGTGCTCTACAACCGGGTGCTGAAGCCACAGCCGCCGGACGGCGTCGGCACGATCTGCGCGGCGATCGACCGCTTCAGCTACGCGCAGGTGAAGGTCAAGGCGGGCCAGCTAACGGTCAACTACAAGGACATCAAGGGCCAGCCGGTGCAGGAGACCTCCGGCCCCGACGTCAAGGGCACCTGCGCACCGATCGTCTTCAACGCGCAGTAGGCACGGCCCAGACGCGCACCCCTGGGTAGCCGAGCCGGCCAAATATTCATGGCGACCCTTCGCCGCTGTGACCAGGATCACACAGCTAGCTGCAGCCACGGCCGAAAGTCGGAAGTAAGGTGTTCTTCGTGGAAGCGAGTAGCCCGGGCGCGCAGAAGCCGATCGAGCTGATCCTGGCCCGCAACCTGATCTCATCGCTCTCTACCCCGGCCTTCCTGGTCGACGAGGGCGGCGTCTTGATCTTCTACAACGAGGCCGCCGGCTCCCTGCTCGGCAAGCGCTTCGAGGAGATCGGCAAGGTCGGCCCGGAGCAGTGGGGCTCGATCTTCGGGCCCTTCGACGAGCAGGGCGACCCGATCCCGTACGACGAGCTGCCGCTGGTGATCTCGATTCGCCAGGGGCGGCCGGCGCACGCCAACCTGCAGGTCCGCTCGGCCGACGGCGCCGAGCACGAGATCGAGGTCTCGGCCCTGCCGATCGTCACTCCGCACGGATCGCGCGGCGGAATCGCCTTCTTCTGGCCGATCGCCGACGGCGAGGTCCGGGGCTAGCGATGCGCGTCAAGCTTTGGGGAACCCGCGGCTCGGTGCCGTCTCCGGGGCCGGAGACGCTCCGCTACGGAGGCAACACCTCCTGCGTGCAGGTCACCCTCTCCGACGGCTCGCTGCTGGCGCTGGACTCCGGCACCGGCATCCGCAGCCTCGGCCTGGCGCTGGGCGACGAGCCGGCGCGGCTTCACATCCTCCTCACCCACCTGCACCTCGACCACATCCAGGGGTTGGTCTTCTTCGCCCCCGCCTTCAAGCCCCAGACCGAGATCGTGATCTGGGGGCCGGCCTCGCCGGAGGCCTCGCTGCGCGACAGGATCGCCCGCTACATCTCGGCGCCCCTCTCGCCGGTCGAGGTTCGCGAGCTGCCCTGCGACGTCTCCTTCCGCCACTGCCCGGAGACCGAGTGGGAGATCGGGCCGGCGAAGATTCGCGCCGCCTCCGTGACCCATCGCGGGCCGACCCTCGGCTACCGGATCGACGACGGGGGAAACTCGCTGACCTATATCCCCGACCACGAGCCCGCCCTCGGCGCCGACATCGAGGAGCTCGAGGAAGACTGGATCTCCGGGTTCGAGCTGGCACACCACGCCTCGGTCCTGATCCACGACTGCCAGTACTCCGACACCGAATACCCGGACCACGTCGGCTGGGGGCACTCCGCTCTCTCGCACACGCTCGCCTTCGCGCGGCGGGTGAGCGCCCAGCGCACACTGCTGTTTCACCACGATCCCCTGCACTCCGACGAATTCCTCGACCAGCTGTACCGCGAAGCCCGTGAGCGCTGGGTCGGAGACGGCGGGGACCCGTCCGCGCTGGAGATGGCCGCGGAGCGGGCCGAGTTCGAGTTGCCTGTCAGCGCCCCTGCAACGACATGAGCTACGAGCAGATCCTCTTCGAGCGCCGCGGACCGGTGACGCTGATCACCATCAACCGCCCGGAGCGCCGCAACGCGATCGGCCCGGTGGTCTCGCGCGAGCTGGTTGACGCCTGGCGGAGCTTCCGCGACGACGACGAGCAGCTGGTCGCGGTGATGACCGGGGCAGGTCACGAGGCCTTCTGCGCCGGCGCCGACCTGAAGGCGGCGGCGGCCGGTTTCCTCGGCTCGGAGGGCGAGGAGCCGCTGATCGAATGGTCGCCGGAGGAGGTCGAGGCGCACAACCGCGGCGAGCGCGACGGGATCATCGGCCCCTCGCGCTGGACCGACATCTACAAGCCGATCATCGCAGCGGTGAACGGCGTCGCCTATGCGGGCGGGCTGGAGTGGGCCTGCTTCGCCGACATCCGCATCGCCGACGAGGGCGCCAGCTTCGGCGTCACCTGCCGCCGCTGGAACATCGGTCTGGGCGACGGCGGCACGCAGCGGCTGCCCCGAATCGTCGGCATGGGGCGGGCGATGGAGCTGATCATCACCGGCCGCGTGATCGACGCCCGCGAGGCGGAGCGGATCGGCCTGGTCAGCGAGGTGACCCCCGGGGGCGGCTGCGTCGAGCGGGCGCTGGAGCTGGCCGAGGAGATTGCGGCGCTGCCGCAGCCGGCGATCCGCACCGACAAGGAGGCGGCGGTGCGCGGCTTCGGGCGGCCGCTCGAGGAGGGCCTGCAGATCGAGGCCCAGTGCTTCAACAAGCTCCTCGCGACCCCCGAGATCGCCGAGGGCGTACGCCAGTTCGTCGAGCGCGACCACCCGGACCGCACACCCGACGGAGGGTCGGTGACCGAGGGGCTCGTCCGCTCCCGCGAGCGGCGCTGAGCCGTCTCCCGGTCGGGACCTCGACTGAGCGCCTCCGGTCGGCTAGATTCCAAGAAGTGGGCGCTTCCACCGGTACCCCGCAGGCGATCATCGTGACCCCGGCCGCTCGTGCGCGACGCCTTCGAGTTGCTGGCCGAGAAGCACGGCGGGCAGAAGCAGAAGGTCAACGGGGCGCCCTACGTCGAGCACCCGCTGGCGGTCGCCCGGGACGTCAGCGAGGCCGGCTTCGAGCCGGAGATGGTCGCGGCCGCGCTGCTGCACGACATCGCCGAGGACACCGACCTGACGGTCGACGACGTGCGCGAGCGCTTCGGCGATCGCGTCGCGGCTCTGGTCGAGGCGATGACCGACGAGGGGGAGGTCGAGCCCTACGAGCGGCGCAAGGCCCTGCATCGTGAGCGGGTCCTCGCCGCGGGTCCGGAGGCGGCGGCGATATTCGCCGCGGACAAGCTCAACAACGTGCGCGCGCTGCGGGCCGCCTACGCCGAGGACGGAGAGGTTGTCGCCGAGCGGTTCATGCAGCCACTCGACACCAAGCTTCGCGTCTGGGAGGCGGATCTCGAGATGGTCTCCGGCTACGCATCCGCGGTCCCCTACGCGGGGGCCCTCGAGAGCGAGGTCGAGAGCCTGCAGGCCGACCGGCTCAGTCGTCGCCCCTGAACCGCCGGCGCAGCGGCAGCGCGAACCAGAACAGCGCGAACATCACCGCCGCGAGACTGGTGCAGGCCACGGTCACCGGCGTCGCAAACAGGAAGTCGGTGACCAGCAGGACGACACCGATCATCGCCAGCGCCAGAAAGCCGAGGCCGATGATCGCCAGCGTGTTGGAGACGAATACGAGGCGTCCCTTCTGCTGGCGACGGAAGTTGATCCGGTGGTACGCCGACGGAGCTATCAAAAGCACCGCGGAGATCGTGGTGCTGAGCAGGATCCCGAGGTAGATCCGCTCCTGCGCCGTGGTCAGCGCCGCAAAGCGCTGGGCGAAGGGGATCGTCAGCAGGAACGCGAACAGAACCTGCACCCCGGGAAGCGCCACCCGGAGCTCCTGCAGCAGCTCGCTGAGGTTGCGGTCGAGCCGCTGCGTCTCGCTCTCCTCGCGTCCTGAGCCCTGGTCGGAGGCCGGGTCGGACATACCTGGCTGCTGCCCGCGTTCACAACTCGTAAACCTGGCTGGACGGCCGCACAGATTCACAACCTTTAAACGTGGCTGTGCGTGGGCAGTCCTACGGTGGCGCCATGACAAACACGCAGTCTCACCTCGAGGATGTGAGGCGGGCAATCCGCCTCGGAGCCGGGCTCGCGGTTGCCGGCTCGGTGATCGTGCTGCTGGCCGGCATTGCGGCGGGGCTCTCCGCCGCCGCCGCGCTCGGACTGGCCACGCTGGCGCTGCCGACGGGAGTTCTCAGCGGCGGGTTCGGGCTCGCGATTCGCGCCACTGCGAGTCCCACAAGGCCAAGCCGGCCCGTGGCGCCGGTGAGGCCGGCGCCGTCGCTGCGGATCCCGCAGCCGCGCTAGCAACTCCCGGGGCCAGGCCCCCCGGACGGGCGGGAGCCATCGATTAGGCTCCCGCCATGAGCGTAGCCAGGCGCTCGCTGACGATCGCGGCCGGCGCGATGCTCGTCGCGCTCGCGGGGGGACCGGCGTTCGCCGCGACACCGCTGTCCGCGGAGGCGCCGTCGCCGGCAGGGCTATCGAGCGGGGCGCCGCACGGGGTCGTCCCGGGCAGGCTCATCGTGCGCTTCGCTTCCGCGGCGGGTGCCACCCGGGCACGGGCAGTGGCGTCGGTCGTCGGGGGGCGGTTGGGGCGGCGGCTGCGACTGCCGGGGACGCGGCTGCTGGCGTTGCCCGGGGGCGCGGACCCGCACCGGGCGGCGCGCAGGGCGGAGCGTGCCCCTGGGGTGCTTTACGCGGAGCCCGACCAGTTCATCGACTTCCGCGCGATCCCCAACGACCCGCTGTTCGGCCGCCAATGGGGCCTGCAGAACACCGGCCAGCGCCTGCTCGCGACCGGCGGCACGCCGGGTGCCGACGTCGCCGGGCCTGCCGCCTGGGATCTCTCCGTGGGCAGCGCCTCCGTAGTGGTCGCCGATGTCGACACCGGCGCCGACCTCCAGCACCCCGACCTGGCGCCCAACATCTGGACCAACCCCGGCGAGGTCCCAGACAACCACGTCGACGACGACGGCAACGGGCTGGTGGACGATCTGCACGGCTGGGACTGGGCCGAGGCCGATCACATCCCCGATGACAGCCGCGGCGACGTCCAGGGCCACGGAACCGAGACCGCAAGCCTGATCGCGGCGGACGGCAACAACGGCATCGGGATCGCGGGCGTCAACTGGAATGTCAGTCTGATGCCGCTGCGCACCGCCACCCTCTCGGACACGATCTCGGCCTTCATCTACGCGCGCGACGAGGGCGCCAGGGCGATCAACTTCAGCGCCGGCTTTCCGTTCTACTCGCGCGCGCTTCAGGACACGATCGAGAACATCCCGACGGTGATGGTCGTGAACGCAGCCGACAACGGTGGGCTCAACGGGCGCGGTGACAACAGCGACCGCGTCCGCGACTTTCCCTGCAAGTTCGCCTCGCCCAATCTGGTCTGCGTCGCCGCTTCGGATCAGCGCGACCGGCTGACCCCATTCTCGAACTTCGGCCCTGTCTCGGTCGACCTCGCAGCCCCGGGTCGCAACGTGCTGGCGGCCTATCCGGCCAACGCCTTCTCGTTCGACTTCGGCGAGTTCTTCGACGAGCCGCTGGGAGGACGCTTCACGACCGGCGGCCGCAAAGACCACTGGGGTCGCACCCGAAAGCTGGGGGAGTCGCTGACGGACTCGGTGAGGGGGCGCTACCGCAACAACACCAACTCCTTCGTGACATCGCGTCCGATCTACCTGCGTGACCGCCGCGCCTGCGAGATGGCCTTCTTCATGGTGCATCGCCTGCAAGAGCGCTTCGACCGGCTGATCGTCGAGGCGACGCGTGACGGCCGGCACTGGCGGCACCTCGGCCGCTTTTCCGGCGTCGGCTCCGGCGACTACCACTTCCTGCGCCTGCCGGGGAACCTCAACGGCGCCCCGGGAGTGCGGGTGCGCTTCCGGCTGGTGACCGACGGACGCGTCCGCCTCGACGGCGTCTATCTCGACGACGTGCAGGTCACCTGCATCACCACCGGACCGGCCTACGCGTTCGCCGACGGCACCTCGTTCGCCGCCCCGCACGTGGCCGGGGCGGCGGCGCTGGTCTGGGCTCGCTATCCGGCGGGCAGCGTGGCCGAGGTGAAGGCCCGCCTGATCGGGAGCGTCGACCAGATCCCCTCGATGGCCGGCAAGCTGGCCAGCGGTGGGCGGCTCGACGTGGCAAGGGCGCTGCCTTAGGGGGCACCCGGGACTTGCATTACGGCCCAAGTGCGATATGCCTACGGCCACAAACGGATCGGTGGTCCCCGGGGAAGGGGCCGTCACACCCAAAGGAGGAGATTTCGTGATGCGACCAAGCTTCAAGGTGGCGCTAACCATCGGCGCAATCGCGCTGAGCGGCGGCCTCGTCGCCTGCGGTGACGACGGGGGCGATACGACCGGAGGAGGCGGCGGAGGCGAAGCCTCGTTCGACCTCGTGATCGGCAACTCCGTTCCTCTGACTGGCGATCTCGCCGATTTCGGCCCGCCGGGCGAGAAGGCGGCCAACCTCGCCATTGACCAGATCAACGCGGCGATCAAGCAGGCCGGCGTCGATCAGACGGTCGAGCTCGTCACCGAGGACAACGAGACCAACCCGCAGGCCGCTGTTCAAGTCGCCCGCAAGATGGTCGACGCCGACGGCGCGACCTGCATCGCCGGCGCCTGGGCCTCGGCAGATTCGATCCCGACTGCGCGCTCGGTCAGCATCCGCGAGGGCGTGCTTCAGATCTCGCCTGCGTCAACCAGCACCGAGCTCACCTCGGTGGAGGACGACGGGCTTCTGAACCGGGTTCCCCCTGCGGACAACCTCCAGGGACCGGCGCTTGTGGAATTCATCGGCCGGTCGATTGGAGGAGTCGAGGGCAAGACGATCAACATCGGCGCCCGCAACGACGCCTACGGAGCCGGCTTCTCCGACGCGATCGAGGAGGCATGGACCCGGGAAGGCGGTGAGCTCGGCGAGCGGGTCGAGTACGAGCCCACACAGCCGTCCTACAACTCCGAGGCAGAGCAGATCACCTCGGGCAATCCCGACGCGATCGCAATCATCGACTTCCCCGAGACCTTTGTGAAGGTCGGGCCCGCTCTCGAGCGGACGGGGAACTTCGACACGAGCAAGGTGTTCATCACCGACGGACTCGCGAACGGGACGCTGGTCGAAGAGAACGCGGACCTGATGGAAGGCATCCGGGGCACAGCGCCGGGCACGCCCCAGCAGGGCTCGTCCTCACAGGCGTTCGACAAGCTGTTCACGTCGGCCGCGCCCCAGGACGTGGAACGCAACGTGTTCGACGCTCAGAATTTCGACGCCGTGACCCTCTGCTACCTGGCGGCTGTGGCTGCCGGATCGACGGATGGGGCGGACATGGCGGCGGAGTTGCGCGACGTCACCGGGCCCCCCGGGAAGAAGTACACCTGGGAGCAGCTCCCAGAGGCGATCAAGGCGCTGCAGAACGGTGAGGACATCGACTACGTCGGCGCCGCCGGCCAGATCGACCTGGACGAGAACGGCGACCCGACGGTCGGTGTCTACGACCAATTCCGAATCGAGGGCGGTGCGATCGTGCCGTTCGGCGGGCAGATCCCGCTTCCCTCGATCGAGGCGGTCACGGGCGGCTAGGTCAAAGCCGAATCAGACCGCTCGAAGCGGCCGGGGCCGAGAGGTCCCGGCCGCTTCACGCTGAGGGTTCCGGCCCATCCTCCGTCTCCTCCGCGCCCTCTCCCCGGTCGATGCGCGCGGTGCCGCCCAGATACAGCTCGGCCACCTTGGGGTCCTCGAGCAGCTCGCTGCCCTTGCCCTCGAAGCGATCCTGTCCCAGGTCGAGAACGTAGCCGCGATCCGACATCGCAAGCGCCCGGCGGGCGTTCTGCTCCACCATCACGATCGTCACACCGGCCCGGTTGATGTCCTCGACCTTTTGGAAGATCGCATCGACGAAGGCTGGCGCCAGCCCGGCGGAGGGCTCGTCGAGCAGCAGCACCTGCGGTTCCGGCATCAGCGCCCGAGCCATCGCCACCATCTGGCGCTCGCCTCCGCTCATCGTGCCCGCAGACTGGCGGCGGCGTTCGCCGAGGCGGGGGAACAGCTCGTACATCCGATCCGTCCGCTCCTGGGCGCTGCCGGCCTCGAAGGCCCCCATCCGCAGGTTCTCCTCCACGCTCAGCGAGGGGAACACGTTGTCGAGCTGGGGCACATAGCTCATCCCGCGCCGCGCTATCGAGTGCGGTTGCAGGCCGGTGATGTCCTCCCCGCGCAATTGAACGAGACCTTCACGCGGGCGTAGCAGCCCGAAGATCGCCTTGATCAGGGTCGACTTGCCGGCGCCGTTGGGCCCGATCACCGTGACGATCTCGCCCTCCCGCACGTTGATCGAGACTCCGGTGAGGATGTCGACCTCGGCCAGGTAGCCGGCTACGAGGTCCTCGGTGTAGAGCAGCGGCTTTCCGTTGGCGCTCAACCTGTCGCCTCCGCTCCGCTGCCGTTCCCCGCCACCCCTCCCCCGCCCAGGTAGGCGTCGATAACGCGCTGGTCGCTGCGCACCTCCTGCGGCTCGCCGTCGGCGATCACCTTGCCCTCTGCCATCACGATGACGCGGTCGGAGTGATTCATCACCACCTCCATGTCGTGCTCGATGAAGAGGAACGTGACGCCCTCCTCGGAGCGCAGTCGCTGCATGTGATCGAGCAGGCGGCGCCCGAGGGTGGGGTTGATTCCCGCCATCGGCTCGTCGAGCAGCAGCAGTCGCGGACGGGCCATCAGCGCCCGTGCCAGCTCGAGCAGCTTGCGCTGTCCGCCGGAGAGAGTGCCAGCGTACTCGTCGGCCTTCTCGTGCAGATTGAACACTTCGAGAAGCTCGACCGCCTGCTCGCGCACCTCGGCCTCGCGGCGCCGCCAGGAAGCGGGCCGAAAGACGACCGTGCTCAAACGCTCCCCCGGCTGGTCGGGTGCGGCGAGCATCATGTTGTCGATCACCGGCATCCGCGAAAGCGCCTTGGTGATTTGGAAGGTGCGCACCATTCCCAGGCGAGCAATCGCGTGCGGCGCACGGCCGCCGATCGACTCGCCGGCGAACGAGATCTCGCCGCTGTCGCGCCGGTAGAAACCCGTGAGCACGTTGAACAGCGTCGTCTTGCCGGCGCCGTTGGGACCGATCAGCGCCGTGATCGATCCCGTTCCAACGTCGAGCGTGGCACCGTCAACCGCATGGATACCCCCGAAGCGCTTGACGACGCCGTCGGCGGCGAGAATCTTGTCCTTCTCAGTCGCCAAGGACCAGCTCCTCGCGTTTCCCGAATGCTCCTTGCGGGCGG
>JBBPIM010000010.1:0-56578 GCA_038040325.1 Candidatus Mayfieldus profundus
ACGGCGTCGCCAAGGTCTACGGCCACTTCATCACCGTCAACTACCGCGAGAGCTACGGCCTCTACGCCTGTTCGGGGATCCTCTTCAACCACGAGAGTGAGCGGCGTGGGCTTGAGTTCGTGACCCGCCGGGTCACCCACGGCGCTGCGGCGATCAAGCTGGGCGCAGCGGAGCAGCTCACGCTCGGCAACCTCGACGCGCGACGCGACTGGGGCTACGCGCCGGACTACGTGGAGGCGATGTGGACAATGCTGCAGCAGGACGAGCCCGATGACTACGTGGTCGGCACCGGCGTGGACCACTCGGTGCGCGAGCTGGTCAAGATCGCCTTCGACCACGTCGGGCTGGACCCCGACCGCTACATCACGCAGGACCCGCGTCTGCTGCGCCCTGCCGAGGTCGAGGAGCTGGTCGCCGACTCCGCCAAGGCGCGCGAGGAGCTCGGCTGGGAGCCGAAGACCAGTTTCGAGGAGTTGGTGCGGCTGATGGTCGACGCTGACCTCGAGCGGCTACGCGCCGGCGTCCCCTTCGCGTCGGCTTGAGCGCGACCCCGGCACACGGCGAGCCCCCCGTACCTGCGGGGCGGGTCTACGGCGAAGCTCGTCAGGGGCTGCTGACAAGGGTCGCCGAGCCGCTCGCCCGCCGCGCCCGCGAACGGCGCCACGCGCTGTACCGCGAGATGATGGCGCCCCGGCCCGGCGACGCGATCGTCGACGTCGGTTGCGGCCACGAGGGGCTGGCCGCCTTCGAGCACGACGCCGAGATCACCGGGCTCGACGCGGTGGACCGTCCCGGCTACCCGGGCGCGCATTTCGTGCGCGGGGACGCCCGCGATCTCCCGTTCGAGCCCGCTTCGTTTGCGATCGCCTACTCGAACTCGCTGATCGAGCACATCGACCCCGCCGACCGGCCCCGCTTCGCGGAGCAGATCCGCCGCGTCGGGCGCCACTACTGGGTGCAGACCCCAAACCGCAGCTTCCCGGTCGAGCCGCACGTGCTGCTGCCCGGCTTCCAGTTCCTGCCCGAGCGGGTCCAGCGGCGCCTCTGGCGAGTGGGGGTGCTACGCATCCCCTACGAGCCGATCCACCTCCTCGACGCAGCCGAGCTGCGCGAGCTGTTCCCCGACGCGGTGATCCTGCGCGAGCGCTTCGCCGGCCTGACCAAGTCGCTGATTGCGGTGGGGCCGCGGGACGCAGTCGGCCGCTAGAGGATCTAACGAAACAGCCAGCGTTAATTGGAGATGCCTTGCCGAGAGGCTGCTCGCGATCGCGATTGTGCATGAATCCGCAGTCGGGCGGTGGCCAAAGCATTACGCTCCGTGCATGAGGCGAAGGGAGATCACCCGCGACACCGCGGAGCAGCTGGACGATGTCTTTGCCAGAGCTCGGAAGTAGCAGCCTCACACGCCAGAGGCGGGTCTGGAATCAATTGGCCGAGGAGGACCCTCTCTGGGCTGTGCTCTCCCTTCCGGACCGGAGGGGCAATAGGTGGGACGTGGAAGGTTTCTTCGAGTCGGGACGCGGCGAGGTCGAATCCGCCTTGGCGCAGCTCGAATCTCTCGACGTCACGATCGGCCGCCAGCGAGCCCTGGACTTCGGCTGCGGCGTCGGCCGGCTGTCCAAGGGGTTGGCCGAACATTTCGACGAGGTGATCGGCGTTGACATCGCTAGCTCGATGATCGAGCTCGCGAAGCGCTATAGCGACGGCACCTCAAACATCAACTACCTGGTCAACGTCGCCGACGATCTGCCGGTCTTTCCCGACGACCACTTCGACTTGGTCGTCTCGGTCATCGTCCTTCAGCACATGCGCCCCAAGTACGCGCGGCGTTATCTGAAGGAGTTCATCCGGGTTCTGCGCCCGGGAGGCGCCCTCGTGTTCCAACTCCCCGCCGCGGCCAAGGAGCGGCCGACCGGGAGGCGCCAGCGACTGATCGACTCCCTCCCGGTACCGATCGCCGAGCGGCTCGAAGCCCGGCAGCGGGCCAGGGTCGTGGGCAACCATGAGATGCACACCATCGAGCGAAAGAGCGTTGAGAAGCTGATCGAGCGCCAAGGGGGAACGGTCCTGAAGACGATCGAGGACAACGCCGGTGGGCCAGCCTGGATCAGCTATCGCTACTGGATCGTCAAGTAGGGAGTCAGCCGTGTGAGGGCCCTCCACCTCGATGCCAGGACCCGAGATTCGCTTCACCAGCACATCGATCTGCGGATCCTCGAGGCGTTCTAACGAATCGACCGGTAGCGGGCGAGTACCTCCTGGGCCTCGTCGAAGCCGAGGTGCTCGTGTGTTTCGAGGAAGCGGCGGGCCGCCTCGAGCGCATCCGCCTCGCCGTAGGTCGTCGCTGTTCCACGCCGCTCGTGGCGCATCACCAGAGCGTCGACGATGCCGAGGCTCCAGCCGTGGCGCTTGGCCAGCGCCGCCCAGTGCAGGTCGAGGCCCCAGCCCATCCCCTGCTCGTCGAAGGGGTACACGGCCGCGAACACCTCGCTGCTCATCAGCGTCACCGGGCCGGTCTCGACGAAGCGGGTGCGCCGCGCCATCGCCGGCCGGCGCCGGGTCACTCGCCAGGCGGCGTCGCTTGACCAGGTCTGGGCGGGCTGCGCGAGGTCGAAGTCGAGCAACTCGGCGACGCTGATCAAGCGGTCGGCGAAGCGCTCGGGGAGGACGACGTCGTCGTCGACGATCAGCACCCAGTCGGCGCTCTCCGCGCCACCGCCCTCACCGGCGAGCCAGTTGAGGTTGGCGAACTTGCCGCCGCGCATCTCCACGGCGATCGTCTGCTGGGCCAGTTTCGGCGCAGCCGCTCCCAGCGCGCCCAGCGCGAAGCGGGTCCGATGGCGGGAGGCGCCGATCTCGGAGACCGCCGCCGCCATGTCGGCCACCCCGTCGGGCGCGTAGACACCGAACACCAGCAGCTCGCGCTCGGGGATCTCCGCCGCCCGGTCGAGCGCCCTGCCGCTTCGCAGCACGGCCTGGCGTGCGTCGAGCGCGGCGTCCAGCGCCCGCGCCGCGACGCTCTTCGCGGCGCGCCGGCGCCATGAGCCGAGCGGCAGCAGGCGGGTCAGCCTGGCCAGCTCGGCGGTCGGGAAGACCTCCGCGACCCAGTCTCTGCTCTCTGCGGGCTGCATTGCGTTAGCCCGTAATATCGCTCGCCGCGGATGCAGGATGCTTGGCTCGTAGCTGCCGTCTGCACGAATCGGGCGCCCGGAGCGGTCGATGCGACGTTGCACGCCCTCGGCCGGCAGGTCAAAGATCTTTCCGGAGCCGCCGGCCTGCTGGTCACCAGCGGCGCCGGTGACGAGCGCCACGCCGAGCTGGACGCGCTCGCGCGCGAGCAGGGGTTCGGCGTCGAACGCGTCCCCGCGGCCGGCGCCGCCGCGGCGCGCAACCGCGCGGTCGAGAGCGTGGCCGACGAAGCGGTGATCGCCTTCATCGACGACGACGCGATCCCGGCGCCCGAATGGCTGGCCCGCCTTGCCGCGCACTGGCGCGAGGCGCCCCCCGACGTAGCCTGCATCGGCGGGGCGATCCTGCCGCGCTGGCTGAAGCCGCCGCCGCGCTGGATGAGCCCGCGGCTCGACGTGGTCTTCTCGCTGATGGACCGCGGCGAGGGCGTCAAGGAGCTGGTGCCGGGCGTCGAGGACGCTTGGTCTGTGAACGCGAGCTTTCGGGCCGGGCCACTGCACGAGGTCGGCGGCTTCGACCCCACCCTCGGGCCACGCGGCGACGTGCCGCTGTTCGCCGAGGACACCGAGGTGCAGTTGCGTCTGGCGAACGCCGGTTACCGCGGGCTCTACGCCGGAGACGTCCGGGTGGAGCACCTGATCGGGGCCGAGCGAATGCGCCTGCGCGAGGTCTTCCGCCGTCGCTTCTACGCGGGGGCCAGCATGAGGATGACCGGCCAGTGGTCGATCCCCGACGGCATCGCAAGGCTGCTGGCCGGCGCGGGCGAGACCGCGGCCGCGTTCCTGGCGCGCCGCCACCCGGCGCTGGCCGAGGGGATTGCCCGCACCGGGGCCGGCGCCGGCGTGCTGGCCGCGCCGCTGGTCCGGCGCAGGTCGGAGACGGCGGGTCCCGCGAGGAGCGGCGCGAACGGACGGGGCAATGGCAGATAGCCCGAACATCGCCCTGCTGCACCCGTTCCACTGGGAGGAGGTGCGGCGCGGGACCGAGCGCCTGGTCAGCGAGCTGTCGGGCGGTCTGATCGAGGACGGCTACCGGGTCGTGCTGATCACCACCCATGGAGGCGGCCCGACCAGCACCGTCGAGGCGGGGATGCCGATCATCCGCAACCGCCGCCCGACCGTACGGCTGCCCGCCTTCCGGCGCCACCAGCTCTCCCACATCCCGTTCGCCTACTCCTCGCTGCGGCGCGGCGGCTTCGACCTCGCGCACGCCTTCCACCCGGCAGATGCCCTGGCCGCGGTCGGCTGGGCGAAGCGCGTCGGCCGGCCGGCGGTGTTCACCGTCCCCGCGTTCCCGCCCCGCCACGGCAGCCGCGCCCGCCTGTCGACCCTGCGGCGCGTGTTCACCGGCGCCGACGCCGTGGTGGCGCCTACCGAGGCGGTGTCGGACGAAATCCAGGGGCTGTTCCCTGGGACGCGGACGCGGCTGATCCCGCCCGGCGTGGACCTCGAGCGGTTCACCCCGGGGGCTGGTGGGCGCGCAACCCAACCGACGATCTTCTGCGCGGCGGAGATCGAGGAACCACGCAAGCGCGTCGAGCTGGTCGTGACGGCGTTCTCGCTGCTGCGACGCGAGCGCCCGGAAGCGCGGCTCGTGCTCGCAAACCCCTACCCCCACCGCACCGAGTTCCCGCACTGGGCCAGCGGGCCGGGGATCGACATCCGCGGCATCCGCGACGACAACGACCTCGTCAACGCCTACAGGGAGGCCTGGGTCTCGGTGCTGGCGGCCCGCGACGAGCCGTTCGGCCTGGTGCTGGTCGAGTCGTTGGCCTGCGGCACGCCGGTGGTCGGCTCATCGGCGGGCGGGATCCCGGAGATCATCGTCGGGGACGAGATCGGCGAGCTGTTCGACGGCGAGGAGCCCGACACGCTGGCCGCCGCCCTTCACTCGGTGCTCGAGCTGGCGACCGAGGACGACATCGTCGAGCGCTGCCGCCGGCGGGCGGCCGACTTCGAGCTGCGCCGCTGCATCGAGGAGTACGAGCGGCTCTACGGCGAGCTTCTCGACCGTCCGGCTTGAGCCCGGCGGGGTGATCGGCCCGCCCGCAAGGGCCAGAGCGGGCTGTATCTTGGACCCAGTGCGGGTCTGCACGATCGTCGCCAAGAACTACCTCGCGCACGCCCGGGTCCTCGCCGACTCCTACCTGAAGCACAACCCCGGCGGGTCGTGCACAGTGCTGGTCATCGACGGGCTGGACGGCCTCGACCCGGACGCGGAGCGCTTCGAGATCCTCACGCCGGCCGAGATCGGCGTCGAGGACTTCGACCTGATGGCCGGACTCTACGACGTGCTGGAGCTTTCCACCGCAGTCAAGCCGTGGCTGCTGCGGGCCCTGATGCGCGATGACGAGCACGTCGCCTACCTCGACCCCGACATCGAGGTGTTCGCCGGCCTCGGCGAGCTGGACGAGCTGATCGGCGCCCATGGCCTCGTGCTGACCCCCCACAACACGGAGCCCGTGCCGGACGACGGCAAGCGGCCGACCCAGACCGACATCCTCGTCGCCGGCGCCTACAACCTCGGCTTCATCGGGCTGCGACGCGGGGAGGACGCCGACCACCTGATCGACTGGTGGGCGGAGCGCCTGCTCAAGGATTGCCGTCGGGTGCCCGACCAGGGGCTGTTCGTGGACCAGCGCTGGATGGACCTGGCTCCGGGAATGGTCTCGGACTGCTGCATCCTTCGAGATCCCGGCTACAACGTGGCCTACTGGAACCTGCCCTCGCGACGCATCGAGCGCCGCGGCGATGGCTACCTCGTCAACGGACGACCTCTGCGCTTTTTTCACTTCTCGGGGTACGAACCGGAAAGGCCGCGCCGGCTCAGCCGCCATCAGGACCGAATCCGTCTCAGCGAAGAGCCTGCGGTGCGTGAGCTATGCGACCGCTACGCGGTGCAGCTGCGGGAGCACGGCTACGAGGAGGCCCGCGCGGTGCCGTACGGGCTCGACCGAACCGCCGCGGGGCAGTCCCTCGATCCGCAGGCGCGCGAGCTGTACCGCACGGCGGTCGAACAAGGCGGGGTGCGGGCCTCGCTGTTCACGCGCGAGGGCCTGGCCGAGTTCGAGCGCTGGGAGGGCGGGCCGGCCGAGGGCTGGGGCGTGAACGTGATCGGGCACCTGCGGGCGGAGATGGGCAACGGCGAGACGGCGCGGCAGTACATCGGTGCGCTGGAGAGCCGCGAGGTACCGGTGCGGCGGATCTTGGTCCCCTCCCCCTGGCACCGCGAGGAGCACGAGTTCGAGGTCGACAGCGAGGCCGACCTACCGATCAACCTGGTCTGCATGAACGCCGACATCCTGCAGAGCTTCGCCGCCGACGAGAAGAACCGGCGCCTGCTGCGCTCGCACTACACGGTCGGGCTGTGGTGGTGGGAGGTGAGCAGCTTCCCTGCCTCGATGCGCAAGTCCTTCGACCTGGTCGACGAGGTCTGGGCGGGCTCGGAGTTCGTGGCCGAGATCTTCGGCCCGATCGCTAGCGTGCCGATTCACACCGTCCCTCACCCGATCAACCCGCAGCAACCCGAGCCCGCCGGCCGCGCCGCTCTCGGCCTTCCCGAGGGCTTCTTGTTCCTGTTCATGTTCGACTACCGCGGAGTGGCGCGGCGAAAGAACGCGACGGGGCTGGTCGAGGCGTTCAGCTCGGCCTTCGAGCCGGGCGAGGGGCCCCAGCTCGTAGTCAAATGCATAAACCCCGATGCGGAGCCGGCCGCGCACGCCGAGCTGCGCGGCCTGGCCGAGGCGCGCCCCGACGTCACCGTGCTCGAGGGCTACGTCTCCTCCGACCAAAAGAACGCGATGATCGCCGCCTGCGACTGCTACGTGTCGCTTCACCGCTCCGAGGGCTTCGGCCAGACCCTGGCCGAGGCGATGTTCTTCGGGCGCCCGGTGATTGCCACCGGCTACTCGGGAAACCTCGAGTTCATGACGCCCGAGAACAGCTACCTGGTCGACTACGAGCTGGGCGAGATCGGGCCCGGCGCCGGCCCCTACCCGGCTGACGCCGTGTGGGCAGAGCCCGACCTCGACCATGCCGCCGAGCTGATGCGCCGCGTCTGTGAGAACCCGGCGGAGGCGGCCGAGCGCGGCCACCGCGCCGCCGCCGACATCCGCCGCACCCACTCGCACGAGGCCGCGGGCCGCGCGATGGAGCGGCGCCTGCGGGAGCTGCGCGACTCGCCCCGCCGCTCCGCCCTGGGCAGGGTGGAGGGCGACGATCCCGTCAGCGTGGCGGCGAGCGAAGCCCGCCAGCGGGTGATGCGGGGTCCCCCCGAGCGGTCACGCACCCGCCTCGGCGGGCCGGTGCGCGAGCTGGCACTGCGGCTGATGAGGCCCTGGACCTCGCACCAGCGCGGCATGGACCTGATGCTGATCAACGCGATCGACCAGCTCAACGTTGCCCTGCGCGACCTCGAGCCGGCGCGGGCCGTGGCCGAGGGCTGGCGGGCGGTCCCCGGAGACGATGGCCTCCAGCTGACCAGCTTTGAGCACCCGGTCGCCGGCAAGGTCCTCGGTTACGGCGAGCCGGAGCCGGCAGAGGGAGGCGCTGCCGACCCCGGCTCCCCTGCAGTGCACGGGCCTCCCGAGGCGGCGGTGAAGGAGAGCCGCCGCCCCTACCTGGAGCTGCTCGCCGGCCACGCGCCCGTGCTCGACGCCGGCTGCGGGCGCGGCGAGCTGCTCGACCTGCTGCGCGAGCGGGGGATCGAGTGCTCGGGGGTCGAGCCCGACCCGCAGCTCGCCGCGGCGGCGCGCGAGAAGGGACATGAAGTCGCCGGAGAGGATCTGGTGGCGCACCTGGACCGCCTCGACGACGGCTCGCTGGGGGCGATCTTCAGCGCCCAGGGGCTGCGGCTTCCACTTGCCGATTTGACCTCGTTCCTGGAGCTGGCCCGGAGCAGGCTCTCGCCCGCCGGCCTGCTGGTCGCGAACTCCGCCAACCCGCACTCGTCCGAGGCGCTGAAACTGGCGCTGACCGAGCTCGGAGGTGCCGCTCCGCTCATGCCCGAGGTCGCCTTGCGCCTCTGCGCCGCCGCCCGCTACGAGGAGGCGTTCGTTTTCTACCCGCAGGCGAGCGGAGACGCGGAGCGGGACCGCCATTCGGCGTCCAGCTATGCCTTGGTGGCGATGCCGGGAGCCACCGCGTCCGTGCACGGCGAGCCGGCTGGCGGCGCCGGATCGCGATGATGGCGGCGCAGCCGGGGGCCGCCCCGGGGTGGGGTGCGAACGTCATCGGCTACCTGCGGGCGGAGATGGGGATCGGCGAGGCCGCGCGCCAGGTGGTCGCGGCGCTGGAGGCGCGCCGCGTGCCCGTACGCCGCATCGCCCTCCCGGCGCCCTACCACCGTGAGGAGCACGAGTTCGAGGTCGACAGCGAGGCAGACCTGCCGGTCAACTTGGTCTGCGTCACGGCCGACAGCCTGCCCGAGCTGGCCGGCCTGCCCGACATCTACGCGCTCCTGCGCGCCCGCTACTCGGTCGGGCTGTGGTGGTGGGAGGTGAGCAGGTTCCCAGCCTCGATGCGTCCGGCCTTCGACCTGCTCGACGAGGTCTGGGTCGGCTCCGAGCACGTGGCGAACGCGGTTCGCACCGCGGCGCCGGTGCCCGTCGAGAAGATCGTGCTGCCGGTGCAGCCGACGGTGTCGCAGCCCATCCACCGAGCCGCCCTCGGGTTGCCCGACGGCTTTCTTTTCCTCTTCGTCTTCGACTACCGCGGGGTGGCGCGGCGCAAGAACGCGCTTGGCCTGGTCGAGGCATTTACGTCGGCCTTCGAGCCCGGCGAGGGCCCCCAGCTCGTCGTCAAGTGCGTGAACCCTGACGCGGCGACCGAGGCCCACGCCGAGCTGCGTAGCCTGGCCGATGCGCGTCCCGATGTCAGCGTGCTCGAGGACTACGTGTCCTCCGAAGAAAAGAACGCGATGATCGCTGCCTGCGACTGTTACGTGTCGCTTCACCGCTCCGAGGGCTTTGGCCAGACCCTGGCCGAGGCGATGTACTTCGAACGGCCGGTGATCGCCACCGGCTATTCGGGAAACCTGGAGTTCATGACACCCGAGAACAGCTACCTGGTCGACTACGAGCTGAGCGAGATCGGGCCCGGCGCCGACCCCTACCCGGCTGAAGCCGTGTGGGCAGAGCCCGACCTGGAACATGCCGCCGAGCTGATGCGTCGCGTCTTTGAGACGCCCGACGAGGCGGCCGAGCGCGGCCGCCGCGGCGCCGAGGACATCCGCCGCACCCACTCACCGCAGGCCGCTGGGAGGGCGATGGAGCGGCGTCTGCGGGAGCTGGGTAGCGCCGAGCGGAGGTCGCGCCTGGTCCCGGCCCCCGACGACGAGCCATCAGCGATCGTCGCCCGCGAGGCACGGAGCCGAATCATCAAGGGGCCCCGCGAGGGCGCCGGCGCTCACCTGCGCGGACCGATGCGCAGGGCGGCCCTGCGCCTGATGAGGCCCTGGACCGTGCACCAGCGCAGCGTCGACCTGATGCTGGTCAGCGCTATCGACCAGCTCGGCGCCGCGCTGCGCGACCTCGAGCCGGCGCGGGCCGTGGCCGAGGGCTGGCGGGCGGTCCCCGGCGACGGCGGCCTGCAGCTGACCAGCTTCGAGCACCCCGTGGCGGGCAGAGTCGTCGGCTACTCGGGCGCGCCGCCGTCCGCCGCCCCAGGTGCGGCGGCTACTCTGCCGCCGCAGGACGCCGTGAAGGAGAGCCGCCGCCCCTACCTCGAGCTGCTCGCCGGTCACGCGCCCGTGCTCGACGCCGGCTGCGGCCGCGGCGAGCTGCTCGACCTGCTGCGTGACGCCGGCATCGCCGCGAGCGGCGTCGAGCCCTCCGAACAGGCGGCCGAGGTGGCCCAGGGGAAGGGCCACCGGGTGGCGCGGGCCGGTATCGCGGAGCATCTGGAGAGCCTCCCCGAGGCATCGTTGGGAGCGATCTTCAGCGGGGTGGCGCTGGGGCTCGAGGCCGGCGAGCTGGCGCGTTTCCTGGCGCTGGCCCGCGCCAGGCTGCAGGACGGCGGGCTGCTGCTGGTCGAGTCGCCCAACCCGCACGTCGCGGAGTCACTGAAGTTCTCGCTCGCGGGCCCGTCCCGCAGCGCGCCGCTGCTGCCCGAGGTGGGGTTGGTGGTGCTTCGAGCCGCCGGATTTCCCGAGGCGTTCGCCTTCCATCCCGACGGAAGTGGCGACGCGAAGGCCGACCGCCACAGCGCGCGCCACTACGCGCTTGCGGCCACGGCGCCGGAGCAGCGCTCGCACTAGCGACTCGAGGTGCTGCTCAGCGCTCGCCCTCGGCGGGCGCACCCACCGGGTCGACGGACTCGGCACCCGTGGCGGTCGCGTCGGGAAGCTGTTCGGCGCCGCCGCTGAGCTCGCTGTCGACCACGTAGAGCGGCCGGCCCTTGACCTGGCTGAACACCTTGCCCACATAGAGGCCGGTCACGCCGGTGCTGATCACGATCACGCCGCTGAGCAGCATCACGAGCGTGGCCAGGCTGGCCCAGCCGGGTGGCGGGTCGCGCAGGAACCAGCCGTAGGCGACGAGGCCGCCCAGCGCCAGGCTGCCGAGGACGGCGATCACGAAGCCCCCGTAGATGATCCAGCGCAGCAGGTTGGTGGTCTGAAAGAACATCCCATCGGCGGCCACGCGGATCAGCTCACCGAACGTGTAGGAACTCTGGCCCGCGTAGCGCTCGTCCTGGTCGACGTCGATCGTCGTGTGCTCGAAGCCGAGCCAGAGCAGGATCAGCAGGTAGTGGCGGTCTACGTCCCTGAGGCCGAGGAAGGCGTCGATCACCTTGCGCGAGGCGATGCTGAGGTTCGTGTAGTCGGGATCGATGTCCGTCCTGGCGAGGAAGTTGGCGAGCCGGCGATAGGTGCGTGCCGCGACGCGCCGAAACAGCGACTGGCGCCGCAGCCGCCGCCGCGCGAAGACGATGTCGTAGCCCTCCTGCGCCTTTGCGTAGAGGCGGGGGATCTCCTCCGGCGGGTCCTCGAGGTCGCAGTCGGTCACGACGATCCACCTGCCGGTGCTGTGCGCGAGCCCCGCCGTGATCGCCGCGTGCTGGCCGAAGTTACGGCTGAGGCGCAGCAGGCGAACGTGGGGGTCGGACGAGGCGAGCTCGCGCAGCAGGCCCCAGGAGTCGTCGGGGCTGCGATCGTCGACGAACACCAGCTCGTAGCTGGCAACGAGTGGCGCGACGCTCGCGGTAAGCCGCCGGTGCAAGGCGCGCAAGCAGTCCTCGCAGCGGTAGGTCGGGACGACTACGCTCAACTCCACCATCGCCGGCGAGGGTAGCAGCGGCTCTGACGCCTCCCAGCGGGGCTCGAAAGTGCCTAGGCGCGAGCCAGCACGACCAGCAGATCGCCTCGCCGATGCGAGTTGAGGAAGTAGAGCCCGTACATCAGCTGGGCCAGGAAGCGGGTCTCCCGCCGGTAGCTCGGCTCGGAGCGCATGCGGTTCTGAAGCCGGCGGGCGACTGGCGTGTAGAACGGAAAGCCCCAATAGGTCGCACGCTCGACCCTGAGGCCGGCGTCGCTCATCTTGGCCTCGAGCTCTCCAGCCGCATAGTTGCGAACGTGCCCCATCTGCTCCTCCCAGGGCCGGTAGCGCTCGAAGTCTCCGGCGATGGTGGTCACGAGGACGTACTTGCCGGCCATCGAGCGCATGTTCCCCAGTGCCGCCCGGTCGTCGGGCAGGTGTTCGAGCACCAGCGAGCTGAACACCAGGTCCCAGGATCGGTCGAGCCGCTCTCGCTGGATGTCGAGTCGGTGAAACTCGGCGTCCGGCCAGCTCCGGCCCGCCCGTTCCAGCGCCTCGTCGGAAAGATCGACCCCGGTGACCGCTGTCGATTCTCGGCCTTGGCGGAGCAACGCCATGTTGTGCCCGGCGCCGCAGCCGACGTCCAGAGCCGTCTCGTAGTCGAGGCCTCGCAGGAAGCCGCGCAGGATCCTCCGCATGTGGCGATGTACCGGCCCGACCTCCTGCATGTCGCCGTACGCATCGCGCCAGATCCGGTCGTAGTCGTGGGGTTGGGCTGCGCTCATCGGCCGATTCGGACCGGGTTATACTCGCCCGCTGGCGCACGAGATGACAGAGACCGAAGGTGTGCCGGTCGGCGGTGAGCTGACGGCGCTCGTGCTCGGCGTCGGCGGGAACGTCAGCCAGGGAATCCTAAAAGCGCTGGAGCTCTGCGAACCCCGGCCGCGGGTCGTTGCGGCCTGCGTCACCCCCGAATCGGCCGGGCTGTACACCGCCGACCGCTCCCATGTGTCGCCCTACGCGAGCGACCCGGGCTTTGCGGGCTGGCTGACCGAGGTTTGCCGCAGCGAGGGTGTGGACGTGGTGATGTCCGGTGCCGAGCCCGTGCTCGACGCGCTGAGCGGCCTGGCGGCGGAGTTGCGCAAGCAGGCCGGCGCGACCGCGATCGTCAGTTCGCCCGAGACGCTCCGGGTCGGGCGGGACAAGCTTCGGACGACCGAATGGCTTGACGCGAACGGGTTCAACGCGCCCGCCACCGTTGACGCCGAGGACGCCGACGCAGTCGAGCGCTTGGCGTCCGAGTTGGGGATGCCGTTGATCGCCAAGCCGCGTTTCGGCAAGGGAGCGCAGGGGGTGGTCGAGGTCTCCTCGCAGCGCGACCTCGACTGGGTCGCGGGACGGGACGACTACGTCGTCCAGCAGCTGCTCGGCGACGAGGGCTCCGAGTACACCGTCGGGTGCTTCGGCGACTCCACGGGCCAAGTGCGGGGGAGCATGGCGATGCGCCGCGTGCTGCAGCAGGGAACGACCGTGTTCGCCGAGGCCGGCGATTTCCCCGAGGTGCGGGCCGAAGCCGAGCGGATCGCCGGCTCGCTGCGGCCGCTGGGCCCTTGCAACGTGCAGCTGCGGCTCGACGGCGGCAGGCCGGTCTGCTTCGAGATCAACGTCCGCTTCTCGGGCACGACGCCGATCAGGGCACGGCTAGGCTTCAACGAGGTCTCCGAGACGATCCGCCATTACGTGCTCGGCGAGCCGGCCAGGGAGATGCCGCGGGTGACCAGCGGGATCGCGGTGCGCTACTGGAACGAGCTGTATCTCGACGGAGACGCGTTCCGGTCGCTGGCCGCCGCCGGCCGGCTCGACGAGCCGGCCGCCCACTCAATGCTGGTCGAGGACTACGGGGTGCGCTCGTGAGGATCCTGGTCACGGGCGCCAGCGGGCACGTCGGCGGCGCCATCGCCGCGCACCTGCAGCGGGGTGGGCACGAGGTCGTCGGGCTGAGCCGAAGACCGCCACGCGTCGAGGAGCTCGCCGGGCAGCTTCAGCTCGACATCGGCTCGCCGGAAGCCGGCGCCGCGATCGCCGCGGCACTGGGCTCCTGCGACGCGGTCGTCCACGCCGCCGCGGCGCTGGACAAGAGTCCCCCCTTCGGCGGGCTGATCGCCGCCAACTGCCTGGGGACCGAGCAGATGCTGGTCGCCGCGAAGGAGGCTGGCGCTCGCTGCTTCGTCTACATCTCGGGTGTGCACGTGGTGGGCTCCCCGAGCGAGCTCCCGGTGACCGAGGACCACCCGGCCGCCCCGGCCACCGCCTATCACGCAACGAAGCTGTTCGGCGAGCGACTGGTGCGGGTGGCGGGCGGAGAGGGCATGACCGCGGCGACACTGCGCCTCACCTCTCCGGTCGGCCCGGGCATGCCCGACGGCCGCATCCTGCCCGTGTTCGTGCGCAGCGCCGCCGCGGGCGAGAAGCTGACTCTTGCGGGCCGGGGGACGCGCAGGCAGAACTACGTGGACGTGCGCGACGCGGCCGGGGCGGTGGAGTGTCTGCTGGAACGCCCCAGCGACGGGATCTTCAACATCGCCGGCGCCCGGTCGTACTCCAACCGCGAGCTGGCCGAGCTCTGCGTCAGGCTGATGGAGTCCGACTCCGACGTCGTCTTCGAAGGTTCGGACCCGGAGGAGGACCTGCGCTGGGAGGTCTCGATCGAGAAGGCGAGGAGGCAACTATCCTGGGTTCCCGAGTTCGACCTGGCCGACTCGATCCGCGCCGTTGCGGCCGAGTTCTCCCTCGCCGCGTGAGCACCGACCACATCCCGTTCAACAGGCCGTTCCATGTGGGCACCGAGGCGCGGCACATCGAGGCCGCGGTCCAGAGCGGCTGGATCTCGGCACGGGGCGATTACGGTCGCCGCTGCGAGAGCTGGCTCGAGCAGCGCATCGGCTGCGCCCGTGCTCTGGTGACCCACTCCTGCACCGCGGCGCTCGAGGGCGCGATGCTGCTGGCGGGAGTGGGGCCGGACGACGAGGTGATCATGCCCTCCTACACGTTCGCCACCACCGCCAGCTCGGTGGCCCTGCGCGGGGCGACGCCGGTGTTCGTGGACATCCGCCCCGACACGCTGAACCTCGACGAGTCGCTGGTCGAGGCCGCGGTGACCGAGCGGACCAGGGCAATCGTGCCCGTCCACTACGCGGGAGTGGCGTGCGAAATGGACACGATCGGCGCGATCGCGCGCGACCGCGGCCTGACCGTGATCGAGGACGCCGCGCAGGGGATCCTCGCGACCTACAAGGGGCGTCCGCTGGGCAGCATGGGCGACTTCGGAGCCCTCAGCTTCCACGAGACCAAGAACGTCACCTGTGGGGAGGGGGGAGCGCTGCTCGTCAACGACGCGGAAGCGGCTCGGCGCGCGGAGATCGTCTGGGACAAGGGCACCAACCGCGCCGAGTTCGAGCGCGGCGAGGTGGACCGCTACACCTGGATCGAGGTCGCATCGTCGTTCGGGCTGGGCGAGGTCAGCGCCGCCTTCCTCTGGGCACAGCTCGAGCGGGCCCGCGAGGTCACCGAGCTGCGGCTGGAGATCTGGAACAGCTACCACGACGCGTTCGCAGAGCTGGAGCGCGAAGGGCGCCTGCGACGGCCGCTGGTCCCGCCCGACTGCGAGCACAACGCCCACATGTACTTCCTGCTGCTGCCCGAGCCGGACCTCCGGGCACGTTTCATCCAGGAGCTGGCCGAGCGCGACATCCATGCCGTTTTCCACTACGTGCCACTTCACTCGTCGCCGGCCGGCCGGCGTGTGGGGCGCGTGGGGAGCGGGCTCGAGAACACCGAGCGCCTCAGCGAGCGACTGGTGCGTCTGCCGCTCTGGGCGGCGATGCCCGACGAGGCAGTGCACCGCGTGATCGAGGCGACCCGCGATTCCGTGAATATCCTCGCCCGCTAAGCGCCGGGCAGAGGCGCGAATATCCTTTGCCCATGGGAACCCGGCCCACCGAGAAGCCCACCATCGCTCCTGTCGTCGGCCCCGACGACGAGCGGGTGTTCACCGACTCGGGAATCGAGATCGAGCCCGTCTACGAAGAGGGCGACGTCGCGCCGGGCCTCGAGGAGCGGCTCGGCGAGCCCGGCTCCTATCCCTTCACCCGCGGCATCCACCAGCACATGTACCGCGACCGGCTCTGGACGATGCGCCAGTACGCCGGCTTCGCGACCGCCGAGGAGACCAACACCCGCTACCGCTATCTGATCGAGCACGGCTCGACCGGGCTCTCGATGGCCTTCGACCTGCCCACCCAGCTCGGCCGCGACTCCGACGACCCCCTCTGCCGCGGCGAGGTGGGTCGGACCGGGGTCGCCATCGACACCGTCGAGGACATGCGGATCTGCTTCGATCAGATCCCGCTCGACGAGGTCTCGACCTCGATGACGATCAACGCGCCGGCGGCGATCCTGCTGCTGCTCTACCAGCTGGTCGGCGAGGAGCAGGACGTGCCCGCGGAGAAGCTGCGCGGCACCGTTCAGAACGACGTGCTCAAGGAATACCTGGCGCGGGGCAACTACATCTACCCGCCCGAGCCGACGATGCGGCTCACCACCGACATCTTCCAGTACTGCCGCGAGAACGTGCCGAAGTGGAACACGATCTCGATCTCCGGCTACCACATCCGCGAGAAGGGCTGCTCGGCGGTGCAGGAGGTCGCCTTCACGCTCTGCAACGCGATCGCCTACGTGGGCGCCGCGCTCGACACAGGTCTGAAGATCGACGAGTTCGCGCCTCGCCTCGCCTTCTTCTTCAACTGCCACAACAACGTCTTCCAGGAGATCGCCAAGTTCCGCGCCGTGCGGCGGATGTGGGCGCGGATCGTCAGGGAGCGGTTCGGGGCCGGCGAGGAGGCCTCGATGAAGATCCGCTTCCACACCCAGACCGGTGGCGTGACCCTGCAGGCCCAGCAGCCGGAGGTCAACATCATCCGTGTCGCCCTGCAGGGGTTCGCGGCCGTTTGCGGCGGCACCCAGTCGCTGCACACCAACGGCTTCGACGAGGCGCTGGCGCTGCCCAGCGAGCGCTCGGCGCGGATTGCGCTGCGAACCCAGCAAGTGCTGGCGCACGAGTCCGGCGCCACCGAAACCGTCGACCCCTTCGCCGGGTCCTACTTCATCGAGGCGCTCACCGACGAGATCGAGGGGCGGGCCTGGGAGCTGATGGACAAGGTCGAGGAGATGGGCGGCTCGGTGCAGGCGCTGGAGTTCATGCAGCGCGAGATCGAGGAGTCGGCCGCCTCGTACCACGAGCGCTACCGATCCGGTCAGGACATCATCGTCGGCGTCAACAAGTACGTCACCGACGTTGTCGACGACGTCGACATCCTCAGGGTCGACCCCGAGGCCGAGCAGCGCCAGCTGAAACGGCTCGCCGAGTTCAAGAGGAATCGCGACACCGAGGAGCTGGAGCGAAGGCTCGAGGCGCTGCGCGAGACCGCGCGCGGCGAGGGCAACCTGCTGCACCCGATCCGCGAGACGCTGCGGGCGGGCGCCTCGGTCGGCGAAGTCTGCGGCGCGATGCGCGACGTCTTCGGCGAGTACAAGGGCGGGGCATTCTTCTAGGCTCCCGCCCCCTTCGCCTCCGACCGACCGCCACCGATGCCAGATCTGTCGATCCTGATGCCCGCCTACAACGAGAGGGCCACGATCGAGCCCGCAATCGACCGGCTCTTGGAGACCGAGCTGCCGGTCGATTCCTTCGAGCTTATCGTCGTCGACGACGGCTCCACCGATGGCACCAGCGAGATCCTCCAGCAGCGTGACGCACCGCCGATGCGGCTGCTCCGCCACGACCGCAATCGCGGCAAGGGCACGGCCATCCGCACGGCGCTCGCGGAAGCCGGCGGCACCTACACGACGATCCTCGACGCGGACCTCGAGTACGACCCCGCCGACCTCTCCAACCTGCTCGAGCCGCTGCTCAGCGGCCGCGCCACCGCCGTGTTCGGGACCAGGGCCTTCGAGGCCCACTCCGCCTACGGCTTTTGGTACGTGATCGGCAACAAGACCGTGACGCTGGCCGCCAACGTTCTCTACAACAGCTGGCTGTCGGACATCATGAACTGCTGGAAGACGATGCCGACCGACCTTCTCCGCTCGCTGGAGCTGCGCGAGCCCGGGTTCGGCATCGAGCCGGAGATCACCGCCCGCCTGCTCCGCTCGGGGACGAGGATCTTCGAGGTGCCGGTGACCTACCAGGCGCGCAGCCGCGAGGAGGGCAAGAAGCTGCGCGCCGTCGACGGGGGCAGGGTCCTCCGAACCCTGCTGCGGTGCAGGTTCGATTGAGCGCTGGCCCGACAACGGTTGCCGGCTCAGCGAACGATCTCTACGATCTTGTCGCGTTGGCCGGGGCGCGGAGGCTTTGCGACTGGATGTTCGACCAGTACCGCGAAGCCGTGCAGGGCTCGGTGGCGGAGGTTGGCGCCGGGATCGGAACGTTCAGTGAGCGGATGCTCGCCGTCGGCGCTGAGCGGCTCTTGCTGCTCGAGCCGGAGCCGTCCTGCGCGCAAATCCTCGAACAGCGCTTTGGCGGCGACGGCCGGGTTCGCATAGCCCGCGAGGAGCTGCCCGACGCCCCGACCCTGCGCGAGGGCGGATACGACCTGATCGTCTGCCAGAACGTCCTCGAGCATGTCGAGGACGACGACGCCGCGGTGCGGGCGATGGCCGCGGGGCTGAAGCCGGGCGGCCGGCTGGCGCTCCTCGTCCCCGCTCACCCGCGACTGTTCGGGCCGCTGGACGAAACCTACGGGCACCACCGCCGCTACACGCGGGAGCGGGCACGAGCTGTGGTCAGCGCGGCCGGCCTCGAGATCGACGACCTCTACTCGTTCAACCTGCTCGGCGTCGCCGGCTGGTGGGCCATGAACCGGCGTCCGGGGGCGAGGTTGAGCGACCGCTCCCTTGCCGCCTACGAGGCGATGGTGCGCTTCTGGCGCCCCGTGGAGGAGATGATTCGGCTGCCGTGGGGACTCAGCCTGATCGTCCAGGCTCGGCGGCCGCCGACGAACACGTCATGAGCCAGGAGGGACTCGAAGCCCCCCGCCAGGAGTGGGAGCGGCGGGCCGACCTGCTGACCGCCGTCGCGGTCGCGGGGATCGCGCTCCTCGCGGCCTTCTTCGTGATGCGGCTCTGGCGGATGGACTTCGACGTCCCCTTCGTCTACAGCAGCGACGGCACCCAGTTCCTCGCCCTGTTCAAGGGTGTGGACGAGCACGGCTGGTACCTGACCAATCCGGATCTCGGCGCTCCGTTCGGGCAGGAGAACTACGACTTCCCGGTCACCAGCGACGACACCATCCACGTGCTGCTGGCCAAGGCGCTGCTGCTGCTGAGCGGGGACTTCGTTACCGCCATGCACCTCTTCTTTCTGCTCGGTTTCGTATTGACCGGGCTAAGCGCATTCGCTGTCCTGCGGGTGCTGGAGGTCTCGCGGGGCCCCGCGGTGGTCTGCTCGGCCCTCTTTACGCTGCTGCCGTACCACTTCGTTGTCGGGGAGCTTCAGCCCTTCCACAGCTCCTACTGGGTGATCCCGCTCGCCTGCTACCTGGTGCTGGCGATCCTGCAGGACAGGCCCTTGGTCACCCGCGCGGAGCGGCCCCGCAACCGCGCCTTGGCATTTGCGTCGCGACGAACGCTGCTGACGCTTGCCCTGTGCGTGGTGATCGGCTCGGCGGGCGTCAACTACTACGCGCTGTTCGCGGCGATGCTGACCGGTGCGGCGACGCTGCTGGTGGTGCTCCGAACGCGCCGGACGCGTTCGCTTGTGGTTGGGGGGTTCGTCACCGTCTTGCTCGTGGTGATGGTGGCCCTCAATGCCTTGCCGGTGATCGCCTATCAGGCCGAGCACGGGTCAAACCCCACGGTCCCGCAGCGCACGGCGGGGGAGAGCGAGACCTACAGCCTCAGCACCGCGGCGCTGCTGCTGCCGATCAGCGACCACCGGGTGGCGCCGCTCGCCAACCTCCGCGAGCGCTACATCGAGGACTCGCCGCTGCCGTTCGTCTCGAGGGTCACCGGTCTGGGCGCGGTTGGCGCCGCCGGCTTTCTCTGGCTGCTCGGGGTCGCGCTTGTCGCGGTCGCCGGGGCACGGCCCCGGCTCGAGCGCTGGTCCACCCATCGCCACGCCGCCGCCGCGACCCTGGTCTCGCTGCTGATCGCCACCACGGGCGGCTTTTCGATCCTCTTCGCCCACCTCGTCGGACCGGAGCTGCGGACCTGGTTGCGCTTCTACCCGTTCATCGCCTTCTTCGCGCTGCTGGCGATAGCGCTGCTGCTGCAGCTTGCGGTTCGGCGGCTCGAATCGAGCCGCCGCCGTTACCTCGCTACCGCTCTGCTCGGCGCCGTTCTCGTGGTGGGAGTGCTCGATCAGACGAGCAACCGCGATCCATTTGTGCCGCCGTATTCGGCAACAGCAGCGGAGTTCGAAAGCGACGGCGAGATCGTCGCCGAGATCGAGCGGCGGCTGCCTCCGGGGGCAAGCGTGTTCCAGCTTCCCTACGCGCCGTATCCGGAGGCGCAGCGCTCGGCGCGGACTGCCGACTTCGACGGGTTGCGTCCCTACCTGCACTCCTCGCAGCTGCGCTGGAGCTACGGGGCGATGTTCGACCGCCCGGAGGATTGGCAGGCGGCGCTGATGGACAAGCCCTTCGGGCTGGTGCTGCCCTCGATCTCCGCGGCAGGTTTCCAGGGGGTGCTGGTGGACCGCTTCGGTTACCCCGACGATGGATCCCGCCTCGAGCGCGCCCTCGCCGGCAAGCTGGGGTCCGAGCCCCTGGTCAGCCCCGATCGGCGCTACTCGTTCTTCGACATGCGCCCCTACTCGAAGCGTCTGAGCACCGCTCTGTCGGGCTCCGAGCTCGGTGGCCTGCGCCAGGCCACGCTGTACCCGCTGCGAGCCGAGCCCGGCGACGGCCTAGTGGGCTACATGCCGAACGGCTCGGGGGCGACTGGGGTCTTCCAGCTCGCCGGGCCCGCCGCCGCCCTGGAGCTGGTGAACCCGTCGGACCGTGATCGCAGCGCCCAGCTCAGCCTGCAGCTGAGCGGCAAGGCGACGCTCTCGGTCGAGCTTCCCGACGGCTCGTCTCGTTCGCTGCGAGCCGGCCGGGTCGTGCAGGACCCGATCTCGCTGCCACCCGGCGCCTCCGCCGTCAACTTCGTGATCACCGCGCCCGGGCCGCCCGATCAACCGATCTACCTCGCCGCCGAGCTTCGCGACTCGGCGCTGGACCCGCTCTCGGCGGATCGCCCGCCCCGCCCCGTGCCACCCCCGGCGACGCTGTTCGGGGGCGGCCCGCCTCCAGAGTTGGCCGGACCCGCCGGCGCCGGCGCTCCCGGCCTCTGAGCCCGCCTCAGCGGCAGGGTCGGCCGCTGACCCGCATCGCCGCCAGGCGAAGCGACTTCGGCGGGACGGGATTCGTCGAGTACTCCTCGGGCGGCGGGGCGGGCAACTCGGCGGGGAAGCGAAGGGCGATCCGCATGCGTTCCACACCGGTGGACGGCCGCGGTGCGCAGAGCCGCAGCAGCCCCGGCTGGCGGCGCAAGACCTCGACGCGGGGCGGCACCGCCGTCTCGGCAGCGGCAGGCCCACGAAGCACGAGGCGCAGCCATCCAGGGCGGTCGTAGTCCGTCGGGGCGACGAGGAAGCGGAGCGGCGCCTGCACCCACGCATTGCCGCTTGGGTCGCGATCAGCCTGGTCGGCGGCAACCCCCGAATTGACCGTGACGTCGAACGGCGCGTTGCGCCGCTGCAGGGCGAACGGGCCTCGCCGCTCGATCGTCTCGCGTCCGGAATCCACGCCGGGGACGCGTGTGAGCACGAACCGGTAGCCGGGCGAGAAGCGAGGCCTGCGCCTGCTCTCGCTGCCGAACAGAAACGTGGGGTTCGTCGGGTTCAGGTTGGGGGTCGGCAGGTAGACGCTCGGCTTCTCACCGCCCACCTCCTCGGTGGCGTGGTAGAGCGCCGCGACCTCGAGCGGGTTGGTGGGGCTGGCTGCCTGCGGCGATTCGAGATGGACGCTCTCGAGGTGATCGCCGCCGGCGGCGATCAGCGACCGGGCCTGTTCGGAGAAGACGTAGCCCCCGGCGCCGGCGCGCTGAGCCAGCACGACGTCGTTGCGCGCCGCGACCGCCAGCGTCGCCAGCGCGGCGAGGGCTGCCGCCGCGGTCAACCTCGGGCCGGTGAGCCGCCCGCGCGGAGCCATGGCCGCTATTGCCCCAAGCCCGGCGGCGATCAGGATCACCACGATCGGGTCGGCGGGGAGCAGCGCCCGCTGCACGCAGTACGAGCATTCCTGGCGCGCATCGCCGGTGAAGGCAAGAACCGCGACGACCGGCGCCACCAGCACCAGCAGCCAGGCTCGGGGCCAGCGCACGACCGCCAGCACGATCAGGCCGGTCAGCGCGAGCGGGACGAACAGGGTCCGGACCGCTCCTCTCGCGCCACCCTGCGCGAGCGAGGGCAGGTCGTAGAACTCTCGCGTCCCCAGCAGCCAGCTCGGGATCAGGTCTACCCCGAGGTCGTAGGGCGGCAGGCTGATCCTCTGCAACACCTCGAGCACGTCAGTCGTGGCGACGATGTGCAGGTACTCGACGTTGCGCACGAAGGAGACCGGGGAGAGGATCGCCGCCAGGGCCAGCGAGCCGGCCAGGATCGCGCCGGCACGCACGGCGCTGTCACGGTCCAGCGATCCGCTCCGCGCCGCCCTCACCGCGATCACGAGGAGCGCGAGGGCGCCCCAGGCGGCGAGTGTCGGGACCATCGGGCCGTAGACACTCTGAAATCCCGCTGCGAGCAACCCCAGCAGAATGCCGTTTTGCCAGCTGAGGTCCTCGACAAGGAGGATCGCCACGAAGACCAGGGACGGGATCAGCGACAACCCCGCCAGAGCTGCCTCGCTCGAGTCGATGAACATCAGGTAGGTCACCGGTCCCGCGAACAGCAGCGCCCCGCAGAGTGCCGGCCAGCGGCGGCCGGTCAGCTCGAGGACGACGGCAAGCACTCCGAGGCAGCCGATCAGCACCAGAGCCACCATGAAGGCCGATTGGGTGTCGATCGCCAGCCATCCGAAGGCCGAGTCGGTCGCCGCCGCCACTGAACCGAAGCCCGCCGCGGTGAGGTTGAAGGTCCGCACCAGCAGCCGTTGCGCATCTTCGCGGTCGCCGGGTGGCAGCTCTGCGACCAGTGACCCAAGCGCCCGGCGTCCGCCCGGGTGCTCCCCCTCGAGGTCCTCGGGAAGCTGCGAATCCTTCAGCGCGTCGTGCTGGAAGGCCTCGTGCTGGGCGACGTAGAGACCGGCATCGGCGACCCTGTATCCCATCGGCCCCAGCGAATGCTCGGAGATCAGCGGAGCGTTCAGCGCCGAAGCGACGCCCACAACGACCAGTGCTGCCGGCAGCAGGTCCCGCGGGAGCCGGCGGCGCCATTCGGACGCAGGCGCCGCGCGAGAGCGCCACAGCGCCATGGTTGCGGAGAGGGCCAACAGCGGGCCGAGCACAGCCCAGGCAACCGGTGCGGAAAGGGGCACGAACCAGACCACGGTGGAAAGGACCGCCGCCCCGACCGCAAGCCCGAAGGCCGGGGCCAGAGCGAGCCGGCATAGCGCCGGGACCCCTCTCGGCAGGCAGCTTGCGGGGCCGCTGCCCAGCACCGAGAGCAACAGCAGGAGGGCAAGCTCGCGTCCCAGGAGGTCCAGGGCGGTGCTCATGAGGGAGCGGGCATACTAGCCAGGTGCCGGCTCAGCGAATCGCTGCGGGGGGAGAGGATCCCTTCCCGTCAGCTTCCTTCGCGTCGCTCGCCGAGATCGAGCCCCACAGCTTCTGGTTCCGGGGCCGCAACCGCCTGATCGTCTGGGCGCTCGACCGCTATTTCCCCGAAGCCTCGAGCCTTCTCGAGGTCGGGTGCGGAACCGGATTCGTGCTGGCGGGGATCCACGATGCCCGCCCGGCCATCCGACTTGCCGGCGGCGAGATCTACGACGAGGCACTGGAAATCGCCGCCCGGCGGGCGCCGAAGGCCAAGCTCGTCGCGCTCGACGGGCGTTCGCTTCCCTTCCCCGAGGCTGAGTTCGAGCTGGTCTGCGCATTCGACGTGCTCGAGCATGTCGATGAAGATGAGGCGCTGCTCGGCGAGATGCGCCGCGTGGCTACGACCGGCGGCGGGCTGCTGGCCACCGTGCCTCAGCATCCCCGGCTCTGGAGCGCCTTCGACGAGGTGGCAATGCACCGGCGGCGCTATCGGCGATCGGATCTGGCTTCGAAGCTGCGTCACGCCGGCTTCGAACCGACGCGAGTGACATCGTTCATGTCGCTCCCGCTGCCGCTGCTGGCGCTGGGGCGGCTGCGCAACCGTCACCCTCGGGCTGGCTGGGACCCGCTCGCCGCGCTGCACCCGTCGAAGCCGGTGAATTTTGCGCTCGAGCGCCTGCTCGACGTCGAGCGCGCCCTGATCTCGTCCGGAGTCTCCTTTCGCGCCGGCGGCTCGCTGCTGGTTGCCGCGCGGGCCACTCGAGCTCGCTGAGGTGACCGGCAGCGGTTTGCCCGGTCCGCCAGCCGCAACCGATCGCCAGTCCCGCCCTGCTCCCGGCTAGGTTCCCGGTCCATGCTGAGGGCGCGAGGCACACTTACGGTACGGCTCGGCCGCGGCCGAGCCCTCGCCTTGCTCGCCGCCGCGATGGCGCTGGCTGGGGTCCTGCTCCTCTACTGGGGCCGCGACCAGACGTTCTTCGCCGACGACTGGGTCTACATCATCTACTACCGGGACTGGGATCCGGAGACGCTGCTGTACCCGGCCAACGGCCACCTGGTCGTGCTGCCGCTGCTGCTGTTCAAGACGGTGCTCGCCGCCGTCGGAGCCGACAGCTTCGCGCCCTTTCGCGTCATGGCGCTTGCCTTCGTGCTGGTCAACGCGATGCTGCTGTACCTGCTCGCCCGCCGCCGACTCGGCCCCGAGCTTGCATTGGCGCCGGCCGTCCTGATGCTCTTCCTCGGCTCCGCCTGGGAGGTGATAGGCGCCTCGTTTTCGCTGACCGTGCTGACGTCGACCGCGGCGGGCCTCGGCATGCTGCTCTGCCTCGACCGCGGTGACATGCGGGGCGATGCCGGCGCCTGCGTCCTGCTGGCTCTGTCGCTTGCCTCGTTCAGCCTCGGAGTCGTGTTCGCACTGATCGCCGCCGCGGAGATCCTCCAGCGCGACGGCGGCGAGCGGCTGCGTCGGTCCTGGGTCGTCCTCGGGCCCGTGGCGCTCTACGCGGTCTGGTTTCTGTGGGCGCTCAAGTACGACCAGTCCACCCTCGACGCGGCCAACATCGGGGCAGCCCCTGCGGCTGTGGCGGACGCCGCCGCCGCGGTGTCGGCGGCGATCTTCGGCGTCTTTCGGACGCCCGGGGCGGAGGTCCCCGGCTCACCGGACCTGAGCATCTCGCTCGACTGGGGAACGCCGATCGCGCTCGTGCTGGCCGCCCTGCTGGTGCTGCGGCTGCGCTACGGGCCTCGGCCCAGCCCGCGCGCCTGGGCGCTGCTGGGGGCGCTGGTCCTCTACTGGGCGCTGCTCGCGCTCTCGATCAGCGAGGCGCGGGCGCCGAACTCGAGCCGCTACCTCTACGCGGGGACCCTGCTGGTGCTGCTGCTCGCCATCGAGCTGGCCGCCGGCATGCGCATCGGCCGCGGCTGGCGGCTCGCGGTGGCCGCGGTTCTGGCGGTCTCGCTGGTCGCCAACGTGGACACGATTCGCGTCGCCGGGGGATTCTTCCGCGAGGAGGCCGAGTACAACCGCTCCCAGCTGGCGGCGCTGGAGCTGGTGCGCGACGAGGCGCCGCCGGACCTGCCGGTCGAGGAGCAGACGGGCAGCCTGCTGCCTCACGGCGACCTCTACTTCGGCGCCTTCCAGTACTTCGACGCGATCGACGAGTTCGGCTCTCCCGCCTACTCCGCGGCCGAGTTGGCCGAGGCCGGCCCGCCGCAGCGCGCGGCCGCCGACCGCCTGCTGGGCCGTGCCCTGCGCCTGCGGGCCGAACCGGTCCGGAGCCCGCCGGCCCCGGAGCGCGCTGCTCGGGGCAGTGAGGGAACGGTCGTGGCGGTTGGCCCGGCGCGGCACATGGAGGTGAGCCGGCGGCAGGGCTGCGTGGTGCTGCGCCCCGACCTCGGCCGCGAGGGCCTCGCCGCCCTGCGGCTCCCCCCCGGGGGCTTCGCCTACCGGGCGGGTCCGCGGGCCGAGGTGGACCTGCGGCTGGGGCGCTTCGGCGACGGCTTCGCGGTCGAGCCGGCGCAGGTGCTCGGCTCAGCGGTCGTGCGGATCCCGCGCGACGATTCGAGCCGACCCTGGCGGGCGCTGCTCGCCGCCGCCGATCCGTTCGAGGCCTGTCCGCTTTGAGGCGGCGGCCGGAGGCCCGTACGTACACTCCCGGCCGCGTGCGGCGGGTACAGGCAACGACAGCACCGGGGCCGCCCGGCCGGCGAGACACGCTGGACAGGGCGGAGGCGATTACTCGCGGGCACACCGGGGTGGCCGGGCTCGTCCTGGCAATGGTTGCCGCAGCCGCGCTGATCTTCTGGTTCGGGCGCGGGCAGTCGTTCTTCGCCGACGATTGGAACTTCATGCTCACCTCGCGGGACTGGTCTGCGGACAACCTCCTGCAGCCGCACGGTGGCGAGCACCTGACCTTCTTTCCCCGCCTGATCATCAACACCCTGTTCGAAGTGTTCGGAGCAGAGAGCCAGCTCCCCTTCCGGGTTGTCGCCGTCTCCCTTCACCTGACCTGTGCGGCCCTTCTCTACGCCCTCGCGCGGCGGCGCCTGGGGACCATCGCCGCCCTGCTGCCTGCCGTAGTCCTGCTGTTCCTCGGCGCCGGCTGGGAGGTCGTCATGTCCTCCTTCTGTCTCCCCAACGAGATGAGCCTCGCCGCCGCCCTGGGCATGCTGCTGTGCCTCGACCGCGGTGACCTTCGCGGCGACGTATCGGCGTGCGCTCTGCTGTGCGTCTCGATCGCGTCATTCACTTTCGGCCCCCTGTTCGCGGTTGGCGCTGCCGTGGAGCTGTTCCTGCGCCGGGGCCGCAAGCGCTGGGGGCGCCTCTGGGTGGTGGCGATCCCGTTCGCCCTGTACCTGGCCTGGCGCTACTGGGCGCGCAGCCACGGGGCGCATAGTGCGATCGACAGCGAGAACATTGCCGCGGCCCCCACCGCGGTTGTCGAGGTGCTCGCCTCGGGGCTCGCAGCGGTCGCCGGCCTGTTCGCGACCCCTGGGGCGCCCGACCTCGGGGCAGAGCTCAGAGTCCGTCCCGATGTCGGCTACGTGCTGCTACTCGGGTTGGGCGGGCTGATCGCCCTGCGCCACCGCGCCGGCTGGCGGCCTTCGCCCCGGTTCTGGGCGATCGCGACCATCCTGTTCGTCAACTCCGTCTCGATCGCGCTCGTGCTCGACCCGGCTTCGCGGGCGACCGACGCCTCGCGGTACGCGTATCTCACCGCAGTTCTCATTCTCCTGATGCTGGTCGAGGTGATGGCGGGGGCGCGGCTGACCCGAGCGGGGCGACTGGCCGTCGGCGCGGCCGTCGGGATCTCGCTGGTGGCCAACGTCGCCGAGCTCGACCCCGGAGGGCGGTTCTTCCGTGAGGAGGGCGAGTACAACCGGGCCAACCTGGGGGCGCTCGAGCTGACCCGCGGGCAGGTGTCGCCCGGCTTCGTGCCCGAGGACGAGGACGCGAACATCTTCAGCTTGCTCCCGCATCGGGACCTGGCCTTCCCGGCGGGCGCCTACTTCGCGGCCGTGGACAAGCTCGGCTCGCCCGCTTACTCGCCCGCGGAGCTGCCCGGCGCACCACAGGCGCCGCGGATATCCGCGGACCAGCTTCTCGGCAGGGCGCTGCCGGTGACGGCTCAAGCGGCCCCGGCGAGGGTGCCGCCGGCGGCCGAGCCGTCGTCGTCGCCCCCATTTCCGGTTCGGCCCGGGCAGGTTGCGGAGCGTGGAACCGCGAGCGTCGCGGGTGACTGCGTGCGCCTACGGCCCGACGCTGGGGCGCAAGCCAGGTTCACGCTTGCCCTCCCCCCGGGGGGGTTTGTCTATGGAACCGACCCGAATGCCTCGGTGAGGGTGCGGCTGGCCCGCTTCGCGCTGCCCGTCTTCCCGGTCGAGATCGCGGTCCCGCCGGGCTCAGCCGAGGTGTTGATACCGACCGACCGCTCCAACCGCCCCTGGAATGCGCTGATCGACACCCGCTCGGAGCTGGTCGCATGCCCAATCTGAGGCTGCCACAATCCCTGCCTCGCGAAGGGGACCAGCGAGGCGGCTGAGGTGAACATCGCTACCAGCGAGCTGGCGGACGAGATCCGCCGCAAGGTCATGCAGCAGTCCAAGCGAGCCAAGGCGTGATCGAGCGCGTGCTGGTCACCGGCGGGGCCGGATTCGTCGGCTCCAACATCTCCGTGGCGCTGGCGGCGGGAGGCGCCGCCGAGGAGGTGCTGGCGCTGGACAACCTGCACCGGCGCGGCTCGGAGTTGAACCTGCCGCGCCTGGAGCAGGCCGGGGTCCGCTTCGTGCGCGGCGACGTGCGCGATCCCCACGACCTGGCGGGCCTGCCCGAGCTGAGCGCGATCGTAGAGTGCTCGGCCGAGCCCTCGGTGATGAGCGGAGTCGAGGGCGACACCTCCTATCTGCTGCACACGAACCTGACCGGGGCCTACAACTGCCTCGAGCTGGCGCGCCGCGACGGCGCGGCGATGTTGTTCCTCTCCACCAGCCGCGTCTACCCGGTTGCTGCGCTGAGCTCGGTCGCCCTCGCGGAGGGAGCGACTCGCTTCGAGCTGCAGGAACAGCAGGCGCTGCCCGGGGTCTCGGCGCAGGGCATCGCCGAGGACTTCCCGCTCGACGGCGCCCGCACCCTCTATGGCGCCACCAAGCTCGCCGCCGAGCTGCTGGTCGAGGAGTACCGCTCCGCGTTCGGGGTCCGCGCCGTCATCGACCGCTGCGGGGTGATCGCCGGGCCCTGGCAGATGGGCAAGGTCGACCAGGGCGTCTTCACCCACTGGCTGCTCAGCCATCACTTCGGCCTGCCGCTGCGCTACATCGGCTACGGCGGCAGCGGCAAGCAGGTGCGCGACCTGCTGCACGTCGACGACCTGATCGCGCTGGTGACCGAGCAGCTGGCCGACTCGCAGCGCTGGGACGGCATCACCGTCAACGCCGGCGGCGGGCCCGAGCGAAGCCTCTCGCTGCTCGAGGCAACCGTCCTGTGCCGCGAGCTGACCGGCAAAGAAGTGCCGATCGAGCCGGTCGCCGAGGCGCGTCCGGGCGACGTCCCGATCTACGTCTCCGACTGCCGGCGGCTGTTCGCCCACACCGACTGGCGGCCGAGGCGCAGCGCCGCCGAAACGCTGGCCGACATCGGCGCATGGATCGCCGCCAACGAGGGCTCGCTCGGCGAGGCGCTCGGGGTGGGGGTGGGCTGATGGGCGGCGTCGCGATCGTCACCGGCTCGGGAGGGCTGATCGGCTCGCAATCGGTCAGGCACCTGGTCGAGTCCGGCTGGGAGGTGGTCGGGCTGGAGAACGACATGCGGGCGCAGTTCTTCGGGCCCGAAGCCTCGACCGCGCACGTCACCCGCGAGCTGGTAGAGCGCTATCCCGAGTTCCGCTCGCTCGACGTCGACATCCGCGACGAGTCCGCGGTCGACGCCGCCTTCGCCGCCGCGGGCCGAATCGAGCTGGTCGTGCACACAGCGGCCCAGCCCTCGCACGACTGGGCGGCACGCGAGCCGCAGACCGATTTCACCGTCAACGCGAACGGGACGCTGAACCTGCTCGAGGCCGCCCGCAGCCACGCCGCCGACGCCACCTTCGTGTTCTGCTCGACCAACAAGGTCTACGGCGACACGCCGAACCGGCTGCCGCTGGTCGAGCTGGAGACTCGCCTCGAGCTGCCCGACTCGCACCGCTACCACGGCGGCATCGACACCTCGATGTCGATCGACGCCTCGACCCATTCGCTGTTCGGCGCCTCCAAGGCGGCGGCCGACCTGCTGGTGCAGGAGTACGGCCGCTACTTCGGGATGCCGACCGTCTCCTTTCGCGGCGGCTGTCTGACCGGGCCGCAGCACGCCGGGGCGATGCTTCACGGCTTTCTCTCCTACCTGATGAAATGCACCGTCACCGGCACGCCCTACACGGTGTTCGGGTACGGGGGCAAGCAGGTGCGCGACAACATCCACAGCGCCGACCTCGTCGCCGCCTTCGACGCGTTTCACCGCGCTCCGCGCAGCGCCGCCGTCTACAACATCGGGGGCGGCCGCCACAGCAACTGCTCGATGCTGGAGGCGATCGAGGTCTGCGAGCGGATCGCCGGCCGCGAGCTCGATTGGAGCCTCGGCGACGAGGCCCGCGTCGGCGACCACCGCTGGTGGATCTCCGACCTTGCCGAGTTCCAGGCCGACTACCCCGGCTGGGCCCCGCGCTACGGGATCGAGGAGATCCTGCGCGAGATGCACGAGCAGAATGCCGAGCGCTGGGCCGGTGCCGCCGCATGAAGCTGTCGGTGGTGATCCCGGCGCAGGACGAGGCCGGCTCGATCCGCCAGACGGTCGAGGGGGTCACCGCCGCGCTCGAGCGCGAGGGCATCGAGCACGAGGTGGTCGTCGTCGACGACCACAGCCGCGACGCCACCGCCGAGGTGGTCGAGCGGATCGGCGCCGACAACCCGCGGGTGCGCTGCCACCGCTCCCCCTACGAACGCGGCTTCGGGTTGGCGGTGCGGGCCGGGCTGGAGGTGTTCACGGGCGACTCGGTGGCGATCGTGATGGCCGACGCATCCGACGACCCCGAGGACCTGGTCCGCTACCACCGCCTGCTCGAGGAGGGCTGGGACTGCGCCTTCGGCTCGCGCTTCGTGCGCGGCTCGCGGGTGCACGACTACCCGCGCGTCAAGCGCGTCATCAACCGGGCCGCCAACTGGTTCATCCGGCTGCTCTTCCGGCACCGCTACAACGACACCACCAACGCCTTCAAGGCCTACCGCCGCGAGGTCATCGAGACGGTCCAGCCGCTGCTCTCGAGCCACTTCAACCTCACCGTCGAGATGCCGCTGAAGGCGATAGTGCGCGGGCACAGCTACCGGGTGATGCCGATCTCGTGGAGCAACCGCACCAGCGGCAAGCCCAAGCTCGCGATGCGCGAGATGGGCAGCCGCTACGTGTTCATCGTCCTCTACGTATGGCTGGAGCATCACCTCAGCCGCGGCGACTACCAGCGCCGCGACCTGCGGGCGGCACCGCGCTGAGCCGGGCCGCGCCTGACGTATACATAGACTCCGCGCGATGCGCCAGAAGTTCCCCGAGACCCACGAGGAGAAGCTCGCCTACCTACGCGAGCTGCGCGAGCAGGCGGTCCACTCGGCCTCCGAGGAGGCGGTGGAGAAGCAGCACGCGAAGGGCAAGCTGACCGCCCGCGAGCGGATCGAGAAGCTGCTCGACCCGGGCTCGTTCGAGGAGCTCGACACCTTCGTCCGCCACCGCACCTACGAGTTCGAGATGCAGAAGCGCCGCCCCTGGGGCGACGCCGTGGTGACCGGCTACGGGACGATCGACAGCCGCACGGTGTTCGTCTTCTCGCAGGACTTCACGGTCTTCGGCGGCTCGCTGGGCGAGGTGATGGCGGAGAAGATGTGCAAGGTGATGGACCTCGCCGCCCAGGTGGGGGCCCCGGTGATCGGCATCAACGACTCGGGCGGGGCGCGGATCCAGGAGGGGGTGGTCTCGCTGGGCGCCTACGGCGACGTCTTCGTCCGCAACGTGAACTGCTCGGGGGTGATTCCCCAGCTCAGCCTGATCATGGGGCCCTGCGCGGGAGGGGCGGTCTACTCGCCGGCGATGACCGACTTCATCTTCATGGTCAAGGAGACCTCGCACATGTTCATCACCGGCCCCGACGTGATCAAGACGGTGACCGGCGAAGAGCCGACCTTCGAGGAGCTGGGCGGGGCGATGACCCACAACACCAAGTCCGGCGTCGCCCACTTCGCCGCTGACGACGAGGAGAGCTGCCTGGAGGACGTCCGCTACCTGATGTCGTTCCTGCCACTCAACAACCTCGAGATGCCCCCTCGCGTCGAGCCCCACGACGACCCCGAGCGAATGGAGGAGGCGCTGGACACGATCGTCCCCGACGACCCGTCCAAGCCCTATGACATGCGCGAGGTGGTCTCGCTGATCGTCGACGACGGCGAGTTCTTCGAGGTGCAGGAGCACTTCGCCCGCAACATCGTCGTCGGCTTCTCGCGCCTCGACGGCCTCCCGGTCGGCGTGGTCGGCAACCAGCCGGCGCACCTGGCCGGGGTGCTCGACATCGAGTCCGCAGAGAAGGCGGCCCGCTTCGTGCGCTTCTGCGATGCGTTCAACATCCCGCTGCTGACCTTCACCGACGTCCCGGGCTTTCTCCCCGGCACGTCGCAGGAGTGGGGCGGGATCATCCGCCACGGCGCGAAGCTGCTCTACGCCTTCACCGAGGCCACCGTGCCGAAGCTGACCGTGGTCACCCGCAAGGCCTACGGCGGGGCCTACGACGTCATGAACTCCAAGCACATGCTGGCCGACTTCAACTTCGCCTGGCCGACCGCGGAGGTGGCGGTGATGGGCCCAGAGGGCGCGGTCAACATCATCTACCGGCGCGACATCGCCGACTCGCCGACCCCGGACGAGCGCCGTGAGAAGCTGATCGCCGACTACAAGGCGCATTTCGCCAACCCCTACTCGGCGGCCGAGCGGGGCTACCTGGATGACGTGATCGAGCCGCACCAGACCCGCCCGAAGCTGATCCGCGCCCTGCGCACCTTGCAGACCAAGCGGGTCGAGCAGCCGAAGCGCAAGCACGGCAACATCCCCCTGTGAGGTGCAGGGCGGGCTGACAGGCTCCGAAGGCTCCGGGCTGCTGGCCCGGGTAGCGCTGGTGGCAACCCTTGCGTTCGGCGCGCTCGCCGCCGCCGCGGCGGCCCTCGAGCTCGCATTCGGGCACACGGAGGGGATCGACAGCGGGGTGTTCCTGCTCGGATTCGGGCTCCTGATGCCGGCGGCGATCGCCGTCGTGGTGCGCGGCGGCCCCGGCCTCCCGCCGGGGGCACTTGCGGGGCTGGCCGGCCTGGCCGCGCTGGGCCTGGCGCTGGCGCTGGCGGCGACGCGGCTGGTGGATGCGCTGGCCGGCGACGCGGTATCGAGCTCCGCCCTGCTGCTGGCGCTGCTCGCGCTCTGGGGAGCCGGGGTCGCCGCATGCTCCACCCGGGCACGCCGTGGACAGCCGCTGCTGCCCGGCCGGCGCCGCGCCGAGGCGCTGCCGCCGTGGCTGCCGCTGGCCCTGGTCCCGGCGGTGATCGCCGTGTTCGCCTCGGCGGCGCTGCCGGAGGCGGGAAACCTGCTGCTCTCGCTGCTGCTCGGGGCCGTGCTGCTGCTCGTGCACCTGGTGCTGCGCCCCGCCGGGGTGGTCGGCCGCCGGGCCGCGATCGCCCTCGATCTCGCGGCGGCGGCGCTGATCGTGCTGCTGGTCAGCGACGTGACCGTCTACACGTCCCCGGAGCAGTTCAGCGAGCCCGATCCGGACCTGGGGGGAGGCACCGTCGCGACCTGGATGCAGCTGCACCACCACTCCTTCCTCGGGCCGGCCAACGACGTGATCCACGGGCGCACGATGCTCGTCGACACCTACTCGCTGTACGGGGTCGGGAGCATCTACTTCCTGGCCGGCCTCTTCAAGCTGGTCCCGATCGGCTACGGGACCTACGGCCTGATGCTGTCGGCGGGCCTTGCCCTGATGTACGCGGTTGCCTACGCGATCCTGCGCCTGGCCGGGTGCTCGCACGGGCTCTGCGCGACCGCGATGGCGGCGGCGATCGTCTCGTCGGTCTTCGACACGATCGGCTCGGCGACGACCTTTCCGAGCCTCGGCGTGCAGCGCTGGGCCTACGGCTACCTCCTCGTCCTGCTGGCGATGCTGTCGCTGAGGCGCGAGGACTGGGCGCCGCAGCTGCGAATCGCGATGGCGGCGATCGTCGGCATCTCCTCGATCTGGAGCTTCGAGGTGTTCGTCTACACCGCCGCCACGTTCGCCGGCATCGCCGCCTATCAGGTGGCCTCCGCCCGCCCCCGGCAGGGGTGGCTGCGCTCGGTGGCCGGGCTGCTCGCGCAGGCCGCGGTGGCGTGCCTCGCCGCGCACCTCGTGCTGGCGCTGGGGACCTTGGCGATGGCCGGGGAGCTTCCCGACTGGAGCCCGTACCTCGCGTTCGTGCGGGAGTACTCGTTCGGCCCCTACAACCGCCTGGTCGCGCCGTCGTGGTGGTACGGCGGGCTGGTGGGAGCCCTCTTCTTCGCCTCCGCGGTCGCCGTCGCCGCGGCCGTCTCCCGGGCGCCGAGGTTCGACTCGGAGAACCGCGCGGCGCTGCTGGCGGTCGCCGGGATGACGGCCTTCGGCATCGCGACGCTCACCTATGCGGTCCGCTTCTCCACCGACGACGCGCTGCTGCGCTCGGACCTTCCCGCGGTGATGGTGGTCGCCCTGTGGATCCATCTCGCCGGCAGAAGCGGTGCCGGCTTCCCGCGGCCGGCCAGGACGGCGCTGGCGGCAACCGGATTCTGGCTCGCGGCGCTGCTGGTCGTGCAGGGATGGAACGACCTCGAGCGCAAGGCGGACCGGACCCCTCTGGTGGCGGCGCTGCCAGGAACCGGCGGCTCGATCCGCGAGGACATCTCGACCACTTGGGGCAACCCCCCGATCGACGCCAAAGCGGAGACCGCGGAGCGCCTGCTGGACCGTTACTGGCCGGGCCAGTCGAGGGCGCTGGTGCTGCTTCACCCCGATCTGAGCGTCGAGGCGCTGATGCGCAGCGATCGCGTCAACCTGCTGCCGATCGTCTACTTCCTCACCGACGACATCGTTCGCGAGCAGACCAGGCTTCGAGTGCTGCCCGCGATCGACCGGATCGAGCCGGGGACCCTGATGCTGATCGACCGCTTCTACCTCACCCCGGGCGCCCGGCGCGACTATCTGAAGCCGAACGCCCGCGCGCTGCCCCTGGAGCGGCTCGTGATCGACCGCATCCGGCGTCGCTTCCGGCTCGAGCCGGTGGCCAGCGAGACGGTGTCAGGCTCCGAGCTGCTGGTCGTCCGGCTGGTGCCGCGGGGCCCGGCCACGCCCGGCGCCTGAGGGACCTAGGCCCTCTCAGCTAGTCTCGCCCGGTGCAGAGCAAGACCGAAATCGCGGTGGACCGAGGCGTTCGAGCGCGACGGCTTCCTCGAGGGATGCCGGTACTGGACGCCGCTTCTCAGCGGCGCCGACCACGTCGCCTGGCGGGACCCGGTCCGCATCGAGTAACGGTCCACTAGCCATCAGACTCGTCGCCTTTCACCTACCGCAGTTCCATCCCATCCCCGAGAACGACCGCTGGTGGGGGGAGGGGTTCACCGAGTGGACCAACGTGGAGCGGGCACGGCCGCTGTTCCGCGGCCACGACCAGCCGCGGGTGCCCACCGAGCTGGGCTACTACGACCTGCGCGAGCCGGGAGTGCGCTCCGGCCAGGCCGAGCTCGCGGCCGAGCACGGGATCGAGGCCTTCTGCTACTGGCACTACTGGTTCGAGGGCAAGCGCTTGCTGGAGCGGCCGTTTGCCGAGATCCTCTCCTCCGGGGAGCCCTCGTTTCCCTTCTGCCTCGCCTGGGCAAACGAGTCGTGGTCGCGGCGCTGGCTCGGCGAGGAGCGCGACATCCTCCAGGAGCAGAGCTATTCCGAGGCGGACGACGTGGAGCACGCGCGCTGGCTGGCAGAGGCGTTCGCGGACGAGCGCTACCTGCGGATCGACGGGAGGCCGGTGTACCTGATCTACCGCCCGCGCCACCTGCCGGAGCCGAGGCGGACGGCGCAGGCGGTGCGGGCCGAGTGCGAGCGCGCCGGGCTCGCCGACCCCTACCTGATCGGCGTCGACGCCCACTGTCCGGGCCAGGACTGCCGCGAGCTTGGCTTCGACTCGACCCTGGCCTTCGAGCCGCAGCTCGACGCGCTGCCCGACTACGCCGCCGACGGGCCGAAGCTCTCGAAGCTGCTGCGGAACCTGCGGCGCAGCGTGTTCAGCGCCCGCCTGAAGATCTACGACTATGCCGCGGCGCGGCAGCTGATGACCGCGATCGAGCGCGACTTCCCGTTCCACCCCTGCGTGTTCGCAGGCTGGGACAACTCGCCGCGCCGCGGTCGCGACGGCGTGATCGTCACGGGCAACACGCCCGAGCGGCTCGAGGAGGGGCTGCGGGAGGCGGCCGAGCTGGTCGCCGCGCGCCCTCAGCCCGAGCAGCTGGTATTCGTCAACGCCTGGAACGAGTGGGCCGAGGGCAACTACCTGGAGCCCGACCGCAGCAACGGGCGGGAGCTGCTCGAGGCCGTGCGGCGCGCCGCCACCGAGCCGGCGCCAGCCTAGATCCTGAGGGCCGTCAAAGCTCGACCCGGGGAGCCTCGATGGTCCCGGCGCGCCAGGCCTCGAGCACCGCGGCGGAGATCCCCAGGTCCTGGATCGCAAGTCCGGTCGAGTCGAACAGCGTGATCTCCTCGGCGTCGCGACGACCCTCGGCTGCACCGGTCAGCACTTCGCCCAGCTGGGTCACCTCGTCGCGGGCGACGTCCCCCGCGGCGACAGCGCCGGACAGCTCGCCGCCGCCGCTCGCCTGTTCCCATTCGTCGCAGAAGAGGCGGCAGCGGGCAAGCGCCGCGCGCTCCACCTCCGCCTTGCCGTGCGCATCGGCGCCCAGTGCAGCCAGGTGCTGGCCCGGCCGGAGGTCCGAGGCGAGCAGCACTGGTTCGTCACCCGGCGTGCAGGTGACGACCACGTCCTGGCCCGCGGCCACAGCCCGGTCACCGACCTGCCATCCCAGCTCGGAAGCGAGCCGTTCCGCCAGATCGAGATCCCGGTCGTGGCAGACCCCGGAGTCGTACCCGGCGGCGGCAAGGCATCGCGCCGCCCACGAGCCGTTGACGCCGCAGCCGATCACCCCCACCATCCGCGCGCCCTCGGCCGCGAGCGCCTGGGCCGAGACAGCCGCGGCGGCGCCTGTCCGCAGCCAGGTCACCGAGCGGCAGTCGAGGATCGCCAGCTCCTGGCCGGTCTCGGCGTCGGAGAGGACGATCACCCCGGTCACAACCGGCAGCCCCCGCTGCGGATTGGTGGGGTAGGAGGTCACCCATTTGAGCAGCGCGATCCCGCCCCCACGTGCCGGCATCGCCCGGAAGTCTCCGGGTGGGCTGTCGAGATAGACCTTGGGCGGCATCACCCACTCCCCGCGCGCGTGGTGCTCGAAGGCCGCCCGCGTGCGCTCGATCGCCTCCCCCGCCGAGACCGCGGCGAGGATCGCGTCGCCTGAGATGACCGGGATCACGGTGCGAGTGTTACGCGAAGTCGGCACATCGTGCGTGCCACACGCGCCGACCACGGCGATTGCCTTCCTCGTGCGGAGGGTGAAATCCCGAGGTGGGATGCATGCCTCAGAAGCGATGCGACCGGCGTGAGCCGGTTCCGGTTCGAGTCCGGTGCCCTCCGCGGTCCGGCCCGCCGATCGGCGGGCCGGACTTGTGAGGCTCCGCCAAACGCCCTAGGATCAGAAGATCTGAGGCGTGCACGAGGCAAGAGCCTCGTTTCACCCTTGGAAGCGGCCCGCCCGGCGGGCCGCTTCCTTTCCCGGAGTGCCCGCGGCTAGAGTCCACGCATGGCCTCCAACGGCAAGCGCCTGCCGCCCCGGCCCCGCATCGAGCTGATCCGCGGCGCCCCCACCGAGGAGGAGAGCGCCGCGATCGCCGCGGCGCTCGAGCAGTTCCTTGCGGAGACCGTACCCGGCCCGGCCGCCCGTGAGATCAGCCGCTGGCAGCAGGCGGCACTGCGCGAGGGCGTTCTCCGCGAGCCGAGCCTCTCCCCTTGGGGCGCCCGGCGCTAGCGGTTCTGCTGTCGACCCCGGTCGTGGGGTCGGTGGTGGCGATCGCGAGCTGGAAGCCGTACTTCTCCCCGCCCTCGCCCGGTCCTGACCCGAGCTGGCAGGCCGGTCTCTATATGGCCGTCGATCAGGGCCTCGACTTCGGCCGTGACCTGATCTACACCTGGGGGCCGCTCGGGTTCATCGGCCAGGCGCAGGTCGTTCCCTATTACGTCGAGCTCGCGGTGGTTGCCGGGATCTTCCAGGGCCTGCTCCACCTCGCCCTCTGTGTCAGCCTCGTGTGGGTGCTGCGCCCACGCTTCGGGCTCCTGATCGCGGCAGCGCTCGCGCTGGGGGTTGCCCTGCTGCCACTCGACAGCGTGCTGGTGCTGGGCCTGGCCCTCTGCCTCGCCGCGCTGGCTGGCGATCCGCCCCACCTGCCCGCTCGCCTGCTGCCGGTCGGGGGCGGCGTAGTGGCGGGGATCGAGTGCCTGGTGACGCCGCGCTGGGGGCCGGCCCTGTTTGCGGCCTGCTCGGTGACGTTGCTGGTGCTCGAGGACCGACGCCGCCGCCTGGCGTTGTTCGGCGGCGTCTTTCTGGCCACCCTCCTTTCGCTGTGGCTGGTCCTCGGACACGGCCTCGGGGGTTTGGACGACCTCGTCAGCAGGTGGGCGCAGGTGGTGAGCGGCTATTCGCAGGCGTCGGGAATCGAGATCGACACGCCCGGCTGGCAGAAGCCGGCGGCGGCGCTGGCTGCCGGCGCCGTGCTGACCGGGACCTACCTGATCTTCCGCGAGCTGCCGCGGCCGCGCGGACTTGCCGCCCTGGGCATCGTCGCCCTGGTCCTGTTCGGGAGCTTCAAGGAGGGCTTCGTTGTGCATGACTCCTTCCACGCGGCGTCGTTCTTCGCCACCGTTGCAGGCGCCGGCGCCGCCCTTCCGTGGCGGACGTCGCAGCGCCTGCCGGCTCTGGTCCTGATCGCGGCGCTGCTCGCGGTCGGAGTTGCGGCGCTGCCGGCCGGGACTGAGAGGTTCCTGAACCCCTGGAAACGCGCGCGCGGGTTCGATTCCTACGCGCGAACGCTGGTCCAACCCTCGAAGCTCGAGCAATTCCGCGACGACGGCCGGCGGCTGATGATCGACTATTACCGGATCGACCCCCGGACGCTGGAGTTGCTGCGCGGGCACACGGTGCACGTGGATCCATGGGAGGCCGGGGCGGCGTGGGCCTACAAGCTCGACTGGCGGCCGCTGCCGGTCTTCCAGGACTACCTCGCTTCCACGGTCGACCTCGACCGCTGGAACGCCGAGGCGCTGTCCTCTCCCGACGGGCCCGAGCGGATCCTGCGCGAGAACACAGCGGTGGTCGACCCGAGTTTCGCGACCTACGCCAACAGGATCCACTCCTGGGACCCTCCGGCTGCCGCGCTGGCGATGCTCTGCCATTTCCGGCCGCTGCGGACCACGCAGCGCTGGCAGGCGCTCGAGCGCACGCCCGACCGCTGTGGCGCGCCGCGGAGAATCGGCTCGCTGGAGGCGCGCTACGGAGCCCCGGTTGACGTCCCGCGGTTGCAAAGCAAGGGTGAGGTGGTCTTCGCCCGCGTGCACGGGGCGGGAGTCGAGGGCCTGGAGCGCCTGCGCACCCTGCTGTACCGTGCCGCCGCTCGCCACGTAATCGTCAACGACGACCCGACTCCGCACCGCTTGGTCCCCGGGACCGCCGCGGACGGTCTGCTTCTCAACGCGCCCGGCGACGTCGATTTCCCGCCGCCGTTCGCGCTGGCTCCGGCCGCTCGCACGCTGGTCTTCCGCAAGGGAAGCTCCTCGGACCCGCTCGAGGTCGACTTCTACGCGATGCCCGTACGACCGCTCCGCGGCCCGGGGGACTTGCCGTCGGCGCCCGGTTCGGGATAGAAAGGGGGCTACCGAATCGTCACCCACTCAAGGAGGAGTCCTTTGGCAGTCGTGAAGATCATCGAGCTGGTCGGCAGCTCCAAGGAATCGACCGACGACGCGGCCAAGCAGGCGCTCAACCACGCGTCGAGCTCGCTGCGCAACATCCGCGCCGTCGACATCGTCTCGACCGGCATCCGCGGCGAGAACCTGGACGAGTACCGTGCCCACGTGCGCGTGGCGTTCCTGATCGAGGGCACCGACGTCGACTGAGCCGATCGACGCCGCTGCGGTTGCGGCGGCGGATTGCGACGGGCGGCGGAGGTCTCGCCGCCCGTCGCTGGCTAGGGTGCCCCGGATGTCGGAACGGTTGCGGGGCTGGGGCTCGTGGGGGCGGCTGCGCCCGGTGCTGCTCTCGGCGCCGCTGCTGGGGATCGTCGCCGCGGCGGCCAGCTGGGACGTCGGCTTCGGCCTGCCCGGGCTCGGGCTCGACCCCTCCTGGCAGGCGGGGATCGCGATGGCGAGCCGGCGCGGGATGGACTTCGGCTCGGAGGTGAACTTCCCCTGGGGGCCGCTTGGGTTCCTGCGCCAGGCCCACCTGCATTACGACGGGCTCAGCGTTCTCGGCGTGCTCTACCAGAGCGCCCTCCACGTCGGCCTCTGCGTGACGCTCGTCTGGACCCTGAGCCGCAGGGTCCATCCCCTGATCGCGGCCGCGGTCGTCTACCTGGTGGTCGCCTGGCTGGGCGACATCGAGACCACCGAGGTGCTGGCGGCGGCCTGGTGCCTGGCCGCGCTGGACCTTCCGGCGCCTCGCCTCGCGCGCGGGCTCGTCGTCGTCGGGGGCGCGCTGCTGAGCGCGATCGAGGTGATGGTCAAGCTCTCCGCCGGCCCGGTGATCCTGGCGGTGTTCCTGATCACCGTGCTCGCGCTCGATACCCGGCGGCGGGACGCACCCGCCTTCCTCGGGCTGTTCGCCGCCTTTTTCGCGGTCCTCTGGTTCTCGGTCGGGCAGGGGGTCGGAAACCTCGATGACTTCCTCGTCAACTCGTTGCAGCTGATCAGCGGCTATTCGCCGGCGATGGGCGTGGAAGGATCCGGGCTCGCCTGGCAGTTCTTCGCAGCGGCGTTGGTCGCCGCGATCCTGATCGGCGGTACCGCCGCCGGATTGCACCCGCGCGCACGCCGGCTTGCCGGGACGGCGATCGTCACCGGGGTCCTTTTCGCGGCCTTCAAGGAGGGGTTCGTGCGCCACGACCTCTTCCACGCCGCCTACTTCTTCTCCACCGCGGCAGCGCTGGCGCTGGCGGTGCCCTGGCGCGTCGAGGGCTGGCGGCCCGGGCAGCTCGTCCCGGCGATACTGGCCTCCTGCGCGGCGGCACTGGTGATCGCGCTGGCCTTCATAGCCGACCCCGGGCCGCCGACAGCCGGCCTCAACCCGGTCGACAGGCTGCGCATGCTGCGCTCCGAGGTGCGGGGCCTGCTGAACGCCGAGCTGCGCCACACGGTCACCGACGCGGCGGCGCAACAGCTGCGCGCCACATATCGGGTGGACCGCAAGTCGCTCGCGCTTCTGCGCGGCCACAGCGTCCATGTCGACCCCTGGGAAGCCGCCGCGGCCTGGGCCTACGACCTCGACTGGCAGCCGCTACCGGTGTTTCAGGACTACACCGCCTACACAGCGAGGCTCGACGAGCTCAACGCCGACGCGCTGGCCGCGGCCGACGGGCCCGAGCGGGTGCTGCGGGAAAACACCGACGTCGTCGACCCCAGCTACCCGGGCGAGACGATCGACGAGCGCAGCCCCGCCCTCGACCCGCCCGCTGCCACGGTGTCGATGCTCTGCAACTTCGAGGCGCTTCGCACCACGCGGCGCTGGCAGGTGCTGGCGCGGGTGCCGACCCGCTGCTCGGCACCGCGGCCGGCCGGCGAGGTGGAGACCTCCTACGGCGAGACGGTGCCGGTTCCCCGGGCCCGCGCCGGGGAGCTGGTGATCGCGGCCGTCGAGGGAGCCGAGGTCGGCGGCTTGGAGCGGCTGCAGCCCCTGCTCTACAAGTCGGCGGAGCGTCGGATCAGCTTTGGCGGCGAGCGGAGCTACCGGCTGATCCCCGGCACCTCCGGCGACGGGCTGCTGCTCGATGCCGGCCCGGGGGCCGACTTCCCCGCCCCCTTTGCCTTCTCGCCGCGGGCGCGCTCGCTGACGATCACCAAGGGGGATACCACCGATCCACTGAGCATCCGCTTCTACCGGGTCACCGTCGTTGGCGCGGGACCCGCTCATCTACGCTCAAGCTGATGGCCGAAGAGCGCATCGACACCGAGGGCACCGAGCACGGGGGCGAGCTGCCCCCCGAAAAGCTGGCGGAGATGCTGGAGGCCGGCGACGTGCAGCTGATCGACGTCCGCCGCGCCCACGAGTGGCAGGCGGGACGCATCCCAGGCGCCCGCCACATCGAGGTCAACGACCTGCCGGCGCTGGCCGCCGAGCTGGACCGCGGGCGCCCCGTCGTCCTCTACTGCCGCTCCGGATCGCGCTCGCAGCTCGTCGCCGACGGGCTCGGCGACGGGGGCTTCGACGCCCACGCGCTGGCCGGCGGGATCACGGCCTGGGCGAGGGAGGGGAGGCCGCTCGAGCCGGAGGGCAGTTACGTCTCCGAATCGGGCGAGGCGGCGGCCGTGATCGAGGCCCGCCGCAGAAATACTTGAATTTCTGTCAGGTTTAGTACTATTCGCCTTCGCGCCTGCCTGAAGCAGGCGCTTCGCAAAGGCCAAAGCGAGAGGACAGGGCATGGAGCCGGTTTCGGCGCCCGCCAAGAAGACCGAACTCGACGAGGACCACGGCAAGAAGCAGCGCGGCAAGGGCCGCGTCGGCTCGCTGGAGAACCCGGAGACCTACGAGGACGTCCCCGGCCAGGTGATCCCGATCCTCGAGCGCGAGTTCGACGACTTCACCAGCGAGGCGGGCAAGTTCCTCGACGGCCAGACGCCGGAGGAGGAGTTCATCGGCTTCCGCCTCAAGCAGGGCGTCTACGGGCAGCGCCAGCCCGAGGTGCAGATGATCCGGGTCAAGCTGCCCTACGGCGGGGTCAACCCGGAGCAGATGGAGGCCTTCGCCGACGTGATCGAGACCTGGGCGCCGCTGCGCAAGGGCCACATCACCACCCGCCAGAACATCCAGATCCACCACGTGCCGCTCGACGACGCCGCCAAGGCGATTCGCAAGCTCGGCGACGCCGGGCTCTCCTCGCGCGAGGGATGCGGCAACACGGTCCGCAACGTGACGGGTGACCCCTACGCCGGGATCAGCGCCGACGAGACCTTCGACCCCACCCCCTACGCGGCGGCCTACGTGCGCTACTTCGTGCGCCACCCGACCACACAGCTGATGCCGCGCAAGTGGAAGACCGCCTTCTCGTCGTCTGACGCCGACCGCGCGATCACCCCGATTCACGACCTTGGCTTCATCCCCCGGGTCAAAGACGAGGTGCGCGGTTTCAAGATCACCGTCGGGGGCGGCACCTCGATCATGCCCCGGATCGCGGAGACGATCACCGAGTTCGCCGAGGCCGACAACGGCGAGTATCTGAAGGTTTCCGAGGCGGCCCTGCGGATCTTCGACCGCCAGGACTGGCTGCGCGCCAACCGCATGCGGGCCCGGATCAAGGTGCTGATCGACAAGATCGGAATCGAGGAGTTCCGCGACAGGATCGACGAGGAGCTGCAGGGCGACTGGCTCGCCGAGCGCGACTTCGAGGGCGCGCTGGAGCGGGGGCTGTTCACGGACGACGAGGAGGCCGGCGCGCCGCCCGTCCCGGAGACCTACGGCTCGCCCAACGGCGACCGCTCCGAGTTCGACCGCTTCTTGGAGGGCAACGTCACCCTCCAGCGCCAGGAGGGTTTCTCCGCCGTCGAGGTCAAGGTCACCCGCGGCGACCTGTCCCCGGAGCAGTTCCGCGGCCTGGCCGCGATCATGCGCGACTTCAGCGGCGGCTACGCCCGCACCAGCGCCGAGCACCAGAACCTGGTTTTGCGCTGGGTGCGCAACGAGTCCCTCTACGACGTCTGGACCCGCCTCGTCGAGCTCGATCTCGGCGGCGCCGGCGCGCAGGAGATCAGCGACGTGGTCAGCTGCCCCGGCACCGACAGCTGCAAGCTCGGCATCACCAGCTCGATGGGGCTCAACGAGGCGATCCAGGAGCGCATCGAGGCGATGGGGATCACCGACCCGCTCACACGCGCCATCAACATCAAGATGAGCGGTTGCCCGAACGGCTGCGCCCAGCACCACATCGGCACGATCGGCTTCTACGGCGCCTCGCTGAAGGTCGGCGGCCGGGTGATGCCCGCCTACATCCCGCACCTGGGCGGCAAGTCGCAGGCCGATGCGGTCTTCGGGGCGCGGCTGAAGTCGCGACTGCCCGCCAAGCGCGTCCCCGACGCCGTCGAGCGCTGGCTGCGCTTCTACGAGGACGAGCGCTCAGAAGGCGAGACCTTCGCCGACTTCGTCGAGCGGATCGGCACCGGGGAGTTCGAGGAGCGGGTCAAGGACCTGGCGATGCCGGCCGAGTTCAGCCTCGAGAACATGTTGCAGTTCGTCGACTGGAGCCGCTCGGAGCCCTACAAGGTCGAGCGCGGCGAGGGCGAGTGCGCTGTATGAAGCCCCTTGCAACACTTCCCGACTCGATGCCCGGCCCCACGCTCGACATAGACGCCGAGGCGGTGGCCGCCGAGCTCGAGCCCAGGGGCGCCCAGGAGGCGCTCGAGTGGGCGTTCGAGACCTTCCACCCCTCGCTCTACTTTGCATGCTCGTTCCAGAAGACGAGCTCGGTGGTGATCGACATCGCGACCAAGATCGCTCCCGACGCGCGCTTCTTCTATCTCGACACCGACGTGCTGTTCGACGAGACCTACGAGACCAGGGACCGCTTCGAGGAGCACTACGGGATCGAGTTCGAGCGCTACCACAACATGTCCTTGGAGGAACAGGCCCGCAACTTCGGCGACGAGCTGTGGAAGCGCGACCCCGACTCCTGCTGCGGAATCCGCAAAGTCGAGCCGATGCGCGAGGCGCTCTCGCAGGTCGACGCCTGGGTTTCCGGTATCCGCCGCGAGGACTCCCAGCATCGCGCCAACGCGCAGAAGTTCGCCTGGGACAAGCGCTTCGGGCTCTGGAAGCTGAACCCGATCGCGGACTGGACCGAGAAGGACGTCTGGAACTACATCCGCGAGCACCGCGTCCCCTACAACCCGCTGCACGATCGCAACTATCCGTCGATCGGCTGCACCCACTGCACCAAGCCGGTCGCCCCGGGGGAGGACCCCAGGGCCGGTCGCTGGGCGGGCGCCTCAAAGACCGAGTGCGGGATCAACTAGGAAGACGCGGCGGCTGCTGGGTGCTACCGGAGTTCGGGCCGAGGCGCTACCCTGATCCGCTTCGCTCGCTCCTCGCTCCTCGCTCCTCGCTCCTCGGGGATTCGGCCGAGTAGCGAGTAGCGAGCAGCGAACAACGATGCCTGAGACCACAACAGAACTCTCGCTGACGCTCTCCGAGCGCCACACAGCCGACTTCGAGATGATCGCCAACGGCGGCTTCGACCCGCTGAAGGGCTTCATCGGCTCCGAGGACTGGCAGCGCGTCTGCGACGAGATGCGCCTCGTCTCCGGCGAGTACTGGTCGATCCCGATCACCCTCGCCACCGACCTCGACTGCGCCGTCGGCGACGTCGTCGAGCTGCGCAGCGACGAGGGCAAGCCGCTGGGCCGGCTCACGGTGGAGGAGGTCTTCGAGCGCGACGGGCGCGAGGAGGCGGAGAAGGTCTACCTCACCACCGACGACGAGCACCCGGGTGTGGCCGCGATCTACGAGGAGGGCGACCGCTGCATCGCGGGCCCGATCGAGGCCGACGCGCTGCCCGACCACGAGGATGCCTTCCTGCGGCGCTACCTGACCCCGGAGGAGTCACGGCGGGCGTTCGCCGAGCGCGGCTGGAAGCGGGTGGTGGCCTTTCAGACCCGCAACCCGATCCACCGCGCCCACGAGTACATCACCAAAGCCGCGCTGGAGACCTGCGACGGGCTGTTCATCCACCCGCTGATCGGCAAGACCAAGGCCGGCGACATCCCCGCCGACGTTCGCATGCGCTGCTACGAGGTGCTGATGGAAAAGTACTACCCGCAGGACCGCGTGATCCTCGGTGTCAACCCCTCGAAGATGCACTACGCAGGCCCCCGCGAGGCGATCCTGCACGCGATCATCCGCCGCAACTACGGCTGCACCCACTTCATCGTCGGCCGCGACCACGCCGGCGTCGGCGACTACTACGGCACCTACGACGCGCAAAAGATCTTCGACGAGGTGGACATCGACGAGCTGGGCATCGAGCCGCTCTTCTTCGAACACAGCTTCTGGTGCAACGAATGCGAGGGCATGGCGTCGGGCAAGACCTGTCCGCACGACGCCGATTCGCATGTCTTCTTGTCGGGTACCAAGGTGCGGGAGATGCTTGGCGCCGGTGAGAAGCCGCCGCACGAGTTTTCGAGGGACGAGGTTGCCGAGATCCTGATCGACGCTTACAAGGAGGACTGAGTACAGATGGCCGGCAGCAACAACTACGCGGAGGGCAACCACAACGGCTTCACCCTCTGGTTCACCGGGCTCTCCGGAGCCGGCAAGACGACGATCTCGAAGCTGATCGAGGCCGAGCTGCGCGCACGCCGCAGCCGTCTGGAGATCCTCGACGGCGACATCGTGCGCGAGAACCTCTCCAAGGGGCTCGGCTTCTCCAAGGAGGACCGCGACACCAACATCCGCCGCATCGCCTTCGTCGCCGACCTGCTCTCGCGCAACGGCGTGCCGGTGATCACGGCCGCCATCTCGCCCTATCGCGAGACCCGCCGCGATGCGCGGGCGCTGATGGGCGATCGCTTCATCGAGGTCTACGCCAAGGCCTCGGTGGAGGTCTGCGCCAAGCGCGACCCCAAGGGGCTGTACGCGAAGGCGTACGCGGGCGAGATCAAGGAGTTCACCGGCGTCTCGGACCCCTACCAGGAGCCCGAGCACGCCGAGATCATCGTCGACACCGAGGCGCAGGATCCCGAGGAGTCGGCCGCACAGGTGGTCGCCTACCTCGAGGCACGGGAGCTGATTCCCGCTCGCGAGGCGGCCGCCGCCTCTTAGGGGACGGTGGCGGAGGGGCCGGCCTATTCCGGCAGCGTCACCGAGCCGTCCTCGGCGATCTGCCAGCGCGGGTTGTGGGCGACCTCCCACGGGTGGCCGTCGGGGTCGGTGAACGCGCCCGAGTAACCGCCCCAGAAGGTCTCGCCGGCCTCGCGGACGATCCCTGCTCCGGCCGCCCGCGCTTGCTCAATCACCTCGTCCACTTCGGCGGGGGAGCGCAGGTTGTGCGCGAGCGTCACCCCGCCCCAGCCGCCGGCGTCCTTCACGCCGCTGTCCTCCGCCAGCTTGGCGCGGTCCCACAGCGCCACGATCATCCCGCCGGCCTGGAAGAAGACGACGTCGGACTCCGGATCGGTGTTGCTGCTCCAGCCGAGGGCCTCATAAAAGGCCCGCGAGCGGACCACGTCGGCGACACCGAGGGTGACCAGGCTGAGACGCTGCTCCATGTGCCGGCATCGTAGATTGCCAGCAAGCCGAGCTTGGGCCGCGCGGTCTTGGCGGTTACGCCCGAACGCCCGAACTGTCGCCTTTTTCATCCTCCCCGCGGACGGAAATTGCGACAGTTCGGGTCCCGCAGCTCTTTTTGGCACGGTGCGGACGGTCAGCCCCCGCCCCCATGGATGAAACAACGGGCTCACGGATTACAGCTAGGGCTTCGCCGGCACTTCGGGCTCGCCGAGCCCGTAGGTGTCATATGCGCCGAAGCGCGAGAAGGTCTTGTGGGTCGGGCCGTGGAAGTCGGAGGAGCCGGTCGGGGTCAGCCCTCGCTGCGAGCAGATCCCCAGCAGGTGCTCGGTCTGATCGCGGGTGTGGTCCGGATAGAACGCTTCGACCCCCTGGACGTCCAGTGCACCGATAAGCGTTTCGACCTGCTGCGGGTCCTTGACGTCCCAGTAGGGGTGGGCGACCACCGCCACCCCGCCCGCGTCGCGGATCAGCTGCACCGCCTCGTCGGCCGTGGGCCAGCGCCGCGGCACGAACGCCTTCGCGCCCGGGACCAGGTACTCCTCGAAAAAGGCCCCCATTTGCTCGGGTTTTGCGCCGGCAGCGCGGGCGATGTGGGGACGGCCGATCGAAAGCGCGTCGCCCGACTCGGCGATCGCGTCCTCGACCGTGAGGTCGAACCCGAGCCCGCGCAGGTTCTCGACGATCTCCTCCGCCCGGCTGACCCGCTCCTGCTGGGCCCGTTCGCAGGCCGGCGCAATCGCGTCCAGGTCGATCCAGTAACCGAGCATGTGCAGGTCGTCGGCGTACTCGTGCACGCACGACATCTCCACCGCGGGCACCAGATCGACCCGCAGGTCCGCCGCCGCCCGCGCCGCCTCGGGCACCCCCGCCACGGCATCGTGATCGCTCAACGCCAGCACCGTGACGCCGGCCTTCGCGGCTGTCTCCACGACGGCAGCGGGCTCCAACTGCCCATCGGACACGGTTGAGTGACTTTGCAACTCGATCACGGCGGCGGGGGAGGATAGTCGGGGTCTCTTCCGCGGGTGGCGTGGGGGGCGCGATTCCGCCTCGCGCGCAGCCCCGAGCACGTGGCGGGAGCGCGCCCCCCACGACAGGACCCGCGGCCGAGAGACCGGCAGATAGTCTGCCCCGCCATGTTCGAGAAGGTTCTAGTCGCCAACCGGGGCGAGATTGCGATTCGGGTGATGCGGACGCTGAAGGAGATGGGGATCGGCGCCGTCGGCGTCTACTCCGAGGCCGATCGCGAGGCGCCGCACGTGCGCGAGGCCGACGAGGCCTTCCTGCTCGGTCCAGCGGTCCCGGCCGAGAGCTACCTGGCGACCGCAAAGATCATCGAGACCGCGCAGAAGGCCGGCGCCGAGGCGATCCATCCCGGCTACGGCTTCCTCGCCGAGAACGCCGATTTCGCCCGCTCCGTCGAGGACACCGGCCTCGTCTTCATCGGCCCTCCCCCCGAGGCGATCGACGACATGGGCTTGAAGACGAGGGCCCGCGAGCTGATGTCCGACGCGGGCGTCCCGATCGTGCCCGGCGCGACCGCCCCCGCCCAGGACCTCGAAGAGGCTCGTGCGCAGGCCGAGTCGATCGGCTATCCGGTCGCCTGCAAGGCGGCGGGCGGAGGCGGCGGCAAGGGTTTCCGCGTCGCCCACGGCGAGGACGGCCTGGAGGACGCCTTCGAGGGCGCCGCCCGCGAGGGCGAGAAGTTCTTCTCCGATCCGCGCGTCTATCTCGAGCGCTACCTGGACAACCCCCGCCATGTCGAGGTGCAGGTGCTGGCCGACTCCCACGGCAACGTGATCCACCTGGGTGAGCGCGACTGCTCGATCCAGCGCCGCCACCAGAAGCTGATCGAGGAGGCGCCCGCCCCGCACGTGGACGACGAGATGCGGGAGCGGATCGGCGCCATCGCCACCGAGGCCGCTCGCGCGGTCGGCTACCGCTCGGCCGGGACCGTCGAGGGCCTGCAGGTGGGCGAGGAGTACTTCTTCCTGGAGATGAACACCCGCGTCCAGGTCGAGCACTGCGTGACCGAGATGGTCACCGGGCTGGACATCGTGCGCGAACAGGTGCGGATCGCGGCGGGCGAGGAGCTCTCGGTCGCCCAGGACGAGGTCGAGCTGCGCGGCCACGCGATCGAGTGCCGGATCAACGCCGAGGCGGCGCACAAGAAGTTCGCGCCGGCGCCCGGAAAGATCACCGGCTACCGCGAGCCGGCCGGACCGGGGGTGCGGGTGGACTCCGGCGTAGAGGCCGGCTCCGAGGTGACCCCGATGTACGACCCGATGGTCGCGAAGCTGATCGTCTGGGACCTCGACCGCGAGTTGGCCACGCGGCGGATGGTCAGGGCGTTGGGCGAGTACGAGATCGACGGCCTCACCACGCTGATCCCCTTCCACACCGCGATCCTCGCCACCGAGCAGTGGGCGAAGGGAGAGACCTGCCGCGACCTGCTCGAGGACCCAGACTGGCTGAAGAGCCTCGCACCCGAGGAACGAGGAACGAGCAACGAGGAACCGGATGACGACACGCTCGAACCTGTCGAGCGCTCCTACAAGGTGGAAGTTGGGGGCAAGCTGTTCGAGGTCAAGGTCTTCGCCCCACCGGGCGCCGGCGGGGACGGTGCCGTCGCCGGCGGGCGGCGGCCCCCGAAGCGCGAGCGAAAGGCCGGAGCCGGAGGCGGCGCTTCCAGCGAGGATCTCGCCTCGCCGCTGCAGGGCACGGTGCTCAAGGTCGAGGTCGGGAAGGGGGACAAGGTCGAGGAGGGGGCGTTGATCTGCGTGATCGAAGCGATGAAGATGGAAAACGAGATCATCGCCCACCGATCCGGGGAGGTCGCGGAGCTGAACGTCTCCGAAGGGGGCTCGGTCTCCGCAGGCGACGTGATCGCCGTCATCAAGTAGCCGGCAACCGGCGCACGCCGCGCTTCAGCTTCTCTTAAGCTGAGTTGCTACCCTGCCCGACTCCGCTTACGGCTTTGGTCCCCGGCAAGCGGTGCCTTTACACGCCGTCGGGCCGGACGGCGTCACAACGACAAGGAGTGCCCTAAACGATGAGTGTCTTTGGCTATCTCGACCCCGGCAGCGGCAGCGTGCTGCTCCAGGCGCTGCTCGGCGGAATCGCCGGGGCCGTGGTCGCGGTGAAGATGTTCGGCAAGCGGATTTTCCGCACGCTGATGTTTTGGAAGCGCGACGACGAGGAGCCGTCGGAGGGCGAGGCCAAGTCGGCCGGCGCCACGACGACTCCGACAACGCACGAGACGGAGAAGGAGCCGGTCTAATTTCGTTGCTCGTAGCTCGTAGCTCGTAGTTCGAGGAACGAGGAACGAGGAACGAGGAACGAGCAACGAGCCGTGCCCAGCGCCACCCGGGTAGAACCTGGCTCGTTTCGCGATCGCGACAGCCGCGTGGTGGTCGCCCAAGATGCGGTCTATCGCGTGCTCAGCGAGCAGGGCGCCGACGACTGGCGCGCGCTCGCCGAGTCGCCCCTGTTCGAGCGGCTCACGTCCGAGGGCTCGCTGGTCGGGACCGAGGAGGTCTCCACCGACGCGCTCGGGGAGGCCGCCGCCGGCGTCCTCCCCGACGGCGCGCAGGCGGTGCTGCGCCACGAGCGCATCCCCTTCGTCTCCTATCCCTACGAGTGGACCTTCGGGATGCTCCAGGACGCGGCCCTGCTCACCCTCGACCTGGAGCTGGCCGCCCTCGACGCCGGCCTGGCCCTCAAGGACGCGACCCCCTACAACGTCCAGTTCCGCGGCTCGGCGCCGGTGTTCATCGACGTCGGGTCGTTCGAGCGGCTGCGCGAGGGCGAGCCCTGGGTCGGCTACCGGCAGTTCTGCATGCTGTTCCTCTATCCGCTGCTGCTGCAGGCCTACAAGGACATTCCCTTCCACCCCTGGCTGCGCGGCTCGGTCGACGGCATCACCCCCTCCGAGGCAGCGCGCTTCTTCACCCTGCGCGACCGCCTGCGCCGGGGTGTGCTGGCCCACGTCGCCCTGCACGCGCGGCTCGAGCGCCGCTACGAGGAGCGCGAGGGGGGCGAGGTCAAGGCGGAGCTCAAAAAGGCGAACTTCAAGACCGAGCTGATCAAGGCCAACGTGCAGCGGCTGCGCAAGCTGGTGGCCAAGTTGAGCTGGAAGGCGGGCGACACAGCCTGGACCAACTATCGCCAGGATTGCACCTACAGTGACGCCGAGGCCGAGCGCAAGGCGACCTTCGTGCGCGAGGCGGTGGGATCGGCACGGCCGGCGCTCGTCTGGGACATGGGATGCAACGACGGCGCCTACTCGCGGATCGCCGCCGAGCACGCCGCCTACGTCGTCGCCTTCGACTACGACCATGCCACCGTCGAGGCTTTGTACCGCTCGCTGCGATCGGAGGAGGAGCACGGCATCCTGCCCCTGGTCGGCAACCTCGCCGACCCCTCTCCGGGCCTCGGCTGGCGCGGGCTGGAGCGCCGCCCGCTCGAGGATCGCGGCACCCCCGACCTGGCGCTGGCGCTGGCGCTGATCCACCATGTCTCGATCACCGCCAACGTCCCGGTCGCCGAGTTCCTCGACTGGCTGCACGGCCTCGACTGCGCGTTGGTGATCGAATTCCCGACCCGCGAGGACCCGATGGTGAGGCGGCTTCTCTCCGGCAAGCGCGAGGGGTCGAACTCCGACTACGAGCTGGAGACCTTCGAGCGCCTGCTTAACGAGCGCTTCGACGTCGATCGCAGTGAGCCGCTGCCGTCCGGCACCCGCGTCCTCTACCAGGCGCGGCCGAGGTCCTGAGCGCGGTTACGTGAGCAGGGTCCGGCACACGCTGAGCGGCGAGTCGCTGCGCGAGCTTCTGCTCGGCGGCGCCCATCTCGGCGCCCTGTGGGCGTTCGCCCTGGTGCAGCCGCTGCTCGACCTGCTCGGCAAGAACCCCGACTTCTTCGTCGCCCGCGGCAATACGGCAGGCGACATCGTGTTGTTCTCGGTCGCCTTCACCTTCCTGCCCCCGCTGGCGATGCTCGCGGTCGAGACGGTGGCGAAGGTGATCGACCGGCGCGCCTATCTGGCGGTCCATATGGGATTCGTGGTGCTGCTCGCCGCGACCTTCTTCGTGCAGATCGAAAAGCGGATCTTCTCCAAGCCGGCCGGGTTGATGATCGTGATCGGGCTGGCGCTGGGGGCGCTGATCGCCTACGGCCTCTACAAGCGCGGCTTCGTCAAGCAGCTCCTCGACGTGCTGACTCCGGCGCCGCTGGTCTTCCTGGTCCTCTTCCTGTTCTTCAGCGACACCAACAAGCTGATCCTTCCCCAGGAGGACGCCGGCGCGCTGGGGGTCAAGGTGCAGAGCAAGACCCCGGTGGTGATGCTGATCTTCGACGAGCTTCCCACCGCGACCCTGATGGACCCCTCCGCGGCGCGCGTCGACGCCAAGCGCTTCCCGGGGTTTGCCAGCCTCGCCGCCCAGTCCACCTGGTATCGCAACAACAGTGCCGCCGCCGACTTCACGGGGCGCGCGGTGCCGGCGATCATGACCGGCGTCAGCCCCGACTTCACGACCCTGCCGACCTCCTCGGACCAGCCGAACAGCATCTTCAGCCTGCTCGGAGGCAAGTACCGGATGCACGTGGACGAGGTGGTGACCAGCGTCTGCGACCCGTCGCTGTGCGGGGAGGAGGAGCTGCCTCCGCAGAAGACCCGCCTCAAGGACCTGGTCAAGGATCTCCGTTACGTGGAGGGCCGCCTGGTCCTGCCGCCGGCGCTGGCGAACGAGCTTCCCAACGTCAGCTCCACGTTCGGAAACTTCGGCAACAACGCCGGCGACGGGGCCCAGTACGCAGGGCAGTTCGCGCGGGACCTGTTCGTGCCGCCCAGCCCGGAGCAGTTCAACGCGTTCTTCTCCGGGATCAAGCCGGGCGGGCGCAGCTTCAACCTGATTCACATCGAGCTGCCGCACGAGCCGTTCCACTTCCTCCCCGACGGCCGCGAGTACAACTTCACGGAGATCTCGGACATCGCCGGTCCCAACGCACAGAGCTGGGCGGCGACCGAAGGCGGCGTGGCGACGACCCTGCAGCGCCACTTCATCCAGACCGGGTACGCGGACCGGCTCACCCGCCAGATGATCGCGAGGCTGAAGGAGGTCGGGATCTGGGACAAGGCGCTGGTGATAGTCACCGCCGACCACGGCATCTCCTTCGACCCCAAGGACAAGCGCCGAATCGCCACCCCGACCAACCTCGGCGGCGTCGGCAACCCGCCACTGTTCATCAAGTACCCGGGCCAGCGCAAGCCCGAGCTATCCGACGCCTACACCCGCAACGTGGACATCGTCCCGACGATCGCCGACGTGCTGGGCGTCGAGATCCCCTACAAGGTCGACGGCGTGCCGGTGTCGGAGGCCGGCAAGGTGGATCGCCAGGTTGAGGTGACCACCGGCTTGAAGACGACGGTGACCGAGCCGTTCCCGCGGATGCTGGCCGAGCGCGACGAGGTTCTGCGCCGAGATGCCGCCTGGGTGGGGACCGGCAGCGGCCTCTTCGAGCTGGGCCCGCGACCCGACCTGCTCGGCCGGCCGGTGCCGCCGATCTCCGGGCCGGCGGCCGGGCCGCTGAGCGCCGAGGTCTACAGCCCGGACGTGTTCAAGACGAGCCTGGCCCCGGGCCTGAAGCTGCCCGCATTCGCCGCCGCCACGCTGGAGGGCGTCGAGAAGGGCCGCGAGATCGCGATCGCGGTCAACGGCAAGGTTGCAGCGACGGCCACCTCGTTCCTCTTCTACGGCGACATCTGGGCAGGAGCGGTTGTGCCGCCGGACAGCCTGCGCCCCGGCCAGAACTCGGTCGGCTTCTACCTCGTCGAGCCCAGCGGCCAGCTAACCCCGCTCGGCGGAACCTAGCGGCGGACCCCTCGCCGCCGGAGCGGCTGGGGGATTCTCGCCTGCAGCCCGCTCCGGCACCCCTCGCCGCCGCATAGCCGCAGCCGGCGCAGGCGCCTGGCCAGGAACCGCTTGACGTCCCGGTAGCGCGGGTCGCTCTGGCGCGAGTGCAGCTCGTGCGGGTCGTCGCGCAGGTCATAGAGCTCCTTTGCGCCGCCCGCGTAGCGCACGTACTTGTAGGGGCCGACCCGGATCCCCTGGTAGTCGCGGATCGGTGCCGAGATCGAGGCGTGGGCGCGCCCCTCGCGCGCGGTTGCGGCCTCGACCGCCCGGGTGAAGCCCTCGAGCAGGATCGGCCGCCGGGAACGGAGCTCCGGATTGCGCGCGAAGGGCATCAGCGAGCGCCCGTCGACCGAGGGGACCGGCGCCGCGCCGGCGATGTCGAGGATGGTCGGCGCCAGGTCCACGTTTGCCGCCAGCTCGGCGCTGCGGGCGGCCGGCGAAAGGCCCGGACCGCGTACCAGCAGCGGCACCCGCACCGAGGGCTCGTAGGGCAGGTACTTGGCGCGGTGGATGCGGTGCTCGCCGGAGAAGAAGCCGTTGTCGGAGGTGAAGAAGACGTAGGTGTTGTCCAACTCCCCGCCGGCGCGCAGCGCCTCGACGATCCGCGCGACGCCGTCGTCCACCGCGCGCAGCGACTCGATCTCGTTTTGCCACTCGGTCTGGGTTCGGCCGAGCAGATAGGCCCCGATCCGCGGCGCACGGCGGATCCAGCGCGGCTTGTCGGAGACGTCGCGCTCGTTGAAGCCCGGCGGGCGCGGCAGCGGCACCGTCGCCCAGGAGCCGTCGTGGCGGGTGGCCGGCTCGGGCCCGTCGGGAAGCGGGTAGTCCCCGTGCGGCGCCACGTAGTCGAGGCTGAGAAAGAACGGGCCGCCGGGGGCCGACTCGGCGATCTGGTCCACCGCCCGGCGGGTCAGCTCGTCGGTCTGGTACTTGCAGCCGTCCGGCTCCGGCGGGTCCTGCGGGCAGCCCGCGGGGTCCTTGCGCGAGTAGCCGAGGTCGCCGAAGCGCTCGGTAAGCGTGCCGTCGACGTTGAGCCGGTAGCCGTAGAAGTAGTGGGTCGAGTCCTCACCGGCCAGGGTCTCCCAGCGGCTCCAACCCGGCGGCACCTCCCGGGGGTCGCTGAAGGGCGGCTCTCCGTAGTAGTTGAGGAACTTGCCGATGTGGATCGTCCGGTAGCCGGCATCCTGGAGCCAGACCGCAAGGTTCTCTCGCTTGTCGAGGGCCGCGTAGCCTCCGCCCAGCGGGCCGTTGCCGAGCACGCCGTGGTTATGGGCATAGGCCCCGGTGAGCAGGGTGGCGCGCGAGGGGCAGCAGAGCGGGTCGGAGACGTAGTAGCGGCTGAAGGTGACCCCTTCGCCGCCGATCAGCCCGAGCGTGTTGGGCATCGCCTGCACTGGCGGCTGGCCGGGGGGCGCCTGGCTGGTGTAGAGCCAGTCCAGGGCCTGGTCGTCGGTCTGGATAACGACGACGTTGGCCCGCTCGGGGGACTGGCCCCGGGCGGGGCCCGCGGCGAGCGTGGTTGCGGACGAGATTGCGGCGGCGAGGGCGAGCGCCAGCGCCGCGCGGGCCCGCCCCGGCGTCAGCGAGGTATGCGCTGGCCCGCGCGCAGCGGTTGCGGGAGCTTGGCCTTGAGTCCCTTCCGACATGTCCTGCCCAGGCAGGATTCCAGCCAGGCCAGGCGTTGGGACAGCCAGCGCTTCACGAGGCGGTAGCGCGAATCGATGTGGCGCGAGTGCTGCTCCCACTTGTCCCGCCTCAGGTCGTACAGCTCCTTGGCGCCGCTGCGGTACTCGATGTACTTGTAGGGGCCGATGCGAATGCCCTCGTAGTCGCGCGGCGATGCCTTGATCGAGGCGGTGGCGCGCGGGATGCCGCGAAGCGCGACTCCCTCCTCGCCCTTGCCGGTGAAGCCCTCGAGCAGGATCGGGCGGCGGGTGCGCTGGCTCGGGTCCTGGGCGTAGGGCAGCAGCGAGCGGCCGTCGATCGAGGCGGTGGCGCTGGCGCCGGCGATGTTCAGGAAGGTGGGCGCGAGGTCGATGTTGGCGACCAGCTCGCCGCGGTGCCCGCCCGGCTCCAGGCCGGGGCCGCGGATCAGCAGCGGCATGTGGTTGGACGGCTCATAGGGCAGGAACTTGGCCGCATCGAAGCGATGCTCGCCCTGGAAGAACCCGTTGTCGGAGATGAAGACGATGTAGGTGTTGTCGAGCTGGCCGGTGACGAACAGCCTGTCGATGATGCGCCCCACGCCCTCGTCCACCGAGCGCAGCGCCTCCAGCCGCTGCGCGTAGCGGCGGTCGATGTAGTCGGTCTTGCCGAACCCGAGCCGCGGGTTGGAGCGCACGAAGGCGGGCTTGTCGGAAGTGTCCTTCTCGTTGAAGCCGGGCACCCGCGGGGCAATCGCTCCCGCAAAGGTGCCGGCGTGGCGCGGCGCCGGCTCCGGCCCGCCCGGCGGCACGATGTCTCCGTGCGGGGTGGTGTAGTCGACCTGCAGGTAGACCGGGGCGCTGCTCCCTAGCTTGGCCAGCGAGTCGAGCGCGTCCTGGGTGATCACGTCGGTGAGGTAGTTGCACTCCTCGACCGGCGGCGGATTGTCGGGGCAGCCGGCGGGATCGGTGTCGGGGTAAGACTGCGTCAGGTCGTCGTACTCACCGTGGGGCGCGCTGACCACGCCGTTGTCGTTGGTCTTGTATCCGTAGAACAGCCGGGCGTCGCCGATCACCGTGT
>JBBPIM010000011.1:0-51243 GCA_038040325.1 Candidatus Mayfieldus profundus
TTCATCATCGCCGCCGAGCTCGGGGTTCCCCTGGTGCAGACCGCGGGGCCGGCGCTGGAGCGCAAGGCCGACGTGGCCGCCTTCCTCACCGCACTCGAACCGGGCAGCGTCTTCTTCATCGACGAGATCCACCGCCTTGGCCGCGCGATCGAGGAGACCCTGTACCCGGCAATGGAGGACGCGCGCTTGCCGGTGGTGCTCGGACAGGGCGCCGGTGCACGGACCGTGACCCTGCCGCTTCCCGCCTTCACCCTGGTCGGGGCCACCACTCGGAGCGGCCTTCTGACCACGCCGCTGCGCGACCGGTTCGGCGTCTGTCACCGCCTCGAGCACTACTCGCCCGACCACCTCGCCCGAATCGTCGAGCGCTCGGCGGAAATCCTCGACGTGGCGATCGACCCCGCGGGTGCGGTGGCGATCGCCGAACGCTCGCGGGGGACGCCGCGGGTCGCCAACCGGCTGCTGAAGCGGGTGCGCGATTTCGCGGAGGTCAAGAGCAAGGGCCGGGTCACCGCCGAGGTGGCCGGCGCGGCCCTGGAGATGCTGGAGGTGGACCTGGCCGGGCTCGACCGCCACGACCGCACCCTGCTGAAGACGATCGCCGCCAAGTTCGGCGGCGGACCGGTCGGTCTCTCGACGCTCGCGGTGGCGATCGGCGAGGAGGAGGACACAGTCGAGGACGTGCTCGAGCCCTACCTTCTGCAGCAGGGGCTCCTCAAGCGCACCCCGCGTGGGCGGGTGCTCACCCAGGGGGCCTTCGAGCACCTCGACATCCCGGTGCCCGAGGGCGCAGCCGCAACCCTGTTCTAGCTCCCTGCGCCAGCGAAGGGAGGGCGGGAGCTGTTGTTCTTTGTAGCCTTTCTTGGGGATGCCGTTCTTCATCTGTCCGAACTGCGGGAACCGCGAGCAATCGGGAGACCGGAACGCGGGTTTCAGCGGGCGGCCCAAGGGCTGCTCGAAGTGCGGGTTCGGGTTTCTGTTCGAGCTGCTGGACGACTACTACCCCGCACCCGACGCGGCCTTCTTCGTCTGCGACAAGGACGGCCGTGTGATTGGGGCTGGGCGGGGCAGCTTCGAGCTCACCGGCCTCAACGAGGACCAGGTGATGGGCCGCCCCGTCAAGGAGGTTCTCGGCCTGCAGTGGCTCGAGCAGGGCGATGGCGGCGAGGAGGCCGATACGAACGGCGACGGCGAAACCGACCCGATCGAGACCTCTCTCGAATGGGGCGTGCGCTCGCTCGGCAAGCGGGTTTCGGTGAACGCCGAAGGCGACCTGCCCGCCGAGGCGGTCGCCGACGTCTTCCCGGCGTACGACGAGGACGGTGGACTGCTGATCGTCCTGACGCCGGACAACTGACCCGCCCCAACTTGGGCAGATAGCCTCTCAATCAATGGGCGCGCGCCGCCGCAACCTGTTCATCCTGCTGTTCGTGGTGGGGCTCATGTTGGCCTCGGCCGTCGCGATCGCGAGCAAGCCGACGCGGCTGGGCCTCGACCTGCGGGGCGGGATCGAGCTCGTCCTGCAGGGCCGGCCCACGCCCCAGCAGCCGGAGGTCGACTCGGCTGCGATCGACAGGGCCATCGACCTGATCCGGGACGGTTGCGACCAGCTTGGCGTGGCGGAGATCGAGATCGCGCGGCTCGGCAGCGATCAGATCTCGGTCGGTATCCCTGGCGCCACCAGCGTTGGGAGGACGACCGAGTGCGCGACCAAGCCGGCGAGGCTGTTCTTCTACGACTGGGAGCCGAACGTGATCGGCAAGCCCGGCTCCCCGCAGCCGGCCGAGGACCCGTTCTCGAACATCTACGACGCCGTGCGGCTGGCGTCCAAGCAGAAGGCCGAGTGCGACGGCTGCACCTCGGGACCGCGCTACTACCTGTTCGAGGAAAAGCCGCCGCACAGGCTGATCGCCGGGCCCGAGAGCGCCCGCAGCGACCTCTTCATAACCGCGACCGGCCGCAAGCGTCCCCACAAGGGGATCGTGGTCAGGGTCCCGAGGGGCACCCTGGTGACCAGCGGCACCCCGCAGGCCGACCCGGTCTGCACATCCAAGGACTGCTACTTCGTGCTTCACGACCGCCCGTCGCTGTCGGGTAGCGACCTGAAGGACCCCAAGCAGGAATTCGACCCGAGCACGAACCAGCCCAACGTCACCTTCGGCTTCACCGACAGCGGGCGCGGGAAGTTCCAGGACGTCACCCGCGAGATCGCCCAGCGCGGCGCCGCCAACGCCCTGCCCGGCGAGAACCCGGCGGCCGCATCGGACCACTTCGCCGTCGTGCTCGACAACGAGGTGGTCTCGCGGCCGATCATCAACTACGCGGAGAACCCGGACGGAATCGACGGGCGCACGGGCGCGCAGATCTCCGGCGACTTCACGAGCGGCCAGGCGCAGGACCTCGCCGAGTTCCTCAAGCGCGGCGCGCTGCAGATAGACCTGAAGCTGATCAGCCAGAGCCAGATCTCGGCCTCGCTCGGCAAGGAGGCACTGGACCAGGGCCTCAAGGCGGCGATCATCGGCCTGATCCTGGTGATCCTTTTCCTGATCGCCTACTACCGCTTCCTCGGGGTGGTGGCGACGCTGGGGCTGGCGGTGTTCGCGGTCATCTTCTTCGCGCTGGTGAAGCTGATCCCGATCACGCTGACCCTGCCGGGCATCGCCGGCCTGATCCTCACCATCGGCGTCGCGGCGGACGCCAACGTCGTCATCTTCGAGCGCATCAAGGAGGAGGCGCGGGCGGGACGCTCGCTGAGCTCCGCGATCGCCGCCGGCTACGGGCGCGGGATCGCCACGATCATCGACGCGAACGTGATCACGTTCCTGACTGCGTTCATCCTCTTCGTGCTGGCGACCTCGGGCGTCAAGGGCTTCGCGCTGACCCTCGGCCTGGGGACGATCGCCTCGCTGCTCACCGCCGTCGTCTTCACCCAGGCCTTCCTCGGCGTGTTCGGCCGCGGACGGGTGCTGAACTCGCGCTGGATGCTCGGGGCGCCGGCTGAGCAGCGCACCCGCTGGCACTTCGACTTCACCGGGCTCAGCCGCTACTTCTTCTCGATGTCGGGGATCATCCTCACTGTCGGCGCGCTGTCGCTGGCGATCAACCAGCTCAACTTCGGCATCGACTTCGAGTCGGGCACCCGGATCGAGGCGAGCCTGAGCAGGGCGGCCAGCGTCGAGGACGTGCGCAACACGCTGTCGCGTGAGGGACTCGGCGGCGCCGAGATCCAGGCGATCGAGAACCCTGCGCTCGGCTCCAACGCATTCCAGATCGAGAGCAGCCAGCTGCGGCCTGCGCAGATCTCCAACGTGCAGGACACGCTGAACCAGCGCTTCGGGGTTGCCCCGGATGCCTTCGACAGCATCAGCATCGGGCCCACCTTCGGCGAGACCATTGCGCGGAGCGCCGCGATGGCGATCATCTTCTCGCTGCTGGTGATCTCGGGCTACATCGCGCTGAGATTCGAGGCCAAGTACGCGGTTCCGGTGCTGATCGCGGTCGCCCACGACGTCCTCATCACCGCCGGCGTGTACTCGCTGTTCGGGCGCGAGGTGACGAGCGCCACGGTTGCCGCCTTCCTGACCATCCTCGGCTACTCGCTCTACGACACGATCATCGTCTTCGACCGGATCCGCGAGAACGTACCGAGGATGCCTCGCGCGGCCTTCTCGCAGATCGTCAACCGCTCGATGAGCGAGGTGCTGACGCGGTCGCTGATAACCGGACTGTCCTCGGTGTTCCTGGTCACGGTGCTGCTGATCTTCGGCGGCGAGACCCTCAAGGACTTCGCCTTCGCGATGATGGTCGGGATCGCGTCGGGTACCTACTCCTCGATATTCATCGCCTCGCCGGTGCTGACCGCCTGGAAGGAGCGGGAGGACGCGTTCCGCGGACGGCGCAAGCGGATCGAGGACGCGATGGGCGAGGTGCCCGCCTTCGCCGAGGAGATCGCCGTCGCCAAGCTGAACGAGGCGCCGGCCGAGACGGAGCTCGAGCCCGAGGAGCCCGCGCCCGCCGAGCCCGAGCCGGAGCCGGAGCCGGTCGCAGTGGAGCCCGACCGCGTCTCGCCCTCCGCCACCGAGCCGGAGCCCGAGGGCCTTGGTGCCGGAGAGGCGCGAGCCGAGCGGCGCGACAAGCCCGCCAAGCGCCGGCGCCAGCGTCAGCGCCGCCGCAAGCACGGGAGGCCTAGATGAGCCTGCTGGTCTGGTTCACGATGGGCCTCGCGCTGTGGCACTTCACCGTCTTCCTTCCCGACCGCTTCTGGCAGGGGATCGTCGGCGCGTTCTTGGGCGCGACCACCGGGGCGATGGCCTCAGGGACGATCCTGCAGATCGCCAGCGGGCGCGGGATCGGCGAGACCGACCTCGCGACGGCGCTGTGGGCGGTCCCCGGGGTCGCGGTCGGGCTCGCGGTCGTTTACGTGATCGGCCTGCGCTCCGAACGGATCTGACCACTCCACGCAGGACCACCCCGCAAACTGCGGACGCGTGAGGGGGTGATTCCGTCCCAGGCGCTTCTTAGCCTGGCGTTGTGGGTCAACCTGCGCGCTCATACGTCGCCGAGCCCTACTCGTACTCGGAGGCGCGTGCCCTCGTCGAGGGGCTCGAGGTAAGCGAGCCGGTCGCGATCACGCTGGTGCGGCGCGGATACCGCAGCGTCGAGCAGGCGCGGCGCTTTCTCGAGGGCGGCGAGACTCACGACCCGGGCGAGTTCGAGGCGATGGATGTGGCGGTCGAGCGCGTGCTCGCAGCGGCGCGGGGCGGCCACCACATCACCGTGCACGGCGACTATGACGCCGACGGGGTGTGCGCGACCGCAGTCCTGGTCGGCGCCCTGCGCGAGCTGGGCGCGGTGTGCGACTGGTACCTGCCCGACCGTCTCGCTGACGGCTACGGCCTGACCGCCGACGGGGTCGACCGCCTGACTGCGCGCGGCACCGAGCTGCTCATCACGGTCGACTGCGGTATCAGCTGCGCGCCCGAGGTCGAGGCGGCGAAGGGGGCCGGTATGGAGGTGATCGTCACCGACCACCACTCGCCTCCGCAACAGCTTCCCGACTGCCCGGTCCTGCACCCCGGCGTTTCCGGCTATCCGTTCGAGGGGCTGTGCGGCACCGGCGTCGCGCACAAGCTGGCCGCGGCGCTGCGAAAGGCGGCAGGGTTGCCGGCCGAGGCCTCGGAGGCAGACCTGGACCTGGTTGCGCTGGCCACGGTGGCCGACATCGTTCCGCTGGTCGAAGAGAACCGCTCGTTGGTGCGGCGGGGCCTGGCGGTTGCGCGTCGCGGCCGCCGCCCCGGGCTCCGTGCGCTGTGCGCCGTCGCGGGATCGGAGCTGGCGAGCCTGGACGAGGGCGACTTCGCCTTCCGCCTTGCCCCACGGGTCAACGCAGCCGGGCGCCTGTACCGGGCCGACGCCGGAGTCGAGCTGTTTCTCACCGACGACTGGGAGCGCGCCGCTGCGATCGCCACCGAGCTGGACAGCGCCAACCGCGAGCGCCGTAGCGCCGAGCGTGAGGTGGACGCCGCGGCGGAGGCGGCAAGGCGGGAGCTGCCCGAGGAGCTGCGCGACGCGCCTGCCCTGGTGATTGCGGGCCGCGGGTGGCATCCCGGCGTGGTCGGCATCGTCGCCTCGCGGCTGGTCGAACGCCACTGGCGACCCGTGCTGCTGATCTCGATCGACGAGCATGGCCACGGCCGCGGTTCCGGGCGCAGCATCCCCGGGTTCGACCTGCTCGCCGGCCTGGAGGCCTGCTCGCAGCACCTCGGGCGCTTCGGCGGTCATCGCGCCGCTGCCGGGCTCGAGCTCGAGGCGTCGGAGCTGCCAGCGTTCCGCGAGGCGTTCGTCGCCCACGCGGCCCAGCATCTCGGTCCCGAGCAGCTGACCCGTACCGAGCGGATCGACGCCTTGGTGGGCGGCGACGGCCTCGGGCTGGAGCTGGCCGAGGAGCTGGAGCGCCTGGGGCCTTTCGGGGCCGGGAACCCGGGGGTTCGCCTGCTTGTCCCCTCGGCTCGCCTCGGCGACGTGCAGCCGATGGGCGAGGGAAAGCACGCGCGCTTCAGCCTGCGCAGCGGCGGCTCGCGCGCGGTCGGGGTTGCCTTCGGGATCTCCAAGCTCCCGGTCTCCGACGACGAGCCGGTGGACGCGGCGGTGCGGCTGGAGGTCAACCAGTGGAACGGCGCCGTGGAGCCACGCCTGGTGCTGCGGGATCTCTACCCAGTCGGCGACCTTGACGAGGAGGCCGCCACTGCGGACGCCCACCGGTGCAGGTGCGAGAGCGTGGAGTGGTGGCGGCGCTTCGAGGCCGAGCTGGCGCAGCCCCTGGAGCCCTGGCCCGCGGACACATTGCGCGAAGCTGGACAGGCGGGCGCCCCGCGCCGGCCCGTGCACGGGGTGGGCTCCCCGATCGCAACCCTTGCCGAGCTGGTCTCCAGCGGCGAATCGGTTCTCGCACTTTGCTCCGATGCGTCTCGCCGGGCCGAGCTGGCGGCGGGGGCGACCGGCCTGACTCGCTTTGCCGGCGGTTCCGGCGGAGTCGCCTGCGGGCGTTGCGGCGCCAGCGCGATCCGCGCGCTGGCGGGCCGGGGCGGCGGCCTCTCGCTGGCCGACTATGACGCGCTCTCGCTGGCGCCGGAGCTGGTGTTGGACTTCGAGCACGTGGTCTGGGTGGACCCCCCGCCGTTCCCGCACCTGGCGGCACTGGCGACCCGCGGGCTCGAGGACCGGGCCTCCTTCGTGCACTCCGCCTGGGGTGAGGAGGAGCGCGCGTTCGCGATGCGGGTGCTCGAGGAGCAGCTCGGCCTGCGGACCGCACTGGCTGCCGTGTTCCGTGCGCTTCGCGACATCCCGGCGGCCGAAGGCGGCGCGCTGCGAACCGCGCTGGCCGGTAGCCAGGCGCGGCCGCGCGCGCCAGAGGTTGCCGCACGCTGCGTGCGCGTGCTCAGCGAGGCCGGGGTGCTCAGCCTGGAATCCGCCGGTCGCGAACGCAGGCTCAGGGTCGTATCCTCGGAGGGCACCGAACTGGAGCGCTCAGGCGCCTTCCGCGCCTACGGCGCCCGCCACGAGGAGGGTCAGCGATACCTCGCAAGTCTGAAACAGGTTTAAAGGCCGGCAAGACCAAGGGGACGACCAAGAAGCGCCGCACCTCGGCGCCTGCCTCCTCGAAGGACGGAGCCGCCCCGAAGGCCGGGCCGAAGAAGGCCGCGAAGGCGCCGAAGACCGCACGGGACTCCAACGGCAAGACCGCCAAGCGCACGACCCGTCCCCGTCGCTCGACTCGCAACGGTGGGCCGGGACCAGAGGACCGCCGCGGCCACACCAAGGTCGGGTCGCCGGTCGCCAAGGCGAAGGCGGCGCCGCTCGACGCGGTCACGCGGGAGCTGACCAAGGAGCAGCGCGGGCTGCTCGGCGACCTCTTCGCGGTGATCGAGGAGCACAAGGCCGAGGCCGTCGAGCCGATCGACCGCGAGGCGGTCGAGCGCGCCTTCGCCTTCGCCTGCGAGCGCCACGCCGATCAGATGCGCAAGTCTGGCGACGAGTTCATCACCCACCCGGTCGGGGTGGCCCGGATCTGTGCCGGCATGCGGCTCGACACCCAGACGCTCTGCGCCGCGCTGCTGCACGACACAGTCGAGGACACCAGCGCGAGCCTGGACCAGATCCGGGAGGACTTCGACGAGGAGGTCTGCAGCCTCGTCGACGGGGTCACCAAGCTGACCGGGATCACCTTCGAAAGCCGTGACGAGCGCCAGGCCGAGAACTACCGAAAGATGATGGTGGCGATGGCCACCGACGTCAGGGTGATCCTGATCAAGCTGGCCGACCGCCTCCACAACATGCGCACGCTGGACGCGCTGGCCAAGCAGAAGCAGATCTCCAAGGCCCGCGAGACCCTGGAGATCTACGCGCCGCTTGCCCACCGCCTCGGTATCCACGCGATCAAGTGGGAGCTGGAGGACCTCTCCTTTGCGACGCTGCACCCGCGCAAGTACGAGGAGATCAAGAAGCTGGTGGCGCAGCAGCGGGTGGAGCGTGAGCGCTACGTCGAGGACGCCGGCAGCTTCCTTGGCAAGGAGCTGAAGAAGGTGGGGATCTCAGCCGAGATCTCCGGCCGCGCCAAGCACTTCTACTCGATCTACACGAAGATGACCAAGAAGGGGCGCGAGTTCAACGAGATCTTCGACCTCACCGCGATGCGGGTGATCGTCGGCTCCGTCAAGGACTGCTACGGGGGGGTCGGGATCATCCACTCGATCTGGAAGCCGCTGCCGGGCCGCTTCAAGGACTTCGTCGCGATGCCGAAGGCGAACCTCTACCAGGCGCTCCATACCACCGTGATCGGTCCCGAGGGCCAGCCGCTCGAGATCCAGATCCGCACCGCCCAGATGCACGAGATCGCCGAATACGGGATCGCCGCCCACGTCGTCTACAAGGAGGGCAAGGCCGGGGACGACTCCGAAAAGGAGAAGATGACCTGGCTGCGCCACGTGGTCGAGCACGAGGGCGACCAGGACCCCAGCGAGTTCCTCGAGTCGCTCAAAGTGGACCTGTTCGAGGACGAGGTCTTCGTGTTCACGCCGAAGGGCGAGGTCAAGAACCTCTCCGCCGGATCGACCCCGCTGGACTTCGCCTATGCGGTCCATACCGATGTCGGCCACCGCTGCGTCGGCGCCAAGGTGAACGGCAAGATCGTGCCGCTGCACTACCAGCTGCGCAGCGGGGACATCGTCGAGGTGCTGACCTCCAAGCAGGAGCGCGGACCCTCGCGGGACTGGCTGAAGCTCGTGCGCACGAGCAGGGCCCGCAACAAGATTCGCGCCTGGTTCAAGCGCGAGCGCCGCGAGGACGCCGAGCGCCACGGCCGCGAGCAGCTGCAGCACGCCCTGCGCAACCGCGGGCTTCCCTCGCAGAAGGTGGCCCCGTCCGACCTGCTCGCCGACGTGATCCGCGAGATGGGCTTCAAGAAGGCCGACGACTTCTACATCGCGCTCGGCCAGGGCAAGGTTTCCTCGCGGATCGTCGCCGGCAAGCTGATGCAGCGGCTCAAGGCCGGCGAGTCGGTCGACCAGGACGAGACCGTCGACGACCTGATCAGCGATCGCGACGACGACCGCCGCACCCGTATCAAGGAGGCCTCCGACTACGGGATCAGCGTCAAGGGCGTTCAGGACGTCGCGGTTCGGCTGGCCAAGTGCTGCCGTCCGGTCCCGGGCGACGAGATCGTGGGCTACGTCTCGCTGGGGCGCGGGATCACGATCCACCGCGGCGACTGCAAGAACGTGAAGGCCCTGCGCAAGTCTCCGGAGCGCTTCGTCGACGTCAGCTGGGACGGCGAGAACGAGGCCTCCTACCGGGTCGAGCTGCAGGTGGACGCCTACGACCGCACGCGCCTGCTCGAGGACCTCTCCCGCACCTTCGCCGAGGCCGGCATCAACATCCTCGAGGCGAGCTGTATCACCAAGCACCCGATGGTCAAGAACCGCTTCGTGGTCGAGGTCGGGGACACGGCGCAGCTCAAGCAGTGCGTCACCCGCCTGCGCAACATCGATTCGGTCTTCGACGCCTACCGGATCACGCCGACCGGCTGAGCTCGGCACGGCGGAGCCGCGTAGACGCTGACGTGGGCCGTTTTCTGCACCGTATAGGTGCCTAATTCGGCCCAGGTCAGGGGCGACGCAATTCGGCAAACGCGTTGCGGATTGCCTCGCGGGTGCGTTCAACGTGGGCGGCGTCCTCGTACTTGGTGCGCGGCCAGAAGAAGCCGCGCAGGCCGTCCTTGCGGCGGCGCGGGACGACGTGGGTGTGCAGGTGCGGGATGCTCTGGCTGACCACGTTGTTGAGCGCCACGAAGCTGCCCTGCGCCCCCATTGCTTCGACCACCGCTCGCGAGAGAAGCTGCACCGTTTCGAAATAGCCGGGAAGCTCGTCGCGGGGCAGGTCGGCCAGCGTCTCGTGGTGCTGGCGCGGGATCAGCAGGCAGTGCCCGGGGAAGAGGGGCCGGTGGTCGAGGAAGGCCACCGCGTGTGGCTCGTCGAGCACCACGGCGGCCTCATGCTCGCCCGTCGCGATGCGGCAGAAGGGGCAGTTAGCGGTCGCCGCCATGACTGCCGCCGCACTTGGCTCGGCTGCAAAGCATCGCCTGGCTGCGTCCTCGGGCTTGCCTGTGCTGACCGCACAGGCTGCGCCCTGCGTCCTTGCCATCCTCGCTTTTCGCTCGCCCAAGCACGACGTCAGCCATGACGGAGACCGCGTCAGGCAACGACGGTGAGGGCCCCGGGCTCGACCCGCATCTCGATCTCGGTGTGGTCGCCCACGTAGTCGCCGTCCACCTGCACCGGGCAGGGCCGTAGCTGCCCGGACTCGTCCTTCGATATCGATCTGACCCGCGCTTCGGTGAGATCGTCGAGATGGACGACCTGGTTGTGCTTTGCGACGCTCAGCCGTTCGCTGAGCAGCCGGGGGATCAGCGTTGCCGCGTCACGCTGTGCGGCCCGCTTCAGCACAGCCAGGGACAGCGTCCCATCGTCGAGCTCGACGCCCTCGCAGACGCGAATCGGCCGGTCGGCGAAATAGGTGAACGGATCGGAGTTCTGGGCTAGCGCTGTGATCCCCTCCAGCTCCCGCCCCCGGGCCTCCACCCGCAGCACCACCGGGTTGCGCAGGTAATGGCGATAGAAGCCGGACAGCGTGGCCCAGGTGTAGTAGTAGGGGCCGGCCTTCGCCTTCATCCCCGGGTGCGCATCGACACGCCGGGCGGCAGTCGCGTCGAGGCCGATCCCGCAGCTGAACACGAAGCGCCGGCCATTGACGTTGCCGAGGTCGATGCGGCGAGGGCGGAAGGCGTCGGCGAGGCCGAGCAGATGCTCGGTCGCGTCGACCACGTCGTTGGGGATGCCGAGCGTGCGGCAGACGACGTTGGTCGAGCCACCCGGCAGCACCGAGACCGGGACGTCGGTGCCGGCGAGGCCGTTGGCGACCTCGTTGAGGGTGCCATCGCCCCCGAAGGCGACGACTATGTCGTAGCCGCCGTCTCGCGCCTCGCGGCCGATCTCGGTGGCGTGGTTCTGTGCCTCGGTGGAGACCGCCTCGACGTCGTAACGGCCCTGCAGCGCGTAGACGACGAGGTTCTTGAGCCGGTCCGAGACGGTGGTCGCGTAGGGGTTGACGATGATCAGCATCCGCTTCTTCGCGGGACCCGGCTCGGCGGGCACGGTGGAGCCGACCGCCTTGGGAGTGGGCGGCGATTCGGGCACGGCAGCGGTCGGCGCGGCGGCCATCACTACCCCCTATACCTCCGAAGAGTGGGGGTTACGCCCACCGCCGATGGCCTCGAAGCGCACCACCTCGCCGTCGGCGACCTCGCGCACCCGTCCCTCGTTGACCAGCAGGTCCACGTGACCGACCACCTCCGACAGCGTCAGGTACGCCTGGGTGACGGCGACATTGCCCCACAGCTCCTGCGCCAGTTCGTAGCCGGTGCGGGGCCGTTGTGCGATCAGCCCGTAGAGCTTCTCCTTGCGCCGCGCGTGCAGCGTGAAGCGCTCGTCGATCAGCGCGGCGTGGTCGGTGATCGGCTCGCCATGGCCCGACAGCACGACCTCGGCCGGCATCTCCCGCGTCTTGCGAAGGGAGTTGATGTAGGTGACCAGCGCCTGGGTCCGCTCGCTGGAGCCGTCCAGCGGCCGTGTTATCAGCGGGTTGGAGGAGATGTGCTTGATCAGGTGGTCGGCGGCGATCAGGATCTTGCGCTGCTCGTCCCAGAAGATCGTGTCGGATGGGCTGTGGCCGGGACGGTGGAAGACCTGCAGCGTACGGTCGCCGAACGCCAGCTCCTCGCCGTCGCGCAGCGGCCGGGTCACGTTGGCCTTCGCCCCCCAGCCGCGGAAGCTGCGCGAGACGCTCTGCAGCGCGAAGACGACGTTCTCGGGGATCCCGTGTCGCAGCATCAGCTCGGCGGCGTAGGCGTCGTCGCCCTCGGCATCCTCGCCGAAGTTGGCCATCCGGCGCACCGCTGCGTCGATCGCAGCCACCTCGGCGCCGGAGTGCTGGACCAGGATCTCGACCAGGCCGAGGTGGTCGATGTGCTGGTGCGTGAGGATCACCAGCTCCAGGTCCTCGATCGCGTGGCCGTGCTCGGCGAGCTGGCGCTGCAGCTCGTCCAGCGCCTTGCCGGAGTTGGGACCGGTGTCGACCAGGGTGAGCGGCCGGTCCTCGATCAGGTAGCAGTTGACTCGCCCCACCGCGAACGGGGTGGGAACCCGCAGGCAGTGGATCCCGGCCTCGGCGGCGCGCTGCAGGGCTGCCTCCGGAGTCAGCTCGGCGGTGCTCATGAGCGGATCAGCGCCAGCACCTCGTCTCGCTTCTGTTCCATGTGCTCTCGGGACACCAGCGACTCGAGGTTGAGGCGCAGCAGCGGCTCCGTGTTCGAGGGTCGCACGTTGAAGTGCCAGTCCGGGTAGTCGACGGAAACGCCGTCCAGCCGGGTGATCTCGGCATCGGCGTAGCGCTCCGCGATCTCCTCCATCCTCGTGCTTTGGTCGTCGACCTCGGAGTTGATCTCGCCGGAGATGAAGTAACGGCTGCGGAACTCGGCGATCAGCTCGGCCAGGCTGCGCCCGGCGGTAGAGAGCAGCTCCAGCATCAGCAGCGCGGGGATCGTCCCCGAGTCGGCGCACCAGAAGTCGCGGAAGTAGTAGTGGCCGGAGACCTCGCCGCCGAAGGCGGCCTGCTCCTCACGCATCCGCGCCTTGAAGAAGGCGTGGCCGACCCGGCTCAGCGCCGAGCGCCCGCCCGCGGCGGCGACCGTGTCCGGCACGGCCCGGCTGGAGCGTGGGTCGTAGAGGATCGTCGCGCCCGGCTCCTTCTCCAGCGCCGCGCGGGCGAGCAGGGCGCAAACGAAGTCGCCGTCGCAGAAGACACCCTCGCCGTCGATGAAGAAGCAGCGGTCCGCGTCGCCGTCCCAGGCGATGCCGAGGTCGGCACTTTGGTCCCGCACTGCCTCGATGATCAGACGCCGGTTCTCCTCCAGCAGCGGGTTGGGCCCGTGGTCGGGGAACTCGCCGTCGGGCTCGAAGTACATCGGCGCCAGGTCCAAGTCCAGCTGCTCGAGAAGCGGCCCAACCATCGGACCGGCCATGCCGTTGCCGCCGTCCAGCACCACCTTCATCGGCCTCACCCGGCCGGGGTCGATGACGGAGACCGCGTGGCGGCGGAACTCGTCCCAGATGTCCACGTCCTCGAACGAGCCGCCGCCCGGAGCGTGGCCGAGCCCCGCCTCGATCTCGCGCTGGACGTCGCCGATCCCGGCGTCGCCTGAGAGGGCCAGCGCCCCCTCGCGCACCAGCTTCACTCCCGTGTAGGGCTTGGGATTGTGCGAGGCGGTGACCATCGCCCCACCGTCCAGCTCGCGCGAGCCGACCAGGAAATAGAGCATCTCGGTGGCGATCATCCCCGCGTCCAGGACGCTCGCGCCCTCGAAGATCAGGCCGTCGCGAAGCTCCTCGGACATGCGCGGGGCGGTCAGCCGCATGTCGCGGCCCAGCCCGATCGCAAGCTCGTGGGGGTCCTTGCCGCGCAGCCGCCCCAGAACACGGGCGAACGCGCGCCCGACCGCGTGCGCCGTGGACTCGTCCATCTCGGAGCCGTAGAGGCCCCGGATGTCGTAGGCCTTGAAGATCCCTGGCGGCGCCAGGACATCCTGGCTAGTCAAAGCTTCCCTTCAGCGCCTCATAGCTCTGCTCGAGCGTTTGCGGCATCACCCTCGTGTCGGCCAGCACCGGCATGAAGTTGGTGTCGCCACCCCAGCGCGGCACCACGTGCATGTGGATGTGCCCCTCGTACCCGGCGCCGGCGATCCGCCCCTGGTTGAAGCCGACGTTGTATCCATGCGGGGAGTAGGCCTCCTCGAGGCGCCGCATCGCGCTCTGGGCCAGGGCCATCATCTCGGCGACGGTTCCGGCGTCGAGGTCCTGGAGGGCCGGCGTGTGCTCGTAGGGCGCAACCATCAGGTGCCCGTTCGTGTACGGGAACAGGTTGAGGATCACGAAGCACCGCTTGCCGCGGTGGACGATCAGGTTGGCCTCGTCGTCATCCTCGGCCGGTTTGGCGCAGAAGATGCACTCGTCCTCGTTGTCCTTGGCGGCGTCCGTCACGTAGGGCAGGCGCCACGGCGCCCAGATCCGGTAGTTGGCCACATCTCCGGATCCTAGATGCGAAGTCCGCGCTACAGCCAGCCGCGCTTGCGGAAGTAGGCGACGATGCCGACCAGCAGAACGGCCATCGCGCCGACGACCCAGAAGAAGTCCTCGGGGTCGCCCTCGCCCGGCACACTGACGTTCATGCCCCAGATGCTGGCGATCAGGGTCAGCGGCAGCACGATCACGCTGATCGCGGTGAGCACGCGCAGGATGTCGTTGACGCGGTGCGAGATCACCGACTCGTTCGACTCCTCCAGCGCCTCGACGACCTCCTTGTAGTTCTCGAGCATGTCCCAGATCCGCTCGTGGGCGTCGACGATGTCGTCGAAGTAGATCTCCAGGTCGAGGTCGGGTGCGAGGTAGCGCTGCTTGACTGACTCCAGGTCGCGCAGGACCGGGCGCTGCGGGCGGATCACCTTGCGGAAGTTGATGATCTCCTGCTTGGCGTTGGAGATGTCGCGCACGATCTCCTCCGAGCGGCCCTCGAAGATCTCCTCCTCCAGCGCGTCGAGCTTGTTGCCGATCTTGCGCAGCATCGGGAAGCAGTAGTCGAAGCCGTCGTCGACGACGCGGTAGAGCAGATATCCCGCTCCGCGCGAGAACAGCTGCTCGCGCATCTCCTCCTTGGACCGGCAGCGCTCGAACAGGTACTCGACTGGCTGCAGCGGCTGGTTGGGGATGGTGATCAGGTAGCCCGGCCCGACGAACAGGTCCAGCTCGCCGGTGCCGAGCCGGCCCACCGAGGGGTCGAAGATCGGGAAGTGCAGGACGATGAACAGGTAGTCGTCGTAGGTGTCGATCTTGGGCCGCTGGTTGCGCGACTGGACGTCCTCGAGGTCCAGCGGGTGGAAGTCGAAGTGCTCCTCGAGCCAGGCACGCTCGAGCGGGCCGGGGCTCTCGATGTTGACCCAGCGCAGGCCCTCGGCGTCGATCTGTTCGACGTTGGGAGTCTGGCGCTCAGGCTGCGGCGGGGAGACGAGCTCGCCGGCGCGCGCCGTGCGCCTCAGGCGTGGCTTCGGGAGGTTCGGCATCGGTCTGGCTCATCTTCTCGTCCGCGGTGGTCATAGCCGTTGCCACTAGGTTAAAGGGCGCATGCGCCAGTCAGGAACGAACGCGACCAAGGAGGGATGAGATGAGCCTGCGCGAGATCCAGCAGCCGTTGAAGGACCGCTACCGGGAGGACCCCTCCGTATCCGGCGACGAAGAGCTGGAGAAGCTGCTGGCCCGCACCGAGCGCTACTGCACCGTCTTGCAGACGCTGCGCCAGCCGCCGAGGATCGAAACGACAACGTAGGGATGGCTCATCGCTTTGGAATGGGTGCCTGCATTGCGGCACTCGTCGCATTCGGATGTGGTGGCAGTGACGTGACCCACCAGAAATCCCAGCACCCATCCATTCAAGAGCGACCCCCTCTTCCCGAGGGGTGCAGCCCACCGCAGGTTCAAGCATTGATGAGCGGCTTTTTCGCGGCGATCGACTCAGATGATCGGAACGCCGCGTTGCGCTTCATCGCACCACAACCGGAATTGATCGGGTTCGATATCTCCGCTTCAGGCGAGCTACTGCTTCGGGCCGAGAGCCCAGTCGCTGCTTATCGCGGCCTCCGCGCTCTTGCCAAAACCGGCAATGGGCTGTCGCTGCTGGGTGCCGCCGTGGGGGCGCCTGGCCCATTCCCGAACACCCGGACGGGCGAGAAGATCGACCGAGAATCCGCCGGCGCGGACTTTTCGATCACGGCTGGATCCCGATTCGGATCGGGAAAGAACGGGATCAACTGCGAGACCGGGCAGTTCTATGTCTGGGCGATGAACCTCACGCCCTTCCTCCGAAGGGAACCACTTTGTCGCGATCGCCGCCCGATTAGTCGCGCCCGACTTGAGGAGCTGCGGGAGAACCCTGTCGTGTGCGCGTATTAGCTCCATAGGGGTCGAACACCCCTGATATCGTTCCTCGCCACACATCAAGAGGAGTGGAGGGACTGGCCCGTTGAAGCTCCGGCAACCCCCCCGCCATACATACAAGGGGACGGTGCCAAATCCAGCAGGCAAAGGACAGCCTGGGAGATGTGGAAGTCCGACCGGACCTCTGCCCCTCTCACAGGCAGAGGTTTTTTTCGTAGGTCGGAGATGTCACTACAAGAGCTGAGATGCAAGGAGTGCGGAACGGGTTATCCACTCGAGGCCCGTTTCGTCTGCGAGAGCTGCTTCGGCCCGCTCGAGGCGGCCTATGACCACTCCGGCCTCGATGCGGACGAGGCCAAGCGCAAGATCCAGGCCGGATCGCGGGGAATCTGGCGTTACTCGGACTTCCTGCCGTTCGAGGGCCGTCCGGGCGACCCGCTGGAGCCGGGCCTCACTCCGCTGATCCGCGCCGACCGGCTGGCCGAGCGGCTCGGGGTCGACGCGGAGATCTGGATCAAGAACGACGCCGCCAACCCCACCCATTCGTTCAAGGACCGCGTCGTCGCCGTCGCCGTCGCCAAGGCGCAGGAGCTGGGGTTCGACACGGTGGCCTGTGCCTCGACCGGAAACCTCGCCAACGCGGTCGCGGCCCATGCCGCCGCGGCCGGCCTGGACTCCTATGTCTTCGTCCCCGCCAATCTCGAGGAGCAGAAGCTGCTCGCCACCGGTGTCTACGGAACCCGGCTGGTCGGAGTGCGCGGAACCTATGACGACGTCAACCGCCTCTGCACCCAGCTGGCCGAGACGCGGCCCTGGGCGTTCGTCAACGTCAATCTGCGCCCCTACTACGCCGAGGGGTCGAAGACGCTGGCCTACGAGACGGTGGAACAGCTCGGCTGGAAGCTGCCCGACCGCGTGGTCTGTCCGATCGCCTCCGGCTCATTGTTCACGAAGCTTGGCCGGGGCTTCGGCGAGTGGCTCGACCTGGGGCTGGTGTCCGGCTCGCTCCCGGTCTTCAACGGCGCCCAGGCGGCCGGATGCAGCCCGGTGGCGACGGCCTTCGAGCAAGGGTGGGAGATCTGCAAGCCGCAGAAGCCCGACACGATCGCCAAGAGCCTCGCGATCGGAGACCCGGCGGACGGCGCCTACGCGGTGGAGCTGGCGAGGCGCACCTCGGGCGCGGTGGACGCCGTCTCGGACGACGAGATCCGTGCGGCGATCCGGCTGCTTGCCGAGACCACCGGGATCTTTACCGAAACCGCCGGCGGCGTCACCGTGGCGGTTCTCGCCAAGCTGGCCGAGCGAGGAGACCTCCGAGCGGGGGAGTCGGTCGTCACCTACATCACCGGCGAGGGGCTGAAGACCCTCGACGCGACCCGCGATAAATTCGCGATGTACGAGATCGACCCGGAGCTCGCCAGCTTCGAGTCCGAGGTCGAGCAGGAGGTCACCGTCTAGATGCCGGTCACCGTGAAGATCCCAACCCAGCTCCGCGCCGCCACCGGCGGCGAGGCGGAGGTCGAGGTCGAGGGCTCGACTGTCGGCGAGGCGCTCGATGCCGTGTTCGCGCAGCACGACGGCCTGCGCGACCGCATCACCCAGGACGGGGACCTGCGCCGCTTCGTCAACGTCTACGTCTCCGGTGAGGACATCCGCTTCCAGGACGGGCTGAAGACCCCGATCTCCGAGGGCGACGAGGTGACGATCCTGCCCGCCGTCGCCGGCGGCTAAGCGATCTTGCTCGACCACGTCGTGATTCGCTGCAGCGACCTCGAAGCGTCGCGCAGGTTCTACGAGCAGGCGCTGGAGCCGCTGGGATACGAGGTGCTGATGACCCGCCCCGCCGTGGTGGGCATGGGGGTCAAGCCCAAGCCGGACTTCTGGCTGCGGGAGGGCACGCCCGGCGATCCGGTGCACGTGGCGTTCGAGGCCGACAGGCCCACGGTCGACTCCTTCCACGAGGCGGCGCTGGCCGGCGGCGGGCGCGACAACGGCGGCCCCGGAGTGCGCGAGATCTACCACCCGCACTACTACGGCGCATTCGTGCTCGATCCGGACGGCCACAACATCGAGGCCGTCTGCCACCGCCCGAGCGACTGAAGCTTTCACCGGCGCAGGCCGTGTAGAGAGGCCGCGGAGGGAATAATCCCGGCCATGCAAGGGCCAGCAACGGTCGCGATCCTCTGCGGGGGACGCGGTACCCGGCTTCGCGAGGAGACCGAGTCGCTGCCCAAGGCGCTGGTCGAGATCGGCGGCGAGCCGATCCTCTGGCACGTGATGCGAATCTACGCCGCCCAGGGTTTCGGCCGATTCGTGCTCTGCACCGGATACCTGGGCGACCAGGTCGAGGGGTTCGTCGAGTCCCACGACTGGCCCGAGGGCGTCGAGGTCGAGTGCGTCGACACCGGAATCGAGACCCCGACCGGCGGGCGGATCAAGCTCGCGGCGGAGCGGCTCGGCGGCGGCACCTTCTTCGCAACCTACGCCGACGGCGTTGCCGACATCGACCTGGGCGCGCAGGCCGAGTTCCATCGCGGCCACGGGGATGCGGCGACGATGACCGTGGTGCGGCCCCGCCTGCAGTTCGGGGTCGCGGAGCTGGACGGAGACGGACGGGTCAGCGGCTTCGTCGAGAAGCCCCGCTCCGAGCACTGGGTCAACGGCGGCTTCTTCTGCTTCGAGCCCGAGGCGCTCGACTACATGGACGTCGAGAGCGTCCTCGAGCGCGAGCCGCTGGAGCGGCTCGCCGCCGAGGGCCGACTCCATGGCTTTCCACACGACGGCTTCTGGGACTGCATGGACACCTACAAGGACGCGGTCATGCTCAACGACCTCTGGGAGAGTGGCGAGGCGCCGTGGAAGGTGTGGGCATGAGCGCCGCGCTGGTAACCGGCGGACATGGCTTTGCCGCCTCCTGGCTGGTCAAGGCGCTGCTCGAGCGCGGCGACGGAGTAACCGTGCTGGACCGCCCCGACCCGCGCCTCACCGACCTCGGCACCCCGCGTCCCTCGGCTCTGGAACTGCATGGGATCAACGGGCAGGTGGAGGTCGTCGAGGCCGACCTTCGCGACGCCGAGGCAGTATCGCGCGCGGTCGAGGGCAGCGATGTGGTCTTCCACCTCGCCGCTCAGACGATCGTCGCCAACGCCCGCCAGTCCCCGCGCGAGACCTTCGAGGTCAACGTGATGGGCACCTGGAACGTGCTCGAGGCTTGCCGCGAGGAAGGGGTGCCGAAGCTGATCTTCGCGTCCTCGGACAAGGCGTACGGGGCCAGCGACGAGCTGCCCTACCGCGAGGACACGCCATTGCGCGCCGTTCACACCTACGACGCCAGCAAAGCGGCCGCCGACGTGCTCGCGCGAAGCTATTGGCACAGCTACGGGCTCCCGGTCGCGGTCACCCGCTTCGCAAACCTCTACGGCGGCGGCGACCTGAACTTCTCGCGACTGATTCCCGAGGCCGTGAGCGCGCTGCTCGACGGGCGCCGGCCGGTGATTCGATCCGATGGCACCCCTGAGCGCGACTTCCTCTACGTCGAGGACGCGTCTCGCGCCTATCTGGCGATCGCCGACGCGCTCGAGGATGCCGCCGCCGGCGAGGCCTTCAACGCCGGCGGTGAGAAGCCGCACTCGGTTGCCGAGGTGCTTCAGCTGCTGGCCGAGGTGTCCAGGACCGAGCTCGAGCCCGACATCCGTGGCAGCGGCAATCCCGAGGGCGAGATCGACCGTCAGTACGTGGACTCGACCAAGCTGCGAGAGGCGACCGGCTGGCGGCCGGAGGTCGACCTGCGCGACGGCCTCGCGCGGACGATCGAGTGGTACCGCGAGCATCCCGAGGCCCGCGCGCCCTCCGGCTGAGCGGCGCGGGCGCGACTGGCACACTGAGGCTGTGTGCGGACGCTTTACCGTCACCACCAAGGACACCAAGAAGGTCGCCGACCGCTTCGAGGTCGAGCTGGAGAAGGCGCTCGGCTCCAAGGCGCTGAAGTCGGCCGGCGGCCGCTACAACGTGGCGCCGACCCAGGAGGTGATGACCGTCCGCTCCTCGCCGGATCCTGAGGAGGCGGCGCGCGGCGAGCGCGAGGCTCGGCTGATGCGCTGGGGCCTGGTGCCGCGCTGGGCCAAGGACCTGAAGGTGGGCTACCGGATGATCAACGCCAAGGCCGAGCGGCTGACCGAGAGCCGCGCCTACAGCCCGTTGATCGGCAAGTTCCGCCACCGCTGCCTGATCGTCGCCGACGGCTTCTACGAATGGATGAAGGCCGAGGACCCCAAGCAACCGCGGATACCGTGGCGCTTCACGGTCGACGGCGGCGAGCCGTTCGCGTTTGCCGGCATCTGCACCCGCAAGGAGTGGGAGGGCGACTGGCTCTACAGCTGCACGATCATCACCACCGACCCCAACGAGATCGTCGCCAAGGTCCACGACCGCATGCCGGCGATCCTCTCCGGGCCGGAGGCCGAGGCGGCTTGGCTGGACCCCAAGATGGAGGCCGATGATGCGGTCGAGATGTGCGTCCCGCTGGATGCCGACCGGATGGAGAGCACCCCGGCCAATCCGAAGCTAAACAAGGTCGGCAAGGGGATCGAGGGCCCGGAGCTGCTGGTCGCGCCGGCCTGATGGAGCGCGCGGTAGCCTCGTCGCCGTGGACCTAGAGAGCGCCCGCGAGTTCATGCGCGAGAACCACCACGCCGTGCTGGCGACGCGGCGCAGCGACGGCCTCGCCCAGCTCAGCCCGGTGCTCGTCAACGTCGACGGCGAGGGCAGGGCGATCATCTCCAGCCGCGAGACCGCCTACAAGGTAAAGAACCTGAGGCGCGACCCGCGCGCGCAGCTCTGCGTCTTCACCGACCGCTTCTTCGGCAAGTGGATCTTCGCCGACGGCGCCGCCGAAGTCGTCTCCCTGCCCGAGGCGATGGACCCGCTGATCGACTACTACAAGCGGTTCCCGGACGAGAACCCCGACTGGGACGACTACCGGGAGCGGATGCAGCGCGAGAAGCGCGTGCTGATCCGGATCTCCCTGGAGAGCGCCGGACCCGATCGCCAGGGCTGAGAGGACGCGCCCGACAGGATTCGAACCTGTGGCCTCGCCCTCCGGAGGGGCGCGCTCTATCCAGCTGAGCTACGGGCGCTGAGGGCTTCAGTCTAGAGCGGGCGGTCACCGCCGCACGCAGACGCCCGCACCGCGACTCGCCCGCATTTACGCTTGGCGCATGGACCTCTCGGTGGCATTTCTCGGCACCGGCGGCTCGGTGCCCACGGCGCGCCGCGCCACCGCCTGCGTGCTCGTGATGCGCGGCGGCGATCGGCTGCTGTTCGACTGCGGGGAGGGCTCGCAGCGCCAGATGCACCGCTCGATCGGTCTCGTGCAGCTCGACGAGATCTACATCACCCACCTGCATGCAGACCACTACCTGGGCGTGCCGGGTCTGCTCAAGACCTACGACCTTCAGGACCGCGAGCGTCCGCTGACGATCTACGGGCCGCCCGGGCTGGAGGAGCTATTCGGCGCGCTGCGGCGGATCCTCGGCCGCACGCGATACCCGGTGGAAGTGGTGGAGCTGGGGCCGGGGGAGGCCGTCCCGCACGACGGCTATGAGGTTCGCGCCTTTCCGGTCGAGCATCGGATGACCGCGAACGGCTACGCGCTCGTCGAGGAGGGCCGGCCGGGGCATTTCGACAAGGAGGCGGCTCTGCGGCTGGGCGTCGAAGAGGGACCGGACTTCGGGAGGCTGCAACGGGGCGAGGAGGTGCGCGGCAGCGACGGCGCAGTGCGCCCGCAGGATGTGATGGGGGAGACGCGCTCGGGCCGCCGGGTGATCGTTACGGGCGACACCGCTCCCTGCATGGCGACCGCGGAGACGGCCCAGGGCGCCGAGCTGTTGGTTCACGACGGCAGCTTCGCCGAGGAGGAGGCCCAGCGTGCGGCCGAGACCGGCCATTCGACCGCCGGGCAGGCGGCGGCGCTGGCCCGCGAGGCCGAGGTGAAGATGCTGGCGCTGGTGCACATCTCGACCCGCTACAACGTCAAGCAGGTGCTGGCGGAGGCGCGTGCGGTGTTCGAGCCCACCGTCGCCCCGCGCGACTTCGATTTGGTCGAGATCCCGTTTCCCGAGCGCGGCGATCCTGAGCTGCTCCCGAACGGGGCCCGCGAGCGCCGCGAGGCCCCCGAGGCGGATCCCCCGGTTCACGCCTGAGCCCTTGCTACGCTCCCCGCGTCGGTTCCTTTAACCAGGTCCAGCGAGGCCAGGAAGGAGCGAGTTGAACGAGAAAGTCGTGCTCGAGCGCGACGACGTGCGGCGCACGTTGGTGCGCATTGCACACGAGATCGCGGAGAAGAACCCGGGGCCCGAGGGCCTCGCCCTGGTCGGCATTCACACCCGCGGCGCGATCCTGGCGCAGCGACTTCACGCTTTGGTCGGCGAACAGCTCGGCTCCGAGGTTCCGCTGGGCGACATCGACATCTCCTTCTACCGCGACGATGTCGGCGATCGCGGCCCGGGCGATCAGCCGGTCGTGCACGCGTCGCACCTGGACTTCGACCTCTCCGGCCGCACCGTGGTGCTGGTCGACGACGTGCTGTTCACCGGGCGCACGGTGCGAGCTGCGATCGACGCGCTTTTCGACTACGGGCGGCCGGCGCGGGTGCAGCTGGCGGTGCTCTGCGACCGCGGGCACCGCGAGCTGCCGATCCGCCCCGACTACGTCGGCAAGAACCTGCCGACGGCGCGGGAAGAGCGGGTCAACGTGAGCCTGGAGGAGTCCGACGACGTGGACGAGGTGACCATCACCACCAACGGCGACCGTGCAAGCGCACTCGCCGGTGGGGCAAGGGACGACGAAACGGAGGATCCCGCATGAAGCACCTGCTGTCGATCGAGCAGCTGAGCCGGGCCGAGATGGAGGCCATCCTGGAGCGGGCCGAGAGCTTCGCCGAGGTTGGGCGCCGCGACATCAAGAAGGTTCCGACCCTGCGCGGGCGAACCGTCGTCAACCTGTTCTTCGAGTCCAGCACCCGCACCAGCTCCTCCTTCGAGCTGGCCGCGAAACGGCTCTCGGCTGACGTGGTCTCGATCAAGGCCGCCGGCTCGGCGGTCGACAAGGGGGAGTCGCTGAAGGACACGGTGGCGACGCTCTCGGCCTACGACCCGGCGGCGATCGTGATCCGCTCCCCGCACGCGGGCGCCGCCGATCTGGTCGCTCGATGGACCGACGCCTCGGTGATCAACGCGGGCGACGGCAAGCACGAGCACCCCAGCCAGGCACTGCTCGACCTCCACACGCTGCGCCGCCACTTCGGCCGTCTCGACGGCAAGAAGATCTGGATCGTCGGCGACGTCCTGCACAGCCGCGTCGCGCGCTCCAACCTGATCGCCTTCCGGGAGATGGGGGCGCAAGTGACCGTCTGCGGCCCGCCGACCCTGATCCCGCGTGGGATCGAGGAGTTCGGCTGCGCGGTGGCCTACACACTGGACGGCCTCGAGGAGGCCGACGTGGTCTACGCGCTGCGGATGCAGCGCGAGCGGATGAGCGAGAGCTTCGTCCCCTCGTTGCGCGAATACGCAGCCCGCTACCAAATCGACGCGAGGCGCCTGGGCTCGCGCCAGCTGCTGATGCACCCGGGCCCCGTCAACCGCGGGGTGGAGCTGTCGGGCGAGGTGATCGACTCGCCCCGCTCGCTGATCACCGAGCAGGTGGAGAGCGGCCTGGTGGTCCGGATGGCGATCCTCTACGAGCTGCTTGCCGGCGGCGACCGCCCGCGTAGCGAGCCGGGTGCCCAGCCGGTCCCGGACCCGACCGAGATCGGGCAGCCGGCGTGAGCCCTTCGATCTCCGAGGTGCTCAGCGGGCGCGGCGGCGAGCCGGCCGAACTGGTTCTGCGCGGCGCAACCGTGCTGGACCCGGCGGCGGGGGCGAATGGCGCCCACGATGTGGTGATCCGCGACGGTCGCATCGCCGAGCTGGCGGCGCCCGGCAGCGCCAACGCCGGAGACGCCGAGGTCGTGGAGGCAGACGGCCTCCACGCCTTCCCGGCCTTCTTCGACCCACACGTGCACCTGCGCACACCCGGCCGCGAAGACGAGGAGGACATCGAGACCGGCAGCCGCGCCGCTGCCGCCGGCGGCTTCTGCGGGATCCTCGCGATGGCCAACACCGAGCCGACTGTGACCAATGCGGCCGACGTCGGCTCGTTGCGGGAGCGGGCCGAGCGCGAGGCATCGGTTCCGGTCGGGTTCCTGGCCACGGTTACGCGCGGCATGCGGGGCGAGGAGCTGACCGAGATGGCGGAGCTGCGCGACGCCGGGGCGATCGGCTTCTCCGACGACGGGCTGCCGTTACGCAGCGCCCGGGTGTTGCGCCGCGCGCTTCAGTACCAGCGGCTGTGCGGCGGCGTGATCGCGCTGCACGAGGAGGACCCGGAGCTGTCGGGCGACGGCGTGATGCACGAGGGCGCGGTCTCGGCAGCTCTCGGCATGGCTGCGATCCCCTCGATCTCGGAGTCGACGGCGATCGCCCGCGACACGGCGCTGGCCGGCTACGAGGATGGGCGCATCCACGTGCAGCACCTCTCCGCACAGGAGTCGGTGGAGGCGGTGCGGGGGGCAAAGGCCGCCGGCGTGCGGGTCAGCTGCGAGGCAACGCCGCACCACCTGACGCTGACCGACGAGGCCGTGCGCAGCCTCGATTCCCGCTTCAAGATGAACCCGCCTCTGCGCTCAGAAGACGATCGGCTTGCCCTGATCGAGGGTTTGCGCGACGGCACGATCGACTGCATCGGCACCGACCACGCTCCGCATTCCGCCGACGAGAAGGAGGTCCCGTTCGAGGCGGCGGCAATGGGCGTGACCGGCCTGGAGACGGCGTTCGCGGTCCTTCATACCGAGCTGGTGCTGCCGGGCGTCATCGACCTCGGGCTTCTCGTCTCCAAGCTGTGCGCCGGGGCGGAGCTGTTCGAGCTCGAGCGCCCCAGCCTGGCGCCCGGAAGCGAGGCCAACGTAGCGCTCTGCGACCTCGAGGCCGAATGGACGGTCGGCGAGGACGGCTACGAGAGCCGGTCGGCCAACTCCTGCTTCGCTGGCCGCTCGCTGCGCGGCCGGGTGCTGATGACCGTCGCCGCCGGGCGGGTCGCCTACAGGCTTCGCAGCTTCAGTCTCGGAGTGGCGGCGTGAGCGCCCCCAAGCTGGACCGCGGCCGCGCGACGCTGGTCGTCGTCGACGTGCAGGAGGCCTTCCGCAAGGCGCTGCCCGATTTCGAGGGGGTCGCGAAGGCGGTCGGCAAGCTGGTCCAGGGCGCCGAGGCCATGACCGTGCCAATCGTCGTCAGCGAGCAGTACCCGGAGGGCCTGGGCAGCACGGTGCCCGAGGTTGCCGAGCACCTTCCCGACGATCTCGAGCCGATCGACAAGGTCTGCTTCTCTGCGGCGGAGGCCGAGGGATTCGATCTCGGCGGCCGCGACCAGGCGCTGGTCTGCGGGATCGAGACCCACGTCTGCGTCAACCAGACCGTGCTCGACCTGCTCGACCAGGGCGTCGAGGTCCACGTCGCCGGGGACGCGGTCGGCTCGCGCACCGATCAGAACCGCGAGCTGGGCCTGCACAAGGTCGAGCGCGCCGGGGCGGTGGTCACCAGCATGGAGACGGCGCTGTTCGAGCTGCTGCGCGGGTCCGACGCGGCGGAGTTCAAGCAGGTGCAGAGGCTCGTCAAGTGAGCGGATATGTCCTTCTGGAGGACGGCACCCGCTTCGACGGCGAGTTGTGCGGCGGCGTCGGGGCTGTCACGGGAGAGGTTGTCTTCAACACCTCGATGACCGGCTACCAGGAGGCGGTCACCGACCCCTCCTACGCGGGCCAGATCATCACCTTCACCTACCCGCTGATCGGCAACTACGGGGTCTCGGCCGAGGCGATGGAGTCCGACCGGGTCCACGCCCGCGCAGTGGTCATGCGCGACGCCCACAACGGCGAGGACGTGGCAACCGCGGAGGGCGGCTGGCTGGACTGGCTCGCCGACTGTGGCGTGGCGGCGATCAGCGGGGTGGATACCCGCGCACTGGTGCGCCACATCCGCGATGCCGGGGCGATGCGCGGCGGCGTGTTTCCGGCCGAGCTGGCCGAGGCGGAGGCGCGGGAGCGGGTCGCAGCCGAGCCTTCGATGGACGGCGCCGATCTGGCGCGCACCGTGACCCCCGCCGAGCCGATCCGCTTCGAGGGCACCGGCCCGCACGTGGTCGGGATCGATACCGGGATCAAGCTAAGCATCATTCGGCAACTTCGCGAGCGAAGTTGCCGCGTAACTCTTCTTCCGTGCACAGCATCGGCAGATGCGGTGCTCGCGCAATCGCCGGACCTGGTGTTCCTTGCCAACGGACCGGGTGATCCCGCAGCCTTGGACTATGTCGTCGACACCGTCCGCGGGGTGGTCGGAAAGCGGCCGGTGGTTGGGATCTGCCTGGGTCACCAGCTGCTGTGCCGCGCGGTCGGCCTGCAGACCTTCAAGCTGCCCTTCGGCCATCGCGGCGCCAACCACCCGGTCAAGGACCTGCGCAGCGGCAAGATCGACATCACCTCCCAGAACCATGGCTTCGCGGTGCGGGGGCCCGGCGGGGAGCCGACCATCGAGGGCGACGAGCCGGTGCGCTGGCAGACCGACTTCGGCGCCGCCGAGCTTTCCCACCTCAACCTCTACGACCGCACCGTGGAGGGGCTGGTCCTCAAGGACGTCCCCGGGGCCACGGTGCAGTACCACCCCGAGGCGGGCCCCGGCCCGCACGACGCCCGCTATCTGTTCGACCGGTTCCTGGAGCTGGTCGAGAATGCCTGACGCTGCGTCGCGCAACCTCGCGGTCGTGCAGCGCTTCTATGAGACGTTCGATCGGGACGGCGCCGAAGCAGCCCTTGCATTGTTCGATGAGCTCTGCGACCCACGGGTCGAGTTCTCGCCGCTGCTCGCGAGGGAAGTCGAGGGCCGCCGCTCCTATCGCGGCTCCGACGAGATCCGCGCCTTCCTTCGGGAGCTGGACGATCTGCTCGGCGGAGCTCGCTACGAGCCGCCCGAGTACCAACCGGTCGGCGACGATGTGGTGGTGGTGTTCACGCGGCTCGTCGGCACCGGGCGGGGCAGCGCGGTGCCGATAGGACAGGACCTGGCGATCGTCTACGAGTTTCGCGATGGGCTGATCCAGCGGTTCGTTGCCTACGGCACACGCGAGGAGGCGCTCACGGCGGCAGAGGAGATCACGCGTGCCGAGGCGTGACGACATCCACAAGATCCTGCTGATCGGCTCGGGGCCGATCGTGATCGGGCAGGCGGCCGAGTTCGACTATTCGGGCGTGCAGGCCTGCAAGGTGCTGATGGCCGACGGCTACGAGGTGGTGCTCGTCAACTCCAACCCGGCGACGATCATGACCGATCCGGAGTTCGCCAGCGCGACCTACATCGAGCCGCTGCTGCCGGGCCCGCTGGCGAAGATCATCGAGAAGGAGCGCCCCGACGCGCTGCTCCCCACCGTGGGTGGGCAGACCGCGCTCAACCTGGCGATGGCGCTGCACGGCGACGGCACCCTGGAGCGCTTCGGGGTCGAGCTGATCGGGGCAGACCAGGAGGCGATCCGCCGCGCCGAGGACCGCGAGGCGTTCCGCGAGACGATGGAAGGCGCGGGCCTTCGCATCCCCTGGTCGCTGACCGCTGAGACCGTCGGCGAAGCGGAGGCCGCCCTCGCCGACGGGCGCATCAGCCTGCCGATCATCGTTCGCCCCGCCTACACCCTGGGCGGCGAGGGCGGGGGCGTGGGGGAGACCGAGACCGAGTTGCGCCAGGTGGTCTCCGAGGGCCTCGCCGCGAGCCCGATCAACCAGGTGCTGGTCGAGGAGTCGGTGCTCGGCTGGGGCGAGTTCGAGCTCGAGGTGATGCGCGACCGCAACGACAACGTGGTGATCATCTGCTCGATCGAGAACGTCGACCCTATGGGCGTGCATACCGGTGACTCGGTCACGGTCGCCCCGGCGCAGACTCTCACCGACCGCCTCTACCAGGAGCTGCGCGACCAGGCGATCCGGGTGATTCGCGCGGTGGGAGTCGAGACCGGCGGCTCGAACATCCAGTTCGCGGTCCACCCCGAGACCGGCGAGATCGTGGTGATCGAGATGAACCCGCGGGTCTCGCGCTCCTCGGCGCTGGCCTCCAAGGCCACCGGATTTCCGATCGCGAAGATGGCGGCGAAGCTGGCGGTCGGCTACGCGCTGGAGGAGATTCCCAACGACATCACCCAGGCCACCCCGGCCTCCTTCGAGCCGACCATCGACTACGTGGTGACCAAGGTCCCGCGCTTTGCCTTCGAGAAGTTCCCGGGCGCCGAGGGCCGCCTCTCGACCCACATGAAGAGTGTCGGGGAGGCGATGGCGATCGGGCGCACCTTCCGCGAGTCTTTCGCGAAGGCGATGCGCTCGCGCGAGCTCGACTCCGAGCCGGACTTCCCGGCCGAGGACGCCGAGCTGCTGGGGCGGCTGGAGACGCCGTCACCGGACCGCTTCGACCTCGTCCTGGAGGCGTTTCGCCGCGGGTTGGGCGTCGAGCAGGTCCACGAGCGCAGCCTCGTCGACCCCTGGTTCCTGCGCGAGCTGGAGCAGCTGGCCGGCGAGGGCGACGGCACGGCCGGGCTGCAGCGCACCTACAAGTCGGTCGACACCTGCGCGGCGGAGTTCGAGGCGGCGACGCCCTATTACTACTCGGCGCACGAGCGGTCGCGGGCAGACGGGGAGGCAGCATCCGAAGTACGTCGCGGCAACCGTGCATCCGTCGTGATCCTCGGCGCCGGCCCGAACCGGATCGGCCAGGGGATCGAGTTCGACTACTGCTGCGTGCACGCGGCGATGACGGTGCGCGACAGCGGCCGCGATGCGGTGATGATCAACTGCAACCCGGAGACCGTCTCCACCGACTACGACACCTCCGACCGTCTCTACTTCGAGCCGCTGACATCCGAGGACGTGCTGGGAGTCGTCGAGCAGGAAGCGCCTGAGGGCGTGATCGTCCAGTTCGGGGGCCAGACGCCGCTAAAGCTGGCCGGGGCGCTGGAGCAGGCCGGTGTGCGGCTGCTCGGCACCCCGGTGGACGCCATCGACCTGGCCGAGGACCGCGGCCGCTTCGGGGCGCTGCTGGGGCGGCTGGACATAAGGCACCCGCCCTACGGCACGGCGCTGTCGGCCGACGAAGCGACCGTGATCGCGGAGCGGGTCGGCTTCCCGCTGCTGGTGCGCCCCTCCTACGTGCTCGGTGGCCGGGCGATGGAGATCTGTTACTCGCCGGAGGGGCTGGCCGCCTACCTGGAAGCCAACGTGAAGGCCGACCAGGAGCACCCGCTGCTGCTCGACCGCTTTCTCGAGAACGCGATCGAGGTCGACGTCGACGCGCTCGCCGACGGCGAGGACGTCTACGTCGCTGGGATCATGCAACACGTCGAGGAGGCCGGCGTCCATTCGGGCGACTCGGCCTGCGTGCTGCCGCCGATGAGCCTCGGCAAGGAGATGCTCGACGAGATCCGCGAGACGACGCGGCGGATCGCGTTGGAGCTGGGCGTGGTCGGGCTGATCAACGTCCAGTACGGCGTCGCCGGCGGCGAGCTCTACGTGATCGAAGCCAATCCGCGGGCGTCGCGCACTGTCCCGTTCGTCTCCAAGGCGATCGGGACGCCCCTGGCCAAAGTCGCGTGCCGCCTGATGCTCGGCGAACCACTGTCGGCCCAGGATCTTCCGGAGACAAACGGCGACCACGTCAGCGTCAAGGAGGCGGTGTTGCCGTTCGCCCGATTCTCCGGGGCCGACTCGGTGCTCGGCCCGGAGATGAAGAGCACCGGTGAGGTGATGGGGATCGCCCCGGACTTTCCCACCGCGTTCGGCAAGGCTCAGGCGGCGGCAGGGGTCTCGCTGCCGCTCGAGGGCACCGTGTTCATCACCGTCACCGACACCGACAAGCCGGCGGCGACCCAGATCGCCGCCCGTTTTCACGATCTCGGGTTCCGCATCGTCGCCACCTCCGGCACCGCGCAGGCGATCTCGGCGATGGGGGTGCCGGTGACGCGGATCAACAAGATCGGCGAGGGCTCGCCCCACGTGGTGGACTGGATCCGCAATGACGAGGTGGAACTGGTGATCAACACCCCGACCGGCTCCGGCGCCCGCGCCGACGGCTACGAGATCCGCACCGCCGCGGTCGGCAAGGGGGTTCCCTGCGTGACGACGATGACCGGCGCCTCGGCCGCGTCGCGGGCGATCTCGGCGCAGCGCGAGCGCGAGGCCGAGGTGCAGTCCCTCCAGGAGCTGCACGCGAAAGCCGCGGTACGGAGGAGGCAGGCCGCCGAGGTCGAGGAATGAGCGGCAACGGCTCGGGTGTAGACGGCCGCGTGCTGGCGCCCTTCGGCCGCCGGGCGCTGGAGGTCACCAACAACCACGCCTCCGGGAGCTACCGGGTGTTCTCGCTGCTGGACCGCGACGGGCCACAACCCCGCGCCGGGCAGTTCTACATGCTGGCCGCCGCCTCGCGCTGGCAACACCGCGACGAGCGCCCGTTCCTTCCTCGTGCCTTCTCGGTCGCCGATGCAGTCCCCGACGACGGAGGCCTGCGGCTCGACTTCCTCGTCGAGGACGTGGGCCCCGGCACCGGCCGCCTCGCGGCGCTGGAGCGCGGCGAGCGGCTGTGGGTCAACGGGCCGCTCGGGCGCCCGTTTTCCTCGCCCCGGGACGCCGCCCCGAACGCGGCCGGCGCGGTCCTGGTCGGCGGGGGGATCGGCGTGGCCCCGCTGGCGATCCTGCGCCGCCAGTTCGCCGACCGCGGCGTGCCGACCCGCATCCTGCTCGGATTTCGCGACCGCGAGCATTGCGGCGGGATCGACGACCTCTTCGCCTGCTGCGAGGTACGGCTGGCAACCGAGGACGGGCATGCCGGCCACAAGGGCTATGTGACCGACCTGCTGGCGGTGTTGCTGGAGGCCGACGACGCCGCCTCGGCCGCCGTCTACTCATGCGGCCCGCCGGCGATGCTGGAGGCGGTGCGGACGATGTGCGCCGAGCGCGGGATTGCCTGCGAGCTGGCGATGGAGTCGCCGATGGCGTGCGGCTTCGGCGCCTGCTTCGGCTGCGCGGTGCCGCTCGCGGACGGCGGCTACATGAGGCTCTGCGTGGACGGGCCGGTGGTGCGCGGCGAGGAGATCGAGACGGCGCTGGTCGCCGGGTCGGGGCACAGATGAGGTTGCTCGTTGCTCGTTTCTCGTTGCCCGGGAGGCGGACGTGACCGTGGATCTCTCCGTGGAGCTGTGCGGCATTCGGCTGGAGCACCCGGTGGTCAACGGGTCAGGGACCTTCGATGCGATAGCAGCCCAACGAGCGTTTGGGCCGTCGCTCAGCGAGAACTTCCCATTCTCCGCGTTCGTCTCGAAGACGATCACTCCGCAGCCGCGCGCGGGAAACCCGCCCCCGCGGCTTTGGGAGACCCCGGCCGGGATGATCAACTCGATCGGCCTACCGAACAAGGGGCTGACGGGGTTCCTGGAGGGCGACCTTCCGGCTCTCGCCACGCTGGATGTGCCGCTGATCGTCTCCGTGATGGGGAAGAGCCACGAGCAGTTCGCCGAGCTGGTCGAAGGGGTCGGCGGGAGGAACGAGATCGCCGCGCTGGAGCTCAACGTGTCCTGCCCCAACGTCGAGTCCGGCATGATCGTCGGCGAGCAGCCGGCCGAGACGCTGGCGCTGCTGCAGGCGCTTCGCCCGCTCACCGCCAAGCCTCTGATCGTGAAGCTGACGCCCAACGTCGCCGACCCCGGCGCAGTCGCGCGGGCTGCGCAAGACGGAGGGGCCGATGCGGTTTCGCTGATCAACACCCTGAAAGCCACCGCGATCGACCCGTCGACGCTGCGGCCCTGGCTCGGGGCCGGGAGCGGCGGCCTGTCGGGGCCGGCGATCCGCGCCGTGGCGCTGGAGCAGGTGCGGTCGGTGGCCGGTGCCGTCTCGATCCCGGTGGTGGGGATGGGTGGAATCGCCAGCGGCGCCGATGCGCTCGCGTTGATCGCCGCCGGGGCAAGTTTGGTGGCCGTCGGGACCGAGAACTTCCGCGATCCGGCGGCCGGATTGCGAGTCCGAGAGGAGCTCGCGGAGGAGCTGGACCGGCGCGGATTCGGCTCTGCAATTGAAGCTCGGGGGGCATCTCCTTCGGAGCCCCAGCTGGACCTCAAGTCAAGGTCGAGATGAATCGCTTGCACGCGGCGTGGGCGTGCATATAATCGCCGCCGGATGGCCCCCTCGGTCAAGACGTCCGCCGCCGCTCCGGAGAGGTCCCTGGACCAGCGGATGGAGGCGCTGAAGCGGGCCAACGACATTCGCTCCAAGCGGGCGAAGCTGAAGAAGGACCTGAAGGCCGGCAAGGCCAACATCCACAAGCTGCTGCTCGACCCGCCCGAGTACGTCGAGACCGCAAAGGTCTTCGACATGCTGCTGGCAGTGCCGAAGTACGGCCGGGTCAAGACCAACCGCGTCCTCAACCAGTGCAGGATCTCGCCGTCGAAGACGATCGGCGGGCTGTCCGAGCGCCAGCGCGGCGAGCTGGTCGCTCAGCTGCGCCGATAGCTCAGCCGACCGGCCCGCCGGTCAGGATCCCCGCTGATGTCGAAGGTCTTCGTGATCACCGGGCCCAGCGGTGTCGGCAAGGGCACCCTGATCGCCGAGCTGCTGCGGCGGGTACCGGAGCTGGAGCTGTCGGTTTCGGCCACGACTCGCGAGCCGCGCGACGGCGAAGTGGACGGGCGCGACTACCACTTCCTCAGCCCTGAGGAGTTCGACCGCCGTGCCGAGGCCGGCGAGTTCCTCGAGTTCGCGACCTACAGCGGCAACCGCTACGGCACGCTGCGCTCCGAGATCGAGCGCCGGCTGGCCGCGGGGCGCTCGGTGGTTCTCGAGATCGAGGTGCAGGGCGCACGCCAGGTCCGGGCGGCGATGCCGGAGTCGGTGCAGATCTTCATCGCCCCGCCCGAGCCGGCGGCACTGCGCGAGCGGCTCGTCGAGCGGGGCAAGGACAGCACCGAGGCGATCGACGCCCGTCTCGCGGTCGCGGCCCAGGAGCTGGCCGCCCAGGACGAGTTCCCCTACCGGGTCGTCAACGATGAATTGGATCGTGCGGCTGAGGAGCTGGAGGCGGTCGTGAGGGGCGAACTCGTAGAATCAGACCCATGATCTATCCACGCGTAGACAGCCTGCTTGAGCACGCCGACTCGCATTACGCCGCGGTCGTAGTCGCAGCCAAGCGGGCCCGCCAGATCAACAGCTATTACCACAACCTCGGCGAGGGCAACTTCGGCGAGTACCCGCCGCCGATGGTCGACACCCAGAGCGGCAAGAACTACCTCTCGATCGCCCTCGAGGAGCTCGCGGAGGGCAAGCTCAAGTACGAGTACCGGGTCTAGCCCGGCACTCTCCCGGAAGGGACCCGATGGCTCGAATCCTGCTCGGCGTCAGCGGGGGGATCGCCGCCTACAAGGCGCTGGAGCTGGCGCGGCTCGCGACGCGTGCCGGACACGGCGTGCGCGTGCTGATGACCGACACGGCCGAGCGGTTCGTCGGCGCCGCCTCCTTCGAGGGGATCGTCGGCGCACCGGTGATTCGCTCGGAGTTCGAGCGCGATCCGATGCGCGGCGCGTTCCCGGGTGATCCAGCGCCCGACCACGACCCGATCGGCCACCTCGAGGTGGCCGCAAACGCCGATGCCTACCTGATCGTCCCTGCCTCGGCCAACACGATCGCCAAGCTCGCCGCCGGGATCGCGGATTCGATGGTCACGACGTCATTTCTGGCCTGCACGGCTCCGCGTCTGGTCGCACCGGCGATGAACGACCGCATGTACGCCGCCGCGGCGACGCGGGCCAACGTCGCGACCCTGCGCGAGCGGGGGGTGACGGTGATCGAGCCCGAGGAGGGAGCGCTGGCCTCACGCGGGGAGCACGGGACCGGCCGCCTGCCCGACCCCGATCGCCTTCTGGCACAGGTCGAGGCGGTGCTGCCCGCCGGCGAGCGCCCCTGGGACGGGCTGCGGGTGTTGGTTACGGCCGGCGGCACCCGCGAGCCGATCGACCCGGTGCGCTTCGTCGGCAACCGCTCCAGCGGCCGCATGGGGCTGGCCTTGGCCGCCGCCGCGCGCCGCCGCGGGGCGGAGGTGGTGCTGATCGCGGCCAACGTGGCGCTGCCCGAGCCGGCCGGAGTGAAGCGGATCGACGTCGAGACCGCGTCCGAGCTGGCAGCTGCGGCGGCCGAGGAGTTCCCGCGCTGCCAGGTCCTGTTGATGGCGGCGGCGCCTGCGGACTTTCGTCCCCAGAAAGCCGAGGGAAAGATCAAGCGCAAGGGCACGGGGCTCGACCTTCACCTGGAGCCCACCGAGGACATCCTCGCCGGCCTGGCTGCAAGCCGCCGGGAGGGCCAGACGATCGTCGGGTTCGCCGCCGAGCACGGGATCGGCGGCCCGGGACGCGCACGCAACAAGCTGGCACGCAAGGGGGCCGACGTGATCGTGCTCAACGACGTATCCGACCCCGAGATCGGCTTCGAGTCGGAGCGAAACGCGGTCACGCTGATCGAGCCCGACAGCGAGCTCGAGGTTGCGATCGACTCCAAGGAGACGATCGCCGAGGCGATCCTCGACCGCGTGGCAGAGCTGCGCGACCGCCCCGCCGAGCGCTCGCAACACTGACTCGGGCCGCTGGACCGGCTCCCTACACTTGGTCGGATGCCCGAGGATTCCCTTTACACCTTGTACCGGCGTGGCGTCGAGCTGCTCGAGGACGGCAGCTTCGACGCTGCCACGGTGCCGCTGGCCGAGGCGGCGCGCCGCGCTCCGGAGAAGAGCTCCGTGCGTGAGGCGCTCGGCCGCGCCTACTTTCGCAACCGCCAGTTCGCCGAGGCGGCGACCGAGTTCGAGGCGGTGGTCGAGACCCATCCGGTCAACGACTACGCCCACTTCTGCCTCGGCCGGGCGCTCAGCCTGACCGGCCAGACCGACCGCGCCCGCCACCACCTGGCGCTGGCGTCGAACCTGCGCCCGGAGCGCCGCGACTACCGGCTGTATCGCGAGCGGCTCGCCGCAAGCAGCTGACCGCTCACGCTGGAGCCCGACGATGAGGGCCCTCCTCCAGCGCGTCAGCCAGGCGGCGGTCGACGTCGAAGGCGAGCGCGTCGCGCAGATCGGTCCCGGCCTCATCGTCCTGCTCGGGGTTCGTGCCGGCGATACGGAGGAGCACGCGGACCGGCTCGCCGCCAAGGTGCGGGCGCTGCGGATCTTCGACGATGCCGATGGCCGCATGAACGACCCCCTCGGCGATCGCGAAGTGCTCTGCGTCAGCCAGTTCACCCTCTACGGCGACGCGCGGCGGGGCAACCGGCCCAGCTACACCGAGGCGGCGCCCGCCGATGTGGCCGAGCCCCTGTACGACCGCTTCTGCGAGGCGCTCGGCGCGAGGAAGGGCGCGTTCGGCGCCTGCATGGGGGTGGCGCTCGTCAACGACGGCCCGGTGACGCTGATGCTGGAGGCCTGAGCCGCGCTTGGCCGGGCACGATCGCAGGGCTATACTGAGCAGAAGCTTTTCCACGTCCCGAACCGTGTCGAAGGTGGGCCTGGCCCACTTTTTTTTCGGCCCGGACGGGGCGAATTGAGAGATGAGAGACCTTCAACGGCACATAGAGCAGCGCCTTTCCGAGCTCGATCCGGGCATCGAGCTGATCGCGTTGGAGAACCCGAGCCCGGAGGGCCTGAGGCTCTACATCGACCATCCTGACGGGGTGGACCTCGCGCTCTGTGAGCGGGTCACCAGCCAGCTTCGCGACCTGCTGTTGGACCACTCGCTCGAGGTCTCCTCGCCGGGCTTCGAGCGCCCGCTTACCAAGCCCGAGCACTTCCGCCGCTTCCGCGGCCGGCGCGTACGCGTTCACACGGCCGAGGCGCTGGAGGGTCGCCGCAACTTCACCGGCACGATCGCCGACGCCGACGAGGAGGTCGTCTCGGTCGACCTCGGCGACCGTGCGGTGACGATCCCGCACGAGCGCATCCGCCGCTCCAACCTCGTGCCCGAACCGGAGGTAAATCCATGAGCAAGGAGATCGTCGACGCCGTCAAGGCGCTCGAGCAGGAGAAGGGAATCTCGGCCGACAAGCTGATGGACGCGCTCGAGGACGCACTCCTCTCCGCATACAAGAAGACCCCAGGCGCGGCCAAGTACGCGCGCGTCGACCTGGACCACGGCACCGCCGACTTTCGGGTGTTCGAGCTGATCCTTCCTCCCGAGCTGGAGGAGAAGCTGCTGGAGCAAGCGATCGAGGAAGAGCGCACGATCGATCCCGAGACGGGCGAGATGCGCGAGCCGGAGGAGCCGGAGTTGACGCCGGAGCTGCTAGCCCCCTACGAGGACCAGATCGAGTCCAATGACGTCACACCGGACGACTTTGGCCGCATCGCCGCACAGACCGCCAAGCAGGTGATCCTGCAGCGTATCCGCGAGGCCGAGCGCCAGATGATGTTCGACGAGTACCAGGACCGCGTCGGCGAGCTGATCACCGGAATCATCCAGCAGTCCGACAAGCGCTACACGCTGGTGCAGCTGCGCGAGCGGGTCGAGGCGCTGCTCCCCAAGTCCGAGCAGGTCTACAACGAGCGCTATGACCACGGGATGCGGGTCAAAGCGGTGATCACAGACGTATCGGACTCGACCAAGGGTCCGAGCATCGTCGTCTCGCGCCGCAGCCCGGAGCTGATCCGCAAGCTGTTCGAACTCGAGGTGCCTGAGGTCGCCGACAAGCTCGTGGAGATCGTCGGCGTGGCGCGGGAGCCGGGATACCGCTCGAAGATCGCCGTGGTCTCTCATGCCGACGGTGTCGACCCGGTCGGTGCCTGCGTCGGCCCGCGCGGATCCCGGGTGCGGATGGTCGTGTCCGAGCTGCGCGGCGAGAAGATCGACATCATCCCCTACAACGAGGAGCCGGCCCGCTTCGTGGCCAAGGCGCTGTCGCCGGCACGCGTGCGCGAGGTGCTGGTCGACGACGATGACCAGCAGGCGACCGTGATCGTGCCCGACGACCAGCTCTCGCTGGCAATCGGACGCGACGGGCAGAACGCCCGCCTCGCCGCCCGCCTCACCGGCTGGCGCGTCGACATCAAGTCGGAGACCGATTTCGCCCAGGAAGATGACGACATCGAATACGAGGGCGAGGAGGATTTCGACGGCCGCTGCATGGCGATCCTCTCCAACGGGCGCCGCTGTCCGAACGCGGCCGTGTCGGGATCGACCTACTGCGGGCTGCCTCAGCATCAGGCGCTCGCGCGATTCGAGACCAATCAGGCCGCGGTGCTTACCGGCCTTTCCGACGAAGAGGTCGCAAAGCTCGCCGATCCTGACGCCGACGGCGCCGAGGTGAAGGCGATCGTCGAGCGGGCCACCGCAGCCTTCGACGAGGAGGCAGCCGCCGAGGAGGTCGAGGAAGAGGCCGAAGTTGAGGAAGAGGCTGAGGTCGAGGCAGATGCCGAAACCGAGCCAGAGGTGGAATCCGGGGCAGAGACCGAGTCCGAAGAGGAGCAGGAGGTCGAGGCCGTGGAGGAAGAGGCCGCAGAGGCCGAAGCCGAGGAGCCGGCCGCAGAGGCCGAAGCCGAGGAGCCGGCCGAAGAAGCTGTCGAAGAGGTGGAACAGGACGCCGCGCAGCAGGAGGCCGGAAAGGTGCCGGAGTCGTCCGACTCGGACGGCGGCGGCGCCCCCGAGGCCGAGACCGATGAGGCCAGCGCGGGCGATGAGGTCGAGCCGGCGCAGGCGACCGATTCAGAGGAGCAGCCCGCCTAGATGGCTGACCCCACGACCGCGGCATCAACCATCTGACGAATGGCGAAGAAGCGCGTTCACGAGATAGCCAAGGCCCAGGGTCTGACCAGCAAGGAGGTGCTGGCGGCGCTCAACGCGGCCGGGATCGCGGCGAAGGCGGCGGCGTCCAGCGTCGAGGAGGAGGACGCGCTGAAGGCGCTGAAGACGGCTGCCAAGGGGGACGGCGCCGGCACCGCCGCCAAGGCGAAGGCCGCAAAGCCCGCCGCGAAGACCGCGAAGAAGTCAGCGCCTGCCAAGAAGCCCTCGAAACCCTCCGGCGCCAAGGCGGCCGCGGGCGCTGACGGCAAGCCCGATTCGGCTGGAAAGCCGGCGAAGCCGAAGGCGGGCGCGGCGAAGCGCCCCGTACGAGCTCGGGGCGAGGGCGCCTCGGCCGCCACGACGAAGGCCGGCGGCAAGAAGCGCCGCCGTGTCGTGATCGACTCGCAGGCATCCCGGCGCGACGACATGCGCCAGGCGCCGCCCACGCGCCCCCCGCGGCGCCGTGGCGGCCGCCGCCGCAGGCCGCTGCTGGAGGAGCCGCCGGTCAGGGCGCCGGTCGAGGAGGTCGAGCCGGAGGCGATCAAGGTCAACTCGGGGGCCACCGTTCGCGAGGTGGGGGAGCTGCTCGGCCTGGGCAGCGCCGAGGTGATCAAGAAGCTGATGACGATGGGGGAGATGGCGACCCTCACCCAGACCCTTGCCGACGAGACGATCAAGGCGATCGCCGACGAGTTCGATCGCAAGATCGAGATCGTCACCGCGGCCGAGGAAGAGCCCGAGCAGCCGGAGTTCGACGACTCCGAGAAGGATCTGGAAGAGCGCCCGCCGGTGGTGGCGATCATGGGTCACGTCGACCACGGGAAGACGTCGTTGCTCGATGCGATCCGCGAGACCGAGGTGGTGGCCGGCGAGGCCGGTGGGATCACCCAGCACATCGGCGCGTACCAGGTGCACCACGGCGGCAAGGCGATCACCTTCCTCGATACCCCCGGGCACGAGGCGTTCACGGCGATGCGAGCCCGTGGCGCCCAGGTCACTGACCTGGCGGTGATCGTCGTTGCCGCCGACGACGGGGTGATGCCCCAGACCCTTGAGGCGATCGATCACGCGCGCGCCGCCGACGTGCCGATCCTGGTCGCGGTCAACAAGATCGACAAGACCGAAGCCCAGCCCGACCGCGTTCGCACCGAGCTGGCCAACCACGAGTTAAACCCCGAGGAGTGGGGGGGCGACACCGTCTACGTCGATGTCTCCGCCAAGAAGAAGGAGGGCCTGGAGAACCTGCTCGACATGATCGTGCTGGTGTCCGATCTCGAGGAGCTTGCGGCGAATCCGGACGCCGAGGCGTCGGGCACGGTGATCGAGTCGAACCTCGACCCGGGCCGCGGGCCGGTCGTGAGTGTGCTCGTGCAGCGGGGCACCCTCAAGGTGGGCGACGCGGTGGTCGCCGGCCAGCAATGGGGCAAGGTGCGGGCGATGCTTGACTTCACCGGCGACCGCGTCGAACGCGCGGTTCCCGGCATGCCGGTCGAGGTGCTCGGCTTTGACGGGGTCTGCGAGGCAGGGGAGTTCGTACAGGTGGTCGAGAATGACCGCCGCGCCCGCGAGCTGGCCCAGGAGCGCGCCAACCGGCTCAAGACCGAGGCCCTGGCACGACGCCAGGCGCGCAGGGTCAGCCTCGAAGAGGTCTTCGCCAAGGCTCAGGAGGGCGAGATCGCCGAGCTCAACATCGTGCTCAAGGCCGATGTCGCCGGCTCGCTGGAGGCGCTCCAGGACGAGATCGCCAAGCTTCCTCAGGAACAGGTCCCGGTCAACGTGATCCACGCGCAGACCGGCGGCATCAACGAGTCCGACGTGATGCTGTCCTCGGCATCGGACGCGGTCGTCATCGGCTTCAACGTTCGCCCCCTGGCGGACGCCCGGCAGGCGGCTGAGCAGGAGGGAGTCGATATCCGCACCTACTCGGTGATCTACAAGGTGACCGAGGAGCTGCGGGCGGCGATGGAGGGCATGCTCGAGCCGGATGAGGTCGAGGAGACGATCGGCGAGGCGGAGATCAAGCAGACCTTCAAGGCCTCCCGCGTCGGCCGCATCGCCGGCTGCCTCGTCACCCAGGGCACGGTCGCTCGCGACGCACAGGTGCGGCTGGTCCGCGACGGGACCGTCGTCTGGGAAGGGCGCGTCGGCTCGCTGCGTCGTTTCAAGGACGACGTCAACGAGGTCGAGGAGGGCCTGGAGTGCGGGATCGTCCTCGAGGGATTCGCCGACGTCAAGGAGGGCGACATGCTCGAGTTCTTCCGCACCAAGAAGATCGAGAAGAAGCTCGAGTAGCGCGATCGGGCGATGGACCCGTTCGTCTGCCTTGTCGAGCTCCGACTTCATTTCGGCGAAGCCGGAGACCTGAAGGCCAAGCGCAAGCTCGTGCACTCGCTGAAGGTGCAGTTGCGGCAGCGTTTCGGCGCAGCGGTGGCGGAGACCGAGGGCCACGACAAGTGGCAGCGGGCGACGCTGCTCTGCGCCCTTGTCGGCGATTCCGACGTCCGCGACCGCGGGGCGGCGCTGCAGCGCTTCGCCGAGAGCCGCTGTCCGGACGGCTGCGCGACCGAGCTCGACGTGCTCAGCCTCGAAGACATCAGGGGCTAGCGTCAGGGTCCATTCAGGGTGACTCTGTGACTTAGCTTGGGTTGAGGTGTCGGCTGTATAGTCGCGGCGGCGATGCCTTCCGCCCGTATGCGGCGTATCAACCAGATGTTGCGCGAGGTCGTCGGGGCGGCGATTACGACCGATCTGAACGACCCGCGCATCGGCTTTGTGACAGTGACTTCAGTCCAGACAAGTCCAGACCTTCGCAGCGCGCGCGTTTACGTGAGCGTGCTTGGCGAGGCGGGCGAGATCGAGGCGAGCCTGGAGGGCCTGCGCTCCTCGCACGGGGTGATCCAGGCGCGGATCGCTCGCGAGACGCGCATGAAGCGCACTCCGACGCTCACCTTCCATTACGACGAGAGCGTGGCGAGGGGCGCCCGGATCTCGCGGCTGCTCGACTCGGACCGATGAGCCGCGTCGGAGGGCTGGTGTCGACCGACCTGGAGAAGGTGGCCGCGGAGATCCGCGAGGGAGAGCGCTTCCTGCTCACCACCCACGAGGGCCCCGACGGGGACGCGCTCGGATCGCTGCTGGGCATGCACCACCTGCTTACCCAGCTCGGCAAGGACTCGGTGATGTTCCTGGCGGCCAAGGAGTTCCCGCTGCCGATCGAATACCGCTTCCTGCCGCTGGAAGAGGTCTTTCACGAGCCCCCGGCCGACATGGCGGACCGGGACGTCGTCTTCCTGGACTGCGGGAACATCGAGCGAATGCCGGTCGACTTTCTCCAGAACGGCGGAAAGCACGTGCTCAACATCGACCACCACCACGACAACACGCGCTTCGGCGACGTCAACCTGGTCGACACGGGTGCCTCCTGCACGGCGGAGATCGTCTACGAGCTGGCGCAGCTGCTGGGTGCCGAGATCACCCCGGAGATCGCCTCGGCGCTCTACGTCGGCCTGGTCACCGACACCGGCAAGTTCATGTACGAGAACACCGACGCCCGCACGCACCGCGTGGCGGCGGCGCTGGTCGAGGCGGGCGTGGACATCAACGACACCTACCGGCGCCTCTACGAGCATGTGCCGCTGGAGAAGCTGCGGTTGGTCGCGCGCGCTCTCGATGGCATCGCGCGCCATTGCGACGACGCACTGGTGACCACCTACATCTCCGAGGCCGACTACGAGGCGGCCGGCGCCAACGAGTCGATGACCGAAGGGATCATCGACCACCTGCGCTCCGTCGAGGGGGCACGGGTCGCGGCGGTGATTCGCGACCTCGGCAGCCGGGGCCGCGCCGCCCGCAAGGTGAGCCTGCGTTCCAGCGAGGGCAAGGTGGACGTCTCCGCGATCGCGCGAGAGCAGGGCGGCGGCGGGCACAAGCGCGCGGCCGGTTTCTCGACCGATCTCAGCAGGGACGAGATAGTCGAGTTCCTCTGCTCCCAGCTTGACGAGCAGCTTCGCGCCTAGAGACATGCCCCCCGCGGGCGACGTTGCGTCGGTGCTGCTCTTTGACAAGCCGGCGGGCGTCACGTCGCACGACGTGGTGGCGCAGGTGCGGCGCGAGCGCGGGGTCAAGGTGGGTCATGCGGGGACGCTCGATCCCTTCGCGACCGGGCTGCTTCTGGTCCTGCTGGGGCGAGCGACGCGGCTGCAGCGTTACCTGATGGAGTTGCCGAAGACGTATCGCGCCACCGCACGGCTCGGCTGGCGGTCCAGCACCGGCGATCCCGAGGGCGAGCTGACCGAGACCGGCAACGTGCCCGACGACCTGGCGCTTCCCACCGGGCGCATCACCCAGCGCGTGCCGCTGACCTCTGCCGTCAAGGTGGGCGGCGAGCGTCTCTACCGCAAGGCCCACCGCGGCGAGCAGGCGGAAACGCCGGAGCGGGAGGTGGAGGTGCAGCGGGCCGAGCTGCTCGAGACGGGCGCGGACGCCGCTACCTACGAGATCGAATGCTCGTCGGGGACCTACGTGCGAACCCTGATCGAGACCCTCGGCGACGCGTACTGTGAGAGCCTGCGCCGCGTGGCAATCGGGCCGTTCAGAGTCGAGGACGCAGGAACCGAGTTGGCGCCGGACCAGGCACTGGCGTTCTTGCCGGAGCGCGCGCTCACGGCGGAAGAAGCCGAAGGTGTTTCACATGGCAGGGCAGTACCGGCCGAGGAACGAGGAGCGAGGAACGAGGAACGAGTGGTGAGGTTGACGATCGAGGGCCGATTGCTGGCCGTAGCCAGATACGAAGAGGACATGCTGAGGCCAGAGGTTGTGCTGGCGTGAGCATCACCGTCACCCGGCTCCCCGATGCGAAGCCGCGCCCGCGCCACGTCGCGATCGGGACCTTCGACGGCGTGCACCGGGGCCACCGTGCGGTGATCGAGGGAGCCGACACGGTTCTCACCTTCGATCCGCATCCGCTGGAGATCCTTCATCCCGCCGCCGCCCCGAAGCTGATCATGCCGTTCAAACTGAAGCGCGACATGATCGAGGGGCTCGGAGTCAACGAGCTGGTCGTGATCCCGTTTGACGAGGAGTTCGCCCAGATCCCGGCCGAGGGCTTCATCGAGCAGGTGCTGCTGGGCAAGCTTGGGGCCGAGCAGGTCTCGGTGGGTGAGAACTTCCGCTTCGGGGCCAAGGCGAAGGGCGACCCCGCGATGCTCCAGGCTCGCGACGAGTTCACAACTCGCGTCGTTCCGCTGGTCGAGGTGGACGGCGAGACGGTTTCCTCGACCAGGATCCGGGCACTGATCGCGGCGGGCGAGGTGGACGCTGCGCGGCGATGCCTTGGCGCCCCGGTGATGGTCGAGGGGAAGGTGGTCGAGGGCGACAAACGGGGGCGTGAGCTTGGCTTTCCGACCGCCAATCTCGTGCCGGACGACCGCCTGGTCACGCCCGGACACGGCGTCTACGCCGCCTTTGCGAACGGCGTGCCCGCCGCGGTGAACATCGGCGTCCGCCCGACTTTCGAGAGCGGCCGCGGTGTGTTGATCGAGAGCTACTTGGTCGACCACGACGAGGACCTCTACGGACAGAATCTGCGTGTCGCGTTCGTCTCCAGATTGCGGGGGGAACGGCGCTTCGCAAGGGTCGAGGAGCTGATCGCGCAGATGCGTCAGGACGTCGAGGAGGCCCGCGAGGCCTGTGCTACCTTCCAGCGCTCCTGAGGCCATGCCGCTGACCAAGGACAGAAAGGCCGAGTTGATCGGCAAGTACGGCCGCTCCGACGGCGACACCGGCTCGGCCGAGGTCCAGGTTGCCCTGCTCACCGACCGCATCAACGAGCTCACCGAGCACCTTCGCGGCCATCCCAAGGATCACCATTCGCGCCGCGGCCTGCTGATGCTGGTCGGCAAGCGCCGTCGCCTGCTGCGCTACCTCGAGAGCAGCGACCTCGAGCGTTACCGGTCCCTGGTCGCCGAGCTCAACCTTCGCAAGTGATCTCCGTCGGGACGAAGGCTCCCGACTTCACCCTTCCCAACCACCGCGGCGAGGACGTCTCGCTGTCGGCCTTCCGCGGGCGCAAGGTGATGCTTGTCTTCTATTCGGCCGACTTCAGCCCGGTTTGCACCGACCAGCTCTCGATCTACCAGGAGGTGCTCGGGGAGATCGAGGACACGGGCGTCGCGCTGCTCGGCGTCAGCGTCGACTCGAGCTGGACCCACCGCGCCTTTCGCAAGCAGCTCGGAGTCGAGATCCCGCTGCTGGCCGACTTTCATCCCAAGGGCGCGATGAGCAAGGCCTACGGCGCCTACCTCGAGGACTGGGGCACGACGAACCGGTCGCTGGTCCTGATCGACGAGGAGGGCGTGGTGCGCTGGGTACACGAGTCGCCCACGCCGCTGGAGATCCCGGGCGCGAACCTGATATTCGACGCGCTGGCTGAGGTCGCTTAGCCATCAGACTGCTTGCGTGAGCGAGCTGACCAGTGCGCCGGTGCCGCCCGCCGGCCCCGAGGACCACGCGAGGGGAGGGGGGGAGGATTTGATCGTCTACGCCGACTTGGGCTGCCCGCACTGCGCGGCTGCGTGGGAGCGGATCACCGCGACGACGTCCCGCCTCGTCTTTCGCCACTTTCCGGTGGCCGGCAAGCACCCACGCTCGCCCGCCATGCATGCCGCCGCCGAGGCGGCGGGTCGCCAGGGCGCCTTCTTCGATTTCGTCGACTCGCTGTTCGGTGATCGCGGCCGCGTCGACGACCCTCACCTATGGGAGCGGGCCGAGCGGTTCGGGCTCGACCTCGATCGCTTCGAGGCCGACCGCCGCTCCGAGGCCGTCGCGACCGTGGTCAGGCACGACTTCGAGTCGGGCATCCGCGCCGGCGTCTCCAACACGCCGGCCCTGTTCCGCGATGGAAAGCGGGTTGATCCTCCGTAAACGCCCGCATCGCCTCCCGAACGACGAGCAGCGAGCAACGAGGAACGATCTGTAACATCGCCCACGACAGAGAACGAGAGTTCTGAAACAAAGGGTCGCCATCCGGGCGGCCGGAGGTATCAACTTAGATGAGTATGTTTGACGTTAGCCGCGTCTCGGCTGAGATCGGCGAAAGCGAGATTTCATTCGAGACCGGCAAGCTCGCGAAGCAGGCGGGCGGCTCAGTTGTGGTGCGCGCGGGGGACACGATGGTGCTCTGCACCGCGACGATGGGCAACCTGCGCGATGTCGATTTCCTGCCCCTGACGGTGGACGTCGAGGAGCGGATGTACGCGGCCGGGAAGATCCCCGGCTCGTTCTTCCGCCGCGAGGGACGCTCGGGCGAGAAGGCGACGCTGACCGCGCGCATGATCGACCGCCCGATCCGCCCGCTGTTCCCGAAGGGCTGGCACTTCGAGACCCAGATCGTCGCCCAGCCGATGTCGGTGGACTACGTCCACCCCTACGACATCCTGGCGATGAACGGCGCCGCCGCGGCGCTCGCGGTCTCGCAGATCCCCGTCGGCGCCCATGTGGGTGCTGTGCGGATCGGCAAGCTCGACGGCGACTTCGTGATCAATCCTGAGGAGGAATCCCTCGAGGAGCTGGACCTCGACCTGATCGTGGCCGGCACCGATGAGGCGATCCTGATGGTCGAGGCCGGCGCCGGCGGCGTCAGCGAGGCCGAGATCCTCGACGCGCTCGACATCGCCCATAGCGAGATAAAGAAACTCACCGGCGCGATGGAGGAGCTGCGCGAGAAGGCCGGCAAGGAGAAGCTCGAGGTCGAGGCGCCGCAGATCGACCAGGACCTTTTGGAGCAGATTCGCGCCTCTCACGGTCAGAAGATCGACGAGGCAACCTCGATCGAGGGCAAGCTGGAACGCCAGGAGGCCGCCGCGGCGGTCGAGCAGGAGGTACTCGACAACTACGCCGCGGCCGAGGAGGGCGAGGGGCACGACCCCGAGCGCGCCCCGGCGGTCTCAGCTGCGTTCGACGCGCTCGAGAAGGAGATCATCCGAAAGCGCATCGCGGTCGACAAGAAGCGGCCCGACGGTCGTGCCCAGGACGAGATCCGGCCGATCGAGTGCGAGGTCGACATCGCCCCCCGTGCGCACGGCTCGGCGCTGTTCACTCGCGGCGAGACCCAGATCCTCTCCAATGTCGCGCTCGGGACCAGCCGCATGGACATGCGCCTCGACACGCTCGGAATGGCGACGTCGAAGCGCTTCTGGCACCACTACAACTTCCCGCCCTTCTCGGTCGGGGAGGCCGGCTTCATGCGCGGGCCCAAGCGCCGCGACATCGGCCACGGCGCGCTCGCCGAACGGGCGCTGGCGCCGACGATCCCGGGGGAGGAGGACTTCCCCTACGTGATCCGCGTGGTCTCCGAGACGCTGGAGTCCAACGGGTCGAGCTCGATGGGCTCGGTCTGCGCATCCTCGATGGCCCTTCAGGCAGCGGGCGTGCCGGTCTCCGATCCGATCGCCGGCGTGGCCATGGGCCTGATCAAGGAAGGGGACGACTACGTCGTGCTCACCGATATCGCCGGCGTCGAGGACCACCTCGGTGACATGGACTTCAAGGTCTCCGGCAGCTCGGAGGGCATCACGGCGCTGCAGATGGACATCAAGATCAGCGGCGTCACCCTGGAGATCCTCCGCGACGCGCTGGAGCAGGCCCGCGAAGGCCGCCTCTTCATCCTCGACAAGATGTCCGAGGCAATCGACGGCCCGCGCGAGCAGCTTTCGCCGCACGCACCGCGCATCGAGCAGATCACCATCGACCCGGAGAAGATCGGCGCCGTGATCGGCAAGGGCGGCGAGACGATCCGGGCGCTGTGCGAGGAGTTCGAGGCCGAGATCGACGTCGAGGACGACGGCACGGTGAAGGTCTACGCACCCACCGGCGAGCTGGTCGAGGCCTGCATCGCCCGTATCGAGGCGATGACCAAGGAGGCCGAGGTCGGCGATCGCTACGAGGGGGCGAAGGTCGTCAAGACGACCACCTTCGGCGCCTTCGTGGAGCTCACCAAGGGCACCGACGGGCTGCTGCACATCTCCAACGTCAAGCCCGGCGAGCGGGTCGACTCCGTGGACGACGTGCTGAAGTCCGGCGAGGAGATCGACGTCACCGTGGTCGAGGTGGACCGCGAGCGTGGACGCATCGGCCTGCGGCTCTCCGCCGACCCCGCGGTCGAGGGCAAGTCCTCCGAGGAGCTGGCCACGGTCGGCAGCGGTGACGGCGGCGGCGGCCGGCGCGACGGCGGCAGCAGGCGCGGCCGCGACGGCGATCGTGGCGGCCGGCCCCCCCGCGAGGGCGGTCGCGAGCGTGGCCGCAGCAGGCGCGATCGATAGCCACAGGCGTGAGCGATAGCCAGCAGGTAACAGAGCTCGACTCCGGCGTTCGGGTCGTGACCGAGGCGGTGCCCTCGGTGCGATCGGTCGCGCTCGGGCTCTGGGTCCGCACCGGCTCCCGCGACGAGACGCCGGCCCATGCCGGCGTCTCGCACTTCCTCGAGCACATGCTGTTCAAGGGCACCGAGCGTCACTCGGCGATCGAGATCTCCGAGATCTTCGACGGCCTCGGCGCCTCGGTCAACGCGGCGACGGGCAAGGAGACCACGCACCTGCATGCCCGCCTGCTCGACGAGCACACCGAGCGCGCATTCGAGCTGCTGGCGGAGATGCTGCTGGGGCCGACCTATCCCGAGGTGGACTCCGAGCGCGAGGTGGTGCTGGAGGAGATCGCGATGTACGAAGACGAGCCGATGGACCGCGTCCACGACTTCCTCGCCGATGCGGTGTTCGGCGAGCATCCGCTCGGCCGGCGGGTGCTCGGAGCGGCCGAGGTGATCGCATCGATTCCGGTGCCCGAGATCGCCGCCTACCACGACGCCCGCTACGTGGCGCCCAACATCGTCGTGGCGGCGGCGGGCCACGTCGATCACGAGCAGATCCGCGCGCTGGCGGAGCGGCTGATCGGCGCTGCGGTGGCGGACCCCGGTGCCACGAACGGCACCGAGGCCGGCGGCGACCCGCGCCTGCGCTTCTTCGAGAAGAAGACCGAGCAGTACCACATCACCTTCGGCGCCCCCGGGATCACGCGGCACGACGAGCGCCGCTTCGCGCTCGCCGTGTTTGACTCGATCTTCGGCGGCTCGACCTCCTCGCGGCTGTTCCGCGAGGTGCGCGAGAAGCGAGGGCTCGCCTACTCGGTCGGGTCCTACAGCGACCAGTACACCGACTCGGGGCTGGTCGCCACCTATGTCGGAACCCGCGAGGACAACGTCGAGGAGGCCTGCAGCGTGATCGCCACTGAGCTGCAGCGGCTGCGCACCGAGGCGGTCTCCGGGGACGAGCTGGCTCGCGCCAAGGAGCACGTCAAGGGGCGGTTGGTGCTGTCGTCGGAGTCCACTGCCGCGCGAATGGCCCGCATCGGCCGCGCGATCCTGTTCGGGACCCCGCTCTACACGCTCGACGAGATGCTCGACCTGGTCGACGCGGTGACGGTCGAGGATGTCTCCGAGCTGGGTGCCGAGCTGTACTCGGCCGAGCGGCTGTCGGCCGCCTGCATCGGAGCCAGCGAGGAGACATTCCGCAGCGCGGTCGCGCCGGTGTCAGAGACTCTGGTGGCGGCGTGACTTCGTTTCTCGTTCCTCGTTCCTCGTTGCTCGGGTAGGGCTCCGGGGCGCGCTGATGGCAATCAAGGTTGTGGTATCCGGGGCAGCAGGACGGATGGGGGAGACGGTCTGCGACGCCGTTGAGGGCGCCGACGACATGGAGCTTGTCGGTCGCGCCGACCCGGCGCTCGACACCGACCTGGATGCGGTGCTCGACGAAGCCGCCGTCGTCGTCGACTTCACCACCCCCGACGCGGCGCCGGCCAGCGCGCGCGCCTGCCTCGAGGCGGGGATCCATATCGTCGTCGGCACCACCGGCTTCGACCTAGATCCCCTGCGCGAGGCGGCGCAGGCGGCAGGCGGCAAGGCCAACTGCTTCGTCGCCCCCAACTTCGCGATCGGCGCGGTGCTGATGATGCAGCTGGCGCAGCAGGTCGCCCCGCACATGTCCGAGTGCGAGATCGTCGAGCTTCACCACGAGGACAAGCTCGACGCTCCGTCGGGAACCGCGAAGCGCACCGCGGACCTGATCCGCGGTGCGGGCGGAAACGTCCACGAGCCGATCCACTCGGTGCGCCTGCCCGGGCTCGTCGCCCATCATGAGGTGCTGTTCGGCGGCGAGGGGCAGACGCTGGCGATCCGCCACGACTCGACCGACCGCCGCTCGTTCATGCCCGGCGTGCTACTCGCGGTGCGCAAGGTCGGCGACCTGGACGAGCCGTTCGTGGTCGGGCTCGAGCACCTGCTCTAGGTGAGCCGCCGCCGCGTTCACCGCCTTCTGGAACTTCACCGGCGCGCCGGCGGTGCTGGCTGCTGACTGAGCACAGCGGGCGGTACCCTGCGCCCATGGCAGAGATACGCGGCGTTCTCACCGCGATGGTCACGCCGTTCGCCGAGGACGGCAGCTTCGACGAGGCCGGGGCCCGGAGCCTGGCGCGTCACCTGGTGGAGCACGGCTCGCACGGGCTGGTGCTGGCAGGCACCACCGGCGAATCGCCGACCCTCTCCGACGAGGAGAAGATCGGGCTGTGGCGCGCGGCCCGCGACGAGATCGGCGACGGCGCGACCCTGATCGCCGGCACCGGCTCCAACGACACCCGGCACACGGTCGAGCTGACCGAGGCCGCAGCGGAGGTGGGTGTCGACGCGGCGCTCGTCGTCACCCCCTACTACAACAAGCCCAACCCGGCTGGCATCCGCGCCCACATCGAGGCGGCCGCCGCGATCGGGCTGCCGGTGATCCTCTACAACATCCCCTCGCGGGTGGTGGTCAACATCCCGCCCCAGGATCTCGCGGAGCTGGGTCGGATCGACAACGTGGTCGCCGTCAAGCAGGCCAACGACGACGAGCTCGGGCCGATCGAGGGGCTCGCGGTGCTGGCCGGCAACGACACGGTGTTCGGACGCACCCTGGAGTTCGGCGGCGCCGGGGGAATCCTCGTCGCCTCCCACCTGGTGGGGCCGCGGCTGCGCGAGATGTGGGACGCCGCCCAGGAGGGCGACCTGGATCGCGTCCGAGAGATCGACCGGGAGCTGGCACCCGTCTACTCGGCGTTGGCGGTGGCGCCCAATCCGGCACCGGTCAAGGCGGCGTTGGAGATGGCCGGGATCATCGACTCCGGCCGCCTGCGCCTGCCGCTGGTGCCCGCCACCGACGCGGAGCGGGCGCAGATCCGACCGGCCCTGGAGACGGCGGGGATCCTGGCGGGAACCACCGGGTGAGCGGCACGCTTCGCGTTCTTCCCCTTGGCGGCCTGGGGGAGATCGGCAAGAACATGACGGTCGTCGAGTACGACGGCCGGATCGTCGTGGTCGACACGGGGCTGATGTTCCCGACGGCGGAGATGCTCGGCATCGACCTGGTGCTGCCGGACTTCGACTACCTGCGCGAGCGCGTGGACGACATCGAGGCGATCGTGCTGACTCATGGACACGAGGACCACGTCGGCGCGCTGCCCTATGTGCTGCGCGAGCTCGGTAACCCCCCGGTCATCTACGGCGGCCTGCTCACCGTGGGGCTGGTGCGCTCCAAGCTCGACGAGCACAAGCTCTCCGACGCTCCGCTGGAGGAGCTTCCGGCGGGCGAGAAGGTGTCGCTGGGACCGTTCGAGCTGGAGCTGGTGCACCTCTCGCACTCGATCCCCGACATGCGCGGCGTGGTGCTGAAGACCGAGCTGGGGTCGGTGCTGCTCACCGGCGACTACAAGTTCGACCAGACGCCGGTCGACGGCCGCCCGGCCGACGTCTCGCGGCTCGCCGAGCTGGGGCGCGAGGGCCTACTGCTGCTGTGCGGCGACTCGACCAACGCCGACCGGCCCGGTGTCGCCCCCTCGGAGTCGAGCGTGGGGCCGGCCCTTCTCGACACTTTCTCGCGCTGCGAAGGGCGCGTCATCGTCACCTCCTTCGCCTCGAACGTGCATCGCGTCCAGCAGGTGATCGACACCGCCGTCACGCTCGACCGGCGCGTCGCCCTGGTCGGCCGCTCGATGCGCAAGAACTTCAATATCGCCTCGAATCTCGGTATCGCGAACGCGCCGTCGGGCCTCTTCATCCAGCCGAAGGAGATCGGCGACTTTCCCGACGAGAAGGTGGTCGTGATTTCGACCGGCAGCCAGGGCGAGCCGCTGTCGGCGCTGCGGCGCATGGCGCACAACG
>JBBPIM010000012.1:0-16258 GCA_038040325.1 Candidatus Mayfieldus profundus
CACTCCGACCATCACCGTCTCGCCGATGTCGAAGCATCGGGTGGCGCGCACACCATCGCCCTTGCCATCCGTGGTTGTGCGTAGCTCGTAGCCGACAGGATCCAAGGGACCGCCTCTCAGTTGGTTGGTCGCAGCGAACTGCTGTGACCAACCCTAGTTGGTGCCCCAGGCCTGGCAGGGCGCTGTTCACGCTCCTCCTATCCATGCAAAGCAGTAGTTGAGCGCCAGCTGTCTACGCGGCGCGCTTCGCGGCCAGCAGGGCTTCTCGACGATCCTTCGCGCGTCGCTCGGAGAGTCATATCGGGCCGCCGGTCCGTCGTTGCGCGACGCACACCGGCGAGAGCTGACAACCCGTGCCGGCGTGCGAAGACCGGATAGGCTCGGTCAGTCAACGACATGCAAGAGGAGGACACAATGGCGGTTGGTTTGCGTCTGGACTTCAGCAACCTGGGGCTCGACGATTACGATGCGATTTGCCGGGCATTGAACTTCCCGGCGGAATGGCCGGACGGCCTGTTGGCCCACAGCTCGGCCGAAGCGGACGGGCGGCTGCGTGTGGTCGACGCATGGGAATCGCGTCAGCACTTTGACCGCTTCGTGCAGGAGCGACTTCAGAGCGCGTTGGGCGAGGCCTTGGGCGATCGCGCTGAGCGGCCAGAGGTCAGCGAGACGGAGCTGCACACCTTCAACACCCGGTAGCGGCGGCCCGGCCGCCCGCGCGTGTATAGACGGCCCCTCAAAGCCGCACGCGATAACGATCGGGGCCGCAACTCGGCCTCGTGCGTCGCTCGGAGAGCCGTAGCGGGCCGCCGCTAAGAACTCGCGACGACGACCTCATTTCTGCTTTCCATGCGATGGGGAACTGCGACAGCCGGGGTTCGAGCGGATGCTACGTGAGTTCCGAGCGGCGGCGCCGGAATAGACCGGCTCGTTTCCGGGTCGCACGCTCCACTTCGCGACGAAACGCGTCAGGTTCGCCCGGATCTCCTCGCCCGTCAGCGCCACGGACGAATTCCACTACATCGCGAGGCGCTTCTGATCCTCGTTCTCGCCCTGCGGCGCCGGGTAGTAGACCGACTTCATGAGCCGGCTGTGCTCAGCACGCATGGCGCCCGCCGCTGTCTCAAGGGCGTTGACCAGGTAGGGCTCCGCGTCTTTTGCCTTCAGCTCCTCGGCGGCGCGGGTTGCGTTGCGGGCCGCGTCGTCGATGAAGAGCATTACCCGCTCCGCCTCGCGGAAGTTCTGTTCGTCGCGCGCTTGGTCAGCGCCAATCTCCATGAATTGCATCCTAGGCAGGGGGCCCGGCAGCGATGCAGCGCGAAGTCGCAACTTAGGGAACGAATCGGTCACGATTTCGGGCCGGCGAGCACGCGACCGAGCTGTAGCGGTAGGCCTGAGGCGGGATACTCGATGCAGATGCGGGATCGTGACTACCTTCCCTGGGCGATCTCCGGCACCTATCTGGAGGCGTGCAACTGCGAGGCGATCTGCCCGTGTCGAACGATCGGAGGGAGAAAGGGGGGTCGCTCGACTTACGGCGTCTGCCTTGGCTCGCTCTCGTGGTCGATCGAGGAGGGTCACGCCGGCGAGGTCTCACTCGAGGGGCTGCGCGTCGTCCTCGCCAACCGCTACGACGACGACGAGCCCGGGTCCCCCTGGAGCTTCTTCCTCTACCTCGACGAGCGCGCGGAAGATCGCCAGCGCGAGGCCCTCGAGGGCATCTTCGTCGGCCGTCTCGGTGGCACCCCGGAGCTGCAGTTCCCCTGGGTCTGGAAGCCGAGCGACCTCCTCGGCGTGAGGAGCGTCGCGATCGAGGTGGACCACACGCCAGGCGGCGGCTGGTTCCGGGCGGGGAACCAGGTGAGCGTGCGGATCCGCCAGCGCCTCGACCCGCAGGAGCCAGTCACCTGCGTGATCCCCGGCCACCGCCGCGACGGCAACGAGGTTGTCGCAGAGCTGCTCGAGGTCAGGGACGGCAAGCTCGAGTTCGAGTTCACCGGCAAGTGCGGTTACGAGGCGACCTTCGCCTATTCGTCCGAAGATGCCTGACTTAGAACGTCCGCGGACGTGTGGCCCGGCCTCAGCCGTCGTCGTAGCCCGGGCGGGCGACTTCGAGCTTGCGCCGCACGTGGTCGCGCAGTCGTTCGGTCAGCTCGTCGAGCCGTTCGTCCAACTGCCCGGAGCGAATCCTCGCCGCCAGCTCCGCTCGCGCCCGGTCCACCTCGTCGGCCAGCTCTTCATCCCCGGGCGCGTCTGCGGCCGGCTCCCCGAGCAGCTCACGAAACAGCGCCCAGTCCTCGCGCAGCGGCTCCTCTCCGGCCCGCAGCTCGCGGGCGACCACAGCGCAGACGTTCGCCGCGACCAGCACCTGGAAGCGCTTCTCGCGCGGAACCCACTCGCGGACCTCGGCGAACAGAAACTCGGCGACGGCCTGGAGGAGCTCGGCCGCATCGGGCCGGTCCTGAGTCACCGGCGTCTCGCTCTCACCTGGCCGTCCCGATCAGCTCCAGCATGTCCCACTCCGGCTCGCAGATCCGCCTGCCCAGGGAGGCCAGCTCGTGGCTGCGGCGCAGGCCGCTGAGGTGGTCGTTCGCCTGGCGGGCGCAGATCACCGCCCACTTGAGGTTGCCGAACACCTCCCAATAGCGGATGCGTTCGGCATCGGGCGGCTCGCCTCCCGCCGCCGCATAGGCGGCCAGGAAGTCGTCGAGGGAGCCCACTCCGGCGACTCTGCGATCGTCGTTGCCGAAGCGCCAGGAGCGAATGCCGAGCCAGCCGATGTCCTCGACGGGATCGCCGATGTGGGCGAGCTCCCAGTCGATCACCGCCGCGAGACCGGATTCGTCGACGATGAAGTTGCCGAGCCGGAAGTCGCCGTGCACGAGCCCCGGTGCAGCCGGATCGGGGCGCTCGGCGCGCAGCCAGCGCAGGCCCGCCTCGACCGCAGGCAGCGGCACGCCGATCGAGTCAAGCGTCGCCTCCCAGACCTCGATCGCGGTCACCACCGGGTCTGCGGGCGGCGGCCCGAGCACATCGACGGCAGCGGCCAGCTCGATTGAGTGGAGGCGCGCGAGCGCCTCGCCGAGCTGGGCGGTCAATGCGCCCCGCGCGACCTCGTACTCGGGCTTGCGCAGCAGGCGCGGGGCAACCGACTCGCCGGGAACATGCGCCATCAGGATGCCCGCGGTCTCGAACCGCCCCCCGGCGGGCTCGTAGTGCAGCGGCTCGGGCGCCGGCACCCCCGCCTTCCTCGCCAGCCGGATCAGCCCGGCCTCCTGCTGCTGTGAGGCCAGCGACTCGGCCCCGGCCGGGTCACGCCTCAGGACATATCTGCGCGCGGCCTCCTCCCCTTCGCGTCCGGGGGCCGCGCGGTCCCCGGCAATCCCTGCCTCGATCAGCCAGGTCTCGCGCGATGCGCCGCCGGGGATCGGCTCCAGCCGCACCACGGCATCGGCGCCGAGCTCGGCAAGCACGCTCCGTACCCCATCAGCAAGCTCTCCAGGCTGCTCCGCCATCGCTATCCCACCCTATTCCGAGCAGAGGGGATCGGGCCGGGGGCGGGCCCCGCTGAACGGTGTGAGCACGAGGCGGCCACGCGGCCGCAGGTGCACCGAGCGGTGTCTCCGCCGAGTTGCGAGTGAAGCGGGGTCCGCCCCCGCCCCCAACGCCTACTGCTCGATCTCGGCGGGTTCCTCGACCTCGTCGCGCCCGGCGAGCCGGTCGCGGCCGCGCTGCACCGCGGCAAGGAACTTCTGGAGGTTGACTTCAAGCGTGTTGAGGATCTCGTCGGCGTAGTCCTCGGCCCCGAGGCGGATCTCCCGCTCGCGGGCGCGCGCGTCCTCGACGATCTCGTCGGCGGCGCGCTCGGCCTGCTTGGTGACCTCCTCGTCGGAGATCAGCCTGGCCTGCTGCTCGCGCGCTTCGCGCACGATCCGCTCGGCCTCTCGCTTGGCCTCGGCCAGCATCTCCTGACGCTCCTTGACGATCCAGCGGGCCTGCTTGATCTCCTCGGGGATCGTCGCCCGCATCTGGTCGAGGAGGTCGTAGATCTCCTCGCGGTCGACGCGGACCTGGTCGGTCAGCGGGACTGGACGAGCGTTGTGAACGAGGTCGTCGAGCTTGTCTATGAGGACGAGGACGTCCATCAGTGGTCGGTAAGCCTACGCATCCCTGAACGAATTTGGCCGCAAGGCGTCATTTGCTCGGCTTTTTGCAAAACCCTGCCCACAGCGCCACTCAATGGCCCAGCTTGTCCGCCAGCGCGGCGGCCACCGCCGCCGGCACCAGCTCGGAAACGTCGCCGCCGAAAGTCGCCATCTCCTTCACGCCGGTGGACGAAAGAAAGCTGTAGGTGGGCGAGGCGATGATGTAGATGCTCTCGATCTCGGGCGCGAGCATGCGGTTGAGCTGCGCCATCTCGAACTCGAACTCGAAGTCGGAGATCGCCCGCAGCCCCTTGACCACCGCGGTCGCGCCCTTTTCACGAGCGAACTCGACCAGCAGTTTGGAGAACGCTTCGACCTCCACGTTGCCCATCTCCGCCGTCGCCTCCTCGAGGAAGCGGCAGCGCTCCTCGGCGCTGAACAGGGGCTTTTGCTTTCGCACCTGGACGTCAACCACGCCCACCACAACACGGTCGAAGACGCTCGCCGCGCGCCGGATGATGTCGAGGTGGCCGTTGGTGACCGGGTCGTAGCTGCCCGGGCAGACCACCGTTCGGCCGTCGGTCATCCGCTCTTCTCCGGCGCCGCATGGAAGGTCACGAGGGTCCCGCCATAGCGGCGCTCGCGCAGCAGCGGCAGCGAGAGGCCGAGCGGCCGGCTGGCCGAGCTCTCCACGATCACGCGACCTTCTTCGGCGAGAAGGCTCGGCAGGTGCTGGTCGAGTTCAGGCTCAAGGCGGTCGGCGAGTCTATAGGGGGCATCGACGAAGACGAGATCGAAGCTCGCACTCGTTGCTCGGGCGAGCCACCGGACCGCATCGGCACGGACGAGGTCGACGCGGTTGTCAAGGCCGAGGTTGCGAACGTTGCCGAGGGCCGGCTTGGTGTTGCGGTCGACCAGGGTTGCGTGGGCCGCGCCCCGGGACAGTGCCTCAATGCTCAACGCCCCGGTCCCGCAATAGAGATCGAGCACGCGCAGGCCCTGGACGTCGCCGAGCGCCGAGAAGATCGCCTCGCGCACCCGATCCGAGGTCGGCCGCACCCGCCAGCCGCGGGGAGCGGCGAGGGGACGGCCGCGCAGCTCGCCGGCGATGATCCTCACGCCGGTATCGGCTCCGCTGCCTCATCGCCGAAGCGGCCACGTGCCGCCTCCATCAGCGGCCCGAGGGCCGGGTCCTCGAGAGAGCCGTGCCGGCGCAGCAGGGCCAGCACCTCCTCGCGGGCCGCGATCAGAGTCGCGGTGTCCTCGGGCAGCGTGGCGACGTGGAAGCGCGGCAGGCCGTGCTGGCGGGTACCGAGGATCTCGCCCTCGCCACGCAGCCCCAGGTCCACCTCGGCGAGCTTGAAGCCATCGCGCTCGGCGGCGACGGCCTCGAGCCGCCGCCGCGCCAGCTCGCCCGCCTCGTCGGCGAACAGGATGCACTGGGACTCGTGCTCGCCGCGGCCCACCCGGCCGCGCAGCTGGTGAAGCTGTGAGACGCCGAAGCGCTCGGCGCCCTCGATCAGCATCACGGTGGCGTTCGCAACGTCGATGCCGACCTCGATCACGCTGGTCGCGACCAGCACGTCGGTCTCGCCGGAGACGAAGCGCTTCATAGCCTCGGCCTTGCGGGCCGAAGGCATCTGCCCGTGCAGGACGTCGACCTCGAACGCGTCGAACTCGCTCGCGGCCAACCGCTTCGCCTCCTCGGTGGCGGCGCGGGCCTGCAACTTGTCGGACTCTGTGACCAGCGGGCAGACCACATAGGCCTGTCGCCCCTCGCGCAGGCGCTCGCGAATGAACTCGTAGGCGCCAGCGCGCTTGTCCTCCTCGACCAGCCATGTCTTGACCGGCCGTCGGCCGGCAGGCAGCTCGCGCAACACCGTGGCGTCGAGGTCGCCGTAGGCGGTGAGCGAGAGCGTGCGCGGGATCGGGGTGGCGGTCATGTGCAGCGTGTGCGGCGCCGTCCCCTCCGGGCCCTTGGCGTCGAGCGCCGCCCGCTGGCGCACCCCGAAGCGGTGCTGCTCATCGACGACGCATACCGCGAGCCGGGAGAACTCCACATCGGACTCGATCAGCGCATGCGTTCCCACAACCAGGCCGAGCTCTCCGGAGGCGAGGCGCTCCAGCGCTTCGCGGCGGCGCGCGGCCTGGGTCGCGCCCGTAAGCAGTGCGAACGGGATGGCCTCGGCGCCAAGCAGGCGGTCGAGGGTGGCGGCATGCTGTTCGGCCAACGTTTCGGTCGGGGCCATCAGCGCCGCCTGCTGGCCGACCTCCAGCGCACGCAGCATCGCGTAGACGGCGACGCAGGTCTTCCCGGACCCTACCTCGCCCATCAGCAGCCGCTGCATCGGCTCGCCCGAGTCGAGGTCGGCATCGATCTCCTCCAGCGCCCGCTGCTGGTCGCCGGTCAGCTCGAAGGGAAGCGAGGCAATCCAGCGCTCGACAAGCTCTCCGGGCTCGCCCAGCCGCGGCCCTGCCAGCGAGCTGCGGCGGCTTCGCCGCCGCGTCGCCAGCGCCGCCTGGTAGAGGAACAGCTCCTCGAACGCGAGGCGGCGCCGGGCGGGCTCGATCTGCGCCTCGTCGGCCGGGAAGTGCGCCGACGCGATCGCGTCGGCCGCGCCGGCCAAGCGGCGCCGCGCGCGCAGCTCGGCCGGCAGCGGTTCGATCGCGTCGCGCGCCAGCCCGGCGGCCTGCCATGCCCACTCGCGGAGCCGCTGCGGTCGCAGCTTCTCGGTCGCCGGGTGCACGGGCACCAGGCCGGTGGTGTGAAGGCCCGCGGGCGGCTTGCGCCCCGGCCCGGCGCCGGCGAGCAGACGACGCCCTTCGTCGTCGGATTCCCGCGCTTCGGTGTCGAGGATCTCGTGCGCCTGCACGCGAAACCCGCGGCGGTCGAGCAGACCCTGCAGGAGCAACCGGGTGCCGGGTGTGAGCTTCTCGGCAAGCCAGGCCTGGTTGAACCAGATCGCGGTCATCGCGCCTGACGAGTCGGCGACCTTGGCCTCGACGATCGTCAGCCCCCGGCGCCGCGTCGGCCGCAGCTTCGCGCTTCGCACCTCGACCAGGACCGTGGCCTCCTCTCCGATCTTCAGCTCGGAAAGCTCGCGCAGCTCGGCGCGGTCGCGGTAACCGTGCGGGACGTGCCAGAGCAGGTCGCCGAGGGTGTCGATCCCCGCTTCCGAGGCCGCGGCCGAGAGCTTGGGGCCGGCGCCGGCGAGCGAGCGGAGCGAAGCCTGCAGCGATTGTGGCCGCGGCCAGTGGACCGCCGCGGAGAGCAACGCCTCGCGCGATAGTGGCTCGGCGCCCGCGAAGATGCGGGGAGCCGGCGGGCGGCTCGGCGTGGCGCCGCCCTCCGGAGGCGCTGCAGCCGCAGTCGAGGATCTCGCCATCGCCCGAAGGCTACGCTTGGCTGACGATGCCCAGCCAGGACCTTGCCGCCAACGGGCTTCCCAGGGAGTCGGTCTGGGACTACCCGCGGCCTCCCGCGGTCGAGTCCTGCAAGCGCCGTGTACGAGTGGAGCACGCGGGACGCACGATCGCCGAGTCCGACCGCGCCCTGAGAGTGCTGGAAACCGCCAGTCCGCCGACGATCTACGTGCCGCCCGATGACGTCCGTAACGATTGGCTGGAGCCGGCCGAGGGCCACACGGTCTGCGAGTGGAAGGGGCAGGCCTCCTACTTCCACCTTGTGCACGAGGACGGCCACACTGAGCGTGCGGCCTGGACCTACCGCGACCCCAAGGACAGCTACAGCCGGCTGACCGATCACGTCGCCTTCTATGCCGGGCGGGTCGAGTGCTATCTCGACGACGAAAGGGTGAACCCGCAGGCGGGCGACTTCTACGGCGGCTGGGTCACCGAGGAGATCGTCGGCCCACACAAGGGCGAGCCCGGCAGCAAGGGCTGGTGATCAGCCCTCCTCGCCGACCGCCGCGGAACTGCCGCGGTGGCGGCGGTACATCTCCTCCGCCCACTGGTAGCCGGGGCGGCCGGCGAGCGAGCGCCTGAACTCCTCCCACTCGTCGGGCCAGGGCGCGGGCATCTCGTAGGGAAACTCGGGTGGGCAGACGAGCGGAAACAGCAACGCCGCCGCGGTCAGGTCCGCGACGCTGAAGCGGTCGCCGACCAGGTAATCGCGCCCGTTCAGCTCCGTCTCTATCCGGTCAAGGGCCTCCACCGTCTGCTCGCGGCCACGTCTCGCGCCCTCGTCGTCTGCGCCGAGGCTCCGCGTCGCGCCGACGCGAATCAGCGGATAGATCGCCGTGCTGATCACCCGGTGTTGCGCCGGCAAGCCCTGGGTGGTGACCGGCACGGTCACCTTGCGGAACGGCAGGATGGCGTGAAAGACAGCGCTGCGAAGGCCGGGTCCGAGCCCGCTGTCGAAATGCTCCTCCAGCTCCAGCGCCGCCTCGCGGTCGATCTCGTTATCGGGGTAGAGCGGTGGGTCGGGCCGGCGCTGCTCGAGCGTCGCAATGATGTCGGTGGAATCACCAATCACCTCGCCGTCGATGACCAGGATCGGCAGCGTGCCCGTTCCGCCCAGCCGCCGCGACCGGATCGGGTGAGACCCGGCCGCCACCGAACGCCGCCGGTGCGGCAGGCCCTTGTAGTCCAGCGCCCAGCGCCCCTTCTCGTTGAAGTGGGAGAAGCGAAGCTGCCAGAGGACCGGGAGGCTCTCGTCCGCGCTCATCGGCTCACTGGGCCGCCAGCAGCCACCAGTAGTGGGGCTGGCCCCCCTCCTGCACCTCCAACTCGACCTTGCCCGGCGCGTGCGAGCCGACCTCGGAGAGCGGGATCGGAGCGTCGCGTCCGGCGATCACCGTGACCAGCTCGGCGTCCGCGGCGAGGCGCTCGATCGTCGCTGCCAGGGTGGTGCCGGCGCCTCCCCAGGCGACAACCTCCTCGGCGACCAGACCGACCGCGTCGCCGCGACGGAAGCGACCCTGCGAGTCGTCGCGGGCGGCAGGCGCGACGGCGCCGGTGCGGATCTCGGACAGGGCGGCGGCGAGCCTCTCTGCGTTGTGCCCGGCGCCCTGGTCGGGATCGAGTTCGACCAGGGCCAGCAGCCCGGCCTGCTGCGAATCGGAGGGGACCACCCGCGCCGGCTTCTCGGAGAGCTCGGCGGCGCGCTCGGCGGCCATGATCACATTGGAGGAGTTGGGCAGCACCAGCACCTCCTCCAGGGGGACCTCGTGGATGCCGGCGAGAAGCTCGTAGGTCGAGGGGTTCAGCGTCTCGCCCCCTTCGACCACGTGGGCGCCGAGGTCCTCGAACAGCCGCCGCATCCCGTCTCCGGAGACGACGGCGACCACGCCCGTGGTCCCGACGTGCAGGCGCTCGCGCCGTGCGGCGATCTGCTCGCGCATGTCGGCGACGTCGAGCTGGCTCACCTCGCCCGTGTCCTCGAACAGCCGCATCGCGGAGTCCGGCTCGTCGGTGTGCACGTGCACCTTGAGGGTGGCCTGGTCGCCGACCACCAGAACCGAATCCCCGATCTCCTCCAGGCGGGGGACGAAGTCGCGGCCGACCATGCCGGAGCCGGTGACGATGAAGTTGGTGCAGTAGCGAAAGCGGCTGTCCTCGTGGTGGGGACGGGTGATCCGGGCCGGCTCATGGTGGGCGACGGAGGAGTCCTCCTGGACGTCGCCCCGCAGCCCGGCGACCACGCCGGCGAGGATCAGCACCAGGCCATAGCCGCCGGCGTCCACCACCCCCGCCTCGCGCAGGACGTCGAGCTGCTCGGGGGTGCGCTCGACGGCCCGCTCCCCGTCGGCGATCGCCCGCTCCAGCACTTCGGCGAGCAGAGCGTCCTGCTCGGAGTCGGTGGCGTCGCGTCCCAGTCGCTGCTTCTCGGCCTCGAGATGGGCGAGCTGCCGCGCAAGCGAGTGGGCCATCTCGCGGAAGACGGTCAGCATCGTCCCCTCGGCCGGCTCGCGAACCGACTCGTAGGCGGCGTCGGCGGCCCGCGCAAACGCCGAGGCGACCAGCACCGGGTCCACCAGCTCACCGGGGCGGCTGGCCAGTTCCTCCGCCGCGCCGCGGACGATCTGGCTGAGGATCACGCCCGAGTTGCCGCGCGCCCCCATCAGCGCCGCGCGAGCCAGCGCCTCGACCAGCTGGGTGCGGCCGATCTCGTCGACCATCTGGCCGTCGAGGCGGTCGAGCTCCTCCATCACGGCGCGCATCGTCATCGCCATGTTGTCGCCGGTGTCGCCGTCTGCGACCGGGAAGACGTTGAGGTCGTTGACCTCGTCGCGACGCACTTCGAGGTAGGCATACGCGGCGGTCACGACCCGCCGGAAACGCTCGATCGAAGGATCGGCCATGGGGCGAGCCGGATTGTAGGCGGGCCGGGCGGCTAGGCCGCCTTCGTCACCTTGTTGCTCTTCAGACAGCGGGTGCAGACATAGACGCGCCGCGAGCGCTCGCCGTCCTGGATCCGGACCTTCTGAAGGTTCGGGTTGAAGCGCCGCCTGGTGGCGACCATCGAGTGGCTGCGGGAATTCCCGAAGGCAGGTCCCTTGCCGCAGCTGTGGCAAACCTTGGCCATCGAGCCGTGGATGGTACTCAGCTCAAATCGCGGGCGAGAAGCGCCATCCGCGCCACGGTGAGCGCGGCGCCCCGGCCCTGGTCGCGCTTGTCGCCGCCGGCGCGGGCCAGCGCCTGCTTCATCGTGTCGCAGGTGATCACGCCGAAGGCGCAGTGGACGCCGGTCCGCAGCGAGACGTCCTGGATGCCGCGCGCCGTTTCTGCACAGACGTAGTCGTAGTGGTCGGTCTCCCCGCGGATCACCACTCCCAGGCATGCCACCCCGGCGAAGCGCCCGCTCTCCGCGCAGAGCTTTGCGGCCAGCGGCAGCTCGAAGGCGCCGGGGACCGGGAACTCGTGCACGGAGGCCTCGCTGACGCCGGCCAGGGCGAAGCCCTCGGCGGCTCCGTTGCAGAGCCGCTCCGCGAGGTCCTCGTAGAAGCGGCCGACGCAGGTCGCGAACTCCAGCCCGGAGAGCGTCTGGCGCTCGGCGTCGCTGAACTGCTCGTGAAACGCGGGGGGCTCAGCCATCCGCGTCACCGGGCTCGGCCTGGTCGCGCTCGCGCTGCTCGTCGTGGGCGTGCTCCTCGTGGATCAGCTCCTCGTCGAGTGCGAGGCCCTGGTGGTGGAGGGTGTGGCCGAGGCGCTCGCGCTTGGCGCGGAGGTAGTCCTCGTTGTGGGGGTTGGGCACGGCCTCGATCGGGACCTGTTCGGTGACCGAGAGCCCGTATCCCTCCATGCCGACGATCTTCTTCGGGTTGTTGGTGAGGATGCGGATGCTGGAGAGGCCGAGGTCGCCGAGGATCTGCGCCCCGATGCCATAGTCGCGCAGGTCGGCCGGCAGCCCCAGCTGGATGTTGGCCTCCACGGTGTCGAGGCCGCCCTCCTGCAGCTTGTAGGCCCGCAGCTTGTTGAGCAGGCCGATCCCGCGCCCCTCCTGGGAGAGGTAGAGCAGCACGCCCTCCCCCTCGCGCTCGATCATCGCCAGCGCCGCGGCGAGCTGCTCGCCGCAGTCGCAGCGCAGGCTGTGGAACACGTCACCGGTGAGGCACTCGCTGTGCACACGGACCAGCACGTCCTTGCGGCCGACCACATCGCCCTTGACCATCGCCACGTGGTGCTTCTCGTCGACCAGCGAGCGGTAGCCGACCGCGGTGAACTCCCCATAGGCCGTCGGCAGGGTGGTCGCGACGACCCGCTCCACCAGCTTCTCGGTGCGGCGCCGGTAGGCGATCAGGTCGGCGACCGTGATCATCTTCAGACCGTGGCGCTCGCAGTAGGGGCCGAGGTCGAGGACCCGTGCCATGGTCCCGTCCTCGTTCATCACCTCGCAGATCACGCCGGCGGGGATCAGCCCGGCGAGCCGCGCAAGGTCGATGCTGGCCTCGGTATGGCCGGTCCGCTCCAGCACGCCGCCGTCCTTGGCGCGCAGCGGGAAGACGTGCCCGGGGGAGACGATGTCGTCGGGGCCCGAGTGGGGGTCGATCGCGACCTGGATCGTGTGCGCCCTGTCGTGGGCCGAGATGCCGGTGCTGACGCCGTGGGCTGCCTCGATCGCGACCGTGAAGGCGGTCTGCAGCGGCGCCTCGTTCTTGGCCGCCATCAGCTTCAGGCCGAGCTGCTCGCATCGCTCCGCGATCAGCGCCAGGCAGATCAGCCCCCGCGCCTCCTTGGCCATGAAGTTGACCGCCTCGGGGGTCGCGAACTGGGCGGCCATCACGAGGTCCCCCTCGTTCTCGCGATCCTCGCCATCGCAGACGACGACCATGCGGCCGCGCCGGATCTCCTCGATCGCCTCCTCGACGGTCGCGAAATTCGTTGCTCGTTGCTCGTTGCTCGTGGTTCGTGGCTGCTGCGTCACATTCAGACCTTTCCGGTTCCCTTCAATGTTGACATCAGCCGCTCGACGTACTTGCCAAGCACGTCGCATTCGACGTTGACCCGGCGTCCCGGGCCGGCCTCGCCGAGGGTGGTTCGCTCCAGCGTCTCAGGGACCAGCGAGACCTCCAGCCAGTCGTCGCCGAGCGCGCTGACGGTGAGGCTGACGCCGTCGAGCGCGAGCGAGCCGCGGTCGACAACGTAGCGCAGCAGCTGCGGCTCGACCCGCAGGCGCAGGCGCCGCGCGAAACCGTCGTCCTCCGCCTCGGCCACCTCGCCGGTGCCGTCCACGTGGCCCTGGACCAGGTGACCGCCGAGGCGGTCGGACGCTCGCAGCGGCAGCTCGAGATTGACGCGGTCGCCCCGATCCAGCGGGCCGAGCGACGTCACTCGCAGGGTCTGGTTCACCGCCTCGGCCGAGAAACCGCCGTCGTCGGCCTCGGCGGCGGTCAGGCAGACCCCGTTCACGGCGATCGAGTCGCCGGGCGCAAGCTCGGCCCCCAGCCGGGTCGCGATCCGCAGCCGGGCGCCGTCGCCGGATACTTCCAGTGCCTCGACCTCACCGACGTCCTCGATCAGCCCGGTGAACATCTCACCACTCCCGCAGCCGGGCTCGGATCAGCACGTCGTCGCCGACCTGCTCACTCTCGGTCGCCAGCGCGCGCAGACCCCGCGACACCTCGGGCACACCCTCGCCCTCGATTGCGGGCCGCCCGCCGCCGAGCAGGACCGGCGCCACGAACAGCCGCATCTCATCGACTTCTCCCGCCGCCGCAAAGGCGCCCGCCAGCAGCGGGCCCCCCTCGAGCATCAGATCCGCGACCTCGCGACGGCCGAGCTCGGTCAGCGCCGAGGCGACCCGCTCCGAGCGATCGCCGCCGGAGGCGACGACGATCTCGGCGCCGGCACCCTCGAGGGCGCGAACCCGCCCGGCATCTGCGCCCGGCGCGGTGACCACGAGCAGCCGCGCCTCGTCGACGCTGCGGACAAGCTGGGAGTCGAGCGGGAGCCGGGCGCCGGAGTCGAAGACCACGCGCGCCGGCTGGCGCGCGGCCGAGCCGGTGCGGGCGGTGAGCAGCGGATCGTCGGCCAACGCGGTGCCGATCCCGACCGCGACCGCGTCTGCCTCCGCGCGCCAGCGATGCACCAGGGCCCGGCTCTGCTCGCCGGAGATCCACTGCGAGTCGCCCTGCGGCGTCGCCACGAAGCCGTCCAGCGAGGCGGCCATCTTCAGCGTCACCAGCGGCCGGCCGGTGCGCGCGTGCTTGCGAAACGGCTGGTTGAGCAGCCGCGCGGCAGCGGCCTCCTCTCCGGCGGCCTGCTCGACCTCGATGCCGCCGTCCCGAAGGATCCCGGGCCCTCGCCCGGAGGCCTTCTCGCTGGGGTCGTCGGATGCGTAGACGACCCGGGCCATTCCCGCCTCGAGGATCGCCTCGGTGCAGGGAGGCTGGCGACCCGTATGCGCACACGGCTCGAGGGTCACGTACAGCGTCGCCCCGGCGGGGTCCTCCCCTCGCGCGCGGCAGTCCTGTAGGGCTGCGCGCTCAGCATGAAGGCCGCCCAGCTCGGCATGAAACCCCTCGCCGATCGGCTCGCCGTCGCGGACCAGCACAGCGCCCACCATCGGGTTAGGCCCCACCCGGCCCCGGCCGCGCTCGGCCAGCTCCAACGCTCTCCTGAGTGCAAGGCGGTCCTGCTCTGTGGCTGCTCTGGTGCTCACGACCGGGCCTGATTGACTGGTCAGTCAGCCAGCATTGTACGCCCGTCCCCGCGGCCCATCGCGGCGAGGGAAATTCGTGTCACCACACTTGCGGTCGTGGCCGACCACGGCGAGTACCCTGCCACTCGATGAAGCTGATCGTCCAGATCCCCTGCCTGAACGAGGAGGAGACGCTTCCCCACACCCTCGCCGAGCTCCCGCGCGACCTGCCTGGCCTGGACCGGATCGAGTGGCTGGTCATCGACGACGGCTCCAGCGACCGCACCGTCGAGGTCGCGCGCGAGCACGGTGTCGATCACGTCGTGCGGCTCACCAACAACAAGGGCCTCGCCGCCGCCTTCCAGGCCGGCCTCGACGCCTCCCTGAAGCTGGGCGCCGACGTGATCGTCAACACCGACGGCGACAACCAGTACCGCGGCTCGGACATCGCCAAGCTGGTTGCCCCCGTCCTCGCCGGCAAGGCCGACATGGTGGTCGGCAACCGCCAGGTGGACCGCATCGAGCACTTCTCGGGACCCAAGAAGCTGTTGCAGCGACTTGGCAGCTGGGTGGTGCGCCGCGCATCCGGCACCGACGTCCCCGACACCACGTCGGGCTTTCGCGCCTACAACCGCGAGGCGGCGCTGCAGCTGCTCGTCGTCTCCAACTTCACCTACACGCTGGAGAGCCTGATCCAGGCCGGCCGCATGCTGATCGCGGTGGACCACGTCGAGATCGGCACCAACCCCAAGCTGCGCGAGTCGCGCCTGTTCGGGTCCAGCGGCGCCTATGTGCGGCGAATCGGGCCGGAGATCCTCCGGGTATGGGCGCGCTACGAGCCCTTCCGGGCCTTCAGCGTCGCGGCCCTCGTGGTCGGCCTGCTGGCGCTCGCGGCCTGGACGCCGTTCGTCGTCGACTGGATCCTCAACGGCGACAGCTCCGGCCACATCCAGTCCCTGATCCTCGGCGCGGTGCTGTTCATCGCCGCATTGCAGCTGTTCGCGCTCGGCGTGATCGGCGACCTGTTGGCCGGCCAGCGGGTGATGACCCAGCGCGTGTTCGAGCGGGTGCGCAGAGTCGAGCTGCAGCTCGGCGTCGAGCCGTCGCACTACGAGGCCGGGGCCGGACAGGACGAGCCTCCGGCCAGGGTCGAGAGGATCAGCGCCTGAGACTGCGCCGGCAGGGCTCCTCCGAGGCGAGCTCCGCAGCGGCCGACTACGGGAGGGCCGCGGGGTTCCTCACGGTCGGCGTCGGGCTGACCGGAATCATCACCTATCTCTACTTCGCGATCGCCTCGCACACGCTGTCGAAGTTCGATTACGGGCAGATCGCCGTGCTGTGGTCGGCGGTGTTCATCACCGTCTCCACGCTGTACCGGCCGATCGAGCAGCTGCTCTCGCGCCACATCTCCGAGCACCGCACGCGGGGAGAGTCGATTCGCGAGCCGATGCGGGTCGCCGCGACGATCCAGCTCGGCCTTGGGGTCCTGTTCGCGGTGCTGGCACTGGCTCTGCGCGGCCCGCTCCAGGACGACCTGCTGGATGGCAATGAGACCCTCTACTGGGTCTTCGTCACCGCGGTGCTCGGCTATGCGGCGAGCTACTTCGCGCGCGGCTACCTCGCCGGCAACCGGCAGTTCGGCCTGTTCTCGGTGCTGATCCTCTCCGAGTCGATCTTCCGGACCAGCTTCGCGGTGATCGTCGCAGTCGGGCTGCTCAGCGGCCAGTCGGTGGTTGCGATGGGGATCGTCGCCGCGCCATGCCTCAGCCTCGTGGTGGTCCCGCTCGCGTTCGCGCGGCGGGCGCAAGCGCAGGGCCCCCCGCCGCAGGCCAAGTCTCCGGATGAGGGAGCGGCACCGGCGTTCAGCCTCGCTCACGGCACCGGCTTCGCCGCCGCGGTGCTGCTGATCATGTTCAGCGAGCAGACCTTCCTCAATGCCGGCCCGCTGCTGGTCCGCGCGACAGACGGGGCCGCCGCCGCCGGCTTCATCTTCAACGTGCTGATGATCGCC
>JBBPIM010000012.1:16358-50161 GCA_038040325.1 Candidatus Mayfieldus profundus
CGCGACAGACGGGGCCGCCGCCGCCGGCTTCATCTTCAACGTGCTGATGATCGCCCGCGCCCCCCTGCAGCTCTTCCAGGCGGTGTCGACCAGCATCCTTCCCCACCTCACCGGCCTTCACCACTCCGAGGAGAAGGGCGCCGAGGAGGACTTCCGTCGCTCGGTGCGGCTGACGGTGCTGGCGGTCGCCGCGTTCGCCGGGGTCGTCGCATTGGCGGTGTTGATCGCCGGGCCGCAGCTGATGCAGATCGCCTTCGGAGATAAGTTCGAGTACGACCGGGTCGGGCTGCTGATCGTCACCGCCGGAATGGGCCTCTACCTGGCCGCGGTGACGATCAACCAGGCCTGCCTGGCGCAGGGCCAGGTGCGGCGCGCCTCGGCCCGTTGGATCGCCTGTGCGGTCTTCTTCGTCGCCTGGTGCCTGGTGCCGGTGATCGCCGACGAGTTCCGCCGCGTCGAGATCGGCTTCACTCTGACCGCCGCGGGCCTGTTCGCGATGCTCTACGCGATCTACCTGCGCCCGCGCGAGCGCCCCGAGGACGTGCCCGACCCGGGATCGACCGAGGAGCTCGAGGGCATGGTCGCCGCCGCCGACGAAGCGGGCTAGGCGGCGCCCGCGGCTGTCGCGATCCCTGCGTAGGCTGCCGCCGGGTCGCCGGTGCCGAACACGGCCGAGCCGGCGACGAAAAGCGACGCCCCGGCGGCCGCGACCAAGGGCGCCGTGTCGGCGTCGATCCCGCCGTCTACCTCGATCGCCCCCTCGCCGACCAGCGGCGCCAGGCGCGCAACCTTGTCCGCCGACTCGGGGATGAACGGCTGGCCCCCCCAACCGGGGTTGACGGTCATGCAGAGCACGATGTCGGCGTATCCGCGCAGCTCGCGGACCGCCTCTGCGGGGGTGCCCGGGTTGATCGCCACGCCGGCCAGGCAGCCGAGGTCACGGATCGCGCCGAGCGTGCGATTCAGGTGGGGCGTGGCCTCGGCGTGGATCGTGACCGAGTCGGCGCCGGCCTTGGCGAACTCGGCGATCTGGCCTTCCGGCCGCTCGATCATCAGGTGCACGTCGACGGCGCCGTCCGCGGCGTGGACCTGCTCGGCGATCGAGCCGGCGACCAGCGGGCCGATCGTGATCGGGGGGACGAAGTGGCCGTCCATCACGTCGACGTGGATCAGCCGCGCGCCGGCGTCCATCACCTCCGCCACCTGCGCGCCGAGCCGCGAGAAGTCGGCGGACAGGATCGACGGCGCGACACGACGGCTGCGATACAGCTCGCGGCGCGCCGCCGTCTGCTCGGTCGCGGCCATCACCACCACCCCCACCAGCCTGTCGCCTCGCAATCGGCGGCTTCGCCGCCTCTGCTCGACGCCATCATCACACCGGTTTCAGCATCGAGTTGCGGCAGTGCTGGCAGAGCATGTCCTCGGTGCTGCTCATCCGCGCGATCGTCTGGTGCTCACCGCAGTTCGGACACTGCGAGACGAGCTCGTAGCGGCGCAGACAGTACACGCAGCGGTAGCGGCCCGGGAGCTGGGTGGGCCGCAGCCACGGCTCCCCACAGCCCGGACAGGCCGGACGGGGCAGCGGAGTCTCGCCGCCCTTGGCTTGCCGGCCACCCTCTGGCTGCTCGGCCATGGCCTAATCATGCCTGGTCGCCCGGCAAATGAAGAATCCCGTCGTGCGGTCGCGGTCGGGGCGCGTCAGCAGGCTGCGCGAGTCGTCCGGCGCGGCGAGATCGGGGCGGGCGGCACCGAGATCGTCCACGGCCAGCGCCGGGGCGGCATCTGCTCCAGTCTCGAGCCCGGCCACCTGCTCCTCGTTCTCGCGGCGCGCGATCGTACAGGTCGAGTAGACCAGTGTCCCGCCCGGACCCACGGCCCGCGCCGCGTTGGCGAGGATGCGGCCCTGCAGCTCGGCGAGGCCCTCTATCGCCTCCGGCGACTTGCGCCAGCGGACGTCGGGGCGCGAGGCGAGCGTGCCGAGATCGGAGCAGGGGGCGTCGACCAGGACGCGGTCGTACGCGGTGCCGAGGTCGACGTCGGCGGCATCCGCCTCCACCACGGTCGCGCAGCGGAGGCCGAGCCTCTCCGCCTGCTTGGACACCTCGTCGGCCCGGCGCCGGTCGACCTCGATCGCGATCAGCTCCCCGCGATCCTGCATGCGCGCCGCGATCGCCCCGGTCTTGGTGCCCGGTCCGGCGCACAGCTCGAGGACCCGCTCGCCCGGCCTGGGGTCCAGCACCTCCACGGCGGCAGCGGAGGCGCGCGACTGAGGTGTCAGCGTTCCCGCGGCGATCATCTCGACTGCGCGGGGGCCCATCGGGCCCTTCAGCACCAGCATCTCCGGCGCGGCGAGCGGCGGCCGCGCATCCGGGGCCCCGATCTCGACGCCGGCGGCCCGCAGCTCCGCGGCCACCGAGGCCGGGTCGGCACGCAGGGTGTTCACGCGCAGCGCCACCTCGGCCGGCTCGTTGCAGGCGGCGAGCAGCGAGCGAGCGCCCTCCGCCCCCAGCTCTTCCCACCACAGCTCGCTGAGCCAGACCGGGACCGAGTGCATCAGCGCGGCCGCCCGCGGATCGCGGTCGTGAAGGCCGCCGAGCAGCTCGTCGCGCTCGCGGGCGGCGCGGCGCAGCACCGCGTTGACCAGCCCCGCGGCCCGTCCCGCGGCGGCCGCCTTGGCCAGCTCGACCGCCTGCGAGACTGCGGCGTGGTCGGGAACCGAGGCAGCAAACAGCAGCTCGTAGAAGCCAAGCCGCAGCGCGGCGAGCGCCGGCGCGTCGATGAGTTCGGGCTCGCGCTCGGCGAGGCGCTCGACGAAGTGGTCGGCCGTGCCGCGGCGCTGCACCGCGCCGTAGGCGAGCCGCTGGGCGAATGCCCGGTCACGCCCGACGAGCTCTTCGCGGTCGGCGGCGGCGCGGAAGACGCGGTCGGCGTAGGCGCCCTGCTCGAAGGTGCGGCGCAACACCTCGAAGGCGACGCGGCGCGGCGCCGGAACCTCGACGCTCAAACCACTCGCCCTGTGGGCGCGTGGCCCCGCAGGTATGCGTCGGCCGGCATCGCCCTCCCACCGGGCGGCTGTACGACCTGGAGCCGCAGCGCGCCCTCCGCGCAGCCGAGCAGCAGCGCCCCACCCCGCGCGGTCAGCTCGCCTGGATCGCCGGCGGCCTCCGCGACGGAGACGCAGCGCACGCCCAGGCGGTCTCCGCCCTCGAGCTCGACGTAGGCGCCGGTGTGCGGCGTCAACGCCCTCACGACGCGCGCCAGCTCGATGGCCGGGAGGGTGGGATCGAGCCGGCGCTCGCCTGGCGCGATCTTCTCCGCGTAGGTGGCGGCAGCGTCCTCCTGTTCGCTGAGCTGGAGCTTGCCGGCGGCGCGCAGGTCGAGCGCTCGAACCAGCAGCTCCGCCCCGACCTCGGCCAGCCGCGCTTCGAGCGAGCCGAAGTCCTCGTCGGCCCCGATCGGGGTTCGCTCCTGCAGCGCCACCGGGCCGGAGTCGAGCCCGGCGGTGACCCGCATCACGCTGACCCCGGTCTCCTCGTCCCCGGCCATGATCGCGCGCTCGATCGGGGCGGCCCCGCGCCAGCGGGGCAGCAGCGAGGGATGGACGTTGAGCATCTCCAGCTCGGACAGCAGCGGCTCGCGGATCAGCTGCCCGAATGCGCACACCCCGGCCACCTCGGGGCCAACGGAACGGATCGCGTCCAGTGCCTCGGGCTCGTTCACGTCGGCCGTTTGCAGAAGCTCCAGCTCCAGCTCGTCCGCGGCCTTCGCGGCGGGGGGCGGCAGCGTAGGACGACCCCTGCCCTTGGGACGGTCCGGAGGCGTGACGACGAGCAGCGGGCGATGCGGCGAGTCGGCGAGGCGGCGGAGTACGGTCGCGGCGAACTCTGAGGTCCCAAGGAAAACCGTTCGGCTCACGCCGCTGTGGCCGCCTCCCCCTCGGCAGCCTCCTCCGCCTCGATCGGGGGGCTGTACTCCTCCCCCTCGCGCAGCGCTCGCAGCGCTCCCTTGTGCTGCTCGCGCGTGGTGCGGTCGATCATCAGCACGCCGTCGAGATGGTCGATCTCGTGCTGGAGGACCCTCGCCTCGAGCCCGGACGCCTCGACCACCACGCGGTGGCCGTGCTCGTCGGCGCCGCTGACGCGGGCGTGCAGCGGTCGGTCGACGTCCACCGTCACCCGCGGGATGCTCAGACACCCCTCCTCGGCCAGCACGGTCTCCTCCGAACGCCATTCGACCTCGGGATTGACCAGCGCCGTGGGCTCCGCGTCCATGCCTGCCGCAAAGACCAGGATCCGCCGCAGAATCCCCAGCTGGGTCGCGGCGAGGCCGACCCCCAACCCGTCGCGCATGATCGCCGTCATCCGCTCGACGTCGCGGTGCAGGTCCTCGTCGAACTCGCCGACGGGGGAAGCCTTGCTGTTGAGCACCGGGTCGCCGAACTTGATGACCTGGGCCAGCGCCGCGTCGCGGCGCTCCAGAAGCTCCGGGTCGAGAGCCGGCGCCTCGCCCGTCTCCTGCTCGGCAACTTCGGTGTCGTGCGCATCCGCCATCGAGCCCGAGTCTAAAAGTTCGGTCAGCCCGACCAGCGGCCGGCGGCGCTACTGCGGGTCTACGTCCACACCGACAGCGATCCCTCGCAGCGCGCGGTCCGCGGCGAGCCGCTCGACCGCGTCGCGCGCGGCGGCGATCGCCTCTGCGCGGCGCTCGGCCTTGATCAGGAGCCGTCGGCGCTGTTTGCCGCGCAGCCGGAACACGGCCGCGGGGCCGAGCACGTCGGTCCCCGCAGGCACGCGGGCGTCGAGCTCGACGCGCAGGCGGCCGGCCACCTCGTCCAGCAGCGCCGCATCCTCCGAGGCGAGCCCGATCCGCACCAGATGCGAGAAGGGCGGGTACCGCAGCGCCCGGCGGCGCTCCAGCTCCCCGGCCAGAAAGCCGGCGGCATCGTGGTGGGCGGCGCGGGAGATGCTGGGCGCATCCGGCGCCAGGGTCTGAACGATCCCCCGCCCCCCCGCCTCTCCCCGGCCGCTGCGACCGGCCAGCTGGGCGACCATCGCGAAGGTCCGCTCCTCGGCACGGAAGTCGGGAAAGCGAAGCGTTGAGTCGGCGTCGAGGATCACACTGAGGGTGACCTCAGGGAAGTCGTGGCCCTTGCCCACCATCTGGGTCCCGACCAGGACCCCGGCATCCGCCTCGCCGAAGCGGGCGAGTATCTCCGCGTGGGCGCCGCGGCCGGAGGCCGAGTCGGAGTCGAGCCGCAGCACCGGAAGAGGGTCGAGCCGCTCGAGCAGCACTCGCTCGATCCGCTCCGACCCGGCTCCCGCCCTGGCGAGGGTCACCGAGCCACAGCTCGGGCAACGGCGCGGCTCCGGCTCCCGGTGGCCGCAGTGGTGGCAGGCGAGCTGCCCGCTTCCACGGTGCAGGACCAGCGACACGTCGCACTGCGGACAGCCCCAGTGGTGTCCACATGAGCGGCAGCACAGATGGGGAGCGAACCCGCGCCGGTTGATCAGCACGATCGCCTTGCCCCGGCGGCGGCGAACCTCATCGAGCGCCTCGAGGGTCTCTACACCGATCGGCCCGGAGCGAGGGTCGGCGGACCTCATGTCCACCAGCCGCACTCCGGGAAGCCCGCGCCCGTCCACGCGGTGCGGCAGCTCCAGTCTCGGAAGCTCGAGCCAGGACTCCGGTCGCGGCGTGGCGGTCCCGGCGACCAGCACCGCCCCCGCGTCGGCGGCCCTCTGGCGGGCGACCGCCCGCGCGTCGTAGCGGGGATCACCCTCCTGTTTGTAGGAGGGGTCGTGCTCCTCGTCGATGACCACCAGGCCGAGCTCGCGAACCGGGGCGAAGACAGCGGAGCGCGGGCCGACGCAGACCTGGGCCTCGCCGCTGCGCAAGCGCCGCCACTCGTCGTAGCGCTCACCCGCACCCAGGGCGGAGTGCAGGACCGCGATCCGGTCCCCGAGCCGGGCGCGGAAGCGCGCCACAGCCTGGGGGGTGAGGCCGATCTCGGGAACGAGCACGATTGCCCCCCGCCCGCGGTCCAGCGACGCCTCCACCGCGGCGAGGTAGACCTCGGTCTTGCCCGACCCTGTCACGCCATGCAGCAGCACCTCGCGCGGGGCGTCCTCGCCGTCCAGAGCGGCGGTGATCCGCCCGACCGCATTCCGCTGCTCGCCCGTCGGCACGACCGGGCCCGACACAGCGCCAACGGACCGCTGCACGGGCCGGCGCCGTATCGGCGCATCGGCGGTGTCGATCAGCCCGCGGTCCTCGAGCCGTCGCAGGGTGGCGCGGTCGGCACCGCAGCCGGCGGCGATCTTCGATCCGCTCAGCTCACCCTCGCGCAGCAGCTCCAGCACCGCGCGCTGGCGGCTGCCGAGGCGCACCCCTCCTTCCAGCGCCGCGAGCCCGGCGGCGGTGGCCCGGGCACGCAGCTCGAAGCGCGCGCGCACTCGCTGACCGGCGGCGCCGGTGCCCGGCGGGAGCACCAGCGAAAGCCCGCGCGACGGAGTCGAGCAGTACTCGCGGGCGACCCACAGGCCGAGTCGCACCAGCTCCGCAGGAACCCCGGCCTCGAGCGCCTCGATCGGCTCGGCGAGCCGCTCCGGAGGCAGCTCCGACCGCTCCGCGATCTCGACGACGACACCGAGCACCCGGCGCGGCCCGAAGGGCACGCGCAGCACCGTTCCCACCTCGACATCTCCCATCGAGCGCGGCAGGCGGTAGTCGAAGGGGCCGCGCAGGGCGCGGGCGGTTGTAAGCGGCTCGACCTTGGCGATCGCCATCGATTCCACGCTACGGGCGGCCACGGACGCCGTCCCTGTCGCGGGGCTACCCGCTCTGCCGGTGTGATTTGCTTGCGCGGTGTCGCTGAACCTCGCCGCCGGCGAACGGGTCATCTTCGAGGGCCACCCCTCGTGGCGGGCGATAGTCGCCTTCTACCTGAAGGGGATCCTGATCGCCGCGGTGCTCGGCGCGATCATCGCGCTCGCCACCAACGTCTTCGGCGACGACGCAAACAAGGGCCTGGTGTTCCTCGTGGTGGTGGCGGTGATCGGGTTCACGGTGCTGATCGGCTTCATCAAGCGGGTCTCCACCACCTACACGATCACCGACCGCCGCCTCAACATCAAGCGCGGGATCGTCTCCCGCGAAGTCCAGGAGACCCGGCTCGAGCGGGTGCAGAATGTCAACTACGACCAGGGCGTGCTCCAGCGCATCCTCCAGGTGGGCGACGTCAACTTCGACACGGCCGGCTCCGGCGACTACGACTTCAGCTTCGACGGCGTGGCCGATCCGGGGGTCGTGGTGCAGAAGGTCGACGAGGCGCAGCGCGCCCACGACGCGGGAACCCACGGTTTGGGCGAGCCGCGCACGGAGACGGCCCCGACGCAGGTCCAGCCCCCCGAGCAGCCGCCGCCCCAGCAGCCCCCGCCCCAGCAGTAGCGCCCGGGCGAGCGTTCAGGCGGTCGCGCCTGCCTCCAGGCCCGCCGCCGCGCGCAGGTCGTCGACCCGGTCGGTCCGCTCCCAGGTGAAGTCGTGGTCGTCGCGGCCGAAGTGGCCGTAGGCAGCCGTCTTCTGGAAGATCGGCCGGTGCAGGTCGAGGTACTGCCGGAAGGCGCCGGGCCGCAGGTCGAACTGCTCCTGGACCAGCCTGGCGATCTCCGCGTCGGAGAGCTTGCCGGTGCCGAAGGTCTGCACCATCACCGAGATCGGGTGGGCGACGCCGATCGCGTAGGCAACCTGGATCTCGCAGCGGTCGGCGAGGCCGGCGGCGACCACGTTCTTGGCCACGTAGCGCGCCGCGTAGGCGGCCGAGCGGTCCACCTTCGAGGGGTCCTTGCCGGAGAAGGCTCCACCGCCGTGGCGCGCCGCCCCGCCGTAGGTGTCGACGATGATCTTGCGGCCGGTGAGGCCGGCGTCTCCCATCGGGCCGCCGATCTCGAACTTGCCGGTCGGGTTTACGAGGAAGTTGGCCAGCAGCTCCTTCTCGGTGAATAGCTCCTTGTACTCCTCGTGCAGGACCGGCTCCACCACGTGCTCCCATAGGTCCGGCTTGATCAGCGTCTCGCCGTCGAGGTCGGGCTTGTGCTGGGTGGAGATCAGAAGCTTGGCGATCTCGACCGGGCGATCGTGCTCATAGCGCACCGTTACCTGGGTCTTGCCGTCCGGCCGCAGGTACGGGATCACGCCTGCTTTGCGCACTTCCGCCAATCGCTTGGCGAGCGTATGTGCGATCTGGATCGGCATCGGCATCAGCGCCTTTGTCTCGCGCGTGGCGTAGCCGAACATCATTCCCTGGTCGCCCGCCCCGGCCAAGTCCAGCTCGTCGTCGTCGCCGGGGTCGGTGCGCGCCTCGTAGGCCTTGTCGACGCCCTGTGCGATGTCAGGTGACTGCTCGTCGATCGCGGTCAGCACCGCGCATGTCTGGGCATCGAAGCCGTACTTGGCGCGGTCGTAGCCGATGCGGCGGATCGTGTCGCGAACGATCCGCGGGATGTCGACGTAGGTGTCGGTGGTGATCTCCCCGGACACCACGACAAGGCCGGTGTTGACCAGCGTCTCGCATGCCACCCGCCCCGTCGGGTCGTCCGCCATCACCGCGTCCAGCACGCCGTCGGAGATCTGATCGCAGATCTTGTCCGGGTGCCCCTCGGTGACGGACTCCGAGGTGAACAGGAACTCGCCCTCGGATAGGTTCTCGGTCTCTGACATCGGCGTTCGGTCTCCTTCGGCTACTCGATCTCCAAAAAGAGCTTCGTCTGCAGGCTTTCCTCGTCGCTTGAGACCGTCAGGCCCAGTGCCTTCAGCTTTGCGACGTCCGCCCTGAATCCTCCGACGATCTCGTTCAATCCGAGCGGCTCGGCACGCCTGATCAGCCCTTCGAGGTTGAGGAAGACTAGCGCCGAGGCGCCGTCGGAGGTGCCACTCGTGACCGTCCTGAAACTCCCCTGGCCGGCGAGGTCGTCGTCTCCCGCTATCGCCTGGCGCACCCCGGCGGGGTTGGTGGAAACGACGAGCTTGCCGTCGAACAGCGCGTAGGCGAGCTCCAGCGTGGGCGAGAGCCCCACGCTGCGCGCAACCACGTCGCCGATCTTGCGCTCGCCGAACGTCGGAGCCTGCCCCGTGCGGGCGGGCTTTAGCGCGGCGAGGATCGGGCCCTGCAGCTTTGCCATCTCCTCGCGGGCCCGCTTCTCATCCACGTCGTCGAACACGAAGGTCAGATAGGGAAGCGGCCGGGCCGGGGCGATCGCGAACCCCGCCTCCCCGTCGAGCACAGGCAGCACGTCACGGATCAGGTCGCCGCCGCCGCGGTCGCGCAGCCTGCGGTTGAACCGGTCGAACGCGTCGACCAGGCCGGGGGCCGCCGCGTTGGCCTGGTCGAGCAGCAGGCGCACGGTGTCGCCGGGGGCGGCGATCCCGAGGTACATCAGGGCATCGGGGGCGACCTCGCCGGCGAGACTGGGCGCGAACCGGGGGAAGGCCGTGAAGAATCCGGGCGCCGCCGTCAGCTTCGCCCTGTCGAGCGTGGAGTCGGTCTTCAGCTCGAGGCCATCGTCGTGTGCGACCAGCGCGGCGGCGATGCCGCGGCTCGCGCCGTAGTCGGTGAAGGTGTCGAGCTGTCCCGCCAGGCCGCCGCGGCGGGCGAGCAGGCGGGCGACCCCGTCGGCGGAGACGTAGGCGTCGGCGAGCCGGTCCTCGGGAAGCGAGTCGCGGATCGCGTCGGCCGCGTCCGACGACGACAGCGCCTCGCCTCTGCCCCGATCGGTGTCGATCGCCGCCCGCACCGCCGACGGATCGCCAACGGCGAGGAATTCGCCGACCTCGGCCGCGGCCAGGCCGCCGCCGAAGACTCGGATCGTGGTGCCCCCGTACCTGCTCTGCTCCGGCCTCCCCCCCGCCCCGGCGATCAGCCCCAGGAAGACCTCGGAGCGCTGCCGATCGCCGACCGCGGCCAGGAACAGGGGCCGGGGCCGCGCGGTGCCGCTCTGGACCTCCGCGAAAGCCACCTCGTCGCCGACCCAGGAGGCCAGGTCTCGCTGCAGGTCGAGCCCGGGACCGATGTCGAGAGCCTGCAGCGTGCCCTGGGCGATCGAGTCGAAGTGGGGAAGCCGCGCGGCCAGTTCCTCGGCCTGCTCGAACTGGGCGGAGTCGCGATCGAGGTTGACGTGGACGTAGGCATAGGCGCCGGCCGGCACCAGGGCGATCGCGTCGTCAGAGGGCGGGCACTGCTTGGTCGGAGACAGCTCGCACGGCAGGCCGGGCAGTGGCACGAGGCGGATCAGCGCGTAGGCCGCGAGGACCAGCACGACTGCAAACGAGCGGCGGCGAAAGGACAGCGAGCGGTTGAACCACAGGCCTCGCAGCCCCCGGCCCAATCGCCGCAGCAGGCGCAGCAGCCCCCATCGCAGGTCGTCGAGCGTCTCCACCACGGCGCGGGCGCCCCTGCGAGGGGCGCCGCCCTGAATCCTCGGTCTTTGGGGGCGTCGGAGTCGCACGGGGGGGCGCGCTTTATAGCTGAGGTGCGGCCCGCCGCTGCCGCCGCCCCGAGTGCGGCACGAAGTCGATCACCAGCGGCACCCCTTCCATTTCGTAGTGGGCGCGGAGCCGGTTTTCGAGGTGGAATGCCCAATTGCGTGAGATCAGCCGCCGGTCGTTGACCTGAATAGCGAAACGCGGCGGCCCCTCCTCGATCTGGGCCGCGTAGTAGAGGCGCAGCCGGCGTCCGCGCTTGGCGGGCGGCGGGTGGCTGGCGACGAGGTCGCCGACGAAGCGGTTCAACTCCGGGGTGGGAATGCGAGATCCAGCACGGTCCGCAAGCGCCACCGCGGCGCGCAGCAGGTCCGGAACGTTGCGGCTGGTCAGCGCCGAGCAGGTGATCAGCGGTGGGCGCAGCCGCACCTTGCGCTCGGCCCGCGCCCGGGCATCGTCGAGGTCGGTGCGGGTGATGTCCCATTTGTTGAGGGCGAGCACGGTCGCGCAGCCCGCCCGCATCGCCAGCTGCGCGATCCGCAGGTCCTCGGAGGTGACGCCCTCGCTCCCGTCGCAGACGACGATCGCCACGTCGGCGGCCTCGGCGGCGCGCTCGGAGCGCAGCTGGGCGTAGTGATCGACCGTCCCCGCCACCTTGGAGCGGCGCCGCAGCCCGGCGGTGTCGATCAGTCGTAGCGCGCGGCCCTCGAACTCGAGATCGGTGTCGATCGCATCGCGGGTGGTGCCGGCTCTCTCTGAGACGATCACCCGCTCGGAGCCGAGAAAGGCATTGACCAGCGACGACTTGCCGACGTTGGGCCGCCCGATCACCGCGACCCCCGGCACCTCCTCGCCGGCGAGCCCCGTGCCCCGATCCTCCAGGGCGGCGGTGATCCGGTCCAGCAGGTCACCGGTCCCGAGACCGTGGGTGGCGGAGACCGGCACCGGCTCGCCGAGGCCGAGCTTGTGGAACTCGGCGGCGAGATAGCCCTCGCCGGCCCGGTCGACCTTGTTGGCGGCGACGATCGTCGGCATCGCAGCCGCGCGCAGGATCTGCCCCAGCTCGGCGTCGCCCTCCCGCAGCCCGGCCCGCACGTCGACGACCAGCAGCACCACGTCGGCCTCCGCGATCGCCTCGCGAGCCTGGTGCTGCACCTGAGCGGCAAGCTCGGACGGGTCGGCCAGGTCGATCCCTCCCGTGTCGACCAGCTCGAAGCGGCTGCCGTTCCACTCGCCGGCGAGCCGCTTGCGGTCGCGCGTCACCCCCGGCTCGGGGTGGGTAACCGCTTGGCGCCCGCCCGCCAGGCGGTTGACCAGCGTGCTCTTGCCGACGTTCGGAAAGCCGACCACGGCAACCGAGGGCACCGAGCTCACGCAAGCCCCCTCTCGCGCGCCAGCGCCACCACCGTCTCGACGGCCTGTTGGGAGGTGAGAGCGGTCGTGTCCAGCTCGACCGCGTCGTCGGCCGGGCGCAGGGCACCGTGCTCGCGGTCGCGGTCGCGGGCGTCGCGGCGGCGCTGGGCTGCCAGCACCTCGGCCACCGGCTCACCGGTCTCCTCCGCCCTGCGGCGGGCCCGCTCCTCGTCGGAGGCGTTGAGATAGACCTTGAGCGGGGCGTCGGGGCTGACCACGGTGCCGATGTCGCGCCCCTCGGCGACATAGCGGCCGGCCGCGATCAGCGCCCGCTGGCGGGCGACCATTGCCTCGCGCACCTGCGGGTGGACCGAGACCCGCGATGCCGCGGCGCTGAGCTGTGGCGAGCGAATCTCCTCGGTCACGTCGCGACCGTCAAGCGTCACCCCGCCGCCCGGGAACTCGATCTCGAGCTCCGCCGCCATCTCTCCCAGCGCGTCGGGATCGTCGAAGTCGACCCCCCGCTCGCCCGCCGCCAGGGCCACGCACCGGTACATCGCCCCCGAGTCGACGTAGGTGAAGCCCAGCGCGCCGGCAACGCCGCGCGCCACGGTGGATTTCCCGGCCCCGGCGGGGCCGTCGATCGCGATCACCATCGCTGGGAGAGTAGGAGCCAGATATGTTTCGTGCCTGGTGCAGAACTGGAACCTCAACCAGATCGACGTCGAGGCGCGCCAGCCGCAGGTCCTCGACTCCGAGGACGAGGGGCGGGCGATCGTGCTCCAGCTCGCGTCCGGCGAGTCGCTGCAGGAGCACCAGGTCCACGAGCGTGCCTGGCTGCTGGTCATCGACGGCGCCATCGAGATCGACGACTCCGGGGGCGAGACCGTCACCGGCGGCGCCGGGATGCTGGCCACGTTCGACCCGAACGAGCGTCGCGAGGTGAGGGCCACCGAGGATTCCCGCCTGCTGCTGCTGCTCTCGCCCTGGCCGGGCGAGGGCCACCCCAGCCAGCGCTAGAGGGGCCTCACGCACACTTTCCTGCGTGAGGCTCGGACTTTCGTCCAGCCGCCTGGGACGCGGAAAAAGGGGCGAACATTGGTCGCGGTAAAGGCAAGTTCGTACGCGACGACGAGACCGTGGAGATGCTGCGCCGCTTCGGCGTCAACTTCGCCCAGGGAATGCACATCGGCAAGCCGCGGGCGGTCGAGGAAGTGCTGGCGGTCTCGTCTCAGCCCGAGGCGAGCGAGCCCAAGGCGCTCTCGAAATCCGGGTAGCTGACCTCCGCGGCCTCCGCGCCGCGCACAGTCACCCCTTCGCGCGAAGCGAATCCCGCGACCGCGCCCAGCATCGCCAACCGGTGATCTCCCCGCGCGTCGATCGTCCCGCCGCGCAGTCCGCCGGTCCCGCGCACCACCATCCCCTCCTCGGTGGGCTCGACGTCGGCGCCGAGCGCCGCCAGCCCCTCGCACACCGAGGCGATCCGGTCCGACTCCTTGTGGCGCAGCTCGGCGGCATCGCGGATCACCGTCTCGCCCTCGGCGAAGCACCCGGCCAGCGCCACCAGCGGCAGCTCGTCTATCGCAAGCGGGACCTCGTCGCCGCCCACCTCGGTTCCCTCCAACTCGTCGAATCGCACCTGGATCACGGCGAGCGGCTCGGCGTCGAGGTCGGGCTCCTCGCCCACGTGGATCTCCGCCCCCATCCGGTCGAGAATCGTGAGCAGGCCGGTTCGAGTCGGATTGACTCCGACGCCCTCGATCACCAGCTCGCTGTCCGGCACGATTGCGGCGCCAACCATCGCGAAGGCCGCCGAGGAAAAGTCGCCGGGAACCAGGAAGCGCTCACCTCGCAGTCTGTCGATGGGCAGGATCGAGATGCTGCGGCCCTCGACGGTTATCTCGGCTCCCGCCGCCTCCAGCATCCGCTCGGTGTGATCGCGCGTCGGTACCGGCTCGATCACGATGGTTTCGCCGTCGGCGAGCAGGCCGGCAAGCAGAACACACGACTTGATCTGGGCGCTGGCGACCGGGAGCCGGTACTCGATCCCGGTCAGCCGGGCCCCGGTCACCTTTAGCGGCGGCAGCCTTCCCTCGCGGCATTCGACCCCGGCGCCCATCAGGCGCAGCGGCTCGGCGACACGGTCCACGGGGCGCCGCCGGATCGAGTCGTCGCCGTCAAGCGTCCAGCATCCCTCGCCCTGCCCGGCCAGCCAGCCGGGAAGCAGGCGCAGCAGTGTTCCCGCGTTGCCAACGTCGATCTCGGCCTCCTGCGCACCTCGCAGCCCGGTGCCCCTGATCGTCAGCGACCGCGAGGACCCCTCCCCGCTCAGCGCCTCGACCCCGGCACCCAGTCTGGCAACCGCGGCCAGCGTCGAGCGCGTATCGGCCGCATCGAGGTAATTGTCGATTCGCGTCTCCCCCTCGCTCATCGCCGCGATCAAAGCCGCCCGGTGCGAGATCGACTTGTCGGGCGGCAGGCGCAGACTGCCGCGTAGCGGCCCGGCGGGGTCGAAGCGCCGCTCCATCGGAACGTCAGCCGGGCTCGACGACGGAGACGGTGTGCCCGAGCTCGCGCACCAGCTCCGCGGCGCGCTCGGCCTGCTCGTCTCCGGCCACCCACAGCGAAACCGCGCCGGAGTTCATATCGGCCGCCGGGTAGAGCGCCATGTCCTCGATGTTGACGCCGGCGCGTCCCAGTGCCAGCGCCAGCTCGGCGACGGTGCCGGGGCGGTTCGGGACCATCACCCGCAACTCGCGCAGCTCACCACCGGCCAGCTCGGCCTCCAGCAGACGGCGGCGGTCCTCGGCGGCGCGTCCGTGCCATGCCGCGACCGAGTCGCGATCGCCGGAGCGGAGCAGCTCCGCCGCCTCGCTGAGCCGCGCCGACGCCGCCTCCACTGCCTCGGCCACGGCCTCGCTGTTGGTGGCGAAGATGTCGCCCCAGATCGCCGGATTTGCGCCGGCCACCCGGGTGGTGTCGCGCAGGCTGGGGCCCACCTCGGGCATCCGCACGGACTCGGCGGCCAGCTCGCTTGCGGCCTGATTGACCAGCACATTGGCGATCACATGGGGAAGGTGGCTGACAGTTGCCATCAGCCGGTCGTGCATCGCTGCCTCGATCGCCTGCGGGCGGGCGCCCAGCTCGGCCAGCGCCCGCTGCAGGTGGTCATAGAACACCCCCCCGGTGTGCGGCGTCGGGGTCAGGTACCAGCGGGCGCCCTCGAGCAGGTCGGCGCGGGCGTTCTCCACGCCGGAGGTCTCGGCTCCGGCCAGCGGGTGACCGCCGATGAAGCGCTCGTCCTCGCCCAGGGCGGCGACGATCTCACGCTTGGTCGAGCCGACGTCTGTGACCACGCAGTCCTCGCCGCAGGCATCGAGCGCCTCACGCGCGAGCTGCGGGAGGGCCGCTACCGGAGCCGCGCAGAAGACGATCTTCGCCCCCTCGCAGGCCTCGGCCACGCTGCCCGCCGCGGAGTCGATCGCCCCGGCCTCGAGCGCGCGCTCCAGCGTGCCCGCATCGGGGTCGAAGCCCGCCACCTGCGCATCGAGCCGCCTCCGCACCGCCAGCCCGATCGAGCCGCCGATCAGACCGACGCCGAGAAGCGCGACCCTCAAACTCTCGAGAGCTCCTTGCCGGAGATCTCGGCGATCGCCTCAACTTTGCGGGCGAACTCCGCGAAGTCCGCGCTGGGAAGCTGCTGCGCCGCGTCGCAGATCGCCGTCTCCGGGTCGTTGTGGACCTCGACGATGATCCCGTCCGCGCCGGCGCCGACCGCGGCCAGCGCCATCGGCTCGACCCAGTCGCGCCGCCCTGCGGCATGGCTGGGGTCGACGATCACCGGCAAGTGCGTCAGCTCCTTCAGCGTCGGGACCGCAAGGAGGTCCAGTGTGAAGCGGTAGGCCGTCTCGAAGGTGCGGATGCCGCGCTCGCACAGCATCACCTGCTCGTTGCCTTCCTTGAGGATGTACTCCGACGCCATCAGCAGGTCCTCGAGCGGGGCCGAGAGCCCGCGCTTGAGAAGCACCGGGCGGCCGGCCCGGCCGACCTCCACCAGCAGCGAGTAGTTCTGCATGTTTCGCGCCCCGACCTGGATCACGTCGGCGACCTCGAGGACGTCGTCGAGGTCGCGCACGTCCATCACCTCGGTGACAATCGGCAGGCCGGTCTCCTCCTTGGCCTCCAGCAGCAGCCGCAGGCCCTCCTGTCCGAGGCCCTGGAAGCTGTACGGCGAGGTGCGCGGCTTGTACGCGCCTCCGCGCAGCATCGTCGCCCCGCCGTCTGCCACGTCGCGAGCCGATGCCAGCATCTGCTCGCGGCTCTCAACCGTGCAGGGGCCGGCGATCAAACCAAAGCTTCCGCCGCCGACCTTGCGGCCGTCCACCTCGATCACCGAGTCCTCGCCCTTGCGGAACTCGCGCGACGCGAGCTTGTACGGCTTCACGATCGGGACCAGGTGGTCCACGCCGGCGGTGCCCTCGAGCCCGAGCGCCGCGACGCGGTCGCGATCGCCGATCGCGCCGATCACCGTCAGCAGCTCTCCTTTCGAGACGTGCGCCGAGCAGCCGACCGACTCGACCCTCTCAACCACACGGGCGATCTGATCCTCGGTCGCCCCTTCTTTCATCACGATCATCATCTGAGCCTCAAACCTTTCTCCAAACTCCGGAAAATCCTACTTTCGGTACGCGTCTGCCGGTCCGCTCGGACCAGCGAATGGAGGACGGCGCCCGGCTGAAAGACATATTTGGGGGTGCGGCTGCCGCCGCGAGGCCGGACGCCTAGCTAAATCGCCAGAAATAAAAGTAGGAACGGGCACGCGCGAGGGCGGCGGCGTGGCCACCCGTCGTCATTCGATGCGTGCAGGTTCGGTGCATCGCAGGAGTTTGTAGCAGTTGGGAGGGATTTAGTCCACTCCTGGGCTCGGATTGTCGCCTGATCGTTCGCGGCCCCGGTCCGCTTCTGCTTGCACGCGAGGCTGTCGCATAAAGGTGCGGCCGAAAGACCGCGCTGTCTCGACTGAGCGGCACCTCTCGCGCCACGTGCCAGCCGGGGGCAGCCCGCGAGATCGAGCCGAAAGTAAGACGGACGGCGTTTTCTCGGCCGGGGCTTAGACCGGATCGTACGGGCCCGGATTTGGTTTGTGCGACAGCCTCACGCGAAAGGGGAAGGTCGTCAGGGGGCGGGCTTCCAGGGACTCCTGGGACCAGTCAGGTGTGGCTTGTGAGTCGACCAACGTATGCACGTCGAACCGATCGTTTAACGAGGTGCTGCGACCGAACGCCGGAGTTGCGTCGCTTCCGGGCGCTACGGTCGCCGTCGCGATGAACGACGTGGTGAGCATCTGGGACAAGGTCGCGCCGACGGTGGAGGAGCCTGATGAGGACGAAGCCGGAGCCGACGATTCCGGGCAGGAAACGCCTGGGAACAAGATCGCGGCCATCTACAGCGACCCGAAGTGGAAGTGGAAGCGCCGGGCGCTCGATGCGATCGGAACGCTCGCTTGGACGTACGCGTTCTTGAAGGTCTTCGTTTTCGACGTGGACCGAGAGATCGTCACGAGCATCGCTCCGGGCGTCGAGTGGCTCGTCGACCTTCGTTTCTTCGTGGTCGTTGCCTTCTTCGCGATCGCGGTCATTGCGCTCCGACCACGGTCCCTGCTGTTCGCAGTGCTCTACGTAGGGTTCTTCCCGCTCGTAGTTATGTTTTGGAAGTTGCCACGTCGGCTCCTGCGGCTTAAGAGCTGGGTGGCTACCTTCGCGGTCATCAATGTGGCGACGGACCTGATCGCGCACTTCCGGTACATCGTCGTCGGGTGCGCGCTCTTTCTCTTGTCGGCTCTTGCGATCCTTGGAACCGATCAGAACGTCCTACTAGCCGTAGCAGCTGCCGTCCTCGCCTCGCTGCTCACAATGGCCCTCGCTAGGACAATTTGGTATTCGCTCAAGCCGTCCCGCTTCATCACCATGCAAGAGCAGGGGATCGAGAGGGTTCTCGATTCAGAAACCCTGACTTCGCTGACGACGCTCGACGACGAACTGACGAGTAACGAGGTTCAGCAGTTCGACGCTACCCAGCAAGGTCAGTTCCTCATGAAGGTCGCCTCGAGCGCAGCCGTGAACCGCGCCCTTTACTTCTGGGGCTACCAGCTCGACAAGTACAGACGCAGTTCAACCGCCTTCCTGTACAGCGCGCTGTCTTACGTCTGGCTCTTAACGCAGGCCATCGTCGTCCTCACGTTGATCAACTGGGCGATCTACAAGATCGACTCGTCCGCATTTACCTTCGATGATCGGCCGAGCCTTCTGGTCGTCGCCCGCTACTCCTTTTCGTCAATGATCGGTGGCGAAATTGGCGCCCTACAAGCGCACAGTGACCTTGCCAACGTGGTGAGCCTGGCGGGAATGTTCATCGGCTTCGGCTTGCTCGCAGGGCTATTCCTCACCGTGATTCTGAGCTTCCGTCGAGAGCAGCAGAACGCCGCAATCGAAGGCGCCCTTGTGCGAATCGATCAGTTAGGGCGAGAGCTGGAGGTCCGGCACAGAGAAATGTATGAGTTGTCCATTCAGGCGACGCTGGACAAGCTCGAGGAGCTCGGCTATGTGCTGCGAGGCATGGCGACGTTCTTCGCCAGGAGGATCCCGCCGGGATGGCGACCGGGCGACGAGCCTGGCCGAGACCGGTAGCTCAGGGGCGAACACGACTACTTGGCGCGGTCCCTCCTGGCCACGCGCCACTGCAGCGACAGATCTCGCCCTCGCGTGGTCATTTCGATCGCGAAAAGTCTTGCGGCAACGGTGTTGGCGGTCGTGCAGGTCAAGGCTTGCTTCGAGGAGCACAAACTGAGTCCGCTCCCTTACAAGAGCTCGCCGAGCGCGCTCAGGAAGCGGCGGTTCTCGGCCTGGGTGCCGTAGGTGACGCGGATGTGGCCGGGGCCGCCCAGCGGCTCACCTGCACGGACCAGCACGCCGCGCTCGGCGAGGCCGGCGACGGTTGCCGCCTCGTCGCGGTCGCCGAGGTCCACCCAGGAGAAATTGGTCTGGGACTCGGTGGTGTCGAGGCCGAGCTCCCGGACACCCTCCTCGACCCGGACCCGCTCCACGATCGTGCCCTCGACGCGCTTGCGCACGTCATCCTGGTGCAGGACCGCCTCCGCGGCTGCTGCCTGGGCGATCGCGTTGACGCTGAACGGCTGGCGCACAGCGTCGACCGCGTGGCGGAAGGCCGGCGTGCAGAGCGCGTAGCCAACCCGCAGCCCCGCCAGCCCGTAGACCTTGCTGAAGGTCCGCAGCACGACCAGGTTCGGGAAGCGGCCGAGCAGGTCTGTGGTCGCGTCGGGATCGTCATGCACCTGGAACTCGACGTAGGCCTCGTCGAGGATCACGGTGACGTGGTCGGGCGCGCGCTCGCAGAACCGGGCCACGCGATCGGCGGCGACGTGGGTGGCGCTGGGGTTGTTGGGGTTGCAGACCAGCACCAGCTGGGTCGCGGCGCTGATCTCGGCCAGCATCGCATCCAGGTCGTGGACGTCGCCGTCGCCCAGTGGCACGCGGATCTCGCGGGCCCCCGACAGCGCCGCCAGGTGCGGGTACATCGAGAAGGCGGGCCACGCATAAAGGATCTCGGACCCGGGCTCGCAGAGGGCCTCGGCAGCGGCGAGCAGGATCTCGCAGGAGCCATTGCCGACCGCCACCCGAGCAGGGTCGGTCTCGTGGCGCTCGGCGATCCGCTGTCGCAGCAGTGTCGCCCCGGGGTCCGGATAGCGGTTCGACGCCGAGGCGGCGCGCCCGATCGCCTCCACGACCTCGGGGTGGGGCGGGAACGGCGACTCGTTGGAGGCGAGCTGGGCGATGTCGCCCGCGGCGACCGCCTCGGGCGCCTGGCCCTTGGGCACGCCGGCCTGGTAGCTCGGCATGCGAGCAAGCTTCTCGGCGAAGGTGACCGACATGGCCCCGATTGTGCCTACTGCGCGGCCTCGAGGTCAGCGCGCAGGTTCTGCGCCTCCCCGAGGTAGGTGTGTGCCGGGGCGTGCCCCGCACCGGCGTAGTAGTGGACCATCACGCGGATCACCCTCGGCATTGCGCCAGGCACGGCGATCTCCCGCGCGCATAGCAGCGGCACCGAATCGAGGCCGACCCGGCGCGCGGCCTTTGCCGGGAACTCCGCGTCGAGGTCGTCGGTGCAGGTAAACAGGCAGCTGACCATGCGCTCGGGAGCCAGCCCGTTGCGGCCCATCAACTCGCCCATCAGCTCCTCGGTTGCGGCGACGATCGCCTCGGCCTCGTTGGCCTCGACCTGAACCGCTCCCCGCACCGCGTGTAGACGCTCCTCGCTCACGGTCCGGAATCTTCCCAGAGCCGCTCGACCTCCTCCACCGTGAGCCGGCGGCTCTCACCCGGCGCAAGGCCCCCCAGCTCCAGCGAGCCGACCCGCAGCCGCTCCAACGCGACCACGTCGTTGCCGACCGCCTCGACCATGCGGCGCACCTGGCGGTTGCGGCCCTCGCGGATCGTGATCTCGATCTCGCGCTCTCCTGTGCGCTCGACCTGCGCCCGCCCGGTCGGGCCGTCCTCGAGCCGCACCCCGCGCCGCAGCCGCTCCAGGTCGCGCTCGGCCGGCGGGCGGCGCAGCTCTGCTCGGTAGGTCTTCGGCACCTCGTAGCGCGGATGGGTCAGCCGGTTGGCGAGCTCGCCGTCGTTCGAGAGCAGCAGCAGCCCGGTGGAGTCGACGTCGAGCCGGCCGACCGGGTAGAGCCTGGCCGGCGAGTCCACCAGTTCGGTCACCGCTCGCCGGCGTCCGGGCTCGCGGGCGGTGGAGACGACCCCGGCCGGCTTGTTGACCGCCCACACCTCGGTTTTCTCCGGTGAGACGGCCTTGCCGTCGACGCGGACCTCCTGCAAGCCCTCGACGTCGCGGGCGGGGTCGGTGATCGTCTCGCCGCCGACCGTGACCTTCCCGTCGGCGATCAGCCGCTCGGCCGCCCGCCGCGAGGCGACACCGCCATGCGCCAGGTACTTGGCCAGCCGCATTGTGCCGGCTCAGTCGGGCAACAGAGAGGCCTGCGCGGGCTCGCTCCCACGCAGGTAGCGGTTCAACGCCCGGTCGATCGCCCGCACCTCGGCAAGCGTCTCGGCGCCCTCGCTGCGGCCGAAGTCAGGCGCCCGGGCGCGGCGGAGCAGTCGCAGCACCTGCGGCTGCAGGTCCTCAAGCGCGGGATCGCGCGGCTTGGCGGCGGCGACGCGGGCGGCGGCTCCCCGCAGCTCCCCCACCCCACCGGCGATCGGCGCCCTCTCGCCGCGCTGCGCTGCCACGGCGGCGCCGCGCACCATGCCGTTGCTGGTGGCGAACACGTAATAGGCGGCACGGTCATCCTCGGGGATCACCTTCGCCACCTCGGCCTTCTCACACTCCTCGCGCTCGGCCTCGCTCTCCAGCTTCTCGCAGGCAGCCTCCGCGCTTGCGTCCGGCTCGTCCTCGTCCGAGCCGCCGCAGCCGGCTGCCAGTGCGGTTGAAGCGAGCAGTACGGCGACCAGGCACACGAGCAGCGGGATTCGCCCCATGATTGGCTCGACAATACCCCGCACCGGAGGCTACCAGCGGGTCCTCCCCCGGCACGGGGATACCCGGGCCTGCTTCACGGTGGCTAAAGCAAGCAGCCGCTTGTGACGATGCCTGTTTCCTGACCTGCCTACCGCAGGGAGACCGGAAGCGCAGAGTGAACATAAGACGCCGATACCTAATTGTCGCGTTCGCCTTTGTCATGGCGGTCAGCATCGCGTTGCCCGCTGTGGGTGCCTCGCCGACGCTCATGGTCAAGGAAGCGATCAGGATGGCGAAGGGCGCCAACTGGCGCTCGAAGGTTGCGCTGAAGGTGGCGCTCATCCCCAAGCCTGCCGGCCCGGCCGGTCCTCAGGGCGACCAGGGTCCGGAAGGCCCGCAGGGCGACCAGGGTCTTCAGGGCGACCAGGGTCTTCAGGGGCAGCAGGGTCTTCAGGGGCAGCAGGGTCTTCAGGGCGAGCAGGGCGCCACCGGCTCGCAGGGCGCCCAGGGTCTTCAGGGCGCCCAGGGTCTTCAGGGCGAGCAGGGCGCCACCGGCGCCACCGGCGCGACGGGCAACAACGGAACCAACGGGAGCAATGGTGCGACCGGCGCCACCGGCGCCACCGGCGCGGTTGGGCCCTCCGGTCCCCAGGGCCCGACGGGAGCTACCGGTGCGACCGGAGCTACTGGTGCTGACGGAACCAACGGGAGCAATGGTGCGACGGGAGCCACCGGCGCGACGGGCAACAACGGAACCAACGGGAGCAATGGTGCGACCGGCGCCACCGGCGCCACCGGCGCGGTTGGGCCCTCCGGTCCCCAGGGCCCGACGGGAGCTACCGGTGCGACCGGAGCTACCGGTGCTAGCGGAACTAACGGGAGCAATGGTGCGAGCGGCGGAGCGGGTGCCCAGGGCCCCACTGGCGCGCAGGGGCCCACCGGCGCCCAGGGCGCCACAGGCGCCACCGGCGACCAAGGCGCTACTGGCGCGACCGGCCCCACCGTCCCCCTGAGCTACACGATGACCTACGGCGCCGCCTGGACCGACATGCCTTCGGCCGTCACGGAGTTCGCGGGCGCGACCTACTTCCGCAACAAGGCCGACCTCTCGAATGCCACCCAGGCGCGGATAGTGGTCAATCACATAGCGAACGGCGCCTCGGGCTCCACGATCCGGGCCCAGTACTCGACCGACCAGACGGCGTGGAGCTACCTCGACGGCACCTCAGGCCCCTCCGTCGGTATCGCGACCGGCGCCCCGACGCTCCAGGTCTCTTCCTGGATCAACTTGAGTTCGGGCGCGAAGGCCGACGTGTACCTGCGGATCGTCGGCCAGGGCGGCAACGGGACTACCGACCCGTCCTTCGGCTTTATCCACATTCAGGTCAAGTAGCGCGCGGCGACAAGGCGTTTCCGCGGAAACGCCCCGTGGGCAAGTCGGAATCAAGCAGTTAGGATCGCAGTGGGCAAGATGAGAGCGATTCGGAGAGTGGGTTGTGGCGCCCTGGCGATCGCGGCGGTCGCGCTGGGTGCGGCGCCCGCGCTGGCCGACGACCCCGCCCCGGTCGCGCGCCCGGATGCGCTGCAGCAGCCGGTCGAGGACGGCTGCCAGCGAAACCCCGTCGGCCTGTTGAGCTTCACCTCGCCGGAGTGGGTCTACGTCTACGCAAACGAGGGCTTCAATCCGAACCCGCACAAGGCGCGGGTGGCCGTGGGCAACGTCCACAGCACGGGCACCGCGACCGGCGACCTTCCCCAGAACCACGCCTTCTACGACTTCAACACGGACCTGATCCCCGACTCCGGATACGAGTATCTGCTCGGGGGCGACCCGTCGGTCCCCAACGGGAACTTCGCCGACAACCCGGCGATCCTCCACGTCGAATGGGAGACCGGCACGCTCGGGCGGTTCGCCTGGGCTACCGGCGGAGACCGCGCCAAGCTCTGGGGAAGCTGGGTCTGGGACTGCGGGCATTGGGGCCAGGGCTTCACCGCTGACCCCGATGACCCGACCGGCTCGATCATCAACGACACCGATTACTTCCTGCCCGGGACCGGCATGGCCGGCGGCCTGCGCGGCGAGCAGACCGAGTTCCACCCGATGCAGTCGGTGGTGATCACGCGCGACCGCGCGACCGTCCCAGTCGTGGGCGAGACTGAGACCGACGCCTTCCTCTCCAGCCTCGGCACCACCGCGCGCTCGGAGTCGCGTTGCTCGAAGGAGAACCCGGCCCCCAGCCCCTTCGCATACGGGCCCAACTGGACCGCCTGCATCAACGACCCGGCCAAGGCCCGCAACAACGTCAACGACCGCGACTACAGCTTCTTCATCCCGGCAGCGCCGAAACCTGGCCCGAGCGCCGTCAACCTGCGGTTCCGGGTCGACAACCGCAACCCGCAGGGGACCGGGCCGGTCGAGAACATCGTTCCGCGCGGCGTCGCCGGAGTCGACGTAACGGTGCCCTTCAACAACTTTGGCTCCGATGCGCAGCTGCTCTCCTACGGCAAGAGCCTTTTCGTCGGCTGGGACGGCGCCCTGCAAAACATCCCCGCCAAGGTCGATGTGGTCTTCAGGCAGCTGAAGATCCTCAACTCGCTCGACGACCCCGGATTCAGCACCTCGGCGGGGGTGCCGCCGGGCGAGTGGGGCATGTACTCCGACATCAACGGGTCGTGGCAGTTCATCAACGAGTACGCGTCCGACCTCGACCTGGTGAACACCGGCGAAGTCGTCAACCTCAACCACACCTACTCGATCAACGTCCCGGACGGGGAGCGCCTGCGGGTCGGGATGACGGGCCGAGAGTGCGACCTGCCGAAGATCGCGCCCTGCCCGGTCACCTCGGAGGTGGCGGAGGACAACGACGGGCCGGGCGACGCATCGCAGAGCTTTGCCTCGGTGTCGGAGGCCGTCGGCACGCATGTGCTGAACGGCGGCCCCGCTTCCAGCCCCAACTGGGAGCTGACCTACGACGTCAACCTGATCAGCCCCGCCACGACGCAGAGGATCGGGCCCGGAGGGTTCTGCCCCTTCGACACTTTCTCGCCGCGTTCGCGAATCCTTCGCAAGAAGGTGAAGGCATCCCAGCGTCGCATCAGATTGCGCGGAAAGGGCAAGGACAAGAACTGCCGCAAGCGCCGCGGCAAGCCACGGCGCGTCGAGGTCTCGGTGGCCCGCAAGGTCTCCAAGCGCAAGTGCCGGTTCCTGGAGCGAAACGGCGGCTTCTCGAAGGCGCGCCGCTGCCGCGAGCGCAGCTTCCTGAAGGCCAAGGGCCGCAAGCGCTGGAAGTTCAGCAAGCGCTGGCCCGGGGACCCCGGCATCTACCTGATCGCCTCGCGGGCGTTCGACAAGACGGGCAACGTCGAGATCGCCAAGACAAGGGGCAACAGGCTGCGGTTGAAAGTCGAGGGCTGAGCTACTCGGAACGCTGCTCGCCGGCGCGCAGCAGCCGCTCGCGCAGGTCCCGCTCGTCCTCCGGCGTCGGGTCGAAGCGCGAGGGGTCGGGCAGGCGATCGAGCCCGGCGAGGCCGAACAGCTTCTCGAACAGCGCCGTCGTTCGGTAGATCGCCGCCCCGAAGCGCGAGCGGCCGGACTCCTCGATCAGGCCGCGCTCGGTGAGCGTCTGCACCGCGGACTCCGAGGAGACCCCGCGGATGCGCGCGATCTCGGGGCGGGAGACCGGCTGCAGGTAGGCGACTATCGCAAGCGTCTCGGCCTGGGCCTGGGTGAGCGGCGGGGTGCGCGGCTTCGAGAGAAGGCGCCGCGCCGCCGGCTCGGCCTCGGGGGTGCTGGCTAGGGTGAAGCCGCCCGCGACCTCGCGCAGCACCAGGCCGCCATTGCCCTCGGCGTGGCGACCCCGCAGCTGGTCGATCGCCCGCTCCACCTCCGCCTCGGTGGACTCGCTCGCCTCGGCGAGGTCGGGCGCGCTGACCGGGTCTGGAGAGAGGAACAGCAGCGCCTCGACCGTCCTGGCGAGAGGTGAGATGTTTGGCGGTGAGCTCACGGTCGGTTCCCTTAGTGACTAGTGACTAGTGCCCTTCACTCTTATCGGCCCGAAATCCTTGCGCTGCTCCCAGGTCGCCTCTCCCTTGCGGTGCATCTCCAGCAGCGCGAACAGCGTCACCGCCTGGGTCAGCCGGTCCTCGTCGGCGAACACCTCGTCGAAGTCGAAGTCGCCGCGGCTGCCCAGCAGCTCGCGCAGCACGCCCAGCCGCCGCTCCAGCGAGACGGTGGGCCGGATGTGGCTGGTGTCCGGATCCGGCGGGATCGCGAGCAGGTCGCCGACCGCCGCCGCGAGCGTCTCCGGCTGGTAGACGGCAGATGCGGCCTCAAGCGATACTCGCCGAAGCTCCGGCGGCAGCGGGGCGGAGCGGTACAGGTAGTTTCGGCCCGCGTCGAAGCGCTCGGCCAGCATCGCGGCGGCATCGCGGTAGCGGCGGTACTCCAGCATGCGGGCGACCAGCTCCTCGATCGCCTCCTCTGGCCCCATCTCGGCCAGCTCGTCCTCTGTGCCCGGCAGCAGCAACCGCGACTTCAGCTCCAGCAGCGAGGCAATCAGAACCAGGAACTCGGTGGCCACCTCCAGGTCCAGCTCGTCCTCGCGCTCGAGGTGGTCTAGGTAGGCGAGCACGATGTCGGACAGCTCGACCTCGAGCAGGCTGATCTCCTCGCGCAGCAGGACCGCGAGCAGCAGGTCGAAGGGCCCCGCAAAAACGTCGAGGTCGAGGTCGAGATCCTGGACGGTCACCGGGCCCAAAGCTAGCGTGGCGGGCCGATGCCCATCCGGTCCCTCACGTCGGCGAGCGTCTCGGAGGCGATCGCGCGGGCCTTCTCGGCGCCCTCGGCAAGGGTCGCCTCCAGCGCAGCCTCGTCGGGCCGGATCTCGGCGTAGCGCTCGCGCACCGGGGCCAGGAACTCGACGACCGACTCCGCCGCCGCCTGCTTGAAGTCGCCGTAGCCTGAGCCCCCGAACTCGCGCTCGACCTCCTCGAGGGCGACGCCGCGGGCAACCGCGGTGATCTCGATCAGGTTGCTGATCCCGGCCTTGTCCTCGGCGCGGACGATCTCGCGGCCCGAGTCGGTGACCGCGGCGCCGAACTTCTTTCGCACCGCGTCGGGCTCGTCCAGCACGTAGACCGTGCCCGCCTCGCCGGCCCCGGTGGTGGACATCTTGTTGCCGGGCTCCTGCAGATCCATGATCCGCGCCCCGACCTCGGGGATGCGCAGCTCGGGCTCGACCAGCGTCTGCCCGAAGCGCTCGTTGAAGCGCCGTGCGATCTCGCGCATCAGCTCGACGTGCTGGCGTTGGTCGTCGCCGACCGGTACCTCGCCGGCCCGGTAGGCGAGCACGTCGGCCGCCATCAGCACCGGATAGAAGAACAGGCCGGCGGAGACCAGCTCGCGCTGCTTGGCCGACTTCTCCTTGAACTGGTGCATGCGGTTGAGGTCGCCCCAGGCAGTGACCGCTGCAAGCAGCCAGGTCAGCTCGGTGTGCTCGCGCACGTCGGACTGGCGAAACACGATGCAGCGCCCCGGATCGAGCCCCGCGGCGAGCAGGATCGCCGCGGTGTCGTGCAGGTTCTCGCGCAGCTGCCCCGGCTCGTAGGCGACCGTGATCGCGTGCAGGTCGACGATGCAGTAGATCGCCTCGCCCCGGTCCTGGCCCTCGACGTACTGGCGGATCGCCCCGATGTAGTTGCCGAGGTGCTTGCGGCCGGTCGGCTGGATGCCGCTGAAGATCCTCACGTCGCCCATCGCGGGCGCGACTATAGAGCGGGGTCCGGTGGGCCCGGACCGGCGCCGACGGGGGCCGGTGACAGCGCACCGGGCACCAACCCCTCCACATCGGCCGAGTGGGGCCGCCCGCATTCGCCGGCCGGCGCCGCCCTTGGCGGCTCACGGATCCGCTCCGGGGGTCGCTCCGGGTTGCGGATCCCGACCCCGGAAACCACACCGCCGACGATCATCAGCACGCCGGCGATCAGCAACGCGAGGTGGAAGCCCGACTCCGAGGCGTCGTCGATTGCGGGCGCGATCACATCCTCTTCCGCCTGCGGGATATTCACCCCCTGGCTTCCGGCCAAGGCCTCGGATCGCACCTCTTCGATCGCTTGCTGGCCGGCGGGGCTGAGGCGAACGCCGGCCAGGCGGTTGTCGAGGGTGGAGCCGAACTGTCCCGCGATCACCGCCCCCAGCACCGCGATCGCGAGCAGTCCGGCGACCCGAGCGACCGCGTTGTTGATCCCCGAGGCGACGCCAACGTGGCGCTCTTCGACCGAGTCGAGCACGGTCGCGGTCAGCGGCGCCACCGTGGCCGAGAGCCCGAGGCCGAAGACGAGGATCGCCGGCAGGACGCCGGTCAGGTAGTCGGAGTCGACGTTCAGCCTCGTCAGCATCAGCAGGCCGATGCCGCCGACGATCGGGCCGAAGGTCATCGGCAGGCGCGGTCCGGTCCCCGAGGTGATGCGGCCGAAGCGCGGCGAGAGTACGAACAGCAGCAGCGAGACCGGAGTCGTGGCGAACCCCGCCTCCAGCGCCGTGTAGCCGAGCGACTGCTGCAGGAACAGGGTGATGAAGAAGAAGGCGCCGATCAATCCCGCATAGGCGGTGAGCGTGGTCAGATTCGCGATTGCGAAGTTGCGAACCCGGAACAGCGACATGTCGAGCATCGGGTGCTCGGTGCGAACCTCGTGGGCGACGAAGGCTGCGAAGGAGGCGACGCCGGCCAGCAACGGGATGAAGACCAGCGGGTCGCCCCAGCCATAGGTCGGCTGCTCGATAAGCGCGAACACCGGTCCCCCGAGGCCGAGCGCCGAGAGCCCGATTCCGGCGTAATCGATGTGCAGGTCGGCCTCGGGGTCACGGCTTTCCGGGACTGCGCTGCGCGTAAGCCAAAGGGTGAAGGCGATCAGCGGCAGGTTGACCCAGAAGATCCAGTTCCACGACAGGCCGTCGACCAGCGCCCCGCCGCCCGCCGGGCCGACCACGGTTGCGATTCCGCTCCACGCGGTCCAGGTTCCCACCGCCTTGCCGCGGGCCTCGCCCTCGAAGGTGGCGGCGATGATCGCCAGCGACCCGGGTACGAGCAGGGCACCGGCCAGCCCCTGGAGCGCGCGAGCCGCGATCAGCATCCCGGTGGAGGTGGAAACCGCGCAGAGGGCGGAAGTGACGCCGAACCCGGCCAGCCCGATGACGAACATTCGCCGCCGTCCGAACTGGTCGCCCATCGCGCCCCCGACTAGCAGCAGCGAAACCAGGGCCAGCATGTAGGCCTCGACGATCCACTGCTGCCCGGCCAGCCCGGTGTCCAGAGCATGCTCCATCTCGGGAAGCGCGACATTGACCACCGTCGAGTCGAGAAAGACGATCGTCGAGCCGAGGATCGTTGCGACGAGGGTTAGGCGCTGCTGACGCGACACTCAGGCTGAGTCTAGGGAGGCGAGAGTGTCGGCTCCGCCCCTTCCAGCTCGCGCAGCTGGTGCGCCGGAGTAAAGAAGTTGCGGTACGCGAGCGTCGTCGCCACCAGGGCGGCGATTGCGACGCTTCCCAGCAGCGTGTAGAGCAGGATCAGCTGCAGCCGCACCGCATCCTGCGGGTCCGCGCCGGCGAGCAGCATCCCCACCATCGTGCCGGGGAAGAAGATCAGCCCGGTGGTCTTGGTCGAGTCGACCAGCGTGATCATCCCCGAGCGCAGAGCGCGGCGCACCGTGGGCGCCGCGGCTTCCCGCGCGGTTGCACCGAGAGCGAGGGTGGCCTCGATGCGGGCGCGGGAATCGGCCATCTCGTCCCCGAGCCGGTTCAAAGCCACCGCCGAGGCGGTCATCGCGTTGCCGATCACCATCCCCCCCACCGGCACCAGAAAGCGCGGCTCGGGCTTGAAGATCCCGAGACCGACGACGAGGCCGAGCGTGGTGGCGCCGGCCAGGCCCAGCGCGATCAGCAGCGGCCGGAAGGCCCCTGGAACCCGCTTGGCGCGAGAGCGAGCCGTGAGGGCGCCGAACGCCACCATTACCACCAGCAGCGCCAGCACCAGAGCGATCGTGCCCTGGTCGAAGATCAACTGGATCACATAGCCGATCGCAGTGAGCTGGATGAAGGAGCGGATGATCGCGACGCCGATGTCCCGCTCGAGGTCGGCCCGTTGCCAGAACGAAACAGCCGCGGCGAGGGCGGCGAGTGCGACGGCGGCGCCCACCTCGCCCAGCGAGACGTCGATGCCGGAGGTGACGGCCCCGATTGTCACGCCAGCACCCTCTCCACCGGCCCGCACTCGACCACCCGCCCTTCCCCCAGCCGCAGCACGAAGTCGCCGAGGCGCCGCGCCTGCTCGGGGTCGTGGGTGACCAGCACGATCGAGACCTCGATCTCGCGCCGCAGGTGGACCAGGGTCTGCTCGACCGCATCGCGTGCGGCGGGGTCGAGCGCCGCGGTCGGCTCGTCGAGCAGCAGCACGTCGGGATCCTGGGCCAGCGCCCTGGCGAGCATCGCCCGTTGCTGCTCGCCGACGGAAAGCCTGGAGACGTCGCGTTCGGCGAAGGACGGGTCGAGACCGGCGAGCGAGAGGCATCGCGCGGCGTCGAGCTCGCGCCCCGCAAGATCCGCGGCGTAGCGGAGGTTGTGTTCGACCGCGCCCTCGAGCAGCGCCGGCAGCTGCGGCACCAGCGAGACCTCGCGCCGCAGCTCCAGGGGGTCGTAGTCGGCCAGCGGCCTTCCGCGGTAGGAGATCGTGCCGGTGGCCGGCTCGGCGAGGCGGTTGAGCATCCGCAGCAGCGTCGACTTGCCGCTTCCCGACGGCCCTACCACCGCGGTGGTGCCGACCGGTATCTCGGCCGAAACTCCGTCCAGCACCAGCCGACCCGCCCGGCTCAGCGACACGTCCCGAAGCTCGAACAGCACCCCCGCATCATCACACGGAAACCTGCGGCCCTTGATGACGGGCGAACCGCATCGTTTTGCCCGTATAGGCGGCAAAAGTGCGCGTTCGCGCTCAGGCGCGGACGCAAGACTCATGCCGGCACGACCGCGGGGCAGGGCCGAAGGCGGGACCCTGGAAGAATCGGGATAAGCGATGACTTTCCGGTCGCCGGGCGGTCTATACGACTAAGAGGGAATCGATGGCACGCGCAATCTGGTCAGGAACAATCAGCTTCGGGCTTCTCAACGTGCCCGTGAAGCTCTACAGCGCGGTTTCGCGCAAGGCGATCCGCTTCAACGAGCTGCGCGGGTCCGACGGCTCGCGCGTGCGCCACAAGCGGGTCGCCGAGTCCGACGGCAAGGAGGTCGAGTACGACGAGATCGTGAAGGGCTACGAGATCTCGCCCAACCGCTACGTGGTGCTGACCCGCGAGGAGATGTCGGAGTTGGACCCGAAGAAGACCCGGGCGATCGAGATCCAGGACTTCGTCGACATCGAGGACATCGACCCGATCTACTTCGAGAGCCCCTACTACCTCGGTCCGGCCGAGGGCGCGGAGAAGGCATACGGGCTGCTGGTCAAGGCGATGGAGAGCGCGGGCAAGGCCGCGATCGCGCGATTCGTGCTGCGCAACAAGGAGCATCTCGCGGCGATCCGCCCGATGGACGGTGTGCTCACGCTGACGACGATGCGCTTCGCCGACGAGGTCGTCTCCCCCGAGGAGCTCGACGACGTGCTGCCCGATTCGGCGCCCAGAGTCGACAAGCGCGAGCGTGAGATGGCGGAGAAGTTGATCGACTCGCTGGCAAACGACTTCAAGCCCGAGAAGTACAAGGACGAATACCGCGATGAGCTGCTGTCGCTGATCGAGCAGAAGGCCGAGGGCAAGGAGGTCGTGACCCAGGCCTCCGAGGAGCCCGAGCCGACCAAGGCGCCGGACCTGATGGCGGCACTGGAGGAGAGCCTCGCCGCGGTGAAGGGCGAGGAGCTGGCCGGCGATGGCGGCGCAAAGCGCCAGACGACCAAGCGCAAGACGACTAAGGCCAAGTCGTCCGGCCCCAAGAAGTCCTCCGCGAAGTCGAAGCTGCGCTCAAAGTCGAAGTCGAAGCCGCGCTCCTAGTTGGCACAGGACCGTGAGGTCGAGGTCGACGGACGTGAGCTGAAGCTCACCAACCTCGACAAGGTTCTCTACCCGAAGGCCGGCTTCACCAAGGGCGAGATGATCGACTACTACGCTCGTGTCGCGCCGGCCCTGATCCCGCACCTCAAGGGCCGCGCCGTGACCCTGCGCCGCTTTCCCGAGGGAGTCGAGGACCTGCAGGCCTCGTTCTTCGAGAAGCGCTGCCCCAAGCACCGTCCCGACTGGATGAAGACAGTGACCGTGAACGCCGGGCCACATGCCGGCGACATCGCCTTCTGCACGGTCGGCGACCGGCCCTCGCTGATCTGGCTCGCGCAGCTGGCGACGATCGAGCTGCACCCGTCGCTGTCCCTGGCACGCAAGCCCGAGCAGCCGACCGTGCTCGCCTTCGATCTCGACCCGGGCCCGCCGGCGAACATCGTCGACTGCTGCCGGATCGCATTGCAGCTGCGGGCGATGTTCGGCGCGTTCGATCTGGAGTGCTTCCCGAAGACGACCGGCTCCAAGGGTCTGCAGATGTACCTGCCGCTCAACACTAAGGCCGACTACGACCAAACCAAGCCGTTTGCCCGGGCGATCGCCCAGTACCTGGAGAAAGAGACCGGCCAGGTGGTCTCGAAGATGAGCAAGGAGATCCGCAAGGGCAAGGTCTTCGTGGACTGGAGCCAGAACCACCCGCGCAAGACCACGGTCGCCGTGTATTCGATGCGCGCCCGCGATCGCCCGACGGTCTCGACACCCGTGAGCTGGGACGAGGTCGAGCGCTGCGCCGAGAAAGGCGACCCGGACCTGCTGGTCTTCGAGGCCTCAGACGTCCTCGAGCGGGTCGAGAAGCAGGGTGACCTGTTCGCGCCGGTGCTGGAGCTGAAGCAGAAGCTGCCGGACTTCGCGAAGCTGAAGGGCGCGGCCGCCCAGTAGCGGCAGCAAGTTCTCCGCAATCATCGAGACCGGAGGAGGAGCATGAGAGACGACAGCTGGGCCCCGTACGGCGCCGCCGCGGGCGCAATCGCGGTCGCCCTCTACGTAGTCGGGTCCCTGGTCATCGGGACGCCCCCTGACTTCGACGCCGCCGGCGGCGAGGTCGCTGCCTATTTCGATGACGAGCGCACGCGGATCCAGGTGGGCAGCGCCATCCACGCCGCCTGGACGCCGCTCTTCGTCTGGTTCCTGGCGACGGTCGCGTCGCTGGCGCGGGCCGGCGGCCCCGGAGCGCGGCGCGCCGGCGTCGTCGCCTACGGCTGCGGCCTGGTCTTCATTGCACTGTTCCTGGTCGACGTCACCTCACTGACGATCGGCGCGCTGCGACCCGAGAACATGGCCGCGGCGCCGGAGCTGGCCGCCGCCCTGCACGACGTCTCGTGGCTCGCGATGGGGATGGCCGCCTTTCTCGTTTCCGGGGTGCTCGCGGCCTTCGCGGTGCTGGCGCTGCGGGACAAGGCGATCTGGCCCGAGTGGCTGGGCTGGCTTGCGGTGGTCGCCGCGGTCGCCTATGCGCTGCGGGTCGGGACCCTGTTCACCACCGAGGGCGCATTCGCGGCCGACGGCGTACTCGGCCTGTGGGTGCCGGTGATCGCCGCCGCGGCGTGGATAGTGGTCGGTAGCGTGGTGCTCGCGCTCAACCTCCGCAGGGTGTCGGAGCCGGGCGAGCTGTTCCGCTCGACCTAGTCCAGCGGCTGGCGCACGACAGGCCGGCGGTTGGCCTTCACCTCGTCCAATCGCCGCACCGGCGTCGTGTAGGGAGCCTGCCTGGCGATCTCCGGGTCCTGCTCGGCCTCGGCGAGGATCTGCTCGATGGCGTCGGCGAAGGCGTCGAGGCTCTCGCGAGTCTCGGTCTCGGTCGGCTCGACCATCAGCGCCTCGTCGACGAGAAGCGGGAAGTAAACGGTCGGCGGGTGGAAGCTGAAGTCGAGCAGGCGCTTGGCGATGTCGAGCGTCTGCACGCCCAGCTCCTTCTTCGCCGGGCGCCCGGAGAGGACGAACTCGTGCATGCAGTGGCGGTCGAAGGCGAGCGGCAGATACTTCCCGGCGCGGCCCTTGCGCAGCCTCGCCAGCAGGTAGTTGGCGTTCAGCACCGCTGTCTCCGAAGCCTCGCTCAGCCCATCGCCGCCCAGGCTGGTGATGTAGGCGAGCGAGCGCACGAAGACTCCGAAGTTGCCCTGGAAGCCGCGCAGGCGGCCGATCGACTTCGGGCGCTCGAAGTCGAGGTCGAAGAAGGGTTCCGAGCCATTCCGGCCCTCGAGGCGCACCACTTGGGGCCGCGGCAGGAACGGCTCCATCCGCTCCGAGACGGCGATCGGCCCCGCGCCCGGGCCTCCTCCCCCGTGCGGCTGCGAGAACGACTTGTGCAGGTTGACGTGGACGATGTCGAAGCCCATGTCGCC
>JBBPIM010000013.1:0-49352 GCA_038040325.1 Candidatus Mayfieldus profundus
AGTAAAACGGCTGCCACCCCCCATGAACAACGTGGTCAGGAACTACAGCTAGCCGCCGTTGGCGTCGCCCGGTCTCGGACTGGCGACGCGAACACAGATCGCGAGGTACTCGCCGTCCTCACCGGTCTCAACCGCGACCCGATCGGCGAGGTTCTCCAGCGAGCCTCCGACCTGTGGTAGGTCGAGCTGGCGGCGCACCCGCTGTGCCGCACCGTCGGACATCGGGCCGACGCGGACGTCGATCGTGCCGTCTCCGTCCTCGACCGCAAGACGGGTTGGGCCGGCCGGGAACCCCTCCGGGATGCTGGCCGAGAGCGCGTCTCCGAGCAGCATCGCATCGGAGAGGCGATCCACCGAGAAGCCCGTGCGCGCCGCGAGCACCGAGATCACGCGCGAAAGGACCGGGGCGACAAGCTCCGGCGATTCGATCGCCATCTCGGTGCCGGGCGAACCGACGGCGGGCTCCTCGACGGACTCGGACTCGGTCTCCGAGCCCTCCTCCGGCGGTCCCAGCGGCACACGCATCCTGATCCGGGTTCCTCCCCCGAGACCGCCGGCGATCTCGAAGCTCTCCGACAGCGCGGCGATCAGCGTCAACCCGAGGCGAAGGCTGGCTCGGTCCGTCTCCGCCCGCGGGCGGATGCCCTCGCCCCGATCGGAGACCTGCACGGTCACCCCCTCGGAGTCACCATCGACCTCGACCTCCATCGGGCCGTCATCGCCGTCGTATGCGTGGACCGCCACGTTCGTGCAGGCCTCTGTGACGACCGTCTTCAGGTCGCCGACCCGGGTCTCGTCCATGCCCAGCGCCTCGGCGAAGCCCGCAACCGCGTGCCGAACGACGGCAACGTTCTCTGCCCGCGCTGGAAGCGAAAGATGGATCCGGCTGGCTTGCGGGCTCATTCGGGTCAACTCCGGCATCGGCGGAAGAGGTCTGGTGTCCCCCGTTGTCTGGCTACCCGCGCACAGCAGGCCAAAACGGAGTCATTGCAATTCCTCCTCCAGGGCGGAACCGACGACCGGCCGGGCCTGCGCCGGTGCCGGGGTGGGCTCCCGCATCACCACGACGATTGCGGCATCGTCGGTCAGCTCGCCGGCCGCGAACGTCTCCAGTGCCTGCTCGACACGCCGGATCGCGGCTGCAGGGCTGGTCGCGCCGGTTAGCCGGCTTCGCAGCCTTTCCTCCCCGAAGCGGCCGCCCTGCCCGCAGGTTTCGGTGACGCCATCGGTGTAGACGACGAGTTGCTCACCGGGGGCAAGCGCTCGCGTCTCCATCTCCCACTCCTGATCGTCGAAGGCTCCCAACACCGGTCCCATCCTGCCCGCCTCCTCGACGGCGCCGTCCCTGACAATCAGGGGCAGGGGGTGACCCGCGATGGCGATTCGCACCTCATCGGCCCCGTCGCCGGGCAGCGTCACGATTGCCGCCGTGCAGAGAGCGTTGCCCTCCCGCCCCCGAAGGCCGTCGTTGAGGAGCCGCAGGGGCACCAGCGGGTCGCCGGTCAGCATCCCGGCCGTCCTCACCGTGTAGCGGGCTAGTGCTGTGACGGCCGCCGCTTCGGCGCCGCGGCCGGTGACATCCCCGATGACCAGCATCCACCCGCCGTCATACGGGAACAGGTCATAGAAATCGCCGCCCACCCGGTTCTCCGAGCCCGCCGGCCGGCAGACCGCGGCCGCCGACCAACCTGGGATCTCCGGGATATTCGGAGGCGCCAGGCCCGTCTGCAGCGTTTCGGCGATCAGCTTGCGCTTTGTCGCCAGCCGCGAGTTCTCGATCGCGATCGCCGCGCGCTCGGCGATCCGGGTTGCCAGGGAGTGGTCGAAACTGCCGAAGGGACGGCGGTCCTGGTCGTTGGCGAGGACGAGCGCCCCGCTCACCTCGCCGGATAGGCGCATCGGCAGGATCATCACCGAGCCGACGCCAATGGCGCGCATCAGCGCCAGGTGCTGCTCGTCGTGCGCGAACCGCTGTTTGATCGAATCCGCGTCGTCAATGAGGATCGGCTCGCCGCTGCGCAGCACCTCGTCGGGGCCGAGCTCGTCGCCGAAGGTGAGGGGGAACTCCTCGGCGATATCACGGGCGCGCCGCACCTGTTCGGGGTCGGAGTGCTCGATTGCGAGCAGCTCGACCGCCCCCTCCTCGCCGGGAGCGTAGATGCTGCACCAGTCCGCGAGCTGCGGGATCGTGATGCGCGCTACTGCCTGCAGTGTCTCGCGGTAGTCGATCGAGGAGGCGAGCAGTTCCCCGGTTCGGGCCAGCGTCGCCTGGGCGAGCTCCGCCTGCTTGATGTCGGTCACGTCGTCGAAAGTCGTCACGGCGTAGAGCGGCTGGCCGTCCGCGGCCTCGATCGCCCGCGACCTGCCGCGCAACCAGATTTCGCGTCCGGACTCGCGCTCGATCGCGCGGAAGGTCTGATCCTCAGAGGGTTCTCCGCGCAGCACGCGCAGGGCCACGAACTCGCTCAGCTCGAGCGGAGCGCCGTCCTCCTGATAGAGGTCGTAGCGGGCGCGAACCTCCTCCAGAGAAGCGGCCGAGAGCTGCCCCGCCGCGTCCCCGAACATCTGCGCCGCAGCTTCGTTGGCATAGACGAACCGGCCGCGACGGTCCTGTATCACGACAGCCTCGCCGAGGATCGACATCACCGTGTCCATGCGACGCTCGACGCTCTGCAGATCCGAGAACAGACCGGCGTTGTCGAGCACCAGGCCGACCCGGCCCGCCAGCACCCGCGCAAATCGGGCGTCCGCGGCTCGGTAGCGTCGCCCGGACCAGGCGGTGACCAGGGTCAGCGCGCCGAGCCGCTCGCCACGCGCCCCCACGCCGACACTGATCGATGAGCGCGTGCCGAGGCCGCGAAGGAATTCGAAGTCCTGCTGTCCCTGGGAGATCCGGCGCAGGAACTCGCGGCTGTGCTTCGGAACGAACCACGGCTGGGCGAGCGGCATCTCCTCCTCGCGAAAGAGGTAGTCCGGAACCGTCGGCTCACGGCCGATCAGCCAAGCCTCGACCTCGGCCGACTTTGGGCCACCCGCGCGCACGGCGGCACGAGTGGGACGACCCTCCGAGTTGACGTCGATCATGCAGAAGTCGGCCAGCTCGGGGACGATCGCGTCGGTGACGCGATCGAGCGTCTCCGAGAGCGGAAGCGATCCATCCGCGACCGCCGCGACGTCGTCGAGGAGCTGCAAGCGCTGCAGACCGGCTCGCGACTCGCTACGGGCCGCCGCAGCGACGTATGCAAAACCGCTCCCCAGACCGACCAAGGCGAGCCGGAGGTTGTAGTCAACGCTGCCGAAGTTGTCGTTCCACAGCCCGCTCGCCGCCGCGAGCGCGATCGCCAGCGCGCCCACCGCGATGGTCGACCGGCGGCCGCCGATGAACGCTGCTAGAAATGGCCCAAGCACGTAGGAGCCGCTCAGGACCGCCTCCACGCCGAAAATAAGGTCGAGGGCGGTGACGGCAGCAAGAGCCCCCAAGCCGGCCGCCAGGCCGGCCCACCCAGGAAGGTGGTGAGGTCGCGGCCGTTCGGCGACGAAGGACCCGTCCGCCGTGGAGTCTCCCCTGGTGCGCGCTGCCACTCTCGCCTTTCAGTATCGGGACCCGTCCGGGGTCCTAACGCAGTACCGAAAAAAGATGGTACGCGCCGCGGTGCTTTTGCGCAGAGGGAAAGAACGCCTATATAACCTGTCGAGCGTGCCCTTCGAGGTGGCCTCAGATGTCGTGGACGGGGGAGTCCACGTTCTAGCCGTGTGCGGTGAGCTCGACCTGGAGACCTCGCCGCGGTTCAAGGAGGCCCTGGAGGGCGCTCTCGAGAACGGCGGTGCGTCGCTGCTGATCGACCTAACCGAGTGCGAGTTCATCGACTCGACCGGGGTGGCGCTGATCGTCGAGGCCTGGCACCGAATCAAGGAGCGTGACGGCGGCGGGCAGATGGCGCTCTGCTGCCCCAATGCCCAGGTGCGCCGGGTGCTCGAGATCACCGGGCTCGAGTCGTCCATCTCGATGCACACCGAGCGCGATGACGCGCTCGGGCAGCTGCGCGGCTGAGCCCCGGACCACGGCCTCGAGGTCAGACGTGGCCCTCGAGCAGGTACATGGCCTGGTCCTGGCCGCTCACCCTCCCCGCCGCGTCACGGTGGGGCGGTCGGGAGGATCGTTCTCAAGGCCGATCAAACGCTAATGCACCACTTGGCCGACCTGACGATGCTCAGATAATCGGGGCGCCCGGATTTGAACCGGGGACCTCACCGACCCGAACGGTGCGCGCTACCAGGCTGCGCCACGCCCCGAGACGGCGGATTATCTCAGAGGCGGGTCAGCCGACGGCGGCGACGGCGGCCTGGATCCGGCCCAGCGTCGGGCCGTCCTGCAGCGTGCGGGTGCCGCCGGGGCCGCTGACGATCGCCGCGGGCTTCGCCCTGATGCCGAGGTTCGCGCCGAGCTCCTCATAGCCCGCGAGGGTACGGCCGATCTCGCCGTCGGCGCCACCCTGCTCGTCGAGATAGTCCTGCCACTCGCCCACGTCCAGCTCGGCGATCGCCCCCGCGAGGGATCGCATGAAATCCTCGTCGAGGCCGACTCGCTTCGCCTCGTCCTGGTTGCGGAAGAAAAGGTAGGTGTACTGCCAGCCGTAGCCCTGTTCGGCCGCCGCCTCGGCTCCGAAGAACCCCAGCTGCTCGGGACTGGAGCTGAACGAGTAGTGCCGGTACTCCATCCGGGCGTCGCCGGGCCGGACCAGCTCCTCGACAAGCGTCGGCGTGGTCGCGAGGAACTGGTCGCGGCAGCCGCCGCACTGCAGGTCGTTGAACACCTGGATCGCGACCGGGGCGTCGGGAGGACCGATGCGGTCGCCGTCCTGGCGGATCCCCCCGAAGATCTGCTGCGCGTCGCCGATGCCCTCGATCTGCGGCTTCGAGCGGTCCGGCTTTTGGGTGGAGATCTCGGCGATGCCGACGATCAGGGCTCCCAGCGCAAGGCCGAGCGCCGCCAGAACCCACCACCGGCCGCGGCGCCGGCCGGCCCCAACCGTCGCCGACTCCACTACCCGGCGACCGCCTTGTAGTAGCGCACGGCGAGGCCTGTTAGAAGCGTGCGGAAGCCCTCCTCGACGCTGATTCCTGCCTGCTCGGCATAGCGCTCGAGGCCCTGCTCCTCGATCTCGACACTGCGCCCGACCACCTCGTCGACCAATTCGGGGTGCTCGTCGCAGAAGAACGCGCCCATCGAGTACAGGTCGGTGTCCATCAGCGACTCGATGAACAAGCCGCGCTCCGCCATCGCCTCCGCGCTTGCCTCGGTCTGCGCCATTGCCTAATCGTAGGTATAGCGTTCTGGCGGATGGCCGGCCGCGACGAGATCATCTCCTTCAGCGACGAGCTGCTCGAGGTCGAGGCCTTCGACGACTACGGGCCGAACGGCCTGCAGGTGCCCGGCCGCGGCGACGTCTCCACCGTCGCCACGGGCGTGACCGCCAACCGGGATTTTCTGACGAGGGCGGTCGAGGCGGGGGCGGATCTCGCGATCGTGCATCACGGTCTCTTCTTCGGCGATCAGGCGCGTGCGCTGAGCGAGCAGCAGGCGGAACGGCTGCGCACGGTGCTGGGGGCGGACTTGTCTGTCGCCGCCTATCACCTGCCGCTCGACGCCCACCGGGAGATCGGCAACAACGCCCTGCTCTGCGAAGCGCTCGGGCTCGAGCCCGAGCCCCTCGCCTTCGGGGAGGTGAAGGGCCGTCCGATCGGGATGGTCGGGCGAAGCCCTGGCGGCCTGGAGCCGGCGGAGCTTTTCGGACGCATCGCCTCGCTTCTGGAGCGCGATCCGCTGGTCTTCGATGCGGGACCGCAGCTCGTCCACACGGTGGGGATCGTTACCGGAGGTGGGAGCCGGGCAATCGAGGAAGCCGCGGCCCTCGGCCTCGACGCCTTCATCACCGGGGAGCCGGCCGAACATGCGATGGGTGACGCGCGCGAGGCCGGCATCCATTTCATCGCCGCCGGCCATTACGCGACCGAGACCTTCGGGGTGCGCCGCCTCGGCGAGCTGCTCGCCGAGCGTTTCGGCGTCCAGCACGAGTTCATCGACGTGCCGAATCCGGTGTGAGGGGCGTGGCCAAGCGCGGGCAGCTCGCAAATTCGGCTTTTTCGTTTGACACATCCGCCACAGGCGATATATATGCAGTTGCTAATCCGATCGAGAGAGGGAGAATCGCAGTGGCCATTCACCTGACGCCGACCGAACTCGCCGACGAGTTGAACATGAAGCGGCGCGAGGTGATCTCGAAGTGCATGGAGATGGGTGTCCCGATCTTCAACGGCCGCATTGACAAGACCCTCTTCGTGTCCTCGCTGCAGCATCTCAGCAAGCAGGGCAAGGGCCAGCCCTCCGCCGCCTAGCCCGGCCTCCCTCGATCAGCCTCGCGTAGACTCCCCCCTCCGAGAGGGGGCGTCGCAGCGCTCCCACACGAAACCTAGGAGCGACGAGAGAAATGGAGCAAGCGACAGCGCCGAGCGCGACCGGCGCGCCGGCCGCCGAGACCGGCAGCGAGACGATCGCCGACCTGCTGCCGCTGGCCGCGGCCCGCTATGGCGACCAGGCGGCCGTCATGTACAAGGACGAATCCGGCGACTGGATCACGGGCACCTACGACGAGGTGCTGGAGACCGTCCGCTCCCTCTCGCTCGGCCTGATCGATCTCGGGATCGAAAAGGGCGACAAGGTCGCGATCCTCGCCAACACCCGCCCGGAGTGGAGCTACTTCGATTTCGCCGCGCTGTCCGCCGGCGCCACGGTCGTTCCGATCTACCAGACCAACTCGCCCGAGGAATGCCAGTACGTGCTGGAGAACTCCGACGCCAAGGCGCTGATCGTGGAGGACGACGAGCAGCTGGCGAAGATCGAGGAGGTCCGCGACCGCTGCCCCGAGCTTGAGCACGTGATCCGCATGACCGGTTCCGGCGATGCGATCTCGATGGATGAGCTCTCCTCGCGCGGCGTCAACCGCTCCGCCGCGGAGTGGGAGGAGCGCTGGCGCTCGGTCACCAAGCAGGACATCTGCACCTTCATCTACACCTCGGGCACCACCGGCCCGCCCAAGGGCTGCGTGATCTCACACGGCAACTACCGGGCGATGCTGGACATGGTCAACTCGGTGAGCGTGATCGAGGAGGAGGAGCTCACCTACCTGTTCCTGCCCCTCGCCCACTCCTTCGCGCTGCTGATCCAGTTCGGCAGTTTCGACCTCGGCGCCACGCTCGCCTACTGGGAGCGCGACCCGATGAAGATCGTCCCCAACCTGATCGAGGTGCGACCCACGTATTTCCCGTCGGTGCCGCGGATCTTCGAGAAGATCTACACGACGGCGACCGCCAGCATCGAAAAGGAGGGCGGCCTGAAGAAGGTGGTCTTCAACTGGGCGATCGGCGTCGGAAAGAAGGTTCGGGAGAAAGAGCGCCGGGGAGAGGAACCGGGATTTCTGCTGCAGAAGCAGTACGAGATCGCCGACAAGCAGGTGCTCTCGAAGATTCGCGGCCTGTTCGGCGGCCGGCTGAGGCTGGCGGTGACCGGGGCGGCGCCGATCAACCCCGAGATCCTGCGATTCTTCAACGCTGCAGGGGTGTTGGTGCTCGAGGGCTGGGGCATGACCGAGACCTCAACCGCCGCCACGATCGCCACCCCCGACGACTTCAAGATCGGCACCGTGGGCCGGCCGTTCCCGGGGTGCGAGGTGAAGATCGCCGACGACGGCGAGATCCTCGTCAAGGGCCCGAACATCTTCCAGGGCTACTACAAGAACGAGAAGGCCACCGGCGAAACGCTGGTCGACGGCTGGCTTCATACCGGCGACATCGGCGAGATCGACGAGGACGGATTCGTCAAGATCACCGGACGCAAGAAGGACATCATCATCACCGCGGGCGGCAAGAACATCACCCCCGCAAACCTCGAAGCCGAGATCAAGCAGCACCCACTGGTTTCGCAGTGCGTGGTAGTAGGCGACCGCCGTCCCTACCTGGTGGCGCTGGTAACGCTCGATCCGGAGGAGGCGGCGAACTACGCCTCCGAGCACGGCCTACCCGAGGATCCCGAGGCGCTGGCATCCAACGAGCAGGTGCGGTCCGCAATCGAGCAGCATGTCGACCAGATCAACCAGAAGTTCGCCCGTGTCGAGCAGGTGAAGAAGATCTCAATCCTGCCCCTTGACCTCTCGCAGGAGGGCGGCGAGCTGACACCTACGCTGAAGGTGAAGCGCGCAGTCGTCGCCTCCAAGTACGAGTCAGAGATCGAGGAGCTCTACGAAAGCTAGCCGGACTCGCCGGACTGGCGCAGCAGCGCACCGGTGGTCTGCTCGAGCACTCGCCGCCAGGCGGAGATCGACTCCTCCTCCTCGTCTGTGACCTGCTTCATCACCTTGCGCACGCGCCGGGCCGAGATGTCGATCCCGTGGCGCTCGGCGATCTGCTTGTAACGGCGGTAGTCCTTGGCGAGCGAGACGGTGACCGACTCGAAGCCGTGCTTGGCGATCTGCAGCCGCGCCGAGTAGTCGAGGATCGAGGTCCCGAACATCAGCTCATCATTGGGCTCGGGCTCGATCAAGATGATGTCCACCCCGGGGTACTTCTCACGCCAGAAGGCCACCGCCTGGTGCAGACGCGCGTGCGCCATCAGCTTGAAGGCTTGGTTGCCGATCGCCGGCAGGCCCATGTCGGACACGCGCCGCACCCTGGTGCCGAAAACCGTCGGGATCTGCTTGGAGAAGTCGTTGACGAATGGGACCAGCGGGTTGACGACAACGATGAACTTGGCTCCGCGCTCGACTGCAACGTCGACGTTCGTGGTCGACCGTATCCCGCCGTCGATCAGCTGGCGGCCCTTCAGCTCGACCGGCTCGTAGACGATCGGCAGCGCGGTCGAGCACTCGACCGCCTTGGAGATCGGCACGTCGGCCCAGTCGCCCTCGCCGAGGATCACCCGCTCGCAGGTATCGAGGTCGGTGGCGGTCAGGTACAGCTCGCGGTCCAGCAGGCGGAAGTCGTTGCTGCGGTCGGGGTCGCCGAGCACCTCCTCCACATATCGCCCCAGTCCCTCCCCGGTGTAGAGGCCGGTCGGAAGCCCCTCGGCGAGGCCCACGCCGACGTCCATCAGCGAGAACTGCCCCACCTTGCCGGCCAGGTGGCGGGCGAGGCCGAGCATGCGCAAGGGGAAGACGGCGGCCTTCTGGGCGAAGCCGCGATAGTTGGGGCGCAAGAGGGTGCCGAGGTCGGGGTCCTCGATCGGCGAGGGCAGGCGCGTGTTCAGCACCCGCATCATCTCCTCCGGCGTGACCCCGTTGGCCAGCATGCTGGCCACGAACGAGCCGGCGCTGGTGCCGACGTAGACGTCGAACTCGTTGACCGTGCGGTTGACCGCGAGCAGGTCGAAGGCGCGCAACGCTCCGATCTCGTATACACCGCCGGTGAAGCCCCCGCCGCCGAGCACCAGAGCGGACTTCGAACGGCGCCTGCGCGTCCGAGACGCCCGCCTGCCCTCGGGGGAGGTCTCGAGCTTGACGACCTTGCCCATGGCTCGAACGGTTATATCAACCCCCTTCGGCGCTACCTTCACGCGCCCATGTGTTGGTACCGAGAAGTGAGGCACACCCTGCTCATCTGCGCGGTGGCGCTAGTGGCATCTGCCACAAGCGTCACAGCCGCTTTCGCCGGTGGCACGCGGCCTGCCCCGAACCCAGACCGTCCGGCTCGCACCCCTGTCGCCCGCTCGGCCACTGCCACCGCGACCGCCTCGATCTCGCGCTCGGCGATGTGCTCAGGTGCGAAGTCGCGATTGCGCCGCGCCACCGCGTACGGCGGCCTGTTCGTGATCGACGCGGAGTCCGGCGAGACGCTGTGCCGTAGCGCCGGGCGCACCCGCCGCGTCCCGGCATCGAACATGAAGCTGTTCACGACCGCGGCTGTGCTGGGCAGATTCGGCGCAGACCAGCAGCTTCAGACCTCGCTTTGGAGCGTCGGCGCGCTCGAGAACGGCGTCCTGGGCGGCAACCTCTACCTGGTCGGCGGCGGCGACCCTGCACTCACCTCGTCGGCCTTTGCCAAGGGCATCCACGGCGGCAGGGGCACCAGCCTCACCGGCCTGGTCGATGCGGTCGAGACGGCAGGCATCGAGCGCGTCACCGGCCGGGTAATGGCCGACGACACGATCTTCGACCGTCGCCGGGGCGTCGCCGATTCCCACTACACGACCAGCCCCTACATCGGGCCGCTCTCGGGGCTCTCGTTCAATTTCGGCTACGCGGACTCGAGCCACTTCGCCTCCGACCCGGCGAAGGTGGCGGCGGCCAAGCTGGCCGCTTCGCTACGCGGGGCAGGGGTCTCGATTTCGAAACAGGTCGGGCTTGGTGAGCTGCCCGCCGGCGGCGAAGGCGCGAGCCGGGTCGAGCTCGGAGCAGTCGAGTCGCCCAGCATGGAGGTGCTGGCAAATGAGACCGACATCGACTCCAACAACTTCTTCGCGGAGATGCTGCTGAAGGGCCTTGGGGCCCGGTTCGGCGTGCGGGGCTCGACCCGCGCCGGCGCGAAGGTCGCCAAGCGCTTCGCGCGCAAGCTGGGGTCCGGTGCCCGAATCGTCGACGGGTCCGGATTGAGCCGCGGCAACCGCGCCACCCCGGCGCAGGTTGCGCGGCTGCTGGTCGGCATGCGGAGCACCGACTCGGCTGATGCCTTCGCCGAGGCTTTGCCGCTTGCGGGCCGCGAGGGAACGGTGGCCACCCGCATGCGCGGCACCGCGGCCGAGGGCCGCTGCCGGACGAAGACCGGGACGATTACGGGGGTCAGCGCGCTCTCCGGCTACTGCTTCAACAGCTCCGGCCGCGTGATGGCGTTCTCGATCCTGATGAACGGGGTCGGAGACCTCTACGGCGCCCGGGCCCAGCAAGACCGCATCGCGGCGCTGATCGCGCGCTACTGAGCAGCGGACGGAAATCCGACTGAACCTCTGGGTGGCCAGCGGCCTGCTGGTCCTGCAGTGGGTGGGCGACAGCCTCGACGGAACGCTCGCCAGGGTGCGAAAGATCGAGTGGCCCACCTATGGCTACTGCGTCGACCACATCGTCGATGCGATCTCGACCGCCGCGATCGGCATCGGCCTCGGGCTCTCGCCGTTCATGCTTCTCTCGGTGGGGACGCTGATCGTGGTCGCCTACCTGATCCTCTCGATCAACGTGTACCTGGAGAGCTACGCGTTCGGGCGCTTCAACATCGGCTACGGGCTGATCGGGCCGACAGAGGTGCGCCTGATCCTGATCGCGATCAACACGGCCCTGGCGCTCGGCTGGGGGCTGAGCTTCCACCTCGTCGACCTGCGCATGACCGTGCTCGACCTGGTCGGCCTGGCGATCCCGCTGGGAATGATCCTGATGCTGTCAGTGCGAGCGGCGCGCAACCTCCGCGAGCTGGCGCAACGCGAGCCGGCCGCGCCTCGAACCTAGTCACTATCCACTAGCCACTAGCGACGAGCTTGCGCAGGCCCGCCTCGTCGATCACTTCGACCCCCAGCTCCTCGGCCTTGGCCATCTTCGAGCCCGGGTTGTCGCCGGCGACCACGTAGTCGGTCTTCTTGGAGACCGAGTTGGTCACCTTGCCGCCGGCGCGCTTGATCATCGCGCTTGCCTCCTCCCGTGTCAGGTCGGGCAGCGTCCCCGTCAGCACCAGGGTCTTGCCCTGCAGCGGCCCGCCCTCGGCGCGCCGCTCGGAGGCGTCCAGCTCCATGCGCAGGCCGCGGGCGCGCAGCTTCTCGATCAGCTCCCAGGTGCGCTCGTCGGCGAGCGACTCGGCGATCTGCTCGGCCATCACAGGGCCCACCCCCTCGACCTCCTGGATCGCCTCGGGATCGGCCGCACGCAGCGCGTCGATCGAGCCGAAGTGGGAGGCCAGGGCCTCCGCGGTCACGTAGCCGACGCCAGGCAGGCCGAGCGCGTAGAGCACCCGCGTGAACGGGCCCGAGCGCGAGGCCTCGATCGCGGCCAGCAGATTGCGTGCCGAGACCTCGCCGAAGCCCTCCAGCCCGGTCAGCTGCTCCTCGGTGAGGTCGTAGATGTCGGCCACGTCACCGATCAGGCGCTCCTCGAGAAAGCGCCAGGCCTGCTTCTCCCCCAGCCCCTCGATGTCCATCGCGCCCTTGGAGACGAAGTGCTTGACGTGCTGGAAGGCCTGGCCCGGGCAGCCTGAGCGGTTCGGGCACATCGTGAAGACGCTGTCCTGCGGCTTCACGGTCGGCGTCTTGCAGAGCGGGCACTTCTTCGGCGGTCGCGGCTTGCGCAGGCGCTTGCCCTTGCGCCGCTGCACCAGCGGGCTGACCACCTGCGGGATCACGTCGCCGGCCCGCATCACCACCACCTCGTCGCCTACGCGCACGTCCTTGCGTGCGAGGTCCTCCTCGTTGTGCAGCGTCGCGGTGCTTACGGTGACTCCGCCGACGTGGACCGGCTCCAGCATCGCAAACGGCAGCAGGTTGCCGGTTCGCCCCACGTTCCAGACCACATTCTTGAGCTTGGTCGTCGCCGTGGTCGGCGCGAACTTCCAGGCGATCGCGAAGCGGGGCTCACGACCGACCACGCCCAGCTCGCGCCAGAGCGTACGTTGGTCGACCTTGACGACCACCCCGTCGATCTCGAACTCGAGCTCGTCGCGGCGCTGCTCCCACCACCGGCAGCGCTCGACCACAGTGTCGATGTCCTCGTGGGCGGCGGTGTCGGGGTTGACCTTGAAGCCCCGCTCGCGCAGCCACTCGATCTCCTCTGTGTGGGTGTCCAGCCGCAGCCCGTCCGCGGCACCGGTGCCGTAGCACCAGATCGAAAGCGGCCGCGATGCGGCGACCTCCGGGTTGAGCTGCCGGATCGAGCCGGCGGCCGCGTTGCGAGGGTTGGCGAAGGCGGGCTCGCCGGCCTCGGAGCGGCGCTCGTTGAGCTCGGTGAAGGCGGGGATCGGCAGATAGACCTCGCCGCGAACCTCGACCAGCTTCGGGCCGCCGGGGATGCGCAGCGGGATTGCCTTGATGGTGCGCAGGTTCTGGGTCACGTCCTCGCCCACACGGCCGTCGCCGCGGGTCGCGCCACGAACCAGCACGCCGTCCTCATAGGTCAGCGAGATCGCGAGACCGTCGATCTTCGGTTCGGTCGTGTAGCTGACCTCGGCCTCGGCGATGTCGAGCTGGTCGAGGCGGTTGCGCAGCCGCTTCTCCCAGGCCCGCAGCTCCTCCTCGTTGCGGGCATTGGCGAGCGACAGCATCGGCTCCGAGTGCTCGACCTGGGCGAACCGCTCCAGCGGCTTCGCCCCCACCCGTTGGGTGGGCGAGTCGGGCGTGCGGAGCTTGGGCTGGTCGGCCTCGATCTCGCGCAGCTCGTCGAGCAGCGCGTCGTAGGCGTCGTCACCGATCTCGGGATCGTCGAGAACGTAGTAACGGTGGTTGTGGTGCTCGATCTCGCGCTGCAGCTCCGCGGCGCGCTTCGCCGGGTCCGCGGCCGCCCGCTTCGCCGCGCTCACTTGCCGTCGCCGGACGTCGCCGCTCCGGCGGCACGCCCGAGCATCGTGTCGAGATCCCAGCCGCGCAGCCCGTCCATGCCGGGACGATCGGTGAGGTCGAAGTGCACCGGCGTCACCGAGATGCGCCCGCGCGCGATCGCCGATAGGTCGGAGCCCTCCTCATCCTCGAACGAGGGTTCGAACCCGTAGATCTGGTAGCGGCGGCGCCCGTCGTCTGCGTCCTCATCGACCAGCTTCAGCTCGTCGTTGTAGAGGCGCTTGCCGAGGTGGGTCACCTCGACTCCCTGCGGCCGCCCGGCCGGGCAGTTGACGTTGATCAGGGTTCCTTGCGGCATCGGCTCGGCGGCCAGCATCCGCACAAGCTCGGCCACGAAGTGCGCGGCAACGGTGAAGTCGAAGCTCCTGCCCATGCGAAAGTCCATCTCGCGCTTGGCGGACTGCTGCGAGACGGCCAGCGCCGGGATGCCCAGCACGATGCCCTCGAACGCGGCGGCCACGGTGCCGGAGTAGGTGATGTCGTCGCCGAGGTTTCCGCCGTGGTTGATCCCGGACACGATCAGGTCCGGCCGCTCGCCGAGCAGCCCGAGGTCGGCGAAGCGGACGCAGTCCACCGGCGTTCCATCGGTCGCGAAACCGCTGGCCCCGTCGTCGAACTCGATCTCCTGCACCGAGAGCGGCGAGCGGGTGGTGATGCTGCGGGCGGTGGCGCTGCGGTTGGAGTCGGGTGCGATTACGTGCACCTCCACGCCTTCGAGCGCGGCCAGGGTGCGGCGCACGGCGTGGAGCCCCGCGGCACCGATGCCGTCGTCGTTGGTGAGCAAGACCCTCACGGGTCCGATTCTAGGGACGGTGTTGGCGCAGTCCCGGCCAGGTGGAGAGGACTCTCAGCCGCCCCCGTAGGCGATGACCATCTCGGTCATCGCGCCGAGGAAGACGCCGGCGGAGAGCATGATCAACCCCAGCTCGCGGTGGCCGAGGCGGCGCATCGCAGTCCAGACCTCGCCGATCACGTAGAGGATCGCGCCGGCCGAGACCGCGTAAAAGGCCAGCTCGAGCGGCTCCGACGTGACGTTGTAGCCGACGATCGTGCCGAGAAAGGTCGGGGCGCCACCGACCAGCCCGGCGACCGCCAGCCAGGTCCAGCTGGGACGGACATCTCCGAGCGGCCCGACGATGCCGAACCCCTCGGTCGCGTTGTGCACGGCGAAGCCGACGATTAGCACGGTGGCCAGCCCGATCTCGCCGGTGCTCGCGGAGACGCCGATCGCAAGGCCCTCGGCGAAGTTGTGCAGCCCGATGGCCGCGGCGATCGTCATCCCAACGCGCAGCGCCCGCGCCCGGGTGGCAAGCTGCTCCTGGGCCAACAGCTCGGCTTGGTCGACGGTCATCGCGTCGGTCGATCCACCGGCAATCGGCGGCTCGCCCTTCCGCGGGCGCATCCGCTGCTCGATCAGCGCCAGCCCGGCACTGCCCGCCGCGAAGCCGCCGCCGAACAGCAGCGCCATCCAGACCGCCTTGCCGAGGCCGGCTTCGCCCTCGCCGGCTTCCTCGACGACCCCCTCGATGATCTCGAGTCCGTGGACGAGGATCTCGGCAAAAAGGAAGGCGAGCACGCCGACCGAGAACATCGCCAGCGCGACGCGGGCACGGTTGGACACGAATCGGACCCGCCCGAACGGCAGCCCGAGGTAAATCGTAAACCCGGCCAGGGCGCCGAGGGCGACTGTCTCGCCAAAGCTCATCGAGGGCCGCAAGATAGCAGGTAATTAGGGTTCCCTAAGCGGCTCGATCAATAGCGGACCGAGGCAAGGTAGAGGCCGTGGGGCGGCGCCGTCTCCCCCGCATCCGCGCGCGACGCTCCGTCAAGCAGGCTCGCGAACGAGCCGATCTCGCGCCGCCCGCCCCCAACCTCGAGCATCGTCCGGACCAGCACCCGCACCATATTGCGCATGAATGCGTCCGCCTCCACCCAAAACGCCAGGATGTCGTCCTCCCTGAGCCACTCCGCTCGCGTCACCTCGCGCTCGAAGCGGACGTGGTCGGTGTCGGTCGGGGTGAAGGCGGTGAAGTCGTGAGTGCCGGGGAGCTCCGCCGCGCACCGGTCAAGCGCGGCGGAGTCGAGGGGATACGGCCACCAGAGCGCCCTGCCGCGCTCGAAGGGGCTCGGAGACGGGCGCGTCAGCACCCGGTAGCAGTAGGTGCGCGAGCGCGCGTCGCGGCGAGCGTCGAACCCGTCCGCGGCTGCCTCGACTGCGGTGACCGCGACGTCGTCGGGCAGAACGCCATTCAGGCGTCGCAGCAGGTCGCCGGGGATCTCGGCGTCGCTCTCGAAGCTCGCCACCTGCCCCCAGGCGTGAACCCCCGCGTCGGTCCGGCCGGCCACGGTGAGGCTTACCTCGGCGCGCAGGATCGTCGCCAGCGCCGCCTCCAGCTCCCCCTGCACGGTGCGATGGCCGGGCTGGGCCGCCCAGCCGCTGAAGCGGGATCCGTCGTATTCGATGTCGAGCCTCGTCACGCCCATGTGAGCGACCTCACGCTAGCGCTGCCATGCGGGGGAGTAGCCTGGGCGGGCGCGGCCGACCGGGGGAGGCCGCTACCCAGGCACAGAGAGGAGAACCTATGTCCAACATGACCGAAAACCAGCGGGCCCAATTCGAGCGCGCCACGTTCGCCGGCAGCGCCGAACGCATCCGCCACGGCTCGGAGCGCGGCGCCAGCATCTACAGCGCGATCGCAGCGCTGATCGGCGTCGGCCTCTGCGTCGCGGCGGTTAGCGTGATCGAGGGCTGGGCACAGTGGGTCGTGCTCGGCGCGATCGTGTTCACGACCGTCGGTGTCATGGTCGCGGTCAGCCCGAATCGCAGGGCCTGACTGGCGCCGCACGAGCGTCCCAAACCTGCGCCCGGCGGCCATCTGATCGGGTAAGGTCGGGACCGTGAAGAGGTTCTTCGCGATCGCCCTCGTGCTGGCGCTCGGCGTGGCCGTGATCGGCACCGCTGCGGTTCCGGCTGGAGGCAAGATCGCCAACTCGAAGGTCAACGTCTCCATCGGGTTCTCGCCCGGGGGCGACGGTGACCCGTTCTTCCAGGGCAGCGTCAAGTCCGGCCGCAAGTCCTGCAAGCGCTTCCGTGCGGTGGGGATCTTCTTCCAGCGCAACCGCGGCAAGCTGAAGTTCTTCAAGCGAGACCGCAGCGACGAGAACGGGTTCTACTCGGTGCCGCTGAACCAGACCATGCGTACCGGCGGCTACCTCGCCCGTGTCAGGCCCAAGCAGGATTGCGAGAAGGACCTCTCCAACGCGATCGCCGTCGGCCAGAACGGGCCGGGCGGGGTCGGCTAGACGTAAGACCCGAGCGGGTTGTTCCCCCGAAGCTCGAGTCGATCCGTAACGCGAGCGCGCAAATCCTCACCCTTTCGCACGCCACCAATGCGCGTGACTTGCCCACCTCCAGGGGTGGCAAACAAAGACCGCCATATGAGGGGGGAAACCGCTGCCACCCCCCTTACCCGGGCCAAACAACGGGCTCAGGGATTACAGCTAGACCAGCTCCAGGTAGACCATCTCGGTCGAGTCCGAGCGGCGCGGGCCGAGTTTGACGATGCGGGTGTAGCCGCCCGGACGCTCCGCGTAGCGGGGCGCGACCTCCTCGAAAAGCTTGTGGACGGTGAACTTGTCCTGTCCCAGTGCCGACAGCACCTGTCGGCGAGCGTGCAGGTCACCGCGCTTGGCGAGCGTGATCAGCTGCTCGACCTCGGGCTTGACCGCCTTGGCCTTTGCCTGGCTGGTCTTGATTCGTTCATGGGCGATCAGCTGCTTGGAGAGGTTCGCCAGCAGCGCCTTGCGGTGAGCCGCGTCGCGGCTCAGCTTTCCCTTCTTCTTGCGGTGGCGCACGGCCGCGATCCTAGACGGCTCAGTCGGGACGCATCGCCAGCCCCCGGGCGTGGAGCGTCTCGATCACTTCCTCGATCGACTTCTGCCCGAAGTTGGGGATCGCGTTCAGCTCGCCCTCGGACTTGCGAACGAGGTCGCCGACGGTCTGGATCCCGGCCCGCTTCAGGCAGTTGTAGGAGCGGACGCCGAGCTCCAGCTCCTCGATCAGGATCTCGTCGAGGCCATCGCCCGCAGGGGCCGGCACGCCGGCCTCGGCCAGCGCCTCGGTCGAGACGACGGGCTCACGCGCGGTCAGCTCCTCGACCCGCTCGGCGTCGGTGAAGATCGCCAGGCTCTTGATGAGGATCTCGGAGGCCTCGCGCAGCGCCGCCGAGGGCTCGATCGAGCCGTCCGTTTCGAGGTCGAGCGTGAGCTTGTCGAAGTCGGTCCGCTGCCCGACTCGTGCCGTGTCCACCGTGTAGGAGGCGCGGCGGATCGGTGAGAAGATCGAGTCGATCGGGACGACGCCGATCGGCTGGTCCTCGGTCTTGTTGTCCTCCGCCGGGGAGTAGCCGCGGCCGCGGCCGATCGTGAGGTAAATCTCGAGCTTGGTCTTCTTCTCGAGCGTTGCGATCTCGGCGTCGGGGTTGAGGATCTCGACACCGGAGGGCAGGTCTATGTCCCTGGCCTTGACCTGACCGGGGCCGGTGGCGACCAGCGGCGCCTCCACCTCGTCGGCGTCGGTGTGCATACGCACCACGACATCCTTGAGGTTGAGGACGATGTCGGTGACGTCCTCCTTGACGCCGGCGACGGTCGAGAACTCGTGCGCAACGCCCTCGATGCGGACGCTGGTGATCGCAGCGCCGCCGAGCGACGACAGCAGCACCCGGCGCAGGCTGTTGCCGAACGTGTAGCCAAAGCCCTTGTCGAGCGGCTCAACCGTGAAGCTGCCCTTGTTGTCGTCGACCTTGTCGGCGCTGATTCGGGGGACCTGGAATTCAGTGGTCATGCGTTCCTCGGGTTGTGGGTGAACGGAGCCGGTCTACTTGGAGTACAGCTCGACGATGAGCTGCTCCTGGACCGGCGCAGAGACCTCGGAGCGCTCCGGCCGGCGCAGAACCTTGGCCGTGAGCGCGTCATGGTCGGCCTGAAGCCAGGCCGGAACCGTGGCGGTAAGTTCGGTAGCGGTGCGGACTGTGTCTGTTGACGCGGAGTCGGGCTTGATCGTGATCACGTCGTCGGGGCGCACCTGGTAGGAGGGGATGTCGACGCGGCGCCCGTTGACCATCCAGTGCCCGTGGCGGATCAGCTGCCGGGCCTGGCGGCGCGAGGCGGCGAAGCCGAGCCGCACCAGGACGTTGTCGAGGCGCGACTCGAGCAGCCGCAGAAGGTTCTCTCCCGTAACCCCGGGCTGGCGCGAGGCCTTGTCGTAGTAGGACCGGAACTGCTTCTCGAGGACCTGGTAGTAGCGGCGCGCCTTTTGCTTCTCGCGCAGCTGCTGGCGGTACTCGGACTGGCGCATGCGGCCGCGGCCGTGATCTCCGGGCGGGTAGGAGCGGCGCTCCACCCCGCACTTGTCGGTGAAGCAGCGCTGCCCCTTGAGAAACAGCTTCTGGCCCTCGCGGCGGCATTGCTTGCACTGTGGTGACGTATCTCGGGCCATCAGACGCGCCTCCTCTTGCGGGGGCGGCAGCCGTTGTGGGCCTGCGGGGTGACGTCCTTGACGGTCGTGACCTCGAGACCGGCCGCCTGCAGGGAGCGGATCGCTGTCTCGCGGCCCGAGCCGGCGCCCTTGGCGAAGACCTCGACGCGCTGCAGACCGTGCTCCATGCCCTTCTTGGCCGCCGAGTCGGCGGTCACCTGGGCGGCGAACGGCGTGCTCTTCCGCGACCCCTTGAAGCCGGCGCTTCCCGCCGACTCCCAGGCGATCACGTTTCCCTCGGTGTCGGTGAGGGTGACGATGGTGTTGTTGAAGGAAGTCTTGATGTGAGCCTGCCCGTAGGCGATGTTCTTCTTGACGCGGCGGCGCGAGCGCCCCTTCGCGGGCTTTTTCTGTGCCATCCGCGAACCCCTACTTCGCCGTCGGCGCCCTGCGCTTGGCTGCCACGCTCATCCGGCGCGGGCCCTTGCGTCCGCGCGCGTTGGTCTTGGTCCGCTGGCCCCTCACCGGCAGGCCGCGCCGGTGGCGCAGGCCGCGATAGGAGCCGATCTCCGTCAGGCGCTTGACGTTCTGAGAGCGCTCGCGGCGCAGATCGCCCTCGACATTGCGCGACTCGACTGCCTCGCGCAGCTTTACGACCTCGTCCTCGGTCAGATCCTTGACCGGAGTGTCGGGATCGATCTTGGTGTCCTCGAGGATCTTGCGCGCGGTCGAGGGGCCGATTCCGAACACGTAGGTGAGGCCGACCTCGGCCCGCTTGTTGGTGGGGATGTTTACGCCTGCGATTCGTGCCATGAGTAACTAACCAACACCTGCCAGTCGCCTCGCAATCGGGCTGCGCCCTCTGCTCGACGCCATCATCATCAGCCCTGCCGCTGCTTGTGCCGAGGGTTTGAGCAGATCACGAGCACGGAGCCGCCGCGGCGGACCACCTTGCATTTCTCGCACATCGGTTTTACGGACGCTCGGACCTTCATCGCCCTCGAATTCGTATCGGAAAAGGAGGCCCGCGGGCCCCAGGAGTTGGGCTGCGGGCACGAAAAACCGGCCAAATGGCCGACGGAGAAGAATAGCAGGGGAGCCTGCTTGGCCCCTGCGGCGCTCAGGGCCACGGGAAGCGCTCAGCGCGGAACGCCGCCGCTGAGCGAGACCGTCTGCTGGAAGGTCGGGCGGTTCTGGAACGGCTGCGGGTCTATCGAGAGCCCGGAGGCGATCGTCGAGGTGTTGCGGTCGAAGCAGCTGGGCTGCGGGTCCGACTCGCAATCTCCGAAGCCGTAGAGCTGCGCCGGCGTTACGTCGAGCGCCTCGCGCAGCGAGTTCTGCAGGGCGGCGCGGCAGCGCTTGCGCGAGTTCTTGCCGCAGTAGTGGCGGCTGAGGGGGTCGCGGACGCGCTTGCCGAACAACCCGCGAAGGTCCTTGGAGACGTAGCCCCACCAGCCCTCGAAGAAGGATGGGGGGCCCGGCGTTCCACGGGTGTGGTCGCCGAACGGCACGATGTCCTCGACCGCCTCCAGCCCGGCGCTTCCGAGGGCCGGCTGGAACTCCGCCCGGACCAGCTTCGGCCACCAGGCGTCCATCAGGATCACCGCCTCGTTGAACTCGTAGCGGCCGTCCTTGTCGAGGTCGCGGCGGTGGGCGCCGGCACGGCGCCAGGCGCGCAGGTCGGCCAGCGCCGCACGCAGCTTGGGGGCTTTGGGCCTGCCGATCGTCCGCAGGATGATCGGCAGCACCTTCAGCGCCCGCAGGTCCTGGGTGGCGGGCAGCTCCATCGCCTGCACCAGCTCGGCGAGCGTCATCTTGCGCTTGCCCTTCGTGCCGCGCCGCACCTTGTCGGCGATCATCTGCGAGCGGTGCACCGCGCCGTACTCCCAGAGGTCGTCGGCCGCAGCCCAGCCGGGCGCCTGCTTGTTGTTCCATGAGACCAGGTACTTCTGGTCCACCGCATGGGGCATCTTCCGCTGCGGCAGCCAGCGCGCCTCGTAGCGGCTCGGGTCAAACCCCTTCCAGTCGAACTTGCCGGTGCCCAGGATCGGGAAGTCGGGGGAGGTGCCGCGAGCCCGCTGCGGGTACCAGCCGGTCAGCTGATAGGCGATGTGCTCGGAGTCGATATAGGACCAGTTGAAGTTGAGGTTCATCAGCCGCGCCGCGGCCCTGAACGACGGCGGCCCGTTGATGAAGTTCGGATTGTTCATGCGGGAGAAGAACAGCGCCGAGTCCGCCTCGTGCCCGTAGGTGCTGCGGGCGCTGGCGAAGGCGACCTTCTTGCCTCCCACGGTGCCCCGGGCGAAGACCAGGCCGTGCACCGTCCGGTACACGGTCAGCGTCTCCGAGCTGGGCGGCGTGGAGTCGATCGCGCTCGGGGTCCAGCTGTTGGTGCGCTGGAGCTTGTCCATCGCCAGGCAGCGGCCACGCCAGCGGTAGTGGAAGTCGTCCTGGCACAGCACCTCGGCGAAAGTGTCGGTGTTGTCCGATGTCGCGGTGGTCGCACTCCAGGCGTAGTCGCGGCCGTGCCCGAGCAGCACGAACAGCCCCACCCCGGGGAAAGTGGCGCCGCGGGCGTCGACCCCGGGCCCGTGCATGTCGGTCTCCATGAGGATCTGCGGCAGGTAGTAGCCGACCTGCGGCCCGAGCACGCCGACCGGGTGGCCGGTGCTCGACTCGCGGGCTGAGACAAGCTCCCAGTTGGACGCGTGGAAGCCGTTGCGCAGCGCCCGCAGCAGCTGGGTGCCGACGTCGGCGAGCGGCCCCTGTGCGCGCGACACCCGGTCCTCGACGGGCGGCAATGTTGTGGTCTTGGTGATCGACCCCGGGTCGGGAATCGCGAGGCCGCGTGGTCTGTACCTCACTCCTCCTCGTTCCACGGAGTGAGGATGCGAGGCCCTTCGGCGGTGACCGCCACGGTGTACTCGAAGTGGGCCGCCAGCGAGCCGTCCTGGGAGTAGACCGCCCAGCCGTCGTCGCCCATGCGGACCAGCGGGCCGCCGGCGTTGACCATCGGCTCGATCGCGAACACCATCCCCTCCTCCAGCAGCGGGCCACGACCGGGGTCGCCGTAGTTGGGGATCTGCGGGTCCTCGTGCATGTCGCGGCCGATCCCGTGTCCGACCAGCGTGCGGATGATCGAAAAGCCATCCAGCTCGACGCGGCGTTGGATCGCCGCCGAGATGTCCCCCAGGTGGTTGCCGGGGCGGGCCTGCTCACTGCCCTCGTTCAGGGCCTCGCGAGTGGTTTCGAGCAGGCTCCGGGCCTCGCGGTCGATCGGCCCGACCGGCACCGTGATTGCCGCATCGGCCACCCAGCCGTCCTTGATCACGCCGACGTCGAGCGAGAGCACGTCACCTCGCTTCAGATCGTGAGGGCCGGGGATGCCATGCACGACCATCGAGTTCGGGGAGGCGCAGATCGAGCCGGGGAAGCCTCGGTACCCCTTGAAGGCGGGCTCCGCGTCCTGGGAGCGGATGAACCTCTCGGCGGCATCGTCCAGCTCGCCGGTGGTGACACCGGCGCGGACGCCCGAGCGCAGCATCCGCAGGCACCGGACCAGGACATCCCCGGCTGCGGCCATCTTCTCGAGCTGCTCCGGCGTCTTCTTGATGATCATCCGGTACACCGACGCCTCAGAGATCCTCTTCCATCCTCAGGGTCGCGAGCAGCGCCCTGATCCGATCCCCGACCTCGTCCGGCGACAGCGAGCCGTCGATTCTGCGCAGCAGTCCCTTCTCGTCGTAGTAGCTGACCAGGGCCTCGGTCTTCGAGTGGTACTGCTCGAGGCGGTGGCGGATCACCTCGGGCTTGTCGTCGTCGCGGATCAGCAGCCGGCTGCCGTCGATGTCGCAGACGTCGGCGTTCTTGGGGGGGTCGAACTCGACGTGGAATACGTGACCACCCTTGGCGCAGGTGCGGCGTCCGCCCAGCCGCCGCACGACCTCCTCGTCAGGGACGTCGATCAGCAGAACCGCGGTCAGCTCGCGCCCCAGCCGCTCCAGCTCGGCATCGAGCGCCTCGGCCTGAGGGATGGTGCGTGGGAACCCGTCGAGGATGAAGCCATCCGCCGCCTCGTCGGAGTTGAGGCGTTCGACGATGATCTCGATCACGAGCTCATCGGGGGCGAGGTCGCCCCGATCGGAGTACTCCTTGGCCTTCTTGCCCAGCTCGGTGCCGTCGCGAATCGCCGCGCGGATGATGTCCCCGGTCGCGTAGTAGGGCAGCCGAAAGTCCTCCTGAAGGCGCTCGCCCTGCGTCCCCTTGCCGGACCCTGGCGGGCCAAGCAGCACTAGGTTCAACTCCGACACGCCGCGCAGCCTATCTGCGCTTCACGCCAAACCCACCAGCCTGTCGCTTCGCAATCGCGCGCTTCGCGCGCTCTGCTCAGCGCCACCTATTTCAGGAAGCCCTCGTAGTTGCGCATCATCAGCTGCGCTTCGAGCTGCTTGACGGTGTCAAGGGCAACTCCCACGACGATCAGGATCGAAGTGCCGCCGAAGAAGAAATTGGCCGAGGTCTGGCTGATCAGGATCGTGGGCAGCGCCGCCACCGCACCCAGATACAGCGCCCCCGGGAAGGTGAGGCGGGAAAGGATGCGGTCGAGATACTCGGCGGTCGGCCGGCCCGGTCTCACCCCGGGAATGAACCCTCCGTACTTCTTCAGGTTGTCGGCTTGGTCGACGGGATTGAAGGTGACCGCCGTATAGAAGTACGTGAAGATGATGATGAAGAAGACCTCTCCGGCCACGTAGGCCCAGCCGTTGGGGCTGAAGAAGGCGGCGAAGTCGAGCGCAGCGGGCGTGTTGAGCAGCTGCCCGATGGTCGGCGGGAAAGCCATGATCGAGGCCGCGAAGATGACCGGGATCACCCCCGCCATGTTCACTCTCAGGGGCAGGTAGGTGGACCCGCCGGAGGTCATCCGGCGCCCCACCACTCGTTTCGCGTACTGCACCGGGATGCGGCGCTGTCCCTCCTGCACGAAGACGATCGCGACGATCACGGCCAGCGCCACGAACGGCATCATCACCACGAAGACCTGGTCGGGATTGCTCCACCACTGGCTGATCCCGGTCGGAATCGAGGAGGCGATCGACGCGAAGATCATCAGCGAGATCCCGTTGCCGATCCCGCGCTGGGTGATCAGCTCCCCGAGCCACATCAGCAGCGTGGTGCCCGCGGTGAGGCAGATCACGATCAAGAAGATCTTGCTGAAGGTCAATTGGCCGACCACGCTGGTCCCGGCTTGGTTCTGGAACGACCGGAACAGGAACACGTAGCCGAGCGACTGGAAGAAGGCCAGGGCCACGGTCAGGTAACGGGTGTATTGGGTGATCTTCTGCTGGCCAACCTCGCCCTCTTTCTGCAGCCGCTCCAGCGCCGGCACGACCACCGTCAGCAGCTGCAGGATGATCGAGGCGGTGATGTAGGGCATGATCCCCAGCGCGAAGAGGGACAGGCGCGACAGGCTTCCGCCCGAGAACAGGTTGAGGAAGCCGAGGATGTTGGAGCCCTGGAAGTTCTGCTCGATGTCCTTGACCGTGTTGATGTCCACCCCGGGCGAGGGGATGTAGGCGCCGAGCCGGTAGAGCGCCAGCATCGCCGCCGTGAAGGCGAGCTTTCGGCGGATGTCAGGGACGCTGAAGGCGTTGGCGATGGTGCGGATCATCAGGCGTCCAGAGTCTCGCAGGTGCCCCCCGCCGCCTCGATCTTCTCCCTGGCGGCCGCGCTGAAGCCATGCGCCTTCACGGTCAGCTTCTTGGAGATGTCGCCGCGGGCAAGGATCTTCACCGGGTCCGAGCGCTTGGCGAGGCCGGCCTCCTTCAGCGTCTGCGGGGTCACCTCGTCTCCGGCGCCAAAGCGCGCCTCGAGGTCGGAGACGTTGACCGGCTGGGTGCGGGTGCGGAACTGCTCGAACGGCATCGACATCTTGTGATGTGGTCCGCGCAGCTTGCGCATCCGCATGTGGATCGGGTTCTGGCCGCCCTCATAGGCGACCTTGCGCTTGTTGCCCGAACGGGCGCCGGCGCCCTTGTGGCCACGGCCCGACTGCTTGCCCAGCCCCGAGCCCTCGCCGCGCCCGACCCGCCGGCGACGCTTGCGCGCCCCCGGTTTGGGCTTCAGGTTGTGCAGCCCGATCTCTTCGGAGCGCCCGGCCATCAGTCGTCGCCCAACTTCACCAGGTGCTCGACCACGCGCAGCTGGCCCTGCAGCTGGGGGCTGTCCTCACGTTCCACGCTGGCTCCGGGTCGCCCGAGACCGAGAGCGCGAAGGGTGGCGCGCTGATTCGGCTTGATGCCGTTGGCGGAACGGGTCTGGCGTACGCGGATCTTGCTCACGAGGGCTCCTCGCTCGCGCCCGCAGAATCAGATACGGACGGGCGCTCGCTCTCGCGTCCGGGGGCGGCGGGGTCGGCTTGCACTGATGCCGCTCCGTTGCCCGGAGGAGCGTGGTCCAGGTCGAGGCCGAGCACCTGCTTGACGCTGAGGCCGCGCAGCTCGGCGACCTCCTCGGGCCGGCGCATCCGCATCAACCCGTCCATCGTCGCCTTCACCAAGTTGATCGGGTTCTGGGTGCCGATGCTCTTGGTGAGCACGTCGCGCACACCCCCAAGCTCGAGCACGGCGCGCACACCACCCCCGGCGATCACGCCGGTACCTGGGCTGGCGGGGCGCAGCACCACGTGGCCGGCCCCGTAGCGCCCGGAGATCTTGTGGGTGATCGTCTGGCCGTACTTCGGGACCCGGATCAGGTCCTTGCGCGCGTTCTCGACCGCCTTCTGGATCGCCAGAGGCACCTCGCGCGCCTTGCCGTAGCCAATCCCGACCACCGACTCCTCGTCGCCGACGGCGACCAGCGCGGTGAACGAGAAGCGCCGGCCGCCCTTGACCACCTTGGCGACGCGGTTGATCTCGATCACCCGTTCCTGCAAGTCGAGCCCGCGCGGGCTCACCGTCTCAACATTGGCTGTGGAATATCCCTTCATCGCAAGCGGCTCAAGGTAGCGGAATCGCCATTCCGCCTTAGAAGCGCAGTCCCCCTTCGCGGGCGCCCTCGGCGAGAGCCTTGACGCGGCCGTGGTACCGGTATCCGCCGCGGTCGAAGACACAGGTCTCGATCCCAGCCTTCTTGGCCCGCTCGGCGAGCAGCTCGCCGGCGCGCTTGGCCTGCTCCATCGGGTCCTTCTTGCGAAGCTCGGACTCGGTCCAGTTGACGGCCGCCTGCGTGTGCCCGGCTCCGTCGTCGATGAGCTGCGCGAAGATGCCGCGGTTGGAGCGGTACACCGAAAGGCGAGGCCGCTCGGCGGAACCGCGGATCTTCGCCCGCACGCGGCGGCGCCGGCGCAGGCGCTGCTGCGGCTTGGTGAGTACGGTCATGCGCGCTTTCCGACCTTCCTGGCCACATGCTCTCCGGCGTAGCGCACGCCCTTGCCCTTGTAGGGCTCCGGGGGGCGCCGCTTGCGGATGTCGGCCGCGACCTGGCCGACGAGCTGCTTGTCGATCCCTTGCACGACGATCTCGGTCGGCTGTGGGACCTCGAACTCGATTCCGTCGGGGGCCGGAATCGACACCGGATGGGAGAAGCCCAGCGCCAGCTCCAGCGCCTGGCCCTTGAGGTGGGCGCGATAGCCGACACCCTGGATCTCGAGGCGCTTCTCGAAGCCCTCCGTTACGCCCTCGACCATGTTCGCGATCAGGCTGCGGGTCAGCCCGTGCAGGGCGCGATGCTCGCCGCGGTCGGTGGGACGTGCCACGCTCACGGTGCCGTTATCGAGCTCGACCTTGATCTCGGGCGAGATGTCCTGCTCGAGCTCCCCCTTCGGCCCCTTGACGGAAACGCGCCCAGGCTTGACTTCGACGTCAACGCCGTCTGGAACTTCAATGGGTTTCTTTCCGATGCGGCTCATGATTCGTGGTTCGCTACTCGCTACTCGCTGCTCGCTACTCGGCCGGAGCCCAAGCCTCGAGGAGCGAGGAGCCAGGAGCCAGTTACCAAACGTAGGCGACTACTTCACCTCCCACGCCTTGGGCTTTTGCTTCGTGGCCGGTCATCACGCCGTCCGAAGTGGAGACGATCGCGGTGCCGGTGCCGCCGTGCACGCGCGGAACCTCGGGGTTGCTCACGTAGCGGCGCCGGCCGGGCCGCGAGATGCGCTCGACGCCCGTGATCACGGGCCGGCGATCGTCGGTGTACTTGAGGCGGATCTTGATCACGTCCCCGACCCGGGCGGGCTCGGAGCCGAACTCGGTGATGTAGCCCTGCTCCTTGAGCACGCGCGAGATCTCCAGCTTCAAGCGCGAGGACGGGATCTCCACCTCGTCATGGCCCGCCCGCACCGCGTTGCGCAGGCGGGTGAGGTAGTCGGATATCGGATCGGTCAGCATCGGTCGTTCAGAGCTACCAGCTCGACTTGGTCATGCCGGGGACGTAGCCCTGGTGCGCGACCTCGCGCAGGCAGATGCGGCAGAGGCCGAACTTTCGGTAGTAGGCGCGCGGCCGGCCGCAACGGCGGCATCGGTTGTACGCGCGGGTCTTGTATTTCGGCTTGCGTGCCTGCCGAACTCTCTGTGAGGTCTTTGCCATTTACTCCTCTTGTTTCTCCTCGTCGCCTGAGCCTTCCACCTCGCCGGCGCCCTCGCCCTCGGCTCCTTCCTCGCCTTCTTCGCCTTCCTCGTCCTCGCGGACTCGCTTGGCGTATGCCTCCGGGTTCTCCGCCTTGAGCTGCTCCAGCGCCGCCTGCTCGGCCTCGGCGCGCATCCGCGCCTCCTCCTTGCGGCGTTCCTCCTCGGCGGCCGCCTCCTCGTCCTCGGCGCCGGGACGGCCCTCCTTGGCGAACGGCATGCCGAGCGCCAGCAGCAGCTCGAAGGCCTCCTCATCGGTGGCGGCACTGGTCGTGATCGTCACGTCCAGCCCGCGCACCTGGTCAATCGAGTCATAGTCGATCTCGGGGAAGATCAGCTGCTCGCGCACCCCGAGGGAGTAATTGCCGCGCCCGTCGAAGGAGCGGGCGTTTAGGCCGCGGAAGTCGCGGATGCGCGGCACCGCGACCGAGCACAGCCGGTCGAGGAACTCCCACATGCGGGCGCGGCGGAGGGTCACCGAGACGCCGACGGGCATCCCCTCGCGCACCTTGAAGGAGGCGATCGACTTGCGGGCGCGGCGCACGCTCGGCCTCTGGCCGGCGATCGTCGCCAGCTGCTCGGTGGCCGCCTCCAGCATCTTGTCGTCCTGCTTGGCCTCCCCCACCCCCATGTTGAGGGTGATCTTCTCGATGCGGGGAACCTGCATCGTGCTGGAGTAGCCGAAGCGCTTCATCAGCGCCGGGACCACCTCCTGCCGATAGGTCTCGCGCAGGCGCGGCGGGGGCGCTGTCTGGGCTGGTTTGGTCGTAGCTTCCATAAGGCCTCTCAGTCGATCGCCTTGCCGGTGCGCTTGGAGTAGCGCTCACGCTCGGCGCCCTCGCCGCGCACGCCGAGGCGGGTCGGCTTGTTGTCCCCGGGGTCGAGCAGCATCACGTTGGATACGTGGATCGGACCCTCCTTCTCGACGATCCCGCCGACCTCGCCTCCGCGCTGGGCTTCCTTGACCGAGCGCGGCCGCTCGTGGCGCTTGACGATGTTCAGACCCTCGACGAAGACGCGGCGGCGCTTGGGGTCGGTGCGGATCACCCGACCGCTCTTTCCGCGGTCCTTGCCGGCGGTGACGAGGACGTGGTCATCCGTGCGTATGCGCATCGACTTAGACATCAGAGAACCTCCGGCGCCAAGGAGACGATTTTCATGAAATTGCGGTCGCGCAGCTCGCGGGCGACAGGCCCGAAAATGCGGGTGCCTCGCGGGTTGTTCTGGGGATCGATCAGGACCGCCGCGTTCTCGTCGAAGGCGATGTAGGTGCCGTCCGCACGCCCGAGTTGCTTGCGGGTGCGGACCACGACGGCCTGCACGACCTCGCCCTTGCGCACGCCGCTCTGCGGGCTCGCCTGCTTGACGGTCGCGGTGATCACGTCACCGATCCCCGCGTAGCGCCGGTGGGAGCCACCCTTGACGCGGATGCAGAGCAGCTCGCGCGCGCCCGAGTTATCGGCGACCTTGACGCGTGACTCCTGCTGGATCATTCGATGACCCTTTCCTGCTCCGCGTGCCCGCGGGGGCGACGCAGACCGAGCTGGGCAAGGATGCAGGGCGCAGCCTTTGCTGGGGGCAAAGGCAAGCCCGAAGACGTAGATCCAGCGAAGGTCTGCGGCGTCATCCGTGGGTGCGTGGGGCGGGGAAGTGTCATCGGGCCTTCTCCACCACCTCGACGAGTCGCCATCGCTTGCTGCGCGAGAGCGGGCGGGTTTCGATCACCCGCACGATGTCGCCCTCGCCGGCCTCGTTGCGCTCGTCATGGGCATGCAGCGTGCGTGAGCGCCGCACGACCTTTTCGTAGGCCGGGTGACGCCGGGCGATATCGATCCGCACGGTGATCGTCTTGTCGGCCTTGTCGGAGACGACGACCCCCTGGCGAACCTTGGTCGGGTTGGGGCGCCGCTCCGCCGGAGCAGTACCGGTGCCCGGCGCACCCTTGCGGCTGCGGCGCGACTGGCGGTGGCGTCGGCGCGCGACGCCGGCGCTACGGCGCCGCTCTGCGCGCTCGGCCTGGCGATCCTCGGGGCTGCGCTGCGGCCTGGCCTCGCTGGGACGCCGCGATTTCTCGAGGCGAGAACGCGTTTTCCAATCAAGGTCATCATCAGAATCACCTGCCGCCGGCGTGCTCGCTTCGGCCGCGGCCGCGGGCTCTTGGCCGCCTTCATCGGCCGCAGGTTCACCCTCCTCGGCGGCTGGCTCCTCTGCTGGAGCCTCCTCCTCCTCGGCCGGTGCCTCCTCGCCAGCCTCAGCGGCTGCGTCTTCGCTCGACTCCTCGGCCGCGGGCTCCTCCGCAGGCTTCTCCTCGGCCGCGGGCTCGGTGGCCTGCGGCTCCTCTGTCTGCTCCTGGTCCTTGTTTTCCTCGTCGGCCATCATCGCCTCAGTTCGGTCTCCAGGTCGATCCCACGCTCGCGGGCAACCGTGAGCAGGCGGGCCACGTCGCGGCGGGCGGCGGCCAGTCGAGCGGTGTTCTCAAGCTCTCCCGTGGAGTGGCGGAAGCGCAGGTTGAAGGCCTCCTCCTGGGCATCGCGCAGACTCGCCACCAGCTCCCCGTCCTTGAGGTTGTGGGCTTCTGCGCCCTTCACTCGACCGCCCCCTCGCGGCGCACGATCCTGGTCTTGATGGGGAGCTTGTGGCCGGCGAGCGTCATCGCCTCCCGGGCAAGCTCCTCGGGGATGCCGGCGATCTCGAACATCACGCGTCCCGGCTTGATCACCGCCACCCAGCCTTCGGGGTTGCCCTTGCCGGACCCCATGCGGGTCTCGGCGGGCTTCTTGGTCACCGGCTTGTCGGGGAACACGTTTATCCAGACCTTGCCGCCGCGCTTGATCTTGCGCGTCATCGCGACTCGTGCGGCCTCGATCTGGCGGTTGGTGATCCAGCCTCGCTCGAGGGCCTTGAGCCCGTACTCGCCGAAGGCGACCGTAGTTCCCCCCTTCGAGTTGCCGCGCATGCGCCCACGCATCTGCTTGCGGTACTTGACCCGCTTCGGCATCAGCATCAGCCACGACCTCCCGGGCCGGAGCGCGGACCCGAATCGCGGGGGCCGCCCTCGCCATCCTCCGCCTGGTCGGTGCGGAAGCCCTCGGGCATCACCTCGCCCTTGTTGATCCAACACTTGACGCCGATGCGGCCCGTCGTCGTGCGGGCCTCGAAGAAGCCGTAGTCGATGTCGGCGCGCAGGGTGTGGAGCGGGACGCGGCCATCCGAATAACCCTGGGTCCGGGCCATCTCGGCGCCGCCGAGGCGGCCGGACACCTGGACGCGTACGCCCTTGGCGCCGGAGCGCATCGCCGAGGTCAGCGCCCGCTTCATCGCGCGCCGGAATGCAACCCTGTTCTGAAGCTGCTCCGCGATCGACTGCGCCACGAGCTTGGCGTCCAGCTCCGGCCGCTTGACCTCGCGGATGTTGACCTTGACCGGCTTTCCGGTCAGCTTGTGAAGGTCGCGGCGCAGCGCGTCGACCTCGCTGCCGGACTTGCCGATCACGATGCCCGGCCGCGCCGTGTGGATATCCACCGTCACCTCGCCGCGGCGCTCGATCGTGATGTCGGACAGGCCCGCGTGCGCGAGCTTGCCCTCGATGTGGTCGCGGATCGCGAGGTCCTCCAGCAGGGTGTCGGCGAACTCGCGCTCGTTGAACCAGTTCGACTTCCAGTCGTGGATGTAGCCGACCCGGAATCCCTCGGGGTGGATCTTCTGTCCCATGCGTTTCCTACTCCTCCGGCGTCAGCGCCACGGAGATGTGGCTGGTTCGCTTGTTGATCCGCGTCGCCCTGCCCAGCGCGCGCGGGCGCCAGCGCCGCAACGTGGGCCCCTCGTCGACGTTGATCTCCTTGATCCGCATGTCGTCGGCGATGAGCTCGTGGTTGTTCTCGGCGTTGGCTGCGGCGGAGTCGAGCAGCTTGGCGATGTCGCGGGCGGCGCTGCGCGGCGAGAACTGCAGCAGCGCGCGGGCCTTGTCGATGTGCAGGCCGCGGACCTGGTCAGCCACCAACCGCGCCTTGCGGGGTGCAGTGCGCACATAGCGGGCGCTTGCCCGAACTACGATCGGCGCCGGTGTCGCCTTCTCGGCAGCCGGCTTGCGCTTCGGCGCGGCCTTGGGCTTCGCGGCATCCTTGGCGACCGGCTTGGACGGCGCCTTCTCGGAGGCCTTGGCGGCGGGCTTTGCCGACCCGGACTTCGCCTTGGTCGCAGCGGGCTTGCTGGCCTGGCCCTTCTTGGCGCCGGCGCCTGCCTTCGCGGTCTTGCCACGGGCAGGCTTGCGCGAGCCCTTGGCCTCCTCGGCCTGGCTCCCGGAGCGGGTTGTCTTCTCGTCCTCTGGCATCTCTACTCGGCAGCTCTCTTGTCGGTCCCGGAGTGAGCGCGGAAGGTGCGGGTCGGGGCGAACTCACCCAGCTTGTGGCCGACCATCGACTCGGAGATGAACACCGGCACGTGCTTGCGCCCGTCGTGGACGGCGATCGTGTGGCCGACCATGTCCGGGAAGATCGTCGAAACGCGCGACCAGGTCTTCACCATCTGCTTGTTGCCGGACTCGTTCATCTGTTGGATCCGCCCCAACAGGCGCTCCTCGACGTACGGCCCCTTCTTGGTCGACCTACCCACGGGTCATCACCTCTTCTTGCGTCCGCGCCGGCGGCCGCGCACGATGTAGCGGTCGGAGGACTTGCCCTTCTTGCGGGTCCGGTAGCCGAGTGTCGGCTTGCCCCACGGGGTGACCGGATGGCCGCCGGGCGTGTGGTGGGCCTCGCCGCCCCCGTGCGGGTGGTCCACCGGGTTCATCGCAACGCCACGGGTCTGCGGGCGCTTTCCCTTGTGGCGGTTGCGGCCGGCCTTCCCGATCTTCACGTTCTGGTGCTCGGTGTTGGACAGCGAGCCGACGGTGGCGCGGCAGCCGGCGGGCACCAGGCGCACCTCCGACGACGGTAGCCGCAGCGTCACCATCCTGCCCTCCTTGGCCACGACCTGGATCGCCGTGCCGGCCGCGCGGCCCAGGCGCCCGCCCTGGCCCGGCACCAGCTCCACGTTGTGCACCACCGTGCCGGTCGGGATCTCGCGGAGCGGAAGCGCATTGCCGGGCCTGATGTCCGCCCCGGAGCCCGACTGGACCTGGTCGCCCACCGAAATCTGTTGCGCAGCGAGGATGTAGCGCTTCTCGCCGTCGGCGTAGTGCAGCAGCGCGATGTAGCAGCTGCGGTTGGGGTCGTACTCGACTGTGGCGACCTTGGCGGGCACGCCGTCCTTGGTGCGCTTGAAGTCGACTCGCCGGTAGCGTCGCTTTGCCCCGCCGCCGCGGTGACGGCTCGTGATGCGGCCGTAGGAGTTGCGCCCGCCGCTCTTGGGCCGGCCCTCCACCAGTGTCTTCTCCGGCTCGCTCTCGGTGATCTGCTCGCGCAGCGGGAACGTCGCAAAGCGGCGCCCCGGGCTGGTCGGCCTTGTCTTGCGGTTCGCCATCTAAATCACCCCACCAGCCTGTCGCCTCAAAATCGGGCTTCGCCCTCTGCTCGCCGCCATCATCCCTCCGCCGCCGCACCCTCGAACAGCTCGATCCGCTCCCCCGGGGCGAGCTGCACCACGGCCTTCTTCCAGGCGCGAGTGGTTCCGGATTGCAGGCCGCGCCGCTTGGGCTTGGAGCGCACCTTGGCGGTACGGACGCTGGCGACGCCGACCCCGAACACGTCCTCCACCGCCTGGGCGATCTGGGTCTTGTTGGCGCGCTCGTGCACGCGGAACGTGTACTTGCCCTCTGCGATCAGGGCGTAGCTCTTCTCCGAGATCACCGGGCGAATGATCACCGTGCGGGCGTCCATCAGCCGCCACCCTTCACGTCGCTCGTCGCTCGTTCCTCGTTCCTCGAGGGGCTCTTCGTGCGCTGCTCGAGCACCTCGAGCGCCTTTTCCGACACCACGATCGAGGCGGCTGCGAGAACGGCGGCGACGCCGATCGAGGTCGCCTCGCCCACCTCGACGCGATCGATGTTGCGAAAGCTCTTCAGTGCGCCCGTCTCCTCCGCCTCCAGCACGACCAGGGTCGGCAGCGCGCCCCCCCACTTCTGCAGCGCCGCCGCGGCCTGCTTGGTCGAGGGCTCCTCGTAGGCGCCCGCGTCGAGCAGCGCCACGCTTCCGCGCTCGGCGTGCACCGAGAGCGCCGCCCGCAGCGCACGCCGCTGCGCCTTGCGATTGACCTTGACCGTGTAGCGGCGGGGCTTCGGGCCGAACGCCACTCCGCCGCCCGTGCGGTGGGGGACGCTGAGCGCGCCCGGGCGGGCGCGTCCGGTCCCCTTCTGGCGCCAGGCCTTGGCGGTGGTCATCGCGACCTCGCCGCGCCGCAGGGTCGAGGCGGTGCCCCGACGCCGGGCCGCGAGGTCGGCGCGGGCAGCCTCGTGCACCAGCGACTGGTGAAACGGCTCGCCGAAGAGCTCCTTGGGCAGGTCGGCCTTGGTGGTCTTGCCGAGGACAGCCGCCTTGGCGCTCATCGGCGTCCCTCCGGGGCCGGATTGCCGAGCGAAAGTCGAGCATGGCGAGGACGCAGGAAGCCGACAATGGCAGCGCCATGGCGGCGACCGAGGACGAAGCCAGGCGAAGACTTGCAGCCGGCAAGACGGTGCTGGAGGGGCGTCGACGAGCGCCTACTCATCGCGCACCTCCACCAGGCCGTTGCGGGCGCCTGGCACCGAGCCCTTGATCAGCAGCAGGTTTTGCTCGGAGTCCACCTCGACCACCTCGAGGCCGCGCTGGGTGACGCGCTCCCCGCCCATCCGGCCCGGCATCCGCATCCCCTTGAAGACACGGGCGGGGTCGGCGCTGGCCCCGATCGAGCCGGGGGCGCGCACGTTATGGGAGCCGTGGGTCATCGGCCCGCGGCTGAAGTTGTGGCGCTTGATCGTGCCCTGAAAGCCCTTGCCGATCGAGATCCCGGAGACCTTGACCCGTTGTCCCGGCTCAAACTGGTCGACCTTGACCGTGTCCCCGATCTTCGGGCCCTCTCCGGAATCCTCCTCGCCGCCGCTGGGCAGCTCGACGTCGCGGAACTCGACCAGCGTGCGCATCGGCGCCGCGCCGGCCTTCTTGAGGTGCCCCAGCTCACCCCCGCTGAGCTTGCCCTCGGCCACCTCGTCGAAGGCGAGCTGGACGGCCGAGTAACCGTCGCGCTCTGGATCGCGGATCCCGGTGACCGGACAGGGGCCGGCCTCGATCACGGTCACCGGCACCGAGGTTCCGTCCTCGCCGAAGACCTGGGTCATCCCGACCTTCTTGCCGATGATCGCGGGCATCAGAGGCACCTCAGAGCCGAATCTCGATGTCGACCCCGGCCGGCAGCGCGTCGAGGCGCTGCAGGGAGTCGACGGTCTTCGGAGTCGGCTGATGGATGTCGATCAGCCGCTTGTGGGTGCGGATCTCGAAGTGCTCACGCGAGTCCTTGTCCTTGAACGGCGAGCGGATCACGCAGTAGACGTTCTTCTCGGTGGGCAGCGGTATCGGGCCGGCGACGGTTGCGCCGGTTCGCTCCGCCGTCTCGACGATTTCGCGCGCAGCGCGATCTATGGCGTCGTGGTCGTACGCCTTGAGGCGGATCCGGATCTTCTGTGCAGCTATCGCCGACAATGTCTTGTGCCTGGTCTTTCTTGGTCTCTCTCGCGCGAGAGGGGCGCCGCCCCTGAAGCTGGGGCGCCGCCCCGGTCGTATGTCTTTGCAGTTGTCCGCTGCGGGTGGGCAGCGAAAGGGCGGACCGAAGTCCGCCCTCAGCGGTCACTCGATGATCTCGGAAACCACCCCGGAGCCAACGGTGCGGCCGCCTTCGCGGATCGCGAACCGAAGGCCCTGGTCCATGGCGATCGGCTGGATCAGCTCGATCGACATCTCGACATTGTCCCCCGGCATCACCATCTCGGTCCCCTCGGGAAGGTTGGCGACGCCGGTGACGTCCGTCGTGCGGAAGTAGAACTGCGGCCGATAACCGGAGAAGAACGGGGTGTGGCGGCCGCCCTCCTCCTTCTTCAGGCAGTAAACCTCCGCCTTGAACTTCGTGTGCGGCGTGATCGAGCCCGGCTTGCAGAGCACCTGGCCGCGCTCGATGTCCTCCCGCTTGGTACCGCGGAGCAGGGCGCCGATGTTGTCGCCCGCCTGCCCCTGGTCGAGGATCTTGCGGAACATCTCGACCCCGGTGACGACGGTCTTCTGGGTGGGCTTGATGCCGACGATCTCCACCCCGTCGCCGGTGTTGACGATGCCCTGCTCCACGCGGCCGGTGGCAACGGTGCCGCGGCCGGTGATCGAGAAGATGTCCTCGATCGGCATCAGGAACGGCTTGTCGAGGTCACGCACGGGCTCCGGGATGTAGCTGTCGAGCGCCTCGGCGAGCTCGTAGATCGCCTGCTTCGCCTCCTCGTCGCCCTCCAGCGCCTTCAGCGCCGAGCCCTTGATGATCGGCGTCTCGTCTCCGGGGAAGTCGTACTCGTTGAGAAGGTCCTTGACCTCCTCCTCGACCAGCTCGACCAGCTCGTCGTCGTCGACCTGGTCGATCTTGTTGAGGAAGACGACCACGTGGGGGACGTTGACCTGGCGCGCGAGCAGGATGTGCTCGCGCGTCTGCGGCATCACCCCGTCGGCCGCGGAGACGACCAGGATCGCCCCGTCCATCTGGGCAGCGCCGGTGATCATGTTCTTGACGTAGTCGGCGTGGCCCGGGCAGTCGACGTGCGCGTAGTGGCGATTCTCGGTCTCGTACTCGACGTGCGAGGTGGCGATCGTGATCCCGCGCTCCTTCTCCTCGGGAGCGTTGTCGATCTCGTCGAACGTCTTCTCCTCGGTGTTGCCCTTCTCGGCGAGGGTCTTCGTGATCGCGGCCGTCAGCGTCGTCTTGCCGTGGTCGATGTGACCGATCGTGCCGACGTTCACATGCGGCTTATCGCGCTCGAACTTCTCCTTGGACATCTCGCTCCTTTGGGCTCTGTTTCAGGTCTTCGGGGTCTCTTGGATCGCCCCCGTGGGCGAACCGGGGAAATATAGCTAGGTAGTGGCGCCCACGGGCTCCCCGGCCCGGTGCTCGACGATCTCCTCGGCGATGTTGGACGGGACCTCCTCGTAGCGCTCGAACTGCATCGTGTAGGTGGCCCTCCCCTGGGTCGAGGAGCGCAGGTCGGTCGCGTAGCCGAACATCTCGCCGAGCGGAACGAAGGCATGCACGGCGAGCACTTTCCCGCGCTGCTCCTGGCCCTGCACCTTGCCGCGGCGCCGCGAGAGGTCGCCGATCACCTCTCCGAGGAACTCCTCAGGGGTGACGACCTCGACCGACATCACCGGCTCCAGCAGCACCGGCCTCGCCCGCCGCGCCGCCTCCTGCAGCGCCATCGAGCCGGCAATCTTGAATGCCATCTCCGAGGAGTCGACGTCGTGGTAGGAGCCGTCGACCAACTCGACTCGAACGTCGACCATCGGGTAGCCGGCGCGGACGCCGTTCTCCAGCGCCTCCTCGATCCCCTGCTCCACCGCCGGCAGGAACTCGGAGGGAATCGAGCCGCCCTTGATCTTGTTGACGAAGTCGAAGCCCTTGTCCGGGGCTGGCTCGATGTTGATCACCACGTGGCCGTACTGGCCGCGGCCGCCGGTCTGGCGCACGAAGCGGCCCTCGACCTTGTCGACCTCCCTGCGGATCGTCTCGCGGTAGGCGACCTGGGGCGTGCCGACGTTGGCGTCCACGCTGAACTCGCGCAGCATCCGCTCGACGATCACCTCGAGATGCAGCTCCCCCATGCCGTGGATCAGGGTCTGGCCCGTCTCCTCGTCGCCCTCCACCTGGAAGGTCGGGTCCTCCTCGGCGAGACGCGCCAGCGCCGCTCCGAGCTTCTCCTGGTCGGCCTTGGTCTTGGGCTCGATTGCGACCGCGATGACCGGCTCGGGGAACTCGATCGTCAACAGCTCGATCGGCGCGTCGGGGGCCGCGAGGGTGTCGCCGGTGCTGGTCTGCTTGAGGCCGACGCCGGCACAGATGTCGCCGGCGTAGCACTCCTCGATCTCCTCGCGGTGGTTGGCGTGCATCATCAGCAGCCGCCCGATCCGCTCGGTCTTGCGGTTGGAGACGTTGAGCACCCTGCTGCCCGCCTTCAGCGTGCCGGAGTAGACGCGGAAATAGGTCAGCTTGCCGACGTAGGGATCTGCCATCACCTTGAAGGCCAGCGCCGCGAAGGGGGCGGAATCGTCGGGGGGGCGCTCGGCCTCGTTACCGGTGCCGTCCTCGCCCTTCTTCGGAGGCTCGATCCCGACGAGCGGAGGAACCTCCAGCGGAGAGGGCAGCAGCTCGACGATCGCGTCGAGCAGCGGCTGGACGCCCTTGTTCTTGAACGAGGAGCCGCACAGCACAGGGGTGACCTTGATGTCGAGGGTGGCCTTGTGCACGAGGAGGCGATCCGCTCGTGGGGGATCTCCTCCTCGTTGATGTAAGCCTCCAGCAGCTCGTCGTCGTAGTCCGCGCAGGCCTCTACCAGCTCCTTGCGGTAGTGGTCGGCCTGCTCGCGCATCTCCTCGGGGATCTCCCCCTGCTCGAACTCGGTGCCGAGCACGTCCTTCCAGACCAGGGCCTTCATCTCGATCAGGTCGACGACCCCCTCGAAGCCGGCCTCCTCGCCGATCGGCAGCTGGATCGGCAGCGGATGGGCGCCGAGGCGGTCCTCCATCGTCTTCACCGCGCCCAAGAAGTCGGCGCCGGTGCGGTCCATCTTGTTGACGTATGCGACGCGCGGAACCTTGTACTTGTCGGCCTGGCGCCAGACGGTCTCGGACTGGGGCTCGACGCCGGCGACGGAGTCGAAGATCGCTATTGCCCCGTCCAGCACGCGTAGCGAGCGCTCGACCTCGACCGTGAAGTCCACGTGGCCGGGGGTGTCGATGATGTTGATGCGATGGCCGCGCCACTCGCAGGCGGTCGCGGCGGAGGTGATCGTGATCCCGCGCTCCTGCTCCTGCTCCATCCAGTCCATCACCGCGGCGCCCTCGTGCACCTCCCCCATCTTGTGGGTGCGGCCGGTGTAATAGAGAATGCGCTCGGTCGTCGTCGTCTTACCGGCGTCGATGTGCGCCATGATCCCGAGGTTGCGGGTCTTCTCTAGCGGGAAATTGCGTGCCATGTGCGAAAGTTCTGGTTCAGTCGGGCTGGGGTTGGAGAGAGTGGTGAAAGCTGAGAACGGTCCTCACGGGTTCCGCGCATAAAAAAGGCCCTCACGGGCCCGGCGCGACTATCTCTCGCGAGAACCGGACGAATCGCTATGTCGAGCCGGTATCCATTGGTCGAAAACAACCCCCTACTGCGCTCGCAGGCGCCCCTGCAGGGACGCCTGAGCGAGGCGCGATGATAGCAGAGGCATGACGCCTCCCAAAGACCCTCAAGAGCCCCAAAAACCGCGCCGTAGGTTGCGCCGCGACGAGCGTCGCGACGACCTCTCGGCGAGGCTCGGCAGGGCCGGCGGGAGCCGGCGCCAGAAGCGGCAGCGCCTGGTCGACCAGGAGCGAGAGGCCTACCGCGAGGCCCGTGGTGAACGCAAGCCCGGCGACCCGCGGGCCACGACGTCTCGGGAAGGCTCCAGGCTTCCGAAGATCGGGCGGCCCAAGCTCAGCCGTCCCAAGTTGCGCCGTCCCAAGCTGCGCCGTCCCAAGCTCGCAGCCGTGCGGCCGAGCCTGCGGGGGATGCTCCGGGCGTCGGTCAGCGGGCTGCGCGCCACCGCCGAGAGGGCCGGGCCGGCGACGAAGGACGCCGCCCACGCGTTGGGCCGGGGTGCAGCCTGGGTCGCCGTGCTGCTGCTGCGGCTGTTCGCCTTGGCCGAGCGGCTGCTGGCGGCGGTCTTCTCCGCGGCCACGGTGGCGACGGCGCGCACAGTCGCCTTCCTCGAGCGCCAGGTATCACCCGAGCGAGCGCTCCTGGGGGTCACGGGCGGCGCCGCCGCATGCCTCGCGTTGTCTCAGTTCGTCGCCTACCGCGGGGTCGACGTAGGCCGTCCCGACTACGCCGAGGTGTCCAATGTCGCGCCCCCGCCCCAGACCGCCCTCTCCGATGCCGGAGCCGCCCACGCGTACGTGCTGGTCCCGCTCGCCGCGCTGGCCCTGGTGATCGCCCTGCTAGCCGTGACTCGCAGGCGCTGGCGCCTCGGCCGGCTGGTGGCGGGAGTCGGCCTGGTCGGGATCCTGATCAGCCTCGCGATCGACCTTCCCAAGGGCCTTGACGCCGGAACGGCGGGTGTCGCGTTCGCCGGGGCAAAGGCCACGATGAAGGAGGGGTTCTACGTGCAGCTCGCCTCCTCGCTGACCCTGGTGGTGTGCGGGCTGCTGCTCGGCCGCTACATCCGCGGGGCGCAGCGCACAGCGCGAAGCCCCAGCCCAAAGCTGCGGCCGCGGCCGCGCCAGGCTCCGTCGGTCGCGAGAGGCGGCGCATGAGGCGGCTCGGGGCAAGAACAACTTCCACCAGCCAGACGCGTCGCCTACGGCTCCGCGCAGAACATCTGCTGCCGCTCGCCTGCGCGGGGGCGATCGCGATGCTCGCGGCCTCGGAGTTCATGACCACCTTCAAGCTGAACGGCGGCCCGGGCCAGACCTTCGACGTCCAGAAGGCGTCCGACCAGCACAGCTACGCCCTGCTGGTGCTCGCAGCCTTCGCCCTGATCGCGCTGGTGATCGCGGTTGCCAACGGTTCCAGGCCGGCCGCGGCGGCGGTCGCCATCGCGGGGGTCGGGGCACTGCTGCTGTTCCTGCTGATCGACCTGCCAGACGCCGGCAAGGTGGGAACGCTCGACGATGCGCGCGAGTCGTTCTTTGAGGCGAAGGCCGACCCCGCGGCGGGCTTTTGGGTCGAGCTGGCGGGTGCGCTGATACTGGCGATCTGCGGGGGAGCGCTCGCCACACTCACCCCGGACCAGCTGCGCTCGTTCGGCCCCCGGCGCGGCAGGGGACCCACGCGGACGAAGCCCGCGCCTGCGGCGAATCCCGGCGAGAGACAAACGGCCGAACCGAACTCGGGCAAGGGGGAGGCCGCGGACTCTGAGCGGACCCTAGAACGGCCGCGAAAAGCAAGCCGGGTTCAAGGCGAACCCTAGGACGGGCGCGAAAACCGAAGGTTCGCCCGCGCCCGCCTACCAGCGGTAATGAGCGAAAGCTTTGTTGGCCTGTGCCATGCGGTAAATGTCGTCCTTCCGCTTCCAGGCGTTGCCCTGCTGCTTGGTGGCATCGAGGATCTCGTTGGCGAGGCGCTCGGCCATCGAGTACTCGCGCCGGGCGCGGGCGAATTGGACGAGCCAGCGAGCCGCGAGGGTGCGGGCGCGGCGCGCCGGCACCTCGACCGGAACCTGGTAGGTGGCGCCGCCGACTCGGCGGGAGCGCACCTCCAGCACCGGCGTCAACTGCTTGATCGCCTCCTCGAGCGTCTCCACCGGGTCGCTCCCGCCACGCTCGCCGACGATCGCCATCGCGTCGTAGACGATGCGCTCGGCCAGCGACTTCTTCCCGGCCTCCATCACCTTGTTGATCAGCTGCTGAACGAGGCGGCTGCGGTGCCGGGAGTCGGGCTCGATCGGGCGTATCTGCGCAGCGGAGCGGCGCGGCATCAGGAAGCTTTGACCCCGTACTGCGAGCGCGATTGGCGGCGCTCCGAGACGCCGGAGGCATCGAGCGTCCCGCGCACGACCTTGTAGCGCACTCCAGGCAGGTCCTTGACGCGACCTCCGCGAATCAGCACCACCGAGTGCTCCTGGAGATTGTGGCCCTCACCGGGGATGTAGGTCGTGACCTCCATGCCGTTGGTGAGGCGCACGCGGGCGACCTTGCGAAGAGCCGAGTTGGGCTTCTTCGGGGTGGCCGTGTAGACGCGCGTGCAGACGCCGCGACGCTGCGGGGCCGCGATGCGCTTCTTGCGGCCCTGGCCGGACTTCAGGCCGGGCGTGGCGACCTTCTTCTTGGGGCGCTTGCGGCCCTTCCTGACGAGTTGATTCGTATTCGGCACGGCGCGCAATGGTAGCGGGGCGCCTGTCTCACTACGCTGCGGGCATGGCAGAGAAGCCGATCCTCGCCGTGGATGTGGACGGCGTGATCAGCCTTTTCGGGTTCGAGGAACCGCCCGACCGCTCGGTAGCGCGGTTCGAGCTGATCGACGGGATGGTCCACTGCATCTCGATCGCGGCCGGGAAGAGGCTGCAGAGGCTCTCGGATCTGTACGACCTGGTCTGGGCGACGGGGTGGGAGGACCGCGCCAACTATTCGCTGGCGGACATCCTCGGTCTGCCTGAGCTTCCATATCTCAGCTTCGACGGTGCCGCCCGCTTCGGCTCGGCACACTGGAAGCTCGGGCCGCTGCAGGAGTACGCCGGCAACCGGCCGATGGCCTGGATCGACGACTCCTTCGACGAGAGCTGTTACGAGTGGGCGGAGGCACGCGAGACGCCAACGCTGCTGGTGCCGACAGAGTCGGACCATGGCCTCGAGGAGGTGCAAACCGAGGCGCTCGATGCCTGGGCCCGGGAGCTTGCCGAATAGAAGGGGAAGAAAGGCAGCTGAATCAGGCGCGCAGCAGAGGTAGACTGAGCCCGCAGTGGAGGGATTCTGGCCAATCTTCTTTCTGCTGGTCGTGCTGAAGATCCCGGTGGTCGGGGCGCTGTGGCTCGTCTGGTGGGCCAGTCGCGCGCAGCCGCTGGCAGATGACGCGCCCGACCAGGATGACGGCGGCTTTCGCCGCTTCCGCGCCGAGCGCCGCCAGCCGCGCGGCCCGCGCCGCGGCGGCCCCCACGGGGCCGGGGCCAAGCCGCTTCCCGACTGCCCGCCCGGCGGCCGCAGCCGTGTGGTGAGGCCCCCAGTTCCGGTACGGGCCGGCCTCGGGCATGCTCGCGGCGCCGCCGAGCCGGCGCCTGAAGCGCCCCAGCGCCGCTAGGGAGCTCCACAAAACTGGGGTTGCGGCGCGTACAGCGGTGCGGATAGGCTCGCCGAACCGGCCTCGGCGTGCCTCGTCCACGAGGGGAGAGAAGATACGAGGGGAGAGGAGATTCATGAGGAGCAAAAGGCGCAGAAATCCCGGCTGGCTCGCGATGGCCGCAGTCGTGGCTCTGGCGGCCGCATCGCTGGCCATTCAGCCCGCATTCGGCGGGCCGCGCACCGACATTCCCGGCTGGGCAAAGAAGCTCTTCTTCACAAAGGAGGAAATCAGGATCGGCTTCACGCCGAGGACGACGGCCCGCAAGCACTACAAGAAGTTCGCGAAGAAGAAGAACGTCTACTCGAAGGGAGAGGTCTACTCGAAGGAGGAGGTCGACTCGAACTTCGTGCCGTCGTCGGGATCGACCGAGCTCTCGGTGAATCCGAGCAACTGGGTTGCGGAGACCCTCACCCCCCCGGTTGGCACGCTGAACTACGCCACCCTCCTTACGTATCTCTCAGCCACAGGGTCCTCGGATTTCCAGGCCGCGCTGACAGTGCCGGCGAAGCTGCAGCAGAAGCAGGTGAAGATCGACAGCTTTGAGCTCTGCTACGACACGAACGGCGGGACCCTCGAAAGTGTGGGGATGATCACTGTGGAGCATGCGCCGGGCAACGCGACGAACCTACCTGGCACGTTGGTGATCAATGACGAAACCGATAGGACTGACAATGCCTGCCGGACCTATGCCAGCGGGGGCGGGGCGGTGGCGATCGGCCCCGACGACATCGTGGTGGTACAGGTCACGATCGCCGGCGGGTCCGTGCTGGTCGGCAGGCTCACGCTCAACCTCAGCACCTAGCCCTGGCTTCCCTCCAGCAGCACCCTGGCGCAGAGCCCCGGGTCGTCGAAGAACGGCACGTGGCCGCAGCTCGGCAGGGTCACGTGACGGGCCCACGGCAGCATCCGTCGCGCGCGGCGCGAGCAGGTCCAGTAGGGCACCAACACGTCGCGGCGACCCCAGGCGATCGTCAGCGGCAGTCCGCGCAGCTCCTCGGGCTCGGCGAAGACGTAGTCGCGGTTGGCCTCGGCCGCTGCCCGGAAGTTCGGCGCCGCGGTTCCCCCTCGCGACATCTCCAGGACCTCGGAATCGGGCACGCTCCACGGCTTTCCGTAGGAGAAGACGAAGCTGAACGGCCGCGCGAGCATCGCCTCGGTGCGATCAGAAAGTCCCTGCACGCGACGCTTTCCGAGGGCATGGCCGACGGTCAGGGCACGCAGGCTCCAGCCGCGCTCGACGGCGCTCCAGAACCCGATCGGCGAGAAGGCGACGACCGAGCGCGCCGCGCCGCGTCGCCCCAGCTCGAGGGCCACGGCGCCCCCCAGCGAGTTGCCGGCCACGTGCGGGCGGTCGACGGCGATCTCGTCGAAGAACCTGATCAGGCGCTCCGCGATACCTGCCACGCTGGGCACCGTCCCGTCGGGAGGCGACTCGCCGAATCCCGGCATGTCGACGGCGATCACCTCGCGCTCCGCGGCGGCCAGATCGGCCACCGGCTGCCAGGCGCCGCGACGGCTGCCCAGCCCGTGCACCAGCACCAGCGGCTCGCCGGAGCCGCGGCGATCGTGGGCGAGCTGAGACATGTGACTAGCCCGCGCCGACGCGCAACTCGTGCGAGCGGCGGGCGAGTAGGGCCGACAGCGGGCCCCCACCGCGCGCGCCGCGCTTGCGCTCGCGGCGCAGAGTGCGCATGTAGGGATAGAAGTCGACCTGGATCGTGTGCCGCTTGGACGCCACGTAGCGCTTTGCCATGCGCCGGTCCTCGCGCTCGATCACGCGAGTCATCGCCTCTACGTCGGGCAGCTCCGCGCTGCCTTCGAGCAGGTCGGCGACCCATTCGGACTGCAGCTCGGCGATCGGCATGATTGCCCCGAGCGGCTGGATCAGCCCGATGAAGTAGAGGCCGGGGCTCTCGACCGAGACGACGCGGCGGTAGAGCGGCACCCGATTGTCCACGACCCTGACCACCGAGTCGTCGAGGAACGGGAAGTTGATCCGGTAGCCGGTGCAGTAGATGACGAGGTCGATCTCCTCCTCGCTTCCGCCGTCGAAGCGCACCCGGCGGCCGCCGGCAAAGCGCTCGATGTTGAGCCTGACCTCGATATCGCCGTGGCCGATGCGGGGAAGCAGGTCGGAGGAGACCGTCGGGTGGGCCTCCAGCAGCTTGTGGTCGGGCTCGGGCAGCCCGTACTGGGTGGGCTCGCCGGCGGCGACCCGCAGCGCCTTGGTGAACAGCCGGCGCTGGAGCGCAAGCGGCAGCCGCGCAAGCGTCGGCGAGCCCGCTTCGTCGGTCGGCCTTCCCTCCAGGTACTTGGGGACGATCCAGGCGCCGCGCCGCATCGCCAGGAAGGTGCGGTCGGCGATCCGCGAGGACTCGACCGCGACGTCGCACGCCGAGTTGCCGATACCCAGCACCAGCACCCGCTTGCCGCGCAGCACGTCGGGCTCGCGGTAATGGTGCACGTGCATCTGCTCGCCCGCGAACTCGTCCTGTCCGGGGAAGGGCGGCTCCGGCCAGCGCGGGGCCCAGTGGTGGCCGTTGGCAATCAACACTGCGCTGTAGCGGTCCGTCTGCCGGCGGCCCCGATCGTCCTCGGCCGTCACCTCCCACTCCCCCTCGCCTGCGGACTCGACCCTGGTCACCTCGGTGCGAAAGCGAATCCTCTCGCGCAGCCCGAAGTGGTCCACGTAGTCGTCGAAGTATTTGGCGATCTGAAAATGGTTGGGATAGTCCGGATAGTCGCGCGGCATCGGGTAGGTCGCGTACGACATGAGGTCGCGGGAGGTGTTGATGTGCAGCGACCGGTAGGCGGACGACATCCCGTTGTCGTTCTCATAGCGCCAGTTACCCCCCACCCCGGAGCCCTTCTCGAGGCAGTCGAAGGCGATCCCGCGGGCGTCCAGAACCTGGCATGCAGCGATGCCCGAAGAGCCCGCCCCGATCACGCAGACCCGCTGACCCTCACGCAGTGCCGTCACGAGCGAAACCCTAGCCGCCCGAGGTCGACACTGGCCAGCCGGCCAAGAGTGCGCTTCGGGCGGCTAGCTCATTGCCCCACGTTGCTCGCTTGTCGCTGTGGGCGCGGCCAGCGCCGCTCGCACCGTCGCCGCAATCGCCGGCCGGCTCCCGCTCCAACCTGCGATGCGTGAACCGCAGAACCCGGTAGCCGGCGAGCAAGAGGGCAGCGTCGCGGGCGCGGTCTCGTTCGAAAGCGCCGCGGGTGCGGTGAAACGCGTAGCCGTCGAGCTCCACGACCAGCCGCTGCCCGAGCCATACGGCGTCGACCTCGAAGCCGGCGATGAAGTGGTTGACTCGTGGCAGCGGCAGGCGATGCTCATGGCAGAGATCGAGGAAGGCTCGCTCGAGCTCCGAGCGGGTGAGGGGAACCGGGTCGCTGTGATCGGCGAGCACCCCGAGCAGAGCACCGAGGCCTCGTCGGCCACGCCCTCGCAGGCAGACGTCGTCGATCGCGCGAAGGTCAAGCCGGTCCAGGCGCTCGGCCTCCTCAACGGCGCGGGCGAGCTGGGCCTCCGAAAGCATCCCCCCCAGGTCGAGTAGCGTCCGCGCGACCGACGTGACGGGGATGCCGGCTCGCTGCACCCGATCGCGATCGCGCAGGTCGCGGGTAACGTGGATGGCGATTCGCGGACGGCTGCGGCGCGCACGCGCGCGTACCGTGACGTCGATACGCGAACCGGCGGCCGGTCGAAGCTCCCACAGTGCCGCCGCGCTTCGATGGGAGAGAACCGCCCCTGGGCCTGCGGCCAGCACCGCGGCGAGCCAGTGACCATGAGCACTCAGCGAACGGTGGCCGACCGCGTAGACGCCTCGGTGGATGCGGTGCAGCCGTTCTCTTGCAATCCGGCGCTCGATCGTCCGGGGTCCGAGACCGAGCGCGAACAGCTGGCGGCGGGCGACCACGCCGTGTTGGCGCTCGGCGAGGCGGGCCAAGGTGCGGTCGACTGTCCCCGGGCTCTCGGCCCCTGGGGTGGCAACCGTCTTACTCTCCATTTGACGGTCAACGTTTGCCACCCCTGGAAGGTGGGGGCGTCACGCGCACTGGGGGCGCGCCAAAAGGTCAGGATTTGTGAGCGCGAGGCGCGCCGTTTGTGAGCGCGAGGCGCGCCGTCTTTCGAACGCGCGCCGCAGGCGCTAGTCCGAACGCGCGCCGCAGGCGCTAGTCCGGCCCGGACGTCCGCGCGCAGCAGGCGCTAGTCCGGGCGGACGCGCCTACTCGGAGCTGCCGCCGTCGGTGGTCTCGATCTCCTGAGCGAGCTCCTCCAGCTCCTCGGCGAAGGAGGGGCCGAAGCCCTCCAGCTCGGTGCCGTCGCCCTCCAGCCCCAGCTCGGCGGCCAGCTCCTCCTCGTCGAGCAGGCCCTCCTCGGAGGGGGGCTCGACCGGCTGGGCCGGCTCGATCGTCAGCGTGCGGTAATGCTTGAGCCCGGTCGCTGCCGGGATCAGCTTGCCGATGATCACGTTCTCCTTCAGGCCGACCAGGCGGTCGCGCTTGCCCTCCAGGGCAGCGTCGGTCAGTACCTTGGTCGTCTCCTGGAAGGAGGCGGCAGAGAGGAACGACTCCGTGGCCAGCGAGGCCTTGGTGATTCCGAGGATCACCTCTTCGCCCTTGGCCGGGGTGCCGCCGCCGTCCTTGACCTCCTTGTTGAGGGCCTTGAGCTTCTGGCGGTCCTCGAGCTGGCCGGGCAGCAGCGAGGTCGAGCCCTTCGACTCGACCCGCATCTTCTTCAGCATCTGGCGCACGATCACCTCGATGTGCTTGTCGTTGATGTCGACGCCCTGGGCGCGGTAGACCCGCTGGACCTCGCTCACCAGATACACCTCGGTGTCGGTGCGGCCCCGAATCGAAAGCAGCTCGGCCGGGTACAGCGACCCCTCGTTGAGCTGCTGGCCCGGCTCGACCTTCTCGCCGGGCTCGACGTAGAGTCGGGTGCGGGCCGGGAAGCTGTAGGAGTGCTCCTCGCCCTTCTCGTCGGTGACGATGACCTTGATCGCCTTGTCGGTCTCGTCGACCGCGACCTTGCCGGCGACCTCGGCCATCTGCGCCAGGCCCTTCGGCTTGCGCGCCTCGAACAGCTCGACGACGCGCGGCAGGCCCTGGGTGATGTCCTGTCCGGCGACGCCGCCGGTGTGGAAGGTGCGCATCGTCAGCTGGGTGCCGGGCTCGCCGATCGACTGCGCGGCGATGATCCCGACAGCGTCGCCGATGTCGACGATCGAGCCGGTGGCGGGCGCCAGCCCGTAGCAGGCGCGGCACAGGCCTGACTTGGCCTCGCACTTGAGCACCGAGCGGACCGGGACCACGACCTCCTCGTCGCCGAAGGTCTCGGCGATCTTCTCGATGTCCTCGAGCTCGATCTGCTGGTTGCGCTTGAGCAGCTCGCGGCCCCGCTTGGTGGCGAACTTCTTCGCCGCCAAACGGCCGATCAGGTTGTTGTCGTTCAGCGAGCCGTCGTCCTTGCGCAGCGCCATCTCGATCCCGTCCTTGGTCTTGCAGTCCTCCTCGCGGACGATCACGTCCTGGGCGACGTCGACGAGGCGCCGGGTCAGGTAGCCCGAGTCGGCGGTGCGCAGCGCGGTGTCGGCGAGTCCCTTGCGGGCGCCGTGCGTGGAGATGAAGTACTCGAGCACCGAGAGGCCCTCCATGAAGTTGGCCCTGATCGGCCGCTCGATGATCTCGCCCTTCGGGTTGGCCATCAGGCCGCGCATGCCGGCCAGCTGGCGGATCTGCTTGAACGAGCCGCGAGCGCCGGAGTTGGCCATCATGTAGATCGGGTTCAGCTCGTCGAGGTTGTCCTCCATGGCACGGGCGACCTCGTCGGTGGCCTGGTCCCAGCGCGAGGTGACGGCCTCGTGGCGCTCCTCCTGGGTGATGTAGCCGTCGTCGTACTGCTTGGCGATCTCGTCGGCCTCCTTCTCGTACTTCTCGAGGATCTCGTCCTTGTTGGGGGGCGAGACGACGTCGTTCTTGGAGATCGTGATCCCCGCCTGGGTGGCGAAGTGGAAGCCGAGCTCCTTGAAGGCGTCGAGCACCAGCGAGACGGCGGGGGCGCCGCAACGCTCGACCAGGTCGGAGACCAGCTCGTTGACGTCGCGCTTCTTCAGCGAATGGTTGATGAACTCGTAGCTGTCGAGCTCGAAGTCCTCGCCCAGCGCCTCCTCAAGCGCCCGCTCGATGCGATCGTTGAAGATGATCCGCCCGACCGTGGTCAGGAAGTGCTCGTGCCCCGGCCGACGGTACTCCGCGTGATCGTGCAGGCGGACGCCGCCGTTCTCGTAGGCGAGCTCGGCCTCCTGAGCGGAGCGGAACACCTTCGGATGGGAGCCGTTGCGCGCGGCGGCCTTGCCGGCCTTCAGCTTCTCGTCGAGCTTGGCGAGCTCCTCGCCCCCGGGGCCGTAGGTCAGGTAGTAGATGCCCAGCACCATGTCCTGGGTCGGCGTCGCCAGCGGCGCGCCGTGGGCAGGCGAGAGGATGTTGTTGGAGGACAGCATCAGGATTCGCGCCTCGGCCTGCGCCTCGGCGGAGAGCGGCACGTGCACGGCCATCTGGTCTCCGTCGAAGTCGGCGTTGAACGCGTGGCAGACCAGTGGGTGGATCTGGATCGCCTTGCCCTCGACCAGCACCGGCTCGAATGCCTGGATGCCGAGGCGGTGCAGGGTCGGCGCGCGGTTGAGCAGCACCGGGTGCTCGTGGATGACCTCCTCGAGGACGT
>JBBPIM010000014.1:0-46066 GCA_038040325.1 Candidatus Mayfieldus profundus
GAGGCCGAGCTCATCCGCCCGCTCGGCGAGGGCATCGATCACGACCTGGATGTGCTCGTTCATCTCCACGCCCAGCTCCCCGGCGCCACGCTGGAGTTGTTCGCGGGGCACAGCGGCGGCGAACGAGGGCTGCTTCATCTTCTTGCGCACCGACTTCGGCTTCATGCCCTCGAGCCCGGTCGGGCGCACCAGCGCGCAGGCGGTCACAAAGCCCGACATCTCGTCGACGGCGTAGAGCGTCTTCGCCATCCGTGTCTCTCGCGGGACCTCCAGGAAGTCGGCGTGGCCGGCGACCGCGTCGATGATCTCCTGCGGATAGCCGCGCTCCTCCAGCTCCTTCAGCGCATAGCGGGGATGCCCCGTGTCCAGGTCCGGGTAGCGCTCGTAGTCGAGGTCGTGGACGAGGCCGGTCACCGCGTAGGCGTCCTCGTCCTCGCCGAAGCGTCGCGCGTAGGCCCGCATCGCCGCCTCCACCGCGAGGGCGTGCTTGCGAAGCGAGTCGGACTCGGTCCACTCGCAGAACAGGTCCCAGGCGTCGTCGCGGGAGATCTCGGCCATTCCCGGTGTTACCCTAGTCGCGCCCTCGGCCGACGGGCAGCGCCGATCGGCGCCCTGCCTTCAATTCGGTGATTTGCAGGCATTTTCAATGGAAAAGTTCGTAATACACGGCGGCATCCCGCTCTCGGGAGAGATCACCGCGTCCGGCAACAAGAACGCCGCGCTGCCGATCCTCGCCGCCTGCCTGCTCACCGAGGAGCCGGTGACGATCCACAACGTGCCGCGCATCCGCGACACCGAGGCCCAGCTGACGCTGCTGGAGCGGGTCGGGGTGGAGGTCGAGTGGACCGCCGACCACAGCGTCAGGCTCTGCGCCGCTTCGATCTCCGACCCCGGGGTGGACGAGGAGATAACGAGCCAGATCCGCGCCTCGTTCCTGCTTGCAGGCCCGCTGCTGGCGCGCTTCGGCGAGGCGAAGATGCCGCCGCCGGGCGGCGACTTCATCGGTCGTCGGCGGCTCGATGCGCACCTCGACGCCTTTCGTGAGCTGGGGGCCCGGGTGGAGGGCGACCGCTGGATCGAGTTGAGCGCGCCCCGCGACGGCCTAAAGGCCTGCGGCATCTTCATGGACGAGCCCTCGGTGATGGGGACGGAGAACGCGTTGATGGCCGCCGCACTGACAACGGGGCCGACCACCATCTCCAACGCGGCCTGTGAGCCGCACGTTCAGGACCTCGCGCGCCTGCTCAGCAAGATGGGCGCGACGGTGGACGGGATCGGCTCCAACGTGATGACGGTGCACGGCCGCAAGGAGCTCGGCGGCGCCGAGCACACGGTCGCCCCCGACCACATCGAGGTGGCGAGCTTCATGGTGCTGGCAGCGGCGACCGGCGGCGAGCTGCGGATCCGCGAGGCCGCGCCCGACGACCTGGTCACGGTGCGCCGCCAGTTCCGCCGCCTCGGGCTGCAGACGATGATCGAGGGCAACGACGTGCTGGTGCCGCCGGAGCAGAACCTGCGCGTGCAGGACGACCTCGGCGACGCGATCCCCAAGATCGAGGACGGCCCCTGGCCCGCCTTCCCGGCCGACCTCACCTCGATCGCCCTCGCCCTCGCGACCCAGGCCGAGGGCACCGTGCTGATCTTCGAGAAGATGTTCGAGAACCGGCTGTTCTTCGTGGACAAGCTTGTCGCGATGGGCGCTCGGATCACGCTCTGCGATCCCCACAGGGCGATCGTCAGCGGTCCGAGCCGTCTTCACGGCGAGCGGGTCGAGAGCCCCGACATCCGCGCCGGGATGGCGATGCTCATCGCTGCACTGGCCGCAGAGGGCACCTCGGAGATCGGCAACATCCGCCAGATCGACCGCGGCTACGAGCGGATCGACGAGCGGTTGCGCGGGCTCGGCGCCCACATCGAGCGGGTGTCCAGCGAGCGCGAATCGGCCGGCGTCGAGGCCTAGGCGGCCCTGCAACGCGGCTCGGCAGGGGCCGGGCAGGGCGCGGCTAAGGTGGCCGGCGTGATTCACCCGATCCCGCCCGGCACCAGGGACGTGCTTCCCGACGAGATGCGCGAGCTGCGCAGGCTCAACCTCGCGCTCGTCGAGGCGTTCGAGCGCTTCGGCTACGGCGAGGTCTCGACGCCGACGATCGAGTACGACGAGGTGCTCAGCCGCGGTGACGGGCGAACCGCGGGCTCGGCCTACCGCTTCTTCGACGAGCAGGGTGCGCTGCTGGCCCTGCGCTCCGATATGACGATCCCGATCGCGCGCCTCGTCGCCAGCCGCTACGCCGACGCGGAGCGCCCGATCAGGCTCTGCTACGTCGCCAACGCCTACCGGGCGGTGCGGCCGCAGCGGGGCCAGATGCGCGAGTTCGCGCAGGCGGGGGTGGAGCTGATCGGCGCCGAGGCGCCGCAGGGCACCGCCGAGGTGATCGAGGTCCTCGAGGCGGCGCTTGACGCGGTCGGGCTTACTCGCGCGGTGATCGGCCTCGGCGACGCCGACCTCTACCGCCAGCTGCTGGCAGAGATGGGGATCGAGGGGGAAGCCCGCGACTCGCTGCTCGGGCGGCTGGCGATGCACGACCTGGTCGGGCTGGAGACCGAGCTCTCCGACCTGGAGGGGATCAGCGATGCCCAGTGCGAGACCCTGGTCGCGCTCTCCCAGCTGCGCGGCGGCAGCGAGGTGCTCGACCAGGCCAGGGCGCTGGGGGGCGAGGCCGTCGAGCGCGCCACCGGACGGATCCAGGAGACCTACGAGGCGCTGCAGGGCCGCGGTGCCGCGGAGCGGGTCCAGGTCGACCTCGGCCTGCTGCGCGACCTCGGCTACTACAGCGGTGCGATCCTCGAGGTCTACGACCCGGCGCTCGGCCACGTGCTCGGCGGCGGCGGCCGCTACGACGGGCTGCTGGCGCGTTTCGGGGTGGACATGCCCGCGGCGGGGTTCTCGCTGTACATGGAGCGCGTCCACGTGGCGCAGGCCGAAGAGGAGAGGCAGGAGAAGCCGTGAGCACCACCAGCGTCTCCGGCGCCACCAGGGCCCGCCCCGACGGGCCGCTGAAGCTGGCCGTTCCGCGCGGGGCCCTGTTCGAGGGAACCCTCGAGGCGCTCGACCGTGCCGGCGTCGACACCGCCGAGCTGCGCGGCGACTCCCGCTCGCTGGTATTCGACGGCGGCGGGCTGACGCTGGTGACGATGCGGCCCTCCGACGTCCCGACCTACGTCGAGGCCGGCGCCGCCGATGTCGGCATCACCGGCAAGGACGTGCTTCTTGAGCAGGCCGACCGCGTCGTCTACGAGCTGCTCGATCTCGGCTATGGGGAGTGCCGGATGGTGCTGGCGGGTCGTCGCGGCGATGAGAGCCTCGGCGAGGCGGAGCGGCGCCTGGGCGCGATGCGGATCGCGACCAAGTACCCGCAGGTCGCCGAGCGCTACTTCGAGGAGGCGGGGCGCCAGGCGGAGGTGATCGACGTCAAGGGCTCGGTAGAGCTGGCCCCGCTGGTCGGGCTCGCGGACGGGATCGTCGACCTGGTCGCCACCGGCCGCACCCTGGAGGAGAACGACCTCGAGGTGCGCGAGGAGATCGCTCGCTGCACGGCCCGCTTCGTGGCCAACCGCGTCGCCCACAAGCTGCGCTCGGCCGAGGTGGACGAGCTGACGGCGCGCCTGAGAGAGGCCACCTCGCGATGAGACAGCGCAGCTTCGAGTGGTCGGAGGCAGACGCGGTTGCGGCCGCGATTCGCGACTGGGCGGCCGAGGCGGCCGCCGAGGTCGACGTGGCGCCGATCGCCGCCGAGGTGCTGGAGGGGGGCGACGCTGCCGTGCTGCGGCTCGGCGAGCGCTTCGACGGGGTGGCGCCGGCGCAGCTGCGCGTGCCGGCTGAGGAACTCGCCACGGCACTCGACTCCCTCGACCCCGACGTGCGCGAGGCGCTCGGCGTGGCCGCGGCCAACATCCGCTCCGTCGCGGAGGCCCAGCTCGACGACGCGCCGCGCAAGGTCGAACTGCCCCAGGGCCATGCCGTCGTGCTGCAGGACGTGCCGGTCCGCTCCGCCGGCATCTACGCGCCCGGCGGGCGCGCCGCCTATCCCTCCAGCGTGCTGATGTGCTGCATCCCCGCCAGGGCCGCGGGGGTGAAGCGGCTCGCTGTCGCCTCCCCACCCGGGCCCGACGGGCTGGTCAACCGGGCCGTGCTCGCCGCCTGCGCGCTGTGCGGCGCCGACGAGGTCTACGCGATGGGCGGCGCTCAGGCGGTGGTCGCTCTGGCCTGCGGCACCGAGAGCGTGGCGCCCGTGGACGTCGTCGCCGGTCCCGGCAACGCCTGGGTTCAGGAGGCGAAGCGGTGGGCGTTCGGACGGGTCGGGATCGACTCGCTGGCAGGGCCGACGGAGCTGATGCTGGTGGCCGGCCACGACACCGAGCTGCAGTGGGCGGCGCTGGACCTCTGCGCGCAGGCCGAGCACGGGGCCGACAGCCCGCTGGTCGCGATCGCGGTCGAGGAAGCGGTGCTGGACGGCCTCGCCGAGGCAACCGAGGCAGCGGCCGCAGGCCGTCCCAGCGTCACCGACGCACGCCTGGCGCTGGTCCACGTCCCTGACCTGGCCGACGCCGTGGACCTCGCCAACGCCTTCGCCCCCGAGCACCTGCAGCTGATGAGCGAGGACGCCTACGCGCTGGCCGGGCAGGTGCGCACGGCGGGATGCGTCTTCGTCGGGCGTTCCGCCGCCACGGCCTTCGGCGACTACGCCGCCGGGTCCAACCACGTGCTGCCGACCGGGGGCACGGGACGGTTCTCCGGGCCGCTGGGCCCGGGCGTGTTCCGTCGCCGGATCGCGAATGTAAGCTTGCCCGGGCCCGCCGCCTCCGCGCTCGCGCCGCACGTCGACGCGCTCGCGCGGGCCGAGGGCTTCCCCGTCCACGGCGAGTCCGCGCGGGCCCGGGAGTGAACGCGATGAGCAGGACTGCCAGCAAGCAGCGCAAGACCAAGGAAACCGAGATCAGCCTGGAGCTGTCGCTCGACGACGGCGAGTCGTCGATCGCGACCGGCGTCGGGTTTCTCGACCACATGCTCGACCTCGTGGCGCGCCACGGGCGGCTCGGGCTGAGGATCGAGGCGAGCGGCGACCTCGAGACCGGCGCGCATCACACCACCGAGGACGTGGGGATAGTTCTGGGCCAGGCGCTCGACGAGGCACTGGGAGACCGCGCCGGTATCCGCCGCTACGGATCGGCGCTGGTCCCGATGGACGAGTCGCTGGGCGAGTGCGCGATCGACATCTCGGGCCGGCCCTACTGCGCGTTCGACGCCGACCTGCCCGCCACCACGATCGCCGGCTTCGACACCGAGCTGGCCGAGGAGTTCTTCCGCGCCGTGGCCAACAGCGCCAAGCTCACGCTGCACGTGTGGGTCCGGTCGGGCACCAACGCGCACCACATGATCGAGGCCGCGTTCAAGGCCTTCGCGCGGGCGCTGCGCGAGGCGGTCGAGATCGATCCGAGCGAGGGCGGGGTGCCCTCGACCAAGGGCACCCTGACCCAGTAGTCGCGACTCGCCCCTGGTCTAGATGCTCCGTTCCGTCTCGCAGTCGGCGGTGTCGTTGCCGCCGGCGCCGACGCAGGTGTCGTTGCCGCCGCCGCCGATCAGCTTGTCCTTGCCGCCCTGTCCGTAGAGCCTGTCCTTGCCGCCGCCGCCCCTGACCTTGTCGTTGCCGCCCTTGGCGCAGACTCGGTCGTTGCCGCCGCCGGCGTTGATCACATCCCTCTTCGAGGTGCCCACGATCACATCGGCCTTGCCGGTGCCCTGCACGACGCTGGCCGTCGCGTTGCCGCGCGCCGGGCTGCGGGCGACGATCGTCGCCGCCTTGCCCTTGCACGTGGCGGTGATCGGCGGCGCTGAGGTCGTGGTGGCGCTCCAGGCCAGGCTTCCGGTGTCGCAGCCGGCCTGATTGATCCTGAAGGTGCCCGATGCGCTCTGCTTCCCCGTGAAGGACCCGGCGAAGTAAAGCGGCGGGGTGGAGTCGTTGAAGGCGTGATTGGTGATCGGCAGCGGCGTGACGTAATTGGCGTTCGCGTTGAAGAACGTGCAGCCGTTACCCGGGATCGGGCCGGGAGCGCTGAGGCTGCTGATTCCGTTCCCGTCGGCTGTAGTGGTGAAGGACAGCGAGCCGGCGCCGGCGATCGTGCCGTTGTAGGCAGCGCCGGAGATGTGGCTCGCCCCGGCAGACGCGACGGCCCAGAGGCCGGCGGCCGCGACCCCAAGCACGGCGGCGATCCGAACAGCGGACTTGGTGTGATTCCGAATCATCAGGAGCAATCCTTTCTACGAGCCACCGCGGGCTAGCCTACGCCGCGCGAGATCGTCGGTCAAGTGGCGAGCCTACAAACCCGGCGTTCATACTGCGCCGATGACTCACATCGCGATCGAGGGGACCTCAGCGACTGATGAGTACCATTTGGCACATGCCGAACCTGCGCGACCCTGCTGGGCGCAATGCGCCGAACGGTGAGCCGGCCGTCGTCCTCGATCGCCTCCGCGCCGAGGATCACCGGCGCGCGCTCGAGATGAGCGTCGATGACGTCCTCGAGCGCATCCGCAGCCTGGCGGAGTTCGCGAGCTGGATCGGCATGCCGGCCAGGCGATGAGCTTCGACCCTCGTGCGCTGGTGGCCGCGGTGGCGGCCAGCGGCGCGCGCTACGCGATCATCGGCGGAGTGGCGGTGGGTCTGCACGGCAACCCACGCACGACCTTCGACGTCGATGTGATCATTCCCGACGAGCTCGAAGACCGGCGTCTCATCGTCGATTCGCTCTCCGACCAACTCGACGACCCGGCCGTCGCCCGGCGCTGGATCGAGGCCGGTGGCAACATGCGGCTCGAGACCTCGATGGGAGTGCTCGACGTGCTCGAGGAAGACATCGGCGAGCTGTCCTGGGACTCGGTGGAGAGTGATCTCGTATCGCGCGTCACCGAGGACGGAACGACGATCGCGGTCAGCGGGCTGAAGACGCTCGCGGCGTTGAAGCGACTCGCGGACCGTCCCGTCGACCGGGCCGACCTCGCGGCTCTCGAGGAGATACACGGAAAGCTATGACCACGATCGCGATCCTCGACTACGGGATGGGAAACCTGCGCTCCGTCGAGAAGGCGCTCGAGCACGTCGGCGCCACCGCGGAGATCACCAGCGACCCCGAGCGGGCGGAAAGGGCCGACGGGCTGATCCTGCCCGGCGTGGGTGCCTTCCCGAAGGCGATGCAGCGGGTGCGCGAGCTGGGGCTGGACGAGTTCGTATCCGAGCGGCTCTACGTCGGGACCCCGGTGCTCGGCATCTGCCTCGGGCTGCAGTTGTTGTTCCAGTCGTCGACCGAGCTTGGCGGCGCCGAGGGCCTGCGCCTGATCCCCGGCGAGGTGCGTGAGCTCGACGCCGGCGCGCTCAAGGTGCCCCACATCGGCTGGTCGCCGGTGCGCTGGGAGCGCCAGTCGCGGCTCACCGAGGGGATCGCCGACGAGACCCCGTTCTACTTCGTGCACTCGTTCACGCCGCAGCCGGCCGGCGAGCACCTGCTTGGAACAGCGGCCCACGGCGAGCGCTTCGGTTGCGCGGTGGAGAGCGGCTCGCTCTACGGCGTCCAGTTTCATCCCGAGAAGTCGAGCACCGCGGGCCTGCGCCTGCTCGCCAACTTCACCAGCGTCTGCGCCAGCGTCGCCACCGCAGCGTGATCCTCTACCCGGCGATCGACCTCCGCGACGGGCACGCCGTGCGCCTCACGCAGGGCGACTACGAGCGCGAGACGGTCTACGACGCCGATCCGCTCGACGCGGCCCGGCGCTGGGCGGAGGGCGGCGCCCGCTGGCTGCACGCGGTGGACCTCGACGGGGCGCGGGATGGGACTCAAGCGAACCTGGCATCGATCGAGCGCATCGCCGCGGCGGTGGATGTCCCGGTCCAGGCGGGCGGCGGATTGCGCAGCATCGAGGCGGTGCAGGCCCTGCTCGACGCCGGAGTCGAGCGCGCGGTGATCGGCACCGCCGCCCTGCGCGACCCCGAACTGCTGGCGGCGGCGCTGGAGCGCCACGGCGAGCGCATCGTCGTCTCGGTGGACGCCCGGGGCGGCCGCGTGTCGCTGTCCGGCTGGACCGAGACAAGCGATGTGGACGCGGCAGACGCCTTGGCCGAGCTGTCGGAGCGCGGCGTCGCGCGCTTCGTGTTCACCTCGATCGAGGTCGACGGCACGATGGAAGGGCCGGGCCTCGAGGAGCTGCGGCGCATCGCCGTTGCCACGGAGGCCGAGCTGATCTACTCGGGCGGCGTCGGGGGGCTCGACGACCTGCGCGCGCTGGCTTCCCAGGCGCCGGCCAACGTGGGCGGGGTGATCGTCGGCCGCGCGCTCTACGAGGGCCGCTTCACGATCGAGCAGGGCCAGGCGGCCCTCGCCTAGGATTCCGCCCCATGGCCGGTCCCCTCTCCAGAGTCTCGCGCGGTGGCCGCGCCGTGCGCTGGGCGGCGCTCTATGAAGCCGCCAAGGTGATCTACGAGCACGGCAAGCGGCTCTACGGCAACCTCAGCCCCGCCGAGCGCGAGCGCCTCGGCCAGCTGGTGCGCAAGTCGCGCGGCAAGCGCTCGAACCTCTCTGAGCGCGAGCAGCGGCGCGTCTGGGAGCTGGTCAAGAAGACCGTCACCGGCTCCTGATCGGACTCGGGAAGCCGCGCGACCGCGGTCGAGGTCGAGTGGGGAAGGCGCGACTGTGCCCGCCGGCACCCAGGTGCTGATCTCCAACACCTTCAACCACCGCGACCCCGAGCGCCATGACTTCGCCGACCGCTTCCCCACATGCTCGACTTCTTCGCACTGCGCTTCGCGGTCGAGCCGAAGGCATAGAACCGCGGCTAGAGCGGTGCTCGATGCCGCTGCGAGCCGCCGGGCCGGTGGCTAGGGTTGGTGCATGGAATGGCGGCGTGTGCTGGTTGAGGCGACCTCGCAACCGCGAGCGTTGGCCAGGCCCTTGGAGGGTCGGTTTCGCCTCATCCTCCTCGTGCTGGCGATCGTTCTGGCGCTTCCCACCGCCGGCGCCAAAGCTCTGACCCTCGAGCCGGTCGCGGCCCCCGGGACCTACGTCGACCCGATGTACGTGACATCCGATCCGGGAAACCCGGACCGGCTGTTCGTGGCCGAACGCCAGGGCCTGATCAAGCTCACGCAGGGCGGAACGACGACGACCTTCGCCGACTTGACGTCGGTGGTCAACTCCGTCAACGACCAGCAGGGGATCCAGTCGATCGCCGTCCCGCCGGACTTCGGCCAGACCGGCCTCTTCTATGTCTTCTACACCGGGCCCGACGGGGCGCCGGTAGCCGGAAATCTTCACATCGGCGAGCTGCAGGCCACAGGGGACACCGCCAGCGCAGCGACGCTGCGCAACGTGATCACTGTCGTGCACGACCAGGGCACCGGCCACAACGGCGGCCAGATCCAGTTCGGCCCGGACGGCTACCTCTACATGTCCACCGGCGACGGAAAATGCTGCGGAGACCCGCTGGAGAACGGCCAGAACCTCGACTCGCTGCTCGGCAAGATTCTGCGCATAGATCCCGACCCGAGTGGCGGGCCGGGCTACTCCGTACCGTCCGACAATCCGTTCGTCGGCGACGACGGCGCCGACGAGATCTGGAGCTACGGGTTGCGCAATCCGTGGCGGTTCTCCTTCGACCACGACACCGGGGCGATGCTGATCGGCGACGTCGGCAACGCCAACTGGGAGGAGGTGGACTACGAACCTGCGGAGGCAGGCGCGGGCCGCGGCGACAACTTCGGCTGGGACTGCCGGGAGGGGATGAACGACTTCAGCGACGCCCAGAGCAACGCCAATTGCCCTGGCCAGACCTTCACCGACCCGGTGTTCGAGTATCCGCACTCCGGGACGGGTTGCGACGGCTCGATCACCGGGGGCTACGTGGTGCGCGATGTCGGCCTCAGCGACCTCTTCGGCCGCTACCTCTACTCCGACTTCTGCCTCGGCGGGCTGCGCTCCCTGGTGCCCGGGCTGCCTTTCGCGACCGACAACCGCTTCGAGGTGGGCCCGGCGGTGACGAACGCGATCTCGTTCAGCGAAGACTCCGCCTGCCGCATCTACCTGATCGAGTACGACGACGACGTCTTCCGCCTGCAGGGGGACGATCCCTCGGGGTGCCCTCCGGATCCGCCGAGCCCAGTGACGCCGGAAGCCGCGGCCTCGCCGTCGGCGACCGAGGCGGAGCTGAAGGCCGCTCGCCGCCGTGTGGACCGTGGGAGCCGCGCCAAGCTGACCGCCACCGCCCGACCCTGCCCGGGCCGGGGCGGCGACCCGGTGACGCTGCTCAGGGCCGGGGTCCAGCTTGCAACCAAGGTCCTCGATGACGACTGCTCGGCCATATTCAAGCCCCGGATCAGGCGGCAGTGGAAGTTCAAGGCCCTCGTTCCTGGCGACACCGGGCACCTCTCCGACACCTCGAACTCGGTGAGGATCAGGCCCCGCAGCTGAACGCTGGTCGCTCGCAGGACGTAGAGGGCCCTCGCTACCCTCGAAGCGATCATGGTTCTCAAGCGCGTCATCCCCTGCCTCGACGTCGACGCCGGGCGCGTCGTCAAGGGCACCAACTTCGTCGGCCTGCGCGACGCGGGCGACCCGGTCGAGCTGGCCGAGCGCTACGACGCCGAGGGCGCCGACGAGCTGGTCTTCCTCGACATCACCGCCTCGCACGAGCGGCGCGACACGATCGTCGAGCTGGCCCGGCGCACCGCCGACAACGTCTTCATCCCGTTCACGATCGGGGGCGGGATCCGCTCCGTGGAGGACGCCCAAGCGGTGCTGGACGCCGGCGCCGACAAGGTCTCGGTGAACTCGGCGGCGCTGGAGCGCCCGGAGCTGCTGGGCGAGCTGGCGGACACCTTCGGCGCCCAGTGCGTGGTGATCGCGATCGACGCGAAGCGGCGCGACGGCGAGGCCGCCTGGGACGTGTATGTGAACGGCGGCCGCAATCTGGTCGAAGGGCGAGAGGCAGTCGAATGGGCGCGTGAGGCGGTGCGGCGCGGGGCGGGGGAGGTGCTGCTGACCAGCATGGACCGCGACGGCACCACCGATGGCTACGAGCTGGAGCTGACCCGCGCCGTGGCCGACGCGGTGCCGGTGCCGGTGATCGCCTCTGGAGGCGCCGGCGAGCTCGAGCACCTGTCGGAGGCGATCAGCCGCGGCGGGGCTGACGCTGTTCTTTGCGCTTCGATCTTTCACTACGGGACTTTCCGCGTTGCGGATGCGAAGCGCCACCTCGCCGAGCGCGGGATCCCTGTCCGCCTTTAGCCCGCTGCTTTTTGCCCTTCTTCTTGCCCGCTCCCGGCTTGAACGGCTGCAGGCCGGTGATGCTGGAGTAGCCGGTCAGATATATCCGCCGGCCGTCGGAGATCACCGGCATATAGGCGCCGGTGCCGTACTCCCAGACCTTGCGGCCGTCCTTCATCGCGAAGCCGGTGGTGGTGGTGTCGTCGAACTCGGCGACGTAGACGATGTTGCCGACGGCGCTCACCGAGCCGATCACCCGCCCGCCCGCGGATTGGGTCCAGCGGCTGTCGCCGCTCTTGGCGTCGATCGCGTAGAGGTTGCCGTCGTAGGAGCCGATGTAGACGGTGGGGTCCGAGTTCGGAGTGTCGGCCACGGCCGGGCTCGAGTACACGTAGCCCCCTGTTGAGTGGCTCCAGGCGAGGTCGCCGTCCTTGGCCTCGAAGCTGTAGACCCGTCCGTCGTTGTTGCCGCTGTAGACGCGACCGAAGGCAACAGCGGGTGTCGAGTAGAAGGGCCCGTCGCGGCCGAAGCTGAGCCCCTGCGAGCTGGCCTGCCATTTGATCTTGCCGGAGCGAACGTTCACCGCGTTCATCGTGCCCCCGTAGTCGCCCACGTAGAGGATCCCGTGCTGGTAGGCGGGCGCGGCCTTGATCGCCCCGTTCAGCTGCGCGGTCCAGAGCGAGTGTCCGTTGCGCCGGTCCACGGCATGCAGCACCCCCGACTCGTCGCCGAAGATCACTCGTCGCTTCACCACCAGCGGGGAGGACTCGGTGCGGGTCCCCAGCTCCTTTTTCCACTCCGTCTTGCCGCTCCTGGCGTTCAGCGCCAGCACCTGGCCGGGGACGAGGTTGGTGACGAAGATCCGCTGATGGGCATAGACCGGCGCCGATGCGTTGAGCTGCGCCACCCGCCGCTTCCAGAGCACCTTGCCGGTGTCGGCGTCCAGCGAGAAGGCGTGTCCGTTGTTGTCGAGGCCGTAGAGCCGGCCGTTGACGAAGATCGGCGGGAACTCCAGCAGCGGCCTGCCGCCGTACTTCCAGATCCGCTTGAAGGGAGGCTTGATCCCCTTTGCCGCCAGATACCGCGTGCGGCCACGGTCGTAGCCGTAGCGCGGCCAGTTGACCAACTTGACCACCTTCTTGATCTTGGTCTCCTTCGGCTCGAAGACGGCCTGGGTGTTGCGCACGTCGGGCGGCCGCTTGAGCGCGTCGTAGGCGAGATAGACGCCGGCCCCGAGCGCCACGAGCACGGCGGCGATGGTCGCGGCAAAGCCCCTCGGGTCGCGGCTCCAGGCGGTCCTGAGGAGCTGAACAGGGCGCATTCGGTCGCGCCACCAGGGATCGGAGGGGGGCGTCTCGGGCATCCGGCGAGCCGATCATGGTACGCAACGGGGTTAATGCCAACCTCAGGGAGCCCCGATATCAACCTGGGCGGCGCCGTGGCCGCGGCGATCCCGGACCTCGAGCGGTTGCGAGAGGCCGCCGCCGGAGCGCCGATCTACCTCGTCGGCGGGGCGGTGCGCGACCTGCTGTTGGGCCGCGAGCGCACAGATGTGGACGTGGTCGTGGAAGGCGACGGCGCCGAGGTGGCGCGACGGCTTGGCGGCGAGGTAACCGAGCACGAGCGCTTTGCGACCGCAAAGGCGCAGCTGGGGGAGCTACAGATCGACCTCGCCAGCGCCCGCGCGGAGACCTATCCACAGCCGGGTGCCCTGCCCGATGTGAGGCCGGCCGGCCTCGATGAGGACCTGGCGCGCCGCGACTTCACGATCAACGCGATGGCGGTTTCGCTGGCAGGCGAGCCGTCCCTCGTCGATCCTCACAGCGGGCAGGCGGACCTCGATGCCGGTCTGCTGAGGGTGTTGCACGACGGCTCGTTCGTCGACGACCCGACCCGCGCCCTGCGGGCGGCCCGATACGCCGCGCGCTTCGGCTTCGAGCCGGAGCCGCACACCGCCGGGCTGTTGCGGCAGGCCGACCTGGGGACGGTCTCCAGCGACCGCGCCCAGGCCGAGCTGCTGCGCGTGGCCGCCGAGACCGAGGCGCCGAAGGGGCTTGGCCTGATCGCGGAGTGGGAGCTGGTGAAACCGCGCCCTGACGCGGCCGAGCTGCTGCAGGCGGTGGACGAGCTGCTCAACGGGCCGCCGTGGAGCGAGGTGGTCGAGCGCCCGCGCGCGCTGATTGCAGCCGCCTTCGGGTCCGGGGGGCGAGAATCGCAGCTCGCCGAACTTCGACCCGCCCGCCCCTCCGATGCGGTCGAGGCCGCGCGGGGCGCCCTGCCGGAGGAGCTGGCGCTGGCCCGCGCGCTGGGAGCGTCCTGGCTGGACGACTATGTGAGCGAGGGGCGCAGCGTGGCGCTGGAGATCGGCGGCGGCGACCTGATGGCGGCTGGGGTGCCGGAGGGCCCTGCCGTCGGGCGCGGCCTGGCCGAGGCCCTGAGGCGCAAGCTCGACGGCGAGATCTCCGGCCGGGACGAAGAGCTGCGAGCGGCATTGGAGGCCGCCGAGGAACGAGAAGGCCGAGATGGAGTGGCGTGAGAGCAAAGGGGTCCGCTGGCTGGAAGCGAGGCCGATGGGAGCCAGGGCGGCGTTTTCGGCCCGTTCCGGCGGTGTCAGCGAGGCTCCCTTCGACACGTTGAACCTCGGCATCCTCACCGGTGACGATCGCGATGCGGTGAGCGAGAATCGCCGCCGGCTCGCGGCGGCACTTGGCCTGGAAGCCGAGCGGGTGCTGATGGGATTTCAGGTCCACGGCGCGGAAGTCGCGGAGCACGATGGCCCGCAGCAGCCCAGCCCGTATGCGCAGCCGGGCAGCGAGCTGCCCGAGGTGGACGGCCACGCCACTGCGGAGCCCAGGCTGGCGCCGCTGGTGCTGGTCGCCGACTGCCTGCCGGTTGCGCTCGCCGGACCGGGCGGGGTGGAGATGTTGCACTGCGGATGGCGTGGGCTGGCGGATGGGATCGTCGCCCGGGGGGTGGAGGCGGTGGACGCCGTGGCGGCGGCGATCGGGCCGGGCGTCGGCCCCTGCTGCTACGAGGTCGGCGCCGAGGTGCTGAAGCGCTTCGCCGACCTCGGTGAGGGAATCGCGAAGGGGCGGATGCTCGACCTGCCAGAGGTGGCACGGCGCAAGCTCCGCGATGCGGGGGTCCAGCACGTCGAATCGTCGGAGCTGTGTACGAGCTGCGAGCCCGAGCTTTTCTTCTCACACCGGCGCGATGGCGAGCAAAGCGGCCGCCAGGGCGGACTCGTGTGGTTCGAGCAGGAGGCCTACTGAGTTGCCGGGGCTGATCCACGGACTTGAAGCGGAGCGGATCCGCGCCAACCTGGAGCGCGTGCGCGACCGGGCCGGGGACGCGGTGGAGATCCTGGCCGCGACCAAGTACGTCCCGGTCGAGGAGATGGGCGCCCTCGCGGAGGCGGGGATCGAGCTGGTCGGCGAGAACCGCCTCCAGGACCTCGAGGCGAAGCGGGAGCGCTGGCCGGACAGCTTTCAGTGGGACTTCATCGGCAACCTGCAGAGCCGAAAGGTGAAGGGGCTGCTGCCGCTCTGCCGGCTGATCCACTCGGTCGCCTCGGACTCGGCGCTGGAGCAGCTCGGCCGCCACGCCGATCCCGAGACGGAGGTGCTGGTCGAGGTCAACGTGGCCGGGGAGCAGGGAAAGAGCGGTGTTGCACCCGGCGAGCTGGCCGGCTTCATCGAGCGCTGCCCGGTCCGCGTGGCGGGACTGATGACGATGCCTCCCTTCAGCGAGGACCCGGAGGCCTCGCGCCCCCATTTCGCCAGTCTCGCCGAGCTCGCCGCCGAGCACGGCATGGGGCGCCTCTCGATGGGCACCAGCCAGGACTGGGAGGTCGCCGTCGAGGAGGGCGCCACGATCCTGCGCCTCGGCACGACGCTCTACACCTAGGGAGGCTTGCGCACGCACGAGGCGAATGCCGCGTTGCGATCGGGCCGAGTCGATGCCGCTGCGCGGGCCGGTCGTTCATAATGGGTATGGAAGGAATAGGCAGCCGTAAGCCGAATCCGCCCAGGTATGGCCCTCAGAGATACATGGCATCGCGCACTGGTCTATTTCGGCCTCGCCGAGGACCACGACTACGGCCCCGACTACGAGGAGGGGTACGAGCCGGACACCGCCGCCGAGGAGTTCGAGCCCTCGGGCCGGCGCGATCGCGAGTCCGCCCCGGTGCGCCGCCTTCCCGCGCGGCGCCACCGCGATGAGATCGACGACATCTTCGCCGAGGACGAGCCGGTCGCCGGGGGCCGCACCAGCGTCCTGCGCCCGGTCGGCAACGGCGGCTCCGACGTGCAGGTGCACCTGGTGATCCCGCGCAACTTCAACGACGCACAGCAGGTCGCCGACCAGTTCAAGCGGTCGGTGCCGGTAATCCTCAACCTCCAGACCACCGACACCGAGCTGTCCAAGCGCCTCATCGACTTCGCCTCGGGCCTCACCTACGCGCTCGAGGGCGGCATGCAGCGGATCGCCGAGAAGGTGTTCCTGCTGACCCCGCGCAACGTCGAGGTCTCCGCCGAGGAGAAGGCCCGCCTGATCGACAAGGGCTTCTTCAACCAGTCCTGATAGCCGCCGCCTCCTCTGCTTCCGCTCACGGCTGAGGAATCAAATATGGACAGCCGCTCGCTCTCGCGTCCGGGGGCGGCGGGGAATACCTTGGTGCGGCAGCGGGCAATACCCTGAGGGCCGTGATCGTTGGTTTCGTAGGAGCGGGCAACATGGCGGCCGCAATGGCGCGCGGGTGGGCGTCCGCGGAGGACGGGCCGGAGCAGATGCTGTTCACCGACCTCGACTCGTCCCGCGCCGCATCGCTGGCGGAGGAAGTCGGAGGGGAGGCGCTCGGCTCCACCGCAGAGCTGGCCGAGCGCTGCGACCTGCTCGTGCTCGCAGTGAAGCCGCAAGCGCTGGAGGACGTTGCCAGGGAGGCGCAGGGCGCCGCCGCGGTTCTCTCGCTGCTCGCGGCCACGCCGCTGCAACGGGTCGCCGGTGCGTTTCCGGATGCGCCCGCCTTCCGGGTCATGCCCAACCAGCCGGTCGAGGTGCGCCGCGGGGTGCTCTGTTACTGCGCCAGCGAGGGAGCGCCGGGAGAGTTGGAGCGCGATGTCAAGGCGCTGCTCGAGCTCCTGGGCCGCGTGGTCGAGCTCGACGACGAGCTCTTCGATGCCGCCACGGCGCTGTCGGCCTGCTCGCCCGCGTACGTGGCGCTTGTCGTTCAGGAGATCGCCGAGGCCGGGGCCGCAGACGGCCTCGATGCCGATCTCGCCCTCTCGCTGATGGTCGACACTGCCGCCGGTACCGCGGAGCTGCTGCGCCGTCACGACCCGGCGGAGGTACGAGAGGCGGTGGCCTCACCGGGCGGCGGCACCGAGGCCGGGCTCGAGGCACTCGAACGGCACGCGGCCGAGGCGTTCGAAGAGGCCGTGCGCGCCTCGCTTGCGAGGATGAGGGAGTGACGATGCTTCCCGAGGCGATTACGCGCGGTGGGGTCGCCGACTATGTCAGCGCGGTGTTCATCGTCTACATCATCCTGATCTTCGCGCGGGTGCTGATGTCATGGATCCCGCGCATCCCGCGCAGCGCGACGCTGCGACCGGTGCTCGACTTCATCACCGACACCACCGATCCCTACCTGAACCTGTTCCGCCGCATCCTGCCCTCGGTCGGGGCCGGCGGCATGGCGATCGACCTCAGCCCGATGATCGGGATCATCGTGCTGTTCATCTTGCAGGCGCTGATCGTCGGCGCGATCAACGGGTGAGTCAGGCTATGGAGGCGAAGGGCCGCGCCTGGCGGCTCGCCGCCGTGCTGTGCGGGCTGGTGGTCCTGCTCGACCAGGCCGCCAAGGCGATCGCCCAGTCGGCGCTGGTCCCGGGTGAGGACTACGAGTTCTTCCCGGGGCTCTCGTTCACAAACGTCCACAACGAGGGGGTGGCGTTCGGCCTCGCGGGCGGAGGCGGGACCGGCCTGGTCCTGATCACGGTCGCTGCGCTGGCCCTGATCCTCGTCTTCTTCGCCCGCAACGCCGAGCGCCCCGGGCTGTGGGTCCCGGTCGGCCTGCTGGCGGGCGGCGCGTTCGGCAACCTTGCCGACCGGGTGCGGATCGACTCGGTCACGGACTTCATCGACCTGCCTCTGTGGCCCGCCTTCAACCTCGCCGACGTGGCAATCGTCGCCGGCGTGGCCGGCCTGGTTTTGATCTACCTCGACGAGCCGCAGGAGCGCGGCGCGTGAGCGCGGCGTCGGCCGAGCCGCGCATCGTTCACCTCGACGAGCAACTCGCCGTGGTCGACAAGCCGGCCGGGCTGGTCGTGCACCCGGCCCCCTCGCACAAGGGGCCCACCCTGGTCGGCGAGCTGGCCGACGTGCTCGGGGGCGGAGACCCCGAGCGCCCGGGGATCGTCCACCGCCTCGACAAGGACACCTCGGGGCTGCTGGTGGTCGCCCGCACCGACGAGGCCCACCGTTCTCTCGCCGCCCAGGTGGCGGCGCGCGAGGTGGAGCGGGTCTACCTGGCGCTGGCGCGGGGCCGGCTGGAGTCGCGCACCGGAACGATCGACGCGCCGATCGGGCGCGAGCGCCGCACCCGCATCCGCATGGCGGTCTCGGGCGCGGGAGCGCGGGAGGCTCGCACCCATTTCGAGGTGCTGGAGCTGCTGGCTGGCGACAGCTATGTCGAGGTGACGCTGGAGACCGGCCGCACGCACCAGATCCGCGCCCACTTCGCGGCGATCGGGCACCCGCTGGTGGGCGACCCGACCTACGGGGCCGGCGAGGCGTACCGGCTCACCCGCCAGTTCCTGCACGCGCACCGGCTCGCCTTCTGTCATCCGGAAAGCGGCCAGAAGCTCGAGTTCAGGTCTGAGCTGCCCAGCGATCTCGAATCGGCGCTCGAGCTTGCCCGCCGCGGGTAACGCACGTGCCCATAGACGTCGTGAACGGCTGACGGCTTGTGGCCCGTGCACTCCGCGGAGCGACCGGGCCTCAGTGATCGCCCGGTCGAGCACGAACCGCGCACTTTTGCCCCTTATGACCGGCATAAAGGCGCGTTCGTCGAGGATCCGTCGCGTTCACAGCGTGTCCGGGCCGACGGCTAGCGCCGCAGCGCTTTCTCTAGACTGCCGGGACCCATTACCGACCCCCGCCGGCCGAAGCGGACCCTGCCGGGCCCCACTCTGAGCCCCGGTCCCGCATAGGCGGCGGGCGAGAAGCGACCACAAAAGGAAGGAAGCACCCGGATGGCCGAGGTAGGCATCAAGGAGCTGCTGGAGGCCGGAGTCCACTTCGGCCACCAGACGCGTCGCTGGGACCCGCGGATGCGCCGCTACATCCACGGCGAGCGCGACGGGATCCACATCATCGATCTGCTGCAGACCCAGGAGCTGCTGGAGGAGGCGCGCCAGTTCGCCGGCCAGCTCGCAACGGGCGGCGGCACAGTGCTGTTCGTCGGCACCAAAAAGCAGGCGCGCGACTCCGTCGAGGAGTGGGCCAAGCGCTGCCAGATGCCGTACGTCAACCTGCGCTGGCTGGGCGGCCTGCTCACCAACTACAACACGATCTCCGCCCGCATCAAGCGCCTGCACGAGCTGACCGAGCTGCAGGAGGAGGGCCGTCTCGAGCTGCTGCCCACCAAGGAGCGGATGGGTATGCAGGCCGAGCTGGCAAAGCTCGAGTACAACCTCGGTGGCGTCCGCGACATGGAGCGGCTGCCCGAGGCCGTCTTCATCACCGACCTGAAAACCGAGGAGATCGCGGTGCGCGAGGCGGCGCGCCTGCGCATCCCGATCATCGGCCTGGTCGACACCAACTGCGACCCCGAGCCGGTCGACTACGTGATCCCCGGTAACGACGACGCGATTCGCTCCTGCGGCCTGATCATCCGCACGATCGGCTCCGCGATCGAGGAGGGTGCGTCGAGCTGGCGCGCCGAGGAGGCGCGACGCCAGGCCGAGGAAGAGGAGCGCCGGCGCCAGGAGGAAGAGCAGAAGCGCAAGCGCGAGGAGGAGGAGAAGGCGCGCAAGGAGGCCGAGGAGGCCGCTGCTGCTCAGGCCGCTGCGGCGCAGGCGGCCGGCCAAGCGGCCGGCCAGGGAGGTGCGGCACCCGGCGAGCATCCGGCGCAGCCACCGCAGCAGCAACCGCAACAGCAACCGCAGCAGCCGGAACCACAACAGCAGCCCGCCAAGGCGGCACCGGCGCAGACGCCGGACGGGGGCGGCTCTTCGTGACCGTCTCGGCGGCCGACGTGAAGTCCCTTCGCAACCGCACCGGTGCCGGGATGATGGACTGCAAGGTGGCGCTGGCGGAGGCCGACGGCGACGTCGAGAAGGCGATCGAGATCCTCCGCGTCAAGGGCCAGGCTTCCGCGACCAAGCGCGAGGACCGGGGGACCGACGAGGGGGTGGTCAGCTCCTACATCCATGCCAACCACAAGGTGGGCGCGATGCTCGAGGTGCAATGCGAGACCGACTTCGTCGCCCGCAATGAGGACTTCAAGGCGTTCGCCTACGAGGTCGCGCTGCACATCGCCGCCGCGGCGCCCGCCTACGTGTCGCCCGACGACATCCCCGAAGAGGCGCGCGAGGCCGAGCGCCGCGTGCTGGAGCAGGCGGCGCGCGAGAACGGAAAGCCCGACGACGTTGTGCCGAAGGTCGTCGAGGGCCAGCTGGCCAAATGGGCCAAGGAGATGACGCTGCTCGAGCAGGAGCACGTCAACACCGACAAGCACGACGGTAAGACGATCGAGGAGCTGCGCCTCCAAATCGCGGCGAAGACCGGCGAGAACGTGCGCATCGCGCGCTTCGCCTATTTCCGCGTCGGCGAAGACTGAGGCAGATGGCCGCGGAGCCAAGATTTCGCCGCATCCTTCTCAAGCTCTCCGGGGAGGCCTTGATGGGGGATCTCGAATACGGCACCGACGCCGGCCAGGTGCAGCGCATCGCGCAGCAGGTGCGCACCACCACAGACCGTGGCGTCGAGGTGGCAATCGTGGTCGGCGCGGGCAACATCTACCGCGGCCTGGAGGCGGCGGCGAAGGGCATGGACCGGGCCACCGGCGACTACATGGGCATGCTCGCCACGGTGCTCAACGCGCTCACCCTGCAGGACGCGCTGGAGGAGCTGGGCGCCGACACCCGCGTTATGTCGGCGATCGACGTGAAGGAGGTAGCCGAGCCCTACATCCGCCGCCGCGCGATGCGCCACCTCGAGAAGGGGCGCGTGGTGATCTTTGCGGCGGGCACCGGCAACCCGTTCTTCACCACCGACACAGCCGCCGCGCTGCGAGCGCTCGAGATCCACGCGGAGACCATCCTGATGGCCAAGAACGGCGTCGAAGGCGTCTACGACGCCGACCCGGCGGCGCACCCGGAGGCCAAGTTCATCCCCGAGATCAGCCACCGCGAGGCGATCGAAAAGAATCTGCGGGTGATGGACTCGAGCGCCCTGGCGCTGTGCATGGACAACGAGCTGCCGATCTACGTCTTCAACATGGCCGACGAGGCCAACATAGATAGGATCGTCTCCGGCGAGAGGGTCGGCACGTTGGTGTCCAGCGCACCGGCCGCGTAGAGGAGAGGGCAGCACCGATGGCCGACATGATCGACGAGTTCCTCGCTGACGCGAAGGACCGCATGCACAAGTCGGTCGAGTCCACCCGCAACGAGCTCGCGACCGTTCGCACCGGCCGGGCATCTCCGCATCTGCTCGACCGCATCGTGGTCGACTACTACGGCACCCAGACGCCGCTCAAGCAGCTCTCCAGCATCGCCACCACCGAGGCCCGCCTGCTCACCCTGACTCCTTATGACAAGTCGGCGATCGGCTCGATCGAGAAGGCGATCCTCGAGTCCGACGTGGGGCTGACGCCGAACAACGACGGAAACGTGATCCGCCTCTCCATCCCCGAGCTGACCGAGGAGCGGCGCAAGGAGATGGTCAAGGTCGTCCACGGGGTCGCCGAGGAGGGTCGCGTGGCGGTTCGCAACATCCGCCGCGACGTGATGCACGAGCTGCGTGAGCTGAAGAAGGAGGGGGAGGTCGGCGAGGACGAGGAGCGCGGCTCCGAGAGCGAGCTGCAGACGCTGACGGACGACGCGGTCACCGAGATCGACGCCCTGCTGAAGGGCAAGGAAGAAGAGATTCTGGAAGTGTGATGAACCCCGCCGCCGGCTCCTCCGCTGCGAGTCCGGGGCCGGCGGGTGCTGACACTGCGCGGTACGTCGCGATCATCACCGACGGAAACGGGCGCTGGGCCCAGCAGCGCGACCTGTCGACGATCGAAGGCCATCGTGCCGGCGCCGACGTGGTCAAGGCGCGGCTTCGCGACGCGGCCGAGTTCGGGGTCAGGGAGCTGACCGTGTTCTCGTTCTCGACCGAGAACTGGTCGCGGCCCGCCGAGGAGGTCGAGGGGCTGATGCAGATGTTCGGCGAGCGGATCGACCGCGAGACGCCCGAGCTCGACGAGGAGGGTGTGCGGATGCGGTTCATCGGCCGGCGCGAGGGGATCTCCGACGAGCTGATCGACCGCATGAAGTGGGCGGAAGACAAGACGGCGGAGAACGAGCGGATAACGCTGTTCGTCGCCTTCAACTACGGCGGCCGGGCGGAGATCGTCGATGCGGCAAGAAGCTTTCAGGGTGAAACCGAGGAGGAGTTTCGCCGTCATCTCTATGCACCCGAGATGCATGAGCCCGACCTCCTGATACGCACCAGCGGCGAGATGCGCATTTCCAACTACCTGCTCTGGCAGTGCGCCTATTCGGAGTTCGTCTTTCGCGATGAGCTTTGGCCCGACTTCAGCCGCGAGGCGTTCGTGGAGTGCCTGCAGGAGTTCGAGGCCAGGCAGCGCCGCTTCGGGGCGCGCTAGGGGGAGCCGTGGAGTCGGAAGGGCCAAGAAGGCACCGCCGGTTTCTGGAGGACGCCGACCGCATCTTCGGAGACGACAGCGCCGAGGTGGAACCGGTGTTCGGCGAGCGGGGACCGGAGGAGGGCGAGTCGTTCGAGGACGAGCCGTTCGCGCCCGAGCAGCCACCGGAGCCGGAAGCTCCGCGGCGCCGACGGGGGCCGACGGGGGAGACGCTCAAGCGCGTCCTCGTCGCGATCCCCTGGATCGCCTTCGCGATCTTCATCACCGCGGTCGGCGGGCCGGTCTTCATGGCGGCGATGATCGGGCTCGGCGTGATCGGCCTGCGCGAGTACTTCCTGATAGTGCGCGACTACCGCCCGATCCAGCCCGCCGCCTTCTTGGCCGTGCCGGCGATGATCGCCGCAGCCCACTACGGCAACTCCTTCCACGTGCTGATGGTGGCGGTCGCCTCGTTCCCGCTGCTGTTCGCCTTCGGCGCCAACCGCCAGCACCGCAAGGGGATCACGACGTCGATGGGGGTGACGCTGCTCGGCGTGGTCTGGATCGGCCTGCCGCTGGTCTACGCGGTTCTGCTTCGCGACCTGCCGCTGCACGGAGCGGCGCTGCTGATCAACGTGCTGGTCGGCACCTTCGTCACCGACACCGCCGCCTACGCCACCGGGCGGCTGTTCGGCAGCCGCAGGATCTCCCCACGCCTGTCGCCGAACAAGACGCTGGAGGGCCTGATCGGCGGATTTATCATCGGCACCATGGCCTTCTGGTTCGCCGGGCTCTACCAGGATTGGCTCACGGGCATTGATGCGCTGATCATGGGCGCCTGCGTCGCCGCCCTTGCCCCGGTCGGGGACCTGTTCGAGTCGATGCTGAAGCGCGATCTCGGCGTCAAGGACACCGGCAGCATCTTCGGCCCCCACGGTGGCCTGCTCGACCGTCTCGACGCGGTCTTCTTCACGATCGTGGTCGGGTACTACCTCTCGGTCGGGTTCGTGTACTGAGACGCGGCGTTTGCCGCCGCCTGCGCCGCCAGGATGGCGCCAATGAGGCGTGGCAAGCGAAATCGGGGACGCCCGCCGCGCAAGCGCCCCGCCTCCTACTACCGCGTGGACGGCTTCGACCTGCGCGAGGAGATGCTGCGGCTGTGCGGGCTGCCGGTATTCGCCGGCCAGGACAGCGTGCTGGCCCGGACCCCGCCGGAGCTGGCGGTGCGGCGGGCCTCCCGCAAGCCTCACCGCAACCTCGGCTTTGCGATTCCCTCGGAGCGGCGCATCTCGGTGACGGCGTATCCCGGAATACGGCGCGGTGACCTGGAGGAAGTTCTGCTGCACGAGCTGGTCCATATCGCGGTGGGCCGCAACGGCCGCAGCTGGCACGGTGCGACCTTCAACCGCACGCTGAAGCGGGCAATGTGCGAGGGCTATGGCGTGACCGGCGTCAAGGCGCGCGGCTCGATCCACGGCGCCTACGCGGACGCAATCGAGCGCCGGCGCACCCCGGCACGACCACGTGGCGGGGGCGTGCACCCGAACCAGCTCGCCATCGACACCGCCTTCTGAGCCGCCGATGCGGCGGTTTTGTCCCGCAGAGCGGGACTAAGTCGCCGCGGGCCGGGGCGGATGCGCCTCCGTATGCTCCGCGAGCATGAAGAAACTCGTCATCCTGGGTTCGACCGGCTCGATAGGCACGCAGGCGCTGGAGATCGTCGCCGCCGGCGACGGCCTGCAGGTCGTCGGCCTCGCCGCCGACTCCAGTTGGGAGCAGGCGCTGCAACAAGCGAAGGAACATGGCGTGCCGGCAGTGGCGCTCGCAGACGCCAAGGCTGCGGAGCAGGCCACGAAGGCCTGGAACGGCCACGTGCTGGGCGGGGAGGAGGGGATCCGCGAGCTGATCGCCTCCTCGGCCGCGGACCTGGTGCTCAACGGAATGGTCGGCGCGGCCGGCCTCGGCCCGACGATCGTGGCGCTGTCCGAAGGCATCGACGTAGCACTCGCCAACAAGGAGAGCCTGGTGATCGGCGGGGAGCTGGTCACGGCGCTGGCCGAGGCGACCGGCGCCCGCCTGCTGCCGGTCGACTCGGAGCACTCGGCGCTTCACCAGCTGATCCGTGCCGAGCCTCCCGGCACGGTCGAGCGGCTGGTGATCACCGCGTCCGGCGGCCCGTTCCGGGGACGGACCGACCTCAGCGGCGTCACGCCCGACGAGGCGCTGACCCACCCGACCTGGGACATGGGCGGCCGCATCACGATCGACTCCGCCACGCTGATGAACAAGGGCTTCGAGATGATCGAAGCGCACCACTTCTTCGACGTCCCCTACGAGCGCATCGACGTCGTCGTGCACCCGCAGTCGATCGTCCACTCGCTGGTCCACCTCAACGACGGAGCCAGCCTTGCCCACCTCGGCTACCCCGACATGCGGGTGCCGATCTCCTACGCGCTGCATTTCCCCGAGCGCGCCGACGTCGACGTCCCCACCCTCGACCTCGCGGCCACCGGGCAACTGACCTTCGAGGCACCCGACACCGACACCTTCCCCTGCCTGCGCCTCGCTCGCGAGGCGGGGGAGGCGGGCGGCACCTCCCCCTGCGCGCTCAATGCCGCCGACGAGGTGGCGGTGAAGGCGTTTCTCGACGGGCGAATTCCCTTCACGGGCATCCCCGAGGTCGTCGAGCGCGTACTCGATGAAATGCCCGCCGAGCAACCCTCCCGCTTCGAGGACCTCTTCAGCGTCGATGCCGAGGCACGCGAGCGCGCCGAGGCGCTGGTGCAGGAGAGCAAGGTCGCGTGACCTGGGTCCTCGCCTTCGCGGGCTTCGCGGCGTTGATCATTCTGCACGAGGCCGGGCACTTCGCCGCCGCCAAGGCGGTCGGGATGCGGGTCGAGCGGTTCTTCCTCTTCTTCCCCCCGAAGATCGTCTCGGTAAAGCGCGGCGAGACCGAGTACGGGATCGGCGCCATCCCCGCGGGCGGCTTCGTGAAGATCACCGGGATGAACCCCGACGAGGAGCTCCCGCCGGAGGTGGCCCATCGGGGGTACTACAAGCAGCCGGTCTGGAAGCGGATCGTGGTGATCGCCGCGGGACCGGCGGTGAACATCCTGATCGCCTTCCTGATCCTCTTCTTCCTCGCCTTCGACTTCCAGCAGGCGACCAAAAGCGTCGATTCGGTCAGCAGCGGCACGCCGGCGCAAGGGTTGCTGCGGCCGGGCGACCGAATCGTCTCCGTGGACGGGGTGCGCGGCGACCAGGTGCGGATCGCCAAGCAGATCGACAGCCACCCCTGCGAGGGCAAGCCGCGCGACGGCTGCCTCGCCACGACACCCGCCAAGGTCGTTGTGAAGCGCAACGGAGAGCTTCTCACGCTGACCGTCCGGCCCCGCTACGACGCCGCCGTCGGGCGCAACCGCATCGGCTTCTCGTTCGCGACGCGGCCGCTGAACCCGTCGGTCGGCCAGGCGGCCCGCGAGTCGGCGGACATCATGTGGGAGGTCAGCTCCAAGACCGTGAGCGTGATCGCCCGCATCTTCGACCCCGAGGAGCGAAAGCAGGTGAGCGGGGTGGTCGGCACCTACGAGGTGACCCGTCAGGCAATCTCCTTCAGCACCCAGCAGGCGCTGTTCCTGCTGGCTGTGATCAGCCTCTCGCTGGGTCTGCTCAACCTGTTCCCCTTCCTGCCGCTCGACGGGGGCCACATCTTCTGGAGCCTGGTCGAGAAGGTACGCGGGAGACCGGTGCCGTTCAGCGTCATGGAGAGGGCCAGCGCCGTCGGATTCCTGCTGGTGATCATGCTCGCCGTGATCGGCCTCACCAACGACATCAACCGCCTCACCGGAGAGGGCTTCAACGTGCGCTGAGGCGCAACTTCGCCGCCTCCTCAGCTCCCGCTTCCGGGGGCGGTTTCTTGCGAATTCCCCACGCTAGGCTGTGCCCGGATGGAGATCACCACTGCCGAGCGTTTTGCCAGCGGCGGCCCGGGGAGAGAGCCCCCCGCCAAGAACCTCTACGAGGCGTTCGTCGCCACGGTCGACCGGCTCGACGACGACGTCGCGATCCGCACCGCCGACGGCGAGGAGACGACCTGGAACGAGTTGAGGGGCCGAGTCGACGCGATTGCCGGCGGGCTCGCCGGCCTCGGAGTCGGCAAGGGCGACACGGTCGCGCTGTTGCTCAACAACCGGCCCGAGTTCATCGCCTGCGACATGGCCGCCGTTGCGCTGGGCGGCGTGCCGTTCTCGATCTACCAGACCTCCTCGCCGGAACAGATCTCCTACGTGGTCGGCGACGCGAGCTCCAAGGTGGCGATCATCGAGACGATGTTCCTCGAGCAGTTCAACGAAGCGCGCAAGGAGCTTCCCGACCTCGAGCACCTGATCGTGATCGACGGCGAGGGCGGCACCGCGACCCTGGAGGAGATCGAGTCGGCGGACCCTGACTTCGACGCTGCCTCGACCGCATCCGAGATCGGGCTGGACGACCTTCTCACCCTGATCTACACCTCCGGCACCACGGGCCCACCCAAGGGAGTGCAGCTCACTCATCGCAACCTGATGAGCCTCACCTCGTCGGTCGAGGACATCGTCCCCTTCCCGGAGCGGGGCGGCAAGCTGATCTCCTGGCTGCCCGCCGCCCACATCGCCGAGCGCGGCGCCCACTACTACCTGCCGGTGATCCGCGGCCTGCGGATCGAGATCTGCCCGGACCCTCGCAAGGTCATCGATTTCCTGCCCAAGGTGCGTCCGACCTGGTTCTTCGCAGTGCCGCGGATCTGGGAGAAGCTGAAGGCGGGGATCGAGTCGCAGATCGCCGAGCTCCCCGACGAACAGCGCGAGCCAACCAAGAAAGCGCTCGAGATCTCCCTGGCCAAGCTGCGGGCGGAGCAGGCCGGGGAGGAGGTCTCGCCAGGTCTCGCAGAGGCCGCCGCCAAGGCCGACCAGAACGTGTTCGCGCAGATGCGCGCCGCCCTGGGCTTGGACGAGGTGGTGGCGGTCAACGTCGGCGCCGCCCCGACCCCACTCGAGGTGCTCGAGTTCTTCCACGCGATCGGCATCCCGATCGGCGAGCTGTGGGGGATGTCGGAGACCTGCGGCGTCGCGACCTGCAATCCGCCCGACGCGGTCAAGCTGGGGACGGTCGGCCCGCCGATTCCCGGCATCGAGATCAAGCTCGCCGAGGACGGCGAGGTGCTGGTCAAGGGGGACTCGGTAATGCCCGGCTATCGCAACATGCCCGAGGTGACGGCGGAGACGATCGACGACCAGGGCTGGCTGGTGACCGGCGACATCGGCGAGCTCGACTCCGATGGCTACCTGAAGATCGTCGACCGCAAGAAGGAGCTGATCATCAACGCGGCCGGCAAGAACATGTCGCCGGCCAACATCGAGTCGAAGCTGAAAGCCGCGAGCCCGATGATCGGGCAGTGCGTTGCGATCGGCGACCGCCGCTCCTACAACGTGGCCCTGATCGTCCTCGACCCCGACTACGCACCGGCCTGGGCGAAGAAGAACGGATTGGGGGGCAAGTCCCCGGCGGAGCTGGCGACGGAGGAGCAGGTGATCGCAGCGGTGCAGGAGGGGGTCGACGAGGCCAATTCGAAGATGGCCCGGGTCGAGCAGGTAAAGAAATTCAAGATCCTGCCGGCCGACTGGGAGCCGGGGGGCGACGAGCTGACTCCGACCATGAAACTGAAGCGCAAGCCGATCGACGAGAAATACGAGCAGGAGATAGAGGCGCTCTACTCCTCCTGAGCACGGGTTTTCGTGTGCGTGGACGCGCAAGGCGAGTCGGTCCCGCCACCGGGCGTCGAGATTTCCTAGCACCGCCGCTCGAGCCGATGTTCGCCCGCCGGGGTGAATATCTACGATGCGCGAATGATCGACCACGTGCGGGAACTGGAAGGGTTTGCGCTCGAGCGGCTGCCCTCGCTGCAGCTTGCGGACGGCGTCTTCTGCGAGGAGGTCGTCGCCGGTGAGCCGCGGCCACGGGGTCGCTCCCTGCGCTACACGCTGGTCGTCCTGATCGGGCTGCTGCGCGCCGAGGAGCACGGGCTGGATCACGGGTTTCACCTCGGGGCTCTGCGCTCGAAGGTCCTCGACGAGATCGGTTCCAAGGAGCTCTCGCCAGGGGATCTCGGGCTGGCGCTGTGGGCGGAATCGCGGGCGGACGGCCGGGCGGCCGCGGAGCTGGTGAGCGCGCTGAAGCGCAAGCTCCCGCGCTCCGAGCGGCTCGACGCCGTGGCCAGCATCGGGGTCGCATGGATCCTGATGGGACTGGTCGAGGCCGGCGTTCGCGGTGAGCTGGGGGAGGGCGGCGCGGTGCTGGAGTCGGCCCGGGGCCAGCTGCTCGACAAGCGCCGGGCCCGCAGCGGCCTGGTGACCCACGTCGCGCGCGGACCGCGGCGTCGCCTGGCTCACTTCGACGACCAGATCCACACCCTGCTGGCGCTCTCGCAGCTGGCTCGCGTGATGGACGACGGCGACGCCGCCGAAGCGGCGCGCACGCTCGGCGACCGGCTGCTGGAGCTGCAGATGCCGAACGGCGCATGGCCCTGGAGCTGCGATCCCGTGCGCGGGGTGGTGGTCGACCCCTACGACGTCTACTCGGTCCACCAGGACTCGCTGGCGATGATTGGCATGCACGGGCTCAGCCAGACGACGGGGGACCCCCGCTACCGCGCCGCTGCGGTGCGCGGGATGGCTTGGAGCTTCGGCGGCAACGAGCTGGGCGTGCAGATGCTCGACCCGGATGCCCGGATGATCTACCGGTCGATCCGCCGGCGGAGCCAGCGCGCCCGCCGCGCCCGCACCGCCGCCGCCACCTATCTGCGATCCGGCCCGCGACCCGCCTCGCCCGACGAGCTCGAGGTGGACCGCTCGATGCGGTCGTTTCACCTCGGCTGGATCCTCGAGGCCTGGGCGGGGCGCGAGGAGCTGGCCGCCGAGGCGGCGGAGGCCTAGCGGGCCGGTCGGGTTCGTTCGTGGCGGCATCTACGACTGGGTGACGGTGCTGTGGCTCATCGTCCCGAGCAACAGCCAGTGGCTTGTCGGCAGCGCGGGCAGCGACCCGAACAAAATGTCCAAGCGCCGAAAGAGAAATGAGCACACCTCACCAACCGGGGAGCGAGCGGATGGCGGGACAACCTATGGAGTGGTCTCGAAGATTGCAGGGAGCACTCCGCGCCGGCTGTCGCTTCATGATCGAAGCGATTGCGTCCGAGGCGTCGGCTCAAGCCTCAGATCTATGCCGCTTAGCGCGAGAGCGAGAACGGCTTGATCGAGCGCTCACACGCCCAAGCAGAAGCGGGCGGGCGCCGACGCAGCGCGATCCGATCGCCCTTCGCGGTTGGGCGGATCCTCGGGCGTTACCCGGCGCCCCCGGCGCGCGCGGCCTCGTACTCGTCGTGGCGACGGATCCAGAACTCCTGGGAGTCGCCCTCGTTCCGTCCCCTCGGCACGCGGTCGAGCAGTGGGTAGAAGCCCAGCATGATCTCAAGGCCCCGGGCGTAGGTCGAGTACGTGTGGTAGACGACACTGTCGGAGAGCACGAAGGCGCTCAGTCCTGGCCCCTCCGCCAGGTATCCCGCCAGGTCTGTTTTGCACGCGGTCGCCAGCTGGGCCACAACGGGCGGGACGTCGCCTTTCAGGAACGGCGCCAGCTGCTCCTCCGTGTGCGAGACGTCGAAGTCGAAGTTGAAGTCGGTTCCCAGCGTCGAGACCCAGGGGAACGTCCAGCCCATACGCCGCTTGTAGGCCTGCAGCCTCTCGAGCGGCGCGCGTGAGGCGCAGAGGAAGGTCACGTCGCGCGCCTTCAGGTGCGGAACAGCGCCGTCGAATGTGTCCGCCCCGGCCGAGCAGGTAGGGCAGCCCGCCGCGTACTCCGGGCCGAACATGAAGTGGTAGACGAGTAGCTGCGAGCGCCCATCGAAAAGCTCCGCCAGCGTCTTCATTCCGTCGTCGGTTTCGAAGGTGTATTCCTTTTCGACCCGCACCCACGGCAGCTCGCGCCGCTGGCGCGCCAGTTCATCGCTGCGGCGGGTCAGCTCCTTCTCGCCCTCCAGCAGCTCCTTGCGGGCGGCAAGCCACTCCTCGCGCGTTCCTACCTTGTGCTCCGTCATCGCGTTTCCCTCCGTTGTCGCCGTGCAGGGGTCTTACCAGAGACCGGCAGAACTCCTACAACTCATCACCGATTGGCCGAGTTCCGATGATGTTGTGGCAGCGGAGCGCGTAGCGCGGCCTGGCCGCAGGACGCTCTCACCATGTCGCAGACCCCCGCTGAGCCAATCTTGAGATCGGGCGAGCTCGATATCCGGCCGCTCTAACCTCCATCGCATGAGGAAGATCCTCGGCCCCCCGCTGCGAGCTGCGGCGATCAGCGCCTTCATCACCGGGCTCGTCCTGCTGTTCCTCAACCCGCCGTCGCTCGCAGGACTGGATGACCTGCTGGGGCTGCTGGTCGGTGCCGTCGCGATCGTGATCGTCACTGCCTGGGCGACTGTGGCGCTGATCGGCAACGAGATGCCCGAGCCCGAGTTCCGGCGGCTCGTCGACCGCAGCGAGGCGCTCGCCTCGCTGCCGCCTCCTGACCAGCCGCCGAGCGAGTTCGACGAGCTGGTGATGCAGGCCCTGGACGACCTGCCGGAGCAGTTCCGCAAGCTGCTCGAGCGCACGCCGGTGGTCGTCTCCAGTCGCGGTCACGAGCACCATGCCTACGGCCACTACATCGGCGGCACCGTTGCCCGCGACATCTACCCAGACCGCATCGTCATCTACCAGGACACGCTGGAGCGCGACTTCGGCCACGATCCCGAGCTGCTCCGGGCGCAGGTCGAGCGCACCGTGCGCCACGAGCTGGGCCACCACCTGGGCTGGGATGAGCCCGGGGTACGGGGCCTGGGCCTTTGAGCACGACGCGCGACGCGCGCTGGTTGCGCCTAGTTCTCGAGGACCTTGAAGGTGTCCTTGGCCGGGCTCTTGTCGGTGTTGCCGGCCTTGTCGGTCGCCTTGACCTTGAAGGTGTGCGCGCCGGGGTCGAGGCTCTTCAGCGTCTTCGGCGACCTGCACTTCTTGAACTTCTTGCCGTCCACCTTGCACTTGAAGGTCGAGCCTGCCTCTGTGGACTTGAACTTGAAGGTGGGTGTGTGGTCAGTGGTGCGGTTGGGCGGGCGCTTCTTGATCTTGGTGTTGGGGGCGTTGTTGTCGTTGCTGCTGCCCCCACAGGGCGTCTCCGTGGGAGTAGCGGCGTTGTTGCGTGGGCTGGGGTCGGTGACGCTGAAATCGGTCGCCGAGTCGTTTGTGTCGTCGGCTCCGTCCAGCAGCGTCGGGCAGCCTCGGGCGATCGTGCGCGTCAACGACTTCCCATCCGTAACGCCCTGCACCGGCGCACCCGGGCCCGGCGTCGGCAACATCGCCGCGCCGCTGAAGCCGTTCCACGATGCGCAGTCGATTGCCGTGCCAGGGGCGGACGGGTTGACAAAGCACACGGCGCCACCGGCCAGAGAAATGCTGGTGCCGTTGAAACCGGCGGTCGTGAAATCGGCGCCACCGACGCTGGTGCCACCGACCAGGATCGTCCGCTGATTCTGGGCATTGGCAGCATTGCCGGGGAAAGTGAACGTCGACTTAACGTTGCCGGAGTTGTCATAGGCAACTATCTGTTTTCCAGCAACCAGGTTTTGTCCCGATGACCACATCTGCAGCTCCACGAAGGCGAGGTTCGTGTCGCCCGTCGGCCCCGGCTGGACCTCGCGGATCTGCATGATGTGAAAACTCGCCTGCGCAGTTATGGCCAAAAGGCCGAACGCCAGGCACGCGACCGTCGTCAGAAGCCCTGATTTGAGCCTGCAACCCATCTCCCTATCCCTGTATTCGTATCGCAGCGCACGAAGGTTCACAAGGCCCCACAGGTACCCTCTGCCCATGGCCTCAAAGCGCCAGATATTCGTGCGCGACGTGCCGATCGGCGGGGGTGCGCCGGTCGCCGTGCAGACGATGACCAAGACCGAGACCGCCAACCTCGAGGCGACGATGGAGCAGATCCACAAGGTCGCCGACGCCGGTGCCGACCTTGTCCGCGTCGCGGTGCCCCGCGACGACGACGTCGAGGCGCTGAAGACCGTGGTCAAGCAGTCGCCGATCCCGGTGATCGCCGACATCCACTTCAACCACACCCTGGCCCTTAAGGCGATCGACGCCGGCGCCGACTGCATCCGCCTGAACCCCGGCAACATCGGCGGGCCAGAGAAGGTTGCCGAGGTCGCCGCCAAGGCCACGGCGGCCAACGTGCCGATGCGGATCGGCGTCAACTCCGGCTCGCTGCCCAAGCACCTGCACGAGCTGGAGCGTGACGAACCGGTCGAGGCGCTGGTCACCGCTGCGGTGGAATTCGTCGAGCTGATGGAGGGGCTCGACTTCGAGAACTTCAAGGTCTCCATCAAGTCCACCAACGTGCCCAACACGATCGCCGCCAACCGCCTGCTGGCGGAGCGGATCGAATACCCGCTGCACCTCGGGATCACCGAGGCCGGCACCAAGTGGTCGGGCTCGCTGAAGTCGGCGGTCGGCCTCGGGACCCTGCTGGCCGACGGGGTGGGGGACACGATCCGCATCAGCCTCTCCACATTCCACGCCGAGGAGGAGGTCAAGGTCGCCTGGGAGATCCTCAAGGCGCTGCACCTGCGAGAGCGCGGGCCGGTGCTGATCGCCTGCCCGACCTGCGGGCGGCTGCAGTTCGACATGGACACCGTGGTGGCCGAGATCGAGCGCCGCCTCGAGGCCTACGAGGAGCCGATCGAGGTGGCGGTGCTGGGCTGCGCCGTGAACGGCATCGGCGAGGCATCGCATGCGGACTTCGGGATCACCGGCGCCAAGAACGAGGGCCTGATCTTCGCCCACGGCAAGCCACTGCGGAAGGTGCCGCAGGAGCAGCTTGTCGACACGCTCTTCGAGGAAATCGACAAGTCCCTGGACCGGGGCGGGGTCCATGTCGACGAGGGGAAGGCCAGGGAAGGGGCCGACTGGCTGGCCAAGATCGAGGAGGAGAACGCGGACGAGCTGACCCCCGAGCGGATCGCCCAGATGGAGCACGAGGCGGCGGAGCAGGGCGAATCGGACCGGGTGCTCCTATCCGAAGAGGCATCGCCCACCAGCGGGCGCCGTTTCACCCGCGCCTAGCGGTTCGGCTGCGCCCAGCGCCCGCTAGGATGCCCACCCTTTGGGGGTTTCGTCGAGAGCTGAAGGCGGGGCCATCGCCGATCGCCGCGCTCTGCTCGCGGTGTGCGCGCTGCTGTTGGTCGCGGTGGTATCGAACGTCTGGTGGGTGGAGCGGTTCCGCACCGACTTCCCGCTCGACATCGACGAGAGCCGCTACATCAGCTTCTCGCTGACCCTGAACGAGGACCTCTCGCGGGGTGACGTCAGCGACCTCTGGACCGACTTCCGGGACGAGACGGACTTCGGTCCCCTGCTTCCGGTCACCTCGGTGCCCGTCTTCACGGTCCTCGGGGAGGACCTCAACAACGCGTTCTGGACCCAGCTCGCGTTCCTCGTCGTGCTCGGCCTCGCGACCTTCGGGATCGCCCGCCGATTGGTCTCCGCTCCCCTCGCCGCCCTGGCGGCGCTGGTGGTGATCACGGTGCCGGGGGTGATCGACTTCTCGCGCGCCTACCAGTTCGTCGTCCCCAGCGCGGCGCTGCTGGCCGCCGCAACCTACGCCCTGCTCGCCTCGGAGGGGCTGGCGCGGCGCGGCTGGTCGCTCGCCTGGGGGGTCCTGCTGGGGTTGACGCTGCTCTCGCGCACGATGACCCTCGCGTTCATCCCGGGGCAGCTCGCGGCCGCCGCCTGGCTGCTCTACGCGCGAGGCGAGGAGCGGCGGCAGCGGGCGGGCAACCTCGGGCTGGGAGCCGTGGCGATGATGCTGGTCTCGCTTCCCTGGTACAGCGCCAGCGGTGGGACCGTGTTCGACTATCTCACCGGCTTCGGCTACGGCGCCGAGAGCACCGCCTTCGGCGCCGACCGTAGCCCGCTCTCGTTTGGCTACTGGGGGCAGGAGGCGACCGAGGCGGCCGTCGGACTCCTTTACCTCCCGCTCGCCCTGCTGCTCGCGGTCTCGCTGGTCCTCGGCGCGGTGGCGCTGGTCCTCGGCCTGTGGCTGAGGCGCCGCGTGGAACGCCGGGCCCCGATCCGCGAGCTGCTCGCGGGCGACGCGTTCATCGTCCTCATCCTCTTCGTCGAGGGATACGTGGCTCTCACCTCGTCGCGCAACCAGGGGGTCGGGTTCGCAGTCCCGATGATCCCCCTGGCGGTCGTCCTCGCGGTGTTCGCCCTCGCCCGGCTCCCCTGGCGCCGAACGGCCATCGCCCTGGCCGTCGCCTTCGCGGCGGTCGGAGCCTTCAACTTCGCGATGAAGCTCGGGGCCTCGGAGTCGCTCGGAGAATTCCGCACAGTCAACCCCCCCAAGATCAGGACACTCACCGTCACCAACGGCGAGGGCTGGATTCAGGGTTACGTCCGCGGTGCCGAGTCCTACGCCTTGGCACTTGTGGGCGAACCGGCGCCTCCGGCAACGCCAACCGAGCCGCCCGCGCAGCGCGAGAAGGAATGGCTGCCCTTCTACGGAAGGGTGGTCGCAGATGTCGCAACGGCCTCGCGGCGTGCGCGCCGCCAGCCGCGGTTCGTGATCAGCGTGGACGAGCCGCTGGTGAACCCATACGTGTTCGAGCTGGCGGCGCGCCGCGAGCTGGGAACCCAGCTCACCGTGGATACTCTGCTCGGGCTGCAGCCGCCCGGCGTCTACCGCGCGGTCCTTGCCCAGATGAGCCCCGCACCCAACGCCGTGCTGCTGGTGGATCCACCCGGGATGCCGTTCTATCCGCCTGCCAACCAAGCGAACCTGGCCCGGGCACTGCGCTCGCTCGGCTTCGACCGGCGCTCGCTGTTCAGCCTCCCGGACGAGCGCACCGCGGTACTTCTGCAGCGACCCTAGCCGGCCTGCCGGCTAGCCCGTGGGGGGCTGGGCGAACTGGTAGGAGCGGATCCAGGGGCTGCGGTAGGTCTTGCCGTTGCTCGGCGCCTTCCAGACGGCCAGCCAGAGACGCCCGTCCCGGTACTCCGAGGTGAACGAGTACACACCGCCCTGGTTGGTCGCCACCTCGCGCAGCTTCCGGGCCGGCTCGCCGGGATCCTTGTAGCGAATCGTCACCCCGGAGGACCCCGTGTAGGGCTGGGTGATGCCCCACAGCGACACCCGTTCGCCGAGGCGCTGCACCGCGAGCGGCAGCAAGAAGGCGTCGTAGGCCGGCTTGGCGCGGCCGTCGTAGAACCGCAGTCCCGACTCGAAGCCGCCGAACTCGGTGCCTGCCACGGTGTCCGGACTGTCGTCGCGCAGCAGGTACTGCGCGAACGTCTTGATCCGCGGGTCCGTGTAGGCGATCTGCTCGGCGATCGCGATGAATTCGGCCTGGTGACCGAGGGTTACCCCCGCGTTGGGGTCGGGGAGGCTCTGGACGCCGAACTCGGTGATGTAGATCGGCAGCTCGGGCTCGATCGCCCCGGCCGTCGCCGCCTGGTCGAGGGTGTTCTCCAGCGTCCCCAGCGAGCTCATCGTCACGTACCCCGGGTCGGGGACGGGTTCGAACGGCTCCTGCCCGCTGAGCGAGTAGGGATGGGCCGACCAGCCCACGGCGTCGATGCTCTCGTCGGCCCCGGGACAGTTGGGCCGCTCGCTGAACGTGGCGTCGAGACAGAGCGCTTCGCGCGCGAAGGGAATCGGGTTCACCGAGTCGGTGCTTCCCGTCGGGGCGGTCTCCCCGAACAGGATCGGCGTGTCCGGCTGCTCGGCCTCGATCGAGCGCTGCGCCGCCAGGTAGAGCTCGCGATAGAGGATCGGCGAGTAGGGCCGCCCGTCCTTGTACTGCGGCTGCAGGAAGATCGAGAGGTTGGGCTCGTTCCAGACCGCCCATATCGCCACCTTGGGCAGCGTGCGGTCGGAGCCACCCGGCCCGTCGGGGTCGTACTCGCCGCCGTAGCGCTTTGCCAGCGCCGTGACGAACGCCCCGAACTCCTTCGGGTCGGGATTTGCGATGCCCTCGCTGCCCGGCTCGGACGCCCATTCGGGGGCCGGGCCGCTTGGGCTGAGCAGGATCTTCAGATCGTGCCGGCGGGCCTCCTCCAGGACCGGGTCGTAGACCGTCCAGTCGTAGTTCGGGTCGGCAGGGTTGGCTGGACGGAAGTTCTGCGGCCGCTCCTCCGGAGCGACCATGCCCCAGGGCACCAGCACCCGCAACGCCTCCGCCCCCAGACCGCGGGCCTCGACCATTGCGTCAACGCGGGCCTCTGCGTCGAAGACGAGGCCGCCGATATCAAAGATCACCGGCTTGCGCTCCGGCGTCACATCGCGGAACCCGGGGGGGCCTTCGTTGTCCGCGGCCAGCGAGGTCCCGCTGTCGCGTGCGAGCGCAATGCCGGCAAGCGCGACCGCGGCGATGCCAAGCAGCGCGGCTAGAAGCCAGGAACTGCGCATCTCACTTGAAGACGTATACGCGCTGCGCCGGACCCTGAAGGTTGCGCCCGTCCGGAAGCTCCGCCGAAGCGCTGTACTTGCGCGCCTGGCGGAACGGGGTGTTGAATCGAAAGTAGCCGTTGCCGTTCGTCTGGACGGTTTTCTTGCCGCCCGGCTTGAAGTCCACCGTCACCTTGACCGACCCGTTCGCGGGACGAACGTGGCCCCAGATCGTGACCGTGCGGTCGCGCTCGCTGCGGCGCTGGGCCACCAGCGTGATCGGGAAAGCCTTGTAGGCCACCTTGGCGGCGCCCGAGGCGAAGCGCAGCCCGGTCTGGAAGTTCGTCTGGTCTGCGCCCTTGTCGTCCTGCATCAGGTACTGGCCGAAGCTGTAGATGCGGGGATTGCGGTACATCAGGTATTCGCTGATCCCGATGTACTCCGCCTGGCGCAGCTGGCTGACGCCATACTTGCGGTCGGGCACGCTCTCGATGCCGTACTCGGTGACGAATATCGGCAGCCTGCGGGTGGCCGCGCCGCTGGCCGCTGCCCTGTTCAGCGCGCGGATCAGCTGGCCGATCGAGGCGATGTTGATCAGCCCCTCGGTGCGCTCGTAGGGGGGATTGAAGGGGTCGTAGGGATGCTGCGCCCACCCAGTGGCATTGATTGGCTCGCAGTTGCCCTTTCGCTGGAAGTTGCGGTTGAGGCAGAACACGCCGCGGACGAACGTGACCGGATCGGTGCCCTTGCGGCCCGGGCCGGGGGAGGTCTCGCCGATCAGGATGTCGTCGTTGCCGTGGCCGGTGTTCTGCAGGGCCCGCTGGGCGGCCAGGAAGAGGCTGCGGTAGAGCTTCCCGGCGACCGATTTGCCCCCCTTGAACTGGGGCCGTAGGAAGAGGGTCAGGTTCGCCTCGTTGTAGACCGACCAGGCTGAGATCCGCGGCAGGAGCGGGACAGGGGGGTCGACCGGTGAGCCCGGGGGAGGCGAGAAGGTGCCGCTGTAGCGGGTCCCCAGTGCCTGGACGAACTTGCCGAACTCGTCCGCGTCGGGATTGGCGAACATGCTCTCCCCCGAGGCGCTGGCCCAGTCGGGGATCGGGCTGGTGGGGGTGAGCAGGAGGGTCATTCCACGCTGGGTGGTCCCGCGCACGATCTCGTCGAGGGCGCCCCAGTTGGCGCCCGGATAGGCGGCCGGGTCGGTGGCGTCGAAGGAAGGCTTGTCGGAGGAGCCGGGGCTGGGAGCGATGTTCCGCCAGGAGATCAGCACACGGACGGTGTCGGTGCCGAGCTCCTTGGCCTCGTCGAGGAACTGGGTCCGCTTGGCGGGAGAGGCGTCGAGTGCGGCACCGCCGAGGTCGAAGATCGTTGTCTGGCCGGAGGATGCCGGCGCTATCTCAGCAGCCACCAGCGAGGCCCCGACCGCCGCGCATGTGGCGAGTGCGAGCAGGGGGAGCCGCCCCGCGGGGGCCGTCCGAGTTCGTTGCCACACAGTTGTGCGCATTGCAAGAAGAACCTGTCGGTCGTCGAGAAGTTTCGGCCCCTGCCTCGCCCGGGAAGGCGATCCGTGCCCCCCCGGTGAACGGGGCTTTCTAGCAAACTCGGCCGCCCTTGGCGTCGTTAGGGCTCAATCGAAGCGATAAGAGCGCACAAATGGGCCCTTCAGGAGGCGACCGTCCGGAAGAGACGTCGTGGCGCGCCACTCGCGGCCCCTGCGGAAGCTCGTCAGGAAGCTGAAGTAGCCGTCGATATCGGTCTCGACCGTGCGCAGCGCGCGACTTGGCTCGTCCTCGCCGTCCCTGACCCGGATCGACACCTCCCGGAAGCCGACGCCGGGCCTCACGTGGCCCCAGACCTCGGCGCTGCCGCTGTTGCCGAGGCGACGCACGACGAGCGTGACCGGGAAGGCCTGGTATGAGGGCTTCGGCGTGCCGTTGTGGAACCGCAGGCCGGTCTGGAAGCTGAGCTCGCTCTCCGGCTTTTCGTCGTCGTCGAGCAGATACTGCGCGAAGGCGAGGACTTGCGGGTTGCGGTAGAGCAGGTACTCAGCGGCCCCCAGGAACTCCGCTTGCCGTTGCAGGCTGACGCCGTACCGGTCCTCGGGAAGGCTCTCGATTCCGTATTCGGTGATGTAGACAGGCAGGCGGTCCTCCGTCGCCCCCGCCTGCCAGACCCGCCGCAGGGAATTGGTCAGACGGCCCATCGACCCGATCGAGAGGATGCCGCGGTGCTTTTCGTCCGGCGGGCGCCAGGGCGGGACGTGCGGGTTGTAGGGATGGTGCGACCAGCCGTCGGCGACAATCGGCTCGCATTCGCGCACCGGGAGGTACTTGAGGGACAGGCAGAAGAGCTGGCGCTGGAACTTCAGCGGCGCGGTCGAGCTGCTGCCGCGGCTGGGCGCGGTCTCACCGATCAGAACCTCGTCCCCCGCGTGGCCGGAGACCTTCAGCGCCCGCTGCGCCGCGAACCAGAGGCGACGGTAGACGTTGCCCGAGACGGTCCTGCCGTCGGCCAGCCGCTGCGGGCGCAGGAAAGTGCGCAGGTTGGGCTCGTTCCACACCGCCCACTGGTCGACGCGGGGCAGGGGATCCGGGCCGAGGCCGGCGGGCGGGCAGTCGGGGGGCACGCAGGTTCCGCTGTAGCGGCGCCCGAGCGCGGTGACGAAGTCCCCGTACTCGTCGGGCTCGGGCCCGAAGGTCGCGCTGTTGCCCGTCGAGCCCGCCCAGTCCGGGATCGGGCTGGTGGGGGTGAGCAGCACCGAGATGCCGCGCTCTTCCGCCTCGCGCACGATGTCGTCGAGCGCCTTGAAGGCGTCATTCGGATAGTCGCCTGGATCGTCGGCGTCGAAGTCCCTCGGCTTCACTCCGCTGTTGGGATCGGGAACGAACAGGCGCCAGCGAATCTGCGCCCGAAGAGTGTCCACGCCCAGCGCCTCCAGCCTGTCGAGCACGTCGGTGCGGTGCGTCGCGCCCTGTCCGTCGAGCAGCGAGGAGGTGGCGTCGAAGATCGTGTTCTGCTCCGGGGAGGCCGCTGCGGGCGCCGCGGCAGGCCCGGCGCAGGCGAGTGCGACAGCAAGGGCTGCTGCGGGACGCCTCCACCGGGCCGGCGGCCTTGTTTGTCGCGAGTCTGCGCTCATCACAGCTAGAACCCTCGCCCGACCATTGAGATTCGGCCTTGCGGCGGCCGATCCGGCCCGGGTCGCCGGAGATGTGTAGCACGCACCGGCGGCGGCGGCGTAACCGTCCCGGGCAGTTACGGTACGACGCCATGACCCGGGTCTCGGAACTGTTCTGGCCGACCGTTAAGGAGCCTCCGGCCGACGCCGAGGCAACATCGCACAAGCTGATGGTGCGTGCGGGCCTGATCCGCCAGCTCGCCGCCGGGCTCTGGACCTTCCTGCCCGCCGGCTGGCGCTCGCACCGGAAAGTCGAACGCATCATCCGCGAGGAGCTGGACGCGATCGGAGCTCAGGAGATGCTGATGCCGGTCCTTCAACCGGCCGAGATCTGGAAGCGGACCGGGCGTTACGAGATCGAAGAGCTACTGAAGCTGGAGGACCGCAAGGGCTCGGAGCTGGTCCTCGCGATGACCCACGAGGAGAACCTCACGTACCACGTCGCTCGAGAGGTGCGCTCCTACCGAGAGCTTCCGCTGATCCTCTATCACCTGCAGACCAAGGAGCGCGACGAGCCCCGCCCAAGGGCCGGAGTCCTGCGCACGCGCGAGTTCCTGATGAAGGACTCCTACAGCTTCGACCGCGACATCGAGGGGTTGGAGCGCAGCTACGCCAAGCACATCGAGGCCTACGACCGGATCTTCGACCGCTGCGGGCTGCGCTGGCACCGGGTCGAGTCCGACGTGGGGATGATGGGGGGGCTGGGCGCCCACGACTACATGGCGCCCTGCGCGGCGGGGGAGAACGAGGTGGCGCTCGCGCCCGGCTATGCGGCCGACGTCGACGTGGCGGTGGCCGACGCGCAGCCGGTGGAGCTTCCACCGGCGTCGGACCAGCCGCAGGAGGTCGACACCCCGGGCCTGACGACCGTGGAGGACGTGTCCGGCGCGCTCGGTGTGCCGCCCGGCGCACTGCTGAAGGCGATGCCCGTGGTGGTCGAGGGCCGCGGCATGGTGCTGGCGCTGGTCCGCGGGGACCATCGCCTCAACGAGCTGAAGCTGCGCAGTGGCCTGGGCGCCGACTTCCGGCCCGCCCACCCCGAGGAGATCTCTTCCGAGCTGGGCCCGGCGGGCTTCGTGGGCCCGGTCGGCACCGAGCTGCCGGTGATCAAGGACGCCGCGATCCAGGGCGAGGGCTATGTCTGCGGCGAAAACCGGGCCGATGCCCATCTGACAGGCGTCGCCCCAGGCCGCGACTTTGGCTTCGAGGAGATGGACATCCGCTCGGTCGAAGCCGGCGACCTCGCCCCCGGAGGGCATCCGATCGAGATCGAGCGGGCGATCGAGGTGGCGGGGACCTTCAAGCTGGGGACCCGCTACTCCGAGCCGCTGGGGGCCACCTACCTCGACGAGCAGGGCGCCGAGCACCCGATCGTGATGGGCAGCTACGGGATCGGGCCGGCGCGAGTGATCGCCGCCGCGATCGAGCAGGGCGCCGATGAGAAGGGGATCGTCTGGCCGCCCGCCATCGCGCCCTGGCAGATCCACCTCGTGTCGCTTGCCAAGGCCGACGAGGACGAGCGCGAGGCCGCCGACCGCATCTACGCGCAGCTTCGGGAGGCCGGCGCCGAAGTGGTCTACGACGATCGCGACGCGGGGCCCGGCGAGAAGCTGACCGACGCCGAGCTGCTCGGCTGCCCGCTGCGCCTGGTGGCCGGGCGCCGGGGCTTGGCCGAGGGTGTGATCGAGGCGCAGGCGCGGGCCAACGGCGAGGAGTCGAAGCTTCCGGTGGACGAGGCGGCGACCCGAGCGCTGGCGATCCTCGAGCAGCTGGGCTAGGCGGCGCGATGCCTGAGCAGGGCGAACCCGGGGCACCCTTCGGACGCGGCCGGGTACGCAAGCTGTTTGGGCTGGACCGGACCGGCCCGCGCCCGCTGCCGAGCCGGGCCGGCGAGCCGCTGCGCCCGTTCACGATCCCCAACCTGGTCGGCTACCTGCGCCTGGCCGCGATCCCGGTCTTCCTCTACATCGCGTTCGAGTCCGACGAAGGTCGCAGCGCCGCCGCAGCCGCGATCTTCTGGCTGATCGCCGTGGGCGACTACGTGGACGGCTTCCTGGCAAGGGCGACCGGGCAGTACAGCCGTATGGGGGCGCTGCTGGACCCGGTCGTCGACCGACTCACGATCCTCGCCGGCACCGCGGTCTGCTGGCATTTCCACCTGCTGCCGCGCTGGGCGCTCGCCGTGCTGGCGGCGCGCGAGCTGGTCACCCTCGCCCTCGCCCAGATCGCCGTGCGGCGCGGCGTCGAGCTGGAGGTCAATTGGCTCGGGCGCGTGGCTGTGTGGCCGATCATGGCCGCGATCTTCTTCGCGATGATCTCGCAGAGCTGGGTCTGGGACGCGATGTTGATCGGCGGACTGGCGATCTCGTGGCTGGCGACGCTGCTGTACGTGCGAATCGGCCTGCAGGCGCCCCACGAGCCGGCGCCGCGCTGAGCCGGCGGGCGTCGTTGGGGCGACGCAAGTCGCCGCCCATATCGACGGAACCTTCAATCTTTAGTTGAACCTTGGCCGCTGGCGCATATACTCGGCAGCAATGGAGGGCACGTTTCCCGATCTCGGCTCCCTCAACGATCGCGAGCTGAAGGACCTGATCGAAAAGCTGACCGAGGAGGAGCAGGAGATCTCCTATCGCCGTCGCGTGTTGCACGGCAAGATCGACATCCTCCGCGCCGAGCTCGTCAACCGGCTTCGCCAGAAGCGCGAGCGCGGCGACTCGCTGATCTCGGGCGACGACGTCCGCCAGCTCACGGAGATCCTCGCCGGCAAGACCCGCAGTCCTGCCGAAGAAGAGGAAACTTCCTAGAGCCAGAGGTAGCGATGGCTGTCCACTGCCCCGAGTGCGGCTTTGTCAACCCGGAGGGCGCCAACTACTGCCAGAAGTGCGGTGCCTACCTGAGTCGCCCCGAGAGTGGCGACGACCCCACGACGATGACCTACACGGTCGATGAGACCGGCGAGATGCAGCCGGTCGACATCGACGAGGTGGTGGCGAAGGCCGGCGCGGCACTGGTGATCCGCTCGGGCGGGGGAAGAGCGGGGGAGAGCTTCACGATCGAGGAGGACCGGGTGAGCATCGGCCGCAGCCCCGACGCCGGCGTTTTCCTCGACGACGTCACGGTGTCGCGCAATCACGCGCTGCTGGTGAAGCGGCGGGACGGGCTCTACATTGACGACCTCGGCTCGCTCAACGGCACCTACGTGAACCGGCGCCGGATCGAGTCCCATCGCCTCGAGGACGGAGACGAGATCCAGGTCGGCAAGTACAAGCTCAGCTACCTGGAGAAGTAGATGGCGGTCTCCAAGCAAAAGCTTGGCGAAGGAGCGGATCGGGCGCGGGCGCCGGACTCGGCGTCGCGGCCTCGCAAGGCGCTCACAATCGGCGCCGTCTGCAAGATCCTCGAGGGCGAGTTCGAGGACATCTCGATCTCGAAGATCCGTTACCTGGAGGACCAGAAGCTGCTCTCGCCCCGCCGCACGCCGGGCGGGTACCGCCTCTACAGCCAGTCCGATGTCGAGAGGCTGCGTACGATCCTGCGCCTGCAGCGCGACGAGTTCCTGCCGCTGCGGGTGATCCGCCAGGAGCTGGCGGCGGGCCGTGAGATGGACTTCGGCGGCGACCGGCCTTCGGGCGGCGCCGTGCGCAGGGCGATCCTGGTCAACACGTCGAGCGCACATCTCACGACCGACGAGCTGATCGAGGAGACCGGTGCGCGCGAGGAGCTGATCCGCGAGCTGGAGGAGTTCGGGGTGGTCGAGCCGGAGCGGCGCGACGGAAGGCCGGTCTACGACGAGACCGACCGCGAGATAGTCCGCACGGCGAACGAGCTCTCGCGCTTCGGCGTCGCGGCGCGCAACCTGCGGGTGTTCCGCTCCTCGGCCGATCGCGAGGCGAACCTGCTCGAGGCGCTGCTCGGCCCGTCGTTGCGCTCGCGCAACCCGCAGCGCCGCAAGGAGGCGCAGGAGAGCCTCGAGAATCTGGCCGCCACGGTCAGCCACCTCAAGCACTTGCTGCTCGTCCGCGACCTGCGCAGGCTCAGCGGCGAGTAGCCGCGCGGCCGTTGCCCCGCATAGCGCGCCGCCGAGAGATCGACGCCGCACCGGCGGCGGTGTGGTCGCTGGTGTCGGACCCCTACAACCTGCCGCGATGGTGGCCGCGCACGGTGCGGGTGGAGAACGTCGATCGCAAGGATGCCGGCAAGCGCAGCCAGTGGACCAAGGTTCTGGAGACCGCCGACGGGCGCGGCGTGCGGGCCGATTACCGCTGCATCAGCTCGCACGAGGGGGAGCGCTTCGTCTGGGAGCAGCAGCTGGCCGGCACGCCATTCGACCGGATCCTGCGGCGCTCGGTCATCGAGATCGACCTGCAGCCGATCGACGGCGGCTCGAAGGTGACCCTGACCAGCCGCCAGACTCTGCGCGGGCTCTCGCGCCTCGGCTCGCCGATGATGCGCCGCGCCACCAGGCGCACCCTGGATGACGCCCTCGACGGGATCGAGCGGGCGCTGGTCGGCACCTCCGCCGAGCACGAGCCCGGTGAGAGCGAGACATGAGCGCCGAAGGCCTGCGGCGGGACACGAAGTGGTGGGGCTGGGGCGAGTCCGGACGCCAGCCGAAGCTCGGCGATGCGACCCTCTCGCTGCTGCGAAACGAGCTGGGCGAGCTGGAGCCGGCGGGACGGCCGGCGGCTGCCACCGAAGTGCGCCTGCCGGCGCCACAGCCCCTTCCCGCAGCGATTGCCGAGGCGGTCGGGCCGGAGAACGTCCTCGACGACGTCGAGACTCGGGTGCGCCATGCGGCCGGCAAGGGCTACGTCGACCTGGTCAAGGTTCGCTCCGGGCAGCTCGACGACGCGCCAGACGCGGTGGTCGCGCCGGCCGGCGCCGAGCAGCTGCGCGGGGTGCTTGAGGCGTGCGCACGCGAGGGAGTCGCGGTGGTCCCGTTCGGGGGCGGCACCAGCGTCGTCGGCGGCGTCGAGCCGCTGCGCGGCCCGCACGCGCGATTGATCAGCCTTGACCTGGAGAGGTTGCAGACGGTGGAGCTCGACCGCACCTCGATGACCGCGCGCCTCGGCGCCGGTCTGAGGGGTCCGGAGGCGGAGGCAAAGCTGGGCGCGCTCGGGGTCACGCTGGGGCACTTCCCGCAGTCGTTCGAGTACGCCACGATCGGAGGCTTCGCGGCCACCCGCTCGGCCGGCCAGGCGTCCTGCGGCTACGGCCGCTTCGACGAGATGGTCACCCAGGTCCGCATGGTCTCGCCGGCCGGCGACCTGATGACCCTGGAGACTCCGCACACGGCCGCTGGGCCGTCCCTGCGCGAGCTGGTGCTCGGATCCGAAGGCGTGCTCGGCGTGATCCCCGAGGTGAGGGTGAGGGTGCGGCCGGCGCCGGAGGCGGAGCGCTACGAGGCCTGGATGGCGGAGAGCTGGGAGGCCGGAGCGGAGATCGCGCGTGCGCTCGCCCAGGATGGCGTCCTGCCCGACGTGATGCGCCTGTCCGACGAAGAGGAGACGCGGATCTCGCTGGCGCTGTCGGGACCCGGGGGGCTCGGCGCCAAGCTGTTCGACCGCTACCTCGGCCTGCGCGGCCGGCGCCGAGGCTGTCTGATGATCGTGGGAATCGAGGGGGAGGGCGAGGCGGTGAGCCGCCACCGCTCGCTGGCGGCGCGAAAGCTGCGAGCCGGGGGCGCGGCCTACCTCGGACAGGCGGCCGGGGGATCGTGGAAGCGGGGGCGCTACGAGGGGCCCTACCTGCGCGACACCCTGCTCGACGCCGGGGCGCTGATCGAGACGCTCGAGACCTCGCACACCTGGTCGCGCCTGCACGAGCTCCACGATGCCGTCGGCAGCGCCATTCACGACGCCCTGCGTGGCCAAGGCACGCCGGGGATCGTTTTCTGCCATCTCTCCCACGCCTATGCCGACGGGGCGTCGCTGTACTTCACCTTCCTCGCCCGGCGGCGGGCCGGCGAGGAGATCGAGCAGTGGCGGCTGGCAAAGACCGCCGCCTGCGAGGCGATCGTCGCCCACGGCGGGACGATCACCCACCATCACGCGGTCGGACGCGACCACGCCCCCTACATGAGGGCCGAGGTGGGAGAGCTGGGGCTCGAGGCGCTGCGCGGCGCCAAGGAGCGCCTCGACCCCGCCGGGATCCTCAATCCGGGCAAGCTGCTCGGCTAGCTGTAGTTCCTGACCACGTTGTTCATGGGGGGTGGCAGCCGTTTTACT